>NZ_ACJX03000001.1:557500-625000 GCF_000160455.2 Acetomicrobium hydrogeniformans ATCC BAA-1850 | reverse complement strand
AGCAGCCATCCTTGAAAGAGTGCGTAATAGCTCACTGGTCGAGCGCTTCCGCGCCGAAAATGTAGGGGGCTAAGTCCGCAACCGAAGCCTCGGATCCGAAAGCTTAAGCCTTCGGATGGTAGGGGAGCATTCCTGTCGGGTCGAAGTCGCATCGTGAGGTGCGGTGGACCGTCAGGAAGAGAGAATGCCGGTATGAGTAGCGTTAAAGCAAGTGAAAGACTTGCTCACCGGAAGCCCAAGGGTTCCTGGGGAAGGGAATCCGCCCAGGGTTAGGCGGGACCTAAGGTGTAGCCGAAGGGCGAAGCCGATGGACAGCCGGTAGACATTCCGGCCCCACCTTGGCAACGTTTGTACCGAAGGGGTGACGCAGGGAGCTAGGCGCGCTGGGCGATGGAATGCCCAGTCCAAGGGAGTAGGGGGAGCTTTCAGGCAAATCCGAGAGCTCGTTAACCTCGAGACCTGATGGGGAGTCTTAATTATAAGACGAAGGCGTTGACGCTGCACTGCCAAGAAAAGCCTCTAGGGAGGAGCCAGGGTGCCCGTACCCTAAACCGACACAGGTGGGCTGGTTGAGCAGACTGAAGGTGGACGGGATAACTCTCGCTAAGGAACTCTGCAAGTTGACCCCGTAACTTAGGGAGAAGGGGTGCCCGCGTTAGGTGTACTCTTTAACAGGGGAAGCCGAAGCGGGTGGCAGAAACCAGGTCCAGGCGACTGTTTAATAAAAACACAGGGCTCTGCTAAAGGCGAAAGCCGATGTATAGGGCCTGACACCTGCCCGGTGCCGGAAGGTTAAGGGGAGGGGTTAGCCAAAGCGATTTGGCGAAGCTCTAAACCGAAGCCCCGGTAAACGGCGGCCGTAACTATAACGGTCCTAAGGTAGCGAAATTCCTTGTCGGGTAAGTTCCGACCTGCACGAAAGGTGTAACGATCTGGACGCTGTCTCAGCGAGAGACCCGGTGAAATTGTGGGACCGGTAAAGACGCCGGTTACCCGTGGTGGGACGGAAAGACCCCGTGGAGCTTTACTGTAGCCTGATATTGGACTTTGGTACGTCATGTACAGGATAGGTGGGAGGCTGTGAAGCTAAGGCGCTAGCCTTAGTGGAGCCGTCCTTGGGATACCACCCTTGATGTGCTGGGGTTCTAACCGCGAAGGCGGGACAGTGTCAGGTGGGCAGTTTGACTGGGGCGGTCGCCTCCTAAAGAGTAACGGAGGCGCGCGATGGTCACCTCAAGGCGTATGGAAATCGCCTGAAGAGCGTAAGGGTATAAGGTGGCCTGACTGCGAGAGCGACAGCTCGAGCAGGCACGAAAGTGGGTCCTAGTGATCCGGCGGTTCCGAGTGGAAGGGCCGTCGCTCATCGGATAAAAGCTACCCCGGGGATAACAGGCTGATCCCGCCCGAGAGTTCCTATCGACGGCGGGGATTGGCACCTCGATGTCGGCTCATCGCATCCTGGGGCTGTAGCAGGTCCCAAGGGTTGGTCTGTTCGCCCATTAAAGCGGTACGTGAGCTGGGTTTAGAACGTCGTGAGACAGTTCGGTCCCTATCCACCACGGGCGTAGGGGGTTTGAGAGGAGCTGCTCCTAGTACGAGAGGACCGGAGTGGACGAACCTCTGGTGTACCGGTTGTGGCGCCAGCTGCAGGAGCCGGGTAGCCATGTTCGGAAAGGATAACCGCTGAAGGCATCTAAGCGGGAAGCCTCCCTCGAGATGAGACCCCCCACTGGGGAAGCCAGGTAAGGTGTCCTGGAGATGACAGGGTAGATAGGCCGGAGGTGGAAGCCCCGAGAGGGGTGCAGCTGACCGGTACTAATACACCGAGGCCTTGTCCTTAAATACTTTTTTCCTCTTTCCCTAGCGATTTTTGAGTAAAGGTTTGAAACAGGCATATGGTGGCCATAGCGGAGGGGAAACACCCGGATCCATGCCGAACCCGGCAGTTAAGCCCTCCAGCGCCGATGGTACTGCGGGGGGTACCCGTGGGAGAGTAGGTCGCTGCCATGTGCCTGTTTTATATTTTGATGCCGGTTATTTTGATATGCCGGAAGGAACACAAAGGCAGGAAGCATAGGTGTGCTTCCTGCCTTTGTGTTGTGTTGGGGATAAAATAAAATTGTTACATCTATCCATGAGATGAGGCTTAATCATGTCAGATGTCGATATTTTTTTATTCTGGGTCCTCGTATATAATTAATTCAATCTACTTTAAATATTCAAAATATTTTTTGAATTAGAAATTGCAAGGGGGGATAGGGTTATGAAGTTAAAGGTAATTGCATTAACGGCGTGCTGTTTCATTTTGTTTTTTTTCATGGGAGATGCTGAAGCAAAAAATATTAAAATGGCCGCTATCTTTCAAACGCCCATTGAAGAACCTTGGGATGGGGCAGTACATCAAGGATGCATAGAGGCCTCTAATGAGTTAAATGTACCATATGAATTTACAGAAAAGGTTGGAGCAGCTGGTTTTAAGAGAGTTTTAAGGGAGTATGCGGAGCGAGGATGCGATTACTAGATCTAAACTACAAGTGCAACGGGGCTAAGATTTTCAAGATTTAATGATAAAAAGAAAGCCAACAGCAGAACACTTAGTTAACATTGTTTCTGGACAAAACCTATTGATAAAAGTCTCTGCCATGAGCTACCATCATTTTACCGCAGAAGAGAGAGAAAAGATATTCTCCCTGAAAGAAAAACTGAGTTATACAGACATAACCGACGAAGTAGGCTGTCATAAAAGCACTATTAGCATAAAACTCTCCCGTAACGGAGGCCTATCTGGATACAGTGGAGTTCCTGCTCAAAAAACGTTACCTGGAATGCCGAGTGCTCGGAAAACATGGAACCGGATGCCTTGTCACTCTGGCAGGGAAACTCTCCGGAAAGCATGCAGATCCCCTTTTGGAAATTGTCACTAAGCTTCTGGAAGGCAAACCTTGCGAAACCATTACTTTCGATAAGGGCAAAGAATTTGCCCGACACCAGGAAATAGGAAATGCCCTGGGAACCAAAGTCTATTTCTCCCATCCTCACAGCCCCTGGGAGCGAGGAACAAACGAAGGAAAACACGAATGGACTGCTTCGGCAGTTCTTCCCCAAGGGGAAAAGCATGACTCAAGTTAGCTATAAGGATGTGGACGCAGCTGTCCGCCTTCTTAACGATAGACCCTGAAAGTGTCTTGGCTGGAAAACTCCTCTGGAAGCTTTTTTTAGAAATACTTCATCAGGATGGCCAAGAGCGTTGCACTTGATTTGAGAAACTAAGTACTGAAAACGTGCCCAGGGAAGATGATGACTATTTTTATGGGTGTGGACTGGCTGCCATGATGAAATCGCCAAAGATGTCCACCAATGCTGCTTCTACATGTTATCTTCAAATGAATGTTGACGGAAGCATCTTTATCAACCTTTCCGGAATAGAGATGGGGCAGGGAGTACACACAGTCTTTTCTCAAATAGCAGCAGAAGCTATGAACATTCCAGCTTGCAAGATAAATGTATATAAGGATGTAGATACTCAGTTTAGCCCTTGGGAGTGGCAAACTGTTGCATCGATGCAAACATATAGAAGTGGGAGAGCGATACAGGATGCATGTCGTAAGGCTGTTGAGCTTCTCAAGTATAATGCCTCTTTGGTATTTCATAGTGATGTAAGTCATGTTGATTACGATGGCCAATATTGCATTCATAAGTTAACATGAGAAAGAATTCCCATTAGCTCCCTAGCTAGAGGCTACTCCTATGAAAATTGTCTAACCGTAGGGATTCCAGTTCAAACGACTGGATATTACAGAGTTGTCGATCTTACGGAACCTGACCCAGAGACCGGAATGGGCAATGCTGCAGGATCCTGGACTTTCGGGTGCCAGGCTGCTTTGATCCGCATTGCTAAAAGCTACCGGTAAGATCGATATACCAGATGGTCGGGTAATGCTCGTAGATGTTTTAAGAGACCAGTTTGGGCTGACGGGAACAAAAGTTGGATGTGGAGTCGGTCAATGCGGTGCGTGTACTGTAATAATGAATGGAGAACCTGTAACCAGTTGTACTGTGCTTGCTGAGAAGGCTGAGGGTAGTGAGGTCTTAACTATAGAGGGATTGGCAAAGAGAGGCCAACTGCATCCTATTCAGGAAGCCTTTATAAAAGCTGGGGCAGTTCAGTGCGGTTTCTGTACCCCGGGCTTAATAATGCGGTTGTATGCGCTGTTCTCTAAAAATCCTGATGCCGATGAAACCTCCATAAAAGACGCACTGGGAAAACACATCTGTCGATGCACTGGTTATGAAAGCATATTGGAAGCTGCGCTGCTCGCGCAGAAAGAATTAAAGACATTAGTTTAACTAAAAAGGAGCATGATTAGATGAGGTACGATATTTTAATTAAAAATGCACGAACCCGCAATTATAGCGATATCGTTGATATAGGCATACAAAACGGTAAGATCGTTAAAATAGGTTCTAACCTGGGTAACGATGCGGTTGAGATGCTGAATGCAGACGGCGGGCTGGTGACGGAATCCTTCGTAAACGGACATCTGCATCTATGTAAAGTATATACGCTTTCAATGATAGGCGATGAAGCCTTAAAGCAATATCAAGGAAGCTCTATGGGCGGAGCCATGACAGCCATTGAGTTGGCTGCCAGAGTTAAGGAAAAATACGATGAGAAGTGGATTATCGATAACGTGAGAAAGGCTTGTATGAGGGCAATCCAATACGGAAATACCCATATAAGGGCATTTGCCGACACAGACACGAAGGCCAAACTTGAAGGCGTAAAAGCCCTTTTAAAAGCAAAAGAAGAATTCCAAAATTCATTGGATCTTCAGGTAGTTGCCTTTCCGCAGGATGGTGTTATACGTGACCCGGGCGCAGAAGAGTACGTAAGGCAATCTTTGGAACTCGGAGCTGACGTTGTGGGCGGCATACCCTGGATAGAGTATACTGATAAAGATTCTATAGAGCATATCAATAAGATGTTTGAGTTAGCTAAGCGTTATAATAAAGATATATCAATGTTGATTGACGATGCTGGAGATCCAACCTTGAAAACGCTTGAGATGTTATGCGTCAAGACTATTAAAGAGGGGTGGAGTGGACGCGTTACCGCTCAACACGCAAGGGCGATGTGTCTTTATCCAGAACCATATTTTAGAAAAGTTTCAGCTTTGATAAGGAAGGCCGATCTTGGAGTTGTGAGCGATCCACATACAGGGCCACTCCATGCTAGAGTTAAAGAATTATATCAAATGGGGGTTAATGTAGCCTTAGGACAAGACGACATTGCGGATGCTTACTATCCCTTCGGGAGAAATAACATGCTTGAGGTTGCCTTTTTGGCTGCCCATCTATTGTGGATGACTACCTTTGATGACATGAATGTCCTTTACGATATGATCACTACTCGAGCAGCTAAGGCGCTTGGGATCGACGATTATGGATTAGAGGAGGGTAAGACCGCCCACCTGGTTGTCCTGAATGCAGGGACAGTTTGGGAAGCCATATGGGAACACGAAAGACCGCGCTATGTAATTAAAGATGGCAAAAATGTCACGCTATCTGCGTGTTCTAAAAGGGCGTAAGCTGTTACGATATAACTATAAACAATAATACCGACATCATTGCTTCGATTCGTAATATTTGAGTAGATGTCGGTATTATTGTTGTTTTAATATATTATTTCTTATGGCTGTCAATATAATAGGCAAGTTCTAGTCCGATTTTATGCTCCCTGCTATCCATCTTTATGTTTAGTACATGTTCTATTTCTTTTACGTATTTACGAGCAGTATTATAGTGAATATGTAATATTTTTGCCATTTCCTTTACATTAAAATCCACCTGTATCAACGTTTTTGCAACTATATCCAGTGATATGGTATTTTTTGAGCGTGCCTTAACTTCCATCAAAGGCATCCAGTATCTTTGATGTAGCTCTTTTGCCTCGGGAATGCTGTCCAAATTTGCAAGCAATGCATGAAGCGATAAATCTCCATGTTGGTATGCCCCTGGCTCACATTTAAACTCTTTGATCCAGTTTAACGTTTGTTTGGCTTGGAGGTAAGATTTGTTCAAATTTAACAACGATTCAACATTCTGTCCTAGAGATATCCAATAGTTATTGATCTTTGCTGTTGTAGTCCAGTCAAAAGTTCTATCTTTGTGTGAATGTATAGTTACCCATATGTTTCCCAACCTGTAACTCAAGGAACTTTGAGGTTTCCATTGCTCTTTAGTAGTAGACTTATCATTTATTGGGGTAGCCATCATGACAAAAGCTTTACTTGGTAATATAAGTTTCATTTCGTTTGCTTTATGCATTATAATATCCAAATCATTATATAAACCCAAACATAAACTTTCTAAGAAGCGTTCTTTTTCTATATCATGTTGGTTTAAAGTAAGGACAGCATCCAATTGGGCAAGCCTTAGCAAAGATACTATACGCCACATCGAGTTGTTTTGCCTGATGGATGGATAGTGTTCGTTGTCTTTTAGAATCAGTGCAACCTCTACATTTGGTTCTCCATCGATACGGTAACAAGCAACCCACCTTGGCTTGTCTAGCATTTTAAGCGAAAGATTGGCCAATATTATTCCTTTTTTGGGAAGAGGCTTCTCTTCTAAGGAAGGCGTATCGAAGACATTTAAATATGCTCCGTTGTCGCTCTCTTTGTCGTTGTTTGCAAAGTGATTGAAGATATGAATACGCGGTGCTTTTACCACCATATCCCTCTCCAGGTCTTTGGCAATCAGTGCTATAAGGTTTTTAATGTCCTCTTCATTATTTAACATTTGTAATGACTGGGCGACCTCTATATCTTGACGCAAGACGTCCTTGTTTTTTTCGTTTAAAATATATAATGTGACGGTTTCGATGATGTCAGTCCACCTATAGTCTATCGGAATTTCTATAAGTGGTAAATTTAAACTGTTCGCCTGATCGATGATTCCAGATGGCAAGGTGTGATAAAACCTGTCAAGCTTTATTCCGACGGCAGCAATGTCCTTTGTTGCTACCCTATCCAAAAAGTGCGTAAACTCCGTTGGATCGTCCTTAAAGATATAGCCGCTGCCAATGAGAAACTCTCCACCTCTCATCCACCTGTCGACATCTGGGGCATCAAGCACGGATACTGAGGTGATCTCCCTGATCAACCCTTTGCTGCCGGCGGCGACTCTAAAGTCCGGAAACATATTTTTATTAAGTAAATCGGCAACCTGCAACATATCACCGCCTTCTATGATGGTGTCATATAGTAATTAAAATTAATTATAACATATGTTACTAGTTGACATGTCATAAATGAGGATTATATTGTACTATATTAATCAATCTTCCATAATTTATCAGGAATGCCAAGGAGAGAGGTAGTTGCGATGAAGCGTTTTGTTGCTGCTTCGGTACAGTTTGCTGTTAAACCTATGGATGCAGAAGAGAACATGAAGATAGCCAAAGATTGGGTGTATAGGTGTCATGAGAGTTCGCTTGCCGATCTTATTGTATTACCTGAATCGGTTACCACGGGTTTTTCCCCTGCTGGAGGTGTTGAAGCCCTTTGGAATGTTGTAGATGCTATACCTGGGAAATTTACGGATGAGGTAACAAGGTGGGCACAGGAGCTTGGCACATATATAGTTTTCCCTACTTATGAACGCGGAGACAAAGAGGGAGTTATATATAACAGTGCAGCTTTGATAGGTCCTGGTGGTGTTATGGGAGTTTATAGAAAGACCCATCCCTTTCCTTCAGAAAGATTGGAAGGGGGCGGTTGGACTACCCCAGGGAATGAGCCATGTTGTGTTGAGACTCCCCTTGGAAAGATTGGGATAATAATATGCTACGACGGCGATTTCCCCGAGCTGTCTAGAGCTACTGCTCTAATGGGGGCCGAAGTAATCTGCAGGCCCTCTGCTTTCCTGCGCACCTTCGACCAGTGGGAGCTGACGAACAAGGCGAGAGCCTACGATAATCACGTTTATGTAATTGCCACGAACAGCGTAGGTTTTGATGCGTCCGGTGCTCAATATTTTGGGGGCTCTATGATAGTCCATCCAAGTGGCATGAAACTTGCCCAGGCCAGGTGTTCTGATGAGTTCATATGGGCGACGTTAGATCCGAACCCCATATCTACCATAACGCCCAACAGTTCCTCGCCACAGTATTTTGATCATATCGAAGATAGAAATCTTGAGGCATACAAGGGCATTTTGCAAAAGGGCAAATGTGCCTTTGAACCTGCAAAGAGGATTCCTTACAGCTATAGGTAAACAGGAGGTGTAAATGTTGTCAGGCCCATTGGAAGGTGTAATAGTTTTAGATTTTACACGCGTCTTGGCTGGCCCCTTCTGCGCCATGATCTTGGCTGACCTGGGAGCAGAGGTTATCAAGATAGAGCGACCCAAAACAGGTGATGACTCTAGAGCCTTTACTCCCATCGTAAAGGGTGAGAGTGCCTACTTCATGAGCATAAACAGGGGGAAAAAGAGCGTGACGTTGGATCTAAAGAACCCCAAGGGCAGGGAGATAGCTTTAAGGATGGGGGAAAAAGCAGATATATTGATCGAGAATTTCAAGCCAGGTGTAATGGAAAAGCTTGGCCTTTCTTACGAGGAATTTGCAGCTCGAAATCCGCGTATCATATATGCGTCATGTTCTGGTTTCGGACAGTACGGTCCTTTGAGCGAAAAACCGGCTTACGACCTGATCGTCCAAGGATTAGGGGGCATAATGAGCATTACGGGACCGGATAAAAACACCCCTACCAAGGTTGGAAGTTCAATTGCCGATATATTTGCTGGGGTGTTCACCGCCATAGGCATACTTGCTGCGTTGCATCACAGAGAATCTAGCGGAAAGGGACAATACGTAGATGTAGCTATGCTAGATTGTATGGTGGCGATATTGGAGAATGCCATAGCAAGATATGTGGCCACAGGCGTTACCCCAGAACCAATAGGCAATAGGCACCCTTCCATCGCACCCTTTGCTACGTTTAAGACGCAGGATGGGCATATCAATATAGCTTGTGGAAACAATGAGCTTTGGAGAAGGTTATGCGTGGCCTTAAATAGGCCTCACCTTTACGAAGATGCTCGTTTTAAGACCAATGCCGACAGGGTGGCCAATTGGGCGGATCTCGAGCCTCTGCTTCAAGAAGCATTCATCGAATGTCCTACTGAAAAGTGGTTGAAGGAGTTTGACGATGCAGGCATACCCGCCGGAAAGATAAGCAATATAGCTGATGTGGTCAAAGATCCCCATGTGCTTGCCAGGGACATGATTGTTAACGTGGTTCATCCCGTAGCCGGCAACTTTACATTGCCCGGGATCCCCATTAAGCTCTCCATGACTCCCGGGAAGATTAAGTCTCCGGCTCCGGTACTTGGCCAACACAATGAAGAGGTGCTGACAGAGTACCTTGGCATGACGCCAGATGATGTTAATGCATTGGAGGAGGAAGGAGTAATCTGATCTTAGGCAAAAGCTCTGATTGGGAGTTGCGAGGAGATTTTCACCTTAAGGAACGTTACAAAAAGACATGCAACCTGATATTAGATGGCTGGCGATTTTCTTTGGTGTTGGATTACAATGATATGGGGCCACGCAGTTTGCTAGTTGATTCCCTTGATGACGTTGCCGATAATTTGTTAATTGACAGTGAAAACTTGAAAGTGCCAGTCATATATGACCCCAATATACCACAAGCTAGCAGCATACCCAGGAGATGGGATGCATTGTTTAGAGAATGGTATATGTTGTTGGATGACGAACTCGAAGTTTTGTTGTTTACTCTTGATAACGATGGTTATGATGCCCTAGTGGGCCTTGGGCCCGGCAGCACTCCGGCAGGGGATGATTTTTTGACAGGAATGCATATAGCATTGAGGTGGATGGGGCATAATTTTGAGAATGTTATATCATTCCGAAACCTCGAAAGCAGGACAACTTGGTTTTCAAGTTGTATGTTGTACGATGCGGCCTGTGGTCTCACCTGGTATAGGTCGAGGAAATTGCTGGAGGCATTGTCAAGGGGGGCTGATGGCGAAGTAGAGGATGCTTTGAATGAACTTATGTCCACGGGGCATACGTCTGGCAGAGCTTGGATATCTGGTTTTTTTCATGCTGTTTCAATATGTAACAGCTTTTCTTAGGAGGCGAAAAATAGATGCAACGGGTGGAAGTAGTGCGCGGTGTATATTATGATAGCGTCAGTTTAATGCGCGTGGCTCAGGAATTGACGAAGATCGATGGCGTTATTGATGCTACTCTGAACATGGCCACAGAGGCTAATATAAAAATAATGTCTGCTGCCGGTTTTGACCTATCAGGGCTGGATTTACGCCCGTCAGATTTAGTGATTGCTGTGAAAGCGAACGAAGAAATTATCGATGAGATTATCGCAAAAGCTAAGGAATATTTGAGCAATCCGCCATGGAAGACCACTGAGATAAGTCAGCAATATTTCCCAAAGAGCTTAAACGGTGCCCTTTCGATGTTACCGGAAGCAAACCTTGCCTTGATATCGATCGCTGGTCAGTATGCCGGCGATGAAGCAATGGAATGCCTCAACAAGGGTTTGCACGTGATGTTGTATTCTGATAACGTGTCGTTGGAAAAGGAAATCGAACTAAAGAATATAGCCAAGGAGAAGGGCTTATTGGTCATGGGGCCTGATTGTGGTACGGCTGTTATCAAAGGCATTGGATTGGGTTTTGCCAATGCCTGCCCCGTTGGGCCTGTGGGTATGGTTGCGGCTGCAGGTACTGGTTTGCAGGAGGTGCATGTTCAGCTGGCTCATCGCGGTATTGGGGTGTTGCATGCTATCGGAACTGGCGGAAGAGATGTAAAAGAAGCGGTAGGTGGCATAACATCGCTTATGGGCATTGAAGCTCTTTTGGAAAGCGATGATGTCAAGGTCATAGTGATGGTTGGTAAGCCACCAGCGGCCGAAGTGGAAAAAAAGATATTCCAACGATTAGCTTCAGGAAATAAGCCTGCCGTTTTGGGTTATATTGGAGGAGAACTAGAAGGTGACCGTCCTCCTATATATTTCTGCAAGGAACTTGAAGAGACCGCTGCTGTGACTGCTGCCGTAGTCAATGGCACAGATCCTGATCTTGCAAGGAAGGATTTAAATCTGAAGTATGAACATTTGAAAGAATTGGCATCGCATTTTGGCAAAAGAAAAGGGTATTTGCGTGGCCTGTACTCTGGAGGGACTTTATGCTATGAGGCTCAGCTGGTCGCAAGTAAGTTGTTAGGTCCCATATATAGCAACGCCCCTCTGGACGAACGATACAAGTTGCCAGATAGCCTGAAAAGCATCGGCAACTGCATGGTTGATTACGGCGAAGATGAATTTACTCAAGGACGCCTTCATCCGATGATGGACAGTAGTTTTAGGGCTAAGAGGATGATTGAAGAGGCGAAAGAAAATGAGGTTGGTGTTATCTTGTTTGATTGTGTGCTTGGCTATGGATGTCATGAAAGTCCAGCTGAGCAACTGGCCTCTGCTATATCGCAAGTGAAAAGGGAAGTTGGCGATAGAGTTATTTTTGTCGGGTATGTCTGCGGAGTGGAAGCTGATCCGCAAATCGCTTCAAGTCAAAGAAAGATATTAGAAGACGTAGGAGTCGTCCTAGCCGACAGCAACGCTCAAGCTGCGCGCCTTGCTTGTATGCTATTGCAGTAAAGGAGATGATGGGATTGGCAATGAAGGATTTGCTAGCAAATGGGCCTATAGTTGTTAACATAGGAATTGAGCAATTTTATCACGACTTGAAAAAGCAGGATGCGAAGGTCGTTCACGTGGATTGGCGGCCATCGGCTTTGAAATCAGATCTTTTGTCGAAGCTCAGAAAATTGCGTGAAGGAGGTGCAAATTAGTTATGGTCGATGTTAATAAAGCTAATAAAGAAGCGCTGGAACGTGTGCTATCAGCCAGGCCCATGCTTGTGGGTATGGGCCTGGCAGGAGAGGTTATTCCCGAAATGGGTGAAAGAATGCTGTTGCATGCTGGACCTCCCATAGAATGGGAGCGCATGTCAGGCCCGTTAAAGGGCGCAATTATCGGTGCCATGTTGTATGAAGGATGGGCAAGCACCCCGGAAGAGGCAGAAAAAATAGCTTCTAAGGGAGAGGTAGAATTTGATCCGTGCCATCACCATCACGCTGTAGGCCCGATGGCTGGAGTCATTTCCCCAAGCATGCCTGTATTTATTGTGGAGAATAAGACATTCAATAATGAGGCTTACGTCACGCAAAACGAAGGCCTAGGAAAAGTGCTTAGGTATGGAGCTTATTCTCAGGAGGTAATAGATCGCCTACGCTGGATGGAAAAGGTATTGTATCCTATCCTAAATGCAGGTATCAAGAGGGCGTACGATTCTGACAATACCATAGACCTGAAAAATTTGATAGCTCAAGCACTGCACATGGGGGATGAGCTGCACAATCGTAACAAGGCAGCCACATCGCTGTTTTTGCGCACCCTTTTTCCATACTTGGTTGAGAGCAGCATCGACAACAAGGCTCTAGCCGAAGTTGTCAGATTCTTGGATAGCAACGATCATTTCTTCCTTAACCTAGGGATGGCAGCAGCTAAGGCCTCAGTTGAACCGGCTCATGGGATAGAAGGATCAAGCTACGTAACGATTATGGCACGAAACGGAACTGACTTCGGGATAAAGGTATCAGGCCTGGGGGATAAATGGTTTACTGCCCCTGCAGCGGTGCCTAAGGTGTTGCTATTTCCGGGCTTCAAGCCGGAGGACGTGAACCCTGATATAGGGGATAGCGCAATAATGGAGACCCTGGGGGTTGGAGCCTTTGCCTTAGCGGCGGCGCCTGCAATAGTACAGTTTATAGGAGGTACCCCGCAGGATGCCGTTAACTACACGCTGGAGATGTACGAGATCACTGTAAGCGAAAATAACATGTTTAATATCCCCTATCTCAACTTTCGCGGCACACCCACGGGAATCGATGTTTTGAAGGTTGCGGAAACTGGTATATCCCCTGTCTTGGACACTGGCGTTGCTCACAAGCAACCTGGTGTGGGCCAGGTTGGGGCTGGTATAGTTAGGACTCCCATTGAAGCTTTCGTTAAAGCAGCGGAAAATTATGTTGAAAAATATTTAGCAGAGTAAAATACAAGAAGGAGGGATTTAGATGTTGTCTCAAAACTTAATACCCAAGAATTGGGATAGGGTTAAAATTTATGATCTTTCAATACCCATCAGTCAGCTCACTCCACCATGGCCGACCTATGAACCGCTTCAGGTAAAGTTCTTCAAGCGCCTCGCTCCTAATGGTGCCAACGGGCAGCTGCTTACCCATTCAAATCATGTCGGTACCCACTTGGATGGACCACTTCATTTTTGCACCCATGGTGACGATATAGCCAGCCTTCCCCTGCAGGGGTTCTTGGTGGGGCCCGGCGTAGTGGTAGATCTTTCCGATATTGCTGAGGACTTTGGCGTCTATACATCTAAGGATATAGAGGAAAGAGCGGATGTCCATGAAGGCGACATATTGATAATCAATACAGGATATCATCGCTATGGCTTCGATCAGCCTGAAGCGGACGAAGTGCGTTACATGGTCATGCATCCGGGCCCAACCAAGGAGTTTGCTGAGTGGTGCAAGAAGAAGAAGATCAAATGGATCGGTGTAGATTGCGGATCCGCTGATCATCCAATGAACACCAAGATAAGAGAGTGGATGCCGCAGTACGCAAAATTAGCTGACGAGTATATGCGAAAGAAATACAACAAGACCCTGGACGAAATGTTTCCTGCCGAGGACTATCAGATAATGCACATTGCTTTATTCCCAGATAATATAATTCATGCCGAATGCTTGGGCGGAGATATCGATAAGCTTTTAGGAAAGAGGGTTATTGTGGGCTGCTTCCCATGGAAGTTTCAGGGCGGAGAGTCTTGTATCAGTCGAATTGTAGCCTTTACCGAAGAATAGGTCTTGCATCTAATAGGGCGCAAAGCATCTGCGCCCTATTAGTGTAAATGTGAGGGGGTGTGTAATGTTGCTTCAGTTTGATTACGTTAAACCCAAAAGCATAGCAGAGACAATAGGACTCCTCGTTCAATATGGCTCGAGTAGTGTCATTAAAGCTGGGGGCACAGATTTGATAGTTTGGATGAAAAAGCATTTGATAAAACCTGAAATAGTGATCGATATCACGGGAATTGCTGAGTTGAGCGGCGTTTCCTTTTACCCGCATAAGGGCCTTCGAATAGGTGCCAATGCAACTATCAATCAGGTATTGGCAAATCGCGAGGTAAAAAGATCTTTTCCTGCTATCTACGAGGCTTGCCTTTCCCATTCGGATCGATTAATAAGGAATAAAGCTACTTTTGTAGGCAACGTCACCGGTGGAGTTCCGTCAGCCGATTTAGTGCCATCGCTATGTTGTTACGATGCGGTGGTGCATATTGCTGGTCCCGATGGAGAAAGAGATGTTCCAATTTTAGAATTTATAACTGGTCCTAGGCGTACTGTACTATCAAAGGAAGAGCTAGTTACCCATATTTACGTTCCTCACATCGAGGCACAAGCCGCTGGCTGTTATGTGAAACTTGCTAGGCGCAATGCGTTGGACCTGGCACAAGCTAGCGTTGCCTGTGTTGTAGTCGATAAACAAAATGGCAAGGATTTCAGAATCTCTTGCGGGGCCGTTGCACCCAAACCTATACGTGCTTTAGAGGCAGAGAAGTACTTGAAAGGAACAAAGACTTTAGATGAAACAGCTATACGTAATGCAGCTGACAAGGTAGCAGAGAGCGTAAACCCCATCACCGATGTTCGTGCCACTAGGGAATACAGGCTCGATATGATCAGAGAGTTGACCATCAAGGCCTTAGCGACGTGCATCGAAGGGCTTCGGGGAGGTAGGATGTCATGAGCGAGATAAAGGTAAACTTCATATTAAACGGAAGAGCAACCACATACGTTGGCGAGCCTAGGACCACGCTTCTTAGGGCTTTAAGAGCTCATGGCGTAACAAGCGTCAAAAGAGGCTGCGAAGAAGGCGAGTGTGGCACGTGTACTGTTTTAGTCGACGGCGTTCCCATGAAGTCGTGTATGATGTTATTGCCGGAAGTAGAGGGTAAATCGGTTATTACCTCCGAAGGATTAGTAGGCCCCAATGGGGAGCTGCATCCGATACAAAAGGCTTTTATTGAGGAAGGGGCCATCCAATGTGGTTTTTGTACTCCAGGCATGATCATGAGCGTTTATGCCCTTTTAAATGAAAATCCAGACCCTTCGGATGAAGACATTAAGGAAGCCTTAAGCGGTAACTTATGTCGGTGCACTGGCTATGTTTCTATCATCAGGGCTGTTAAAAAGGCAGCAGCCATGATGAGGGAATAGTGAGGAGGAGTACATATGAAGCAGACTGTGACTAATAGTGGCGTAGGTAAATGGGTAACGAGAATGTACGACGCCGAAAAAGCTGCTGGCACCTTGAAATTTGTGGATGACCTTGAGTTTGGGCCTTCTCTGCTCTATGCAAAGGCTGTGCGTTCCGCTGTTCCTCATGGTGAAATTATTTCCATCGATAAAGCTGAGGCCTTGAAGGTGTCCGGAGTTAAAGAGGTCATCGTTGGCGAGGACTTCCCATATAGGTTCGGCCTCTATCTGAAGGATAGAAGCCCAATGGCCATAAAAAAGGTCAGATATATCGGTGAGCCAGTGGCGTTGGTCGTTGCAGAAAGCGAGGAAGCTGCTGAAGAAGGGGCTCTCAAGGTGTCTGTTAAGTATAAGGAGCTAGAGGCTGTCTTTGATCCAGTCAAAGCTGCCACCGATAACTCGGTGCTGGTGCATCCTGAATTGGGAAGTTACGAGCACGTAGATTTCATTACTCCTCAACCAGGTACTAATATAGCTAACTGGTTTAGAGTTAGACGAGGCGATATCGATAAGGCCTTCAAGGAGGCAGATTACATTTTCGAGGAAGCAGTAACGTATCCGCAGATAGCGCACGGCTTTCTCGAGCCTCATTGTTGCGTGTGCGTTCAAGATCCTGTATCTCAGGAAATAACTATATGGACGGCAGGACAGTCCGTCTTCACAACCAGAGATATCATAGCTGATGCATTGGGATTGCCGCTAAGCAAGATAAGGGTAATAGCCCCGCCCATTGGAGGGGGTTTCGGCGGTAAGGCAGGGATGACCATAGAGGCCTTGTGTCTTGCTGCGGCGACGCACCCAAACTTAAAGGGGCGGCCCATCAAGTTATTTATATCTAGGGAAGAGGTAATGCTTTCTTCGTGGGTTAGACAAGGTTATGTGGCCCGGATAAGGATGGCAGTCAACAAAGAAGGGAAAATACTGGGAATTAAAAATACCTTTTACTTCGATACAGGGATTTCGGCTGAATATGGTGCAAACCCGGTAAGAAGTGCTGGATATACATCGACGGGGTGCTACTACATACCTAATGTTTGGACTGATAGCTATGCAGTTTATACCAATAAACCCTTTGGTGGAGCTTATAGGGGTTTTGGGATGCCAGAGTTCATGAGCGCTCTTGAGATGGCCATGGATATAGTGGCGCATAAAATGGGTATGGATCCCGTGGAATTTAGGCTCAAAAACTTGCTAAAGCCTGGTTTGCCGACCTGTACCGGAATGCCTATGCATAACCATGCCTTGGAAACTATAGTCAAAAAGGTGGCCGAAGGTATAAGCATTAATAAAGAGGAACCGGCCAAGCGTAATGGTTGGAAAAGAGGGAAGGGCATTGCCCTTGCCATAAAAGCACCTGCCATGCCAGCCGATGCTGCGTCTTCAGCTACAGTAGAAATTTTGGGGGATGGGAGCGTTAAGGTCTTGGCTGCCTCGATGGATATGGGGCAAGGAGTTTACACATCATTTGCCCAAATCGCCTCAGAGGAATTGGGCATTCCTATTGAAAAGATAAAATGTTATTATCCAGACACGCAAAGCCATCCTTACGATTGGCAGACTGTGGCAAGCCGTTCTTGTTGGTCCATGGGTATGGCTCTGAAACTTGCGTGCGAGGATGCAAGGAATCAATTGATTCAGCTTTATAGTGAATATTGGCAGTGTGACCAGTCGGAAATAACCATTGAACACGGAGTGGTCAAGTGCAGAAAGCTTGGCAAGGCTGAGCCGATTGATACGAAGATTCAAAACGGCTTCAAGATGCCCGACGGTAAATATAAAGGTGGACCCATAATAGGAAGAGGACATTTTGTACCACCTGATGTAATATATCCTGATATCGAAACAGGGCAGTCTCCCAAAAGCGTTGTTCATTTTACAGTAGGTGCTGTTGGAGTTGACCTTGAAGTTGATCCTCATACCGGAGAAATAGTTGTCAATAAAGTTGTATGCGGCTATGATCTCGGCAAGGCTATTTCGCCATTGAACGTAAGAGGACAAATAGAAGGTGGAACCGTCCAAGGCATATCTGCTGGCATAATGGAAGGAATGTATTACGACGATAAAGGCTTACTGCTCACTCCTTCGTTCACTGATTACAAGATAGCTACAATAAAGGACATACCCGATGAAATTCAATATTTCTGGGAAGAGACCCCTGAGGAGATATCTCCCTATGGCAACAGGGGGGTTGGGGAGCACTCCATGATCTCACCGGCACCAGCAATTGGAAATGCTTTATTTAACGCCTTAAAGGTCCGCATACACAGCTATCCTTTTACGAGAGAAAGAGTATACAAGGCAATAAAGCAATTCGATGAAAAAGGCAATGTAGATTTTTGGGAATATCCCTTTGCCAGGGAACAGGATTACAAGCAAGCAATTAAATCCTGGGATTAACCTTTATTTACCCCCGTAGGGCAGCTGCAGAAGCGGCCTTGCGGGGGATAGAAGCAATTAAAATCAGCAAAAGATAAAAGGGGGTAATGCAGCGTCTTTTAAAATTATTGTGTACAATTCGAAATGTTTTCTAAGTTAAAAATAAAACTTAGAAGGAGGTAATTTTTATGGCTAGAAAGAAAGTTGTTTATGGCATAAACGATGTTCCTCCGCCAGCTATATTGGTACTGGCGGGTGCTCAGCATGTTTTGACACTTTTTGGAGCCACTACGCTCGTTCCGCTCATTTTTGGTCCTGAGATGGGAATGACAAGAGCGGAGATAGGATTTTTTATTTCGTGCGTATATCTGGCCATGGGGATAGCTACGCTGATCCAAACGCATCCAAAGCTTGGCTCCGGCCTTCCGATCGTTCAGGGGTCAAGTTTTAGCTTTATCCCTCCCATAATGACTATAATTGGCATTTATAAGGCAATGGGGCCTAACGTGATCATGCAATATATTGGCGGTGCCCTGATAAGCGGCGGATTGCTCCTGTCTTTTTTGGGATACAGCAAAATAGTTGGATATATTAGGAAAGTTATAACTCCCGTAGTTATCGGACCCACAATTATGGCTATAGGCTTTTCCCTTGCTCCCACTGCTGTACAGTTCAATGCTGCCAACTATTGGCCGGTGTCGTTATTGGTTGTGTTTTTGATCTTTTTTTTCAGCCTCGTGACGAAAAAACAATACCTCAATATATTTTCTGTGTTGACTTCAATAGTAATTACTTATCTTATTTGTTTAATCCTGTCAGTGACCGGTTTATTCGCTGCGGGGCATCCGGCATATATAGATCTCACTGAAGTTATCAAGGCTCCGTGGTTTAGGTTTACTGGAATTATGCCCTGGGGTGCGCCAAAGTTTAGCGTTGTAACATTTGGTACAGCTTTGGCCGGTTTCTTCGCGGTTATGATCGAGTCAATCGGAGATTATCACTCCTGTTCCTATGCTGCAGGGCTGGACGATCCATCCTCTGAGACCATTAGCAGAGGTATTGGTGCCGAAGGGGTAAACTGTGCAATTTCGGGAATGCTGGGTGGTGTTGCAACGACATCATATACGGAAAATATCGGACTAATCGGTTTGACGGGCGTTGCCTCTCGCTGGGTTGTAAGGACAGGAGCCGTTATATTAATATTGATGAGCACAATAGGAAAGCTCGGTGCTCTTGTTGCCACCATTCCCAGTCCGATAATTGGTGGAGCTTATATATCGCTTTTTGGCGTAATAGGTGCTCTTGGAATCCAGGTTTTGATGAGGGCTGATATGGGAAGCCAGAGGAATGTTTTAATAGTTGGTTTTGCCTTCTTAATGGCCCTTGGACTTCCTGGATGGATAGAGCAAAACCACGCTATTTTTTCGACCATAGGAGTTCTTGGAGAAGTAATATGGGCTATATTGAAGACACCGATGGCTGTAGCGGGCATTTGTGCAGCCGTATGCGATAGCTTGATTCCCGGTACCGACGAGGAGCGGGGCATAGGCGTAAAAATATGATAAATGACAAAAGAGGCGGGTTATAACCCGCCTCTTTTGTATGTGAGGTGTAATTTATTTGATCAAGGCAATCCTTTTGGCTGCCGGCGAAGGACGGCGTTTGGGTTACGAGAAGATGTCAAGACCTATTTTGGGCAAACCAATCATATTTTGGACATTAGATTTAATCCGCGCCTCTGGTTTTGATCCAAAAGATATAGTGGTCGTAATAGGCTATGACGGAGATAAGCTGAAGAAGGAATTATCGAAGTATGGCGTTCGATTGAATATTGTCGAAAATCCCGATTTCAGAAAAGAGATGTTCTCTTCGATAAAAACCGGCATATTGTCTTTGTCAAAAGATATAGAAAATGTCCTGATAGTCTTAGGCGATCAACCTTTAGTCAAGCCCGCTACGATAAAGGCCATTTTATCCGAAAGGCACCCCTTAAAGGTGGTTCAGCCTGTTTTTAACGGAAAAAGGAGTCATCCGATTCTGATCCCAAAGCCCATAGTTGAAACAATACACTCAGCCTCTTTTGATCACACATTAAAGGATCTCATGCCGCCGCCGGAAGAAAGAATCTTAGTGCCCGTGGATGACGAGGGAGTATGCATTGACATAGACACCTTCGAGGACCTTAAATTGGCGGAGAGCATCTTAAAGATCAGACATCAAGAGGCTGACGCAGACCCTTAACGTTTGCTCCGTTATCGACAGCAATGATTTCAGCCATAACAGATATAGCGATTTCTTCAGGCGTTTCTGCCTTGATGGGAAGTCCAATGGGTGCATATAATCTGTCAACCAGCTCTTTGGAAACCCCCATTTTTAGCAGGTTTTCTTTCATCACGGCTATCTTGCGCTTGGAGCCTATCACTCCTATGTAGCAAGCGGTCTTTCCGTCGAGTTTGCGGACGACCTCTGTGTCAAGAGAGTGCCCTCTGGTTACAACGACGACATGTGTTAGTTTGTGAAATGACAGATATCTTTCGAAAGCATCATCGAGCGGGCAGGCAATTGTTTGTGCCCAAGGGACGTTATTTGGATTTGCGAATTCCTCTCTTTCGTCCCACAAGGTTACTGAATAATTTAGAAAGCTAGCTACCCGGGCTATGGCTTTTCCTACATGTCCGGCTCCAAAAATAATGAGTTCTTTTTTTCTCCCGATAAGTTCAAGAAATACTGTCGTTTTACCGCCACAGGCGGCTTTTGGGTCATCTACCTCTGTGGCCGTAAATTCTTCGCTGTAAAGAGCAGTTGTTTTGTCCTCACGGAACAACCTCAATGCTTCCTGTATAACGTGATATTCCAATACGCCTCCGCCTATTGTCCCAACTATCGACCCGTTTTCCCATATCAGCATCTTTGATCCGACGCTTCTTGGCGTCGAACCTTCTTCGTCTATTATTGTGCATAATACACATTTTTCCCCCGTTTCAAGGGATTTCTTAAGAGATTCGATGATTGTCAGATCCATTTTGATTACCTCCTCCAGTTGTGTTTCGTTTTATTATAAAATATACACATAGTCTGACTATAGGCAAAGGCGGGATTGTGAAGGGAAAACGGTCGATAGGGAGGATTTTGAAAGTGCGCAAAAAAATTGTAGATTTGAACCAGGCAATAAATCATATTTTATCTCATGACTTGACAAAAATAGATGTGGAGATGGGTTATAAGGGGCCTCGTTTCAAGAAAGGACATGTCATCAAAGAAGAGGACATAGAGATTTTAAGGTCTATGGGCAGAGAACATTTAACTATTCTGGAATTAGAAGAAGATGAAGTGCATGAAGACGATGCTGCTTTAGCTTTAGGGTCGGCAATATGTGGAAAAGGATTGAAATTAACAGCCCCAAGTGAGGGAAGGTGTAATTTAATAGCCGACTTCAGAGGGCTTCTTTACTTCGATCCCGATAAAGTAAATATGATAAATAGCGATCCCGACTGGGTGGTAGTCACTTTATATCCCTACACGATGGTGGAACCGGGAGACATGGTGGCGGGTTTTAGGATTTTGCCACTTGCCGTTAAGAGAGCGCAGCTTGAAAGGGCTCTGCGTGTAGGGGCTACATTTGAGGTTAGGGCCTACAACCCTCTCAAGGTCGGATTGGTAACGACTGGAGGGGAAATAAAAAGCGGAATAATAAAGGATGCCTTCAGGTCTAAGCTTGAAAGAAAAGTAGCTTATTTCGGAGGGAGTTTACTGGGACAAAACATCGCAGGGGATGACCAATACGAGATTTCAGAAGCAATACGCAACTTTTTAAATAGTGGAGCAGATTTGATCATCTGCACAGGGGGAATGAGCGTCGATGCCGATGATAATACTCCGCGAGCCATTGCACAGACCTGCGACGAGGTAAAATTCAAGGGTATACCTGTATTGCCAGGCTCAATGCTTATGGTGGGAATGAAGGGAGAAAAGGTCATCATTGGAGCGCCTGCGTGTGTCGTCCACGATGAATGGACCAGTCTAGACCTGGTTTTGCCTAGGATATTTGCCGGACTGATTCCAACCTTCGAGGAGATCTCGAGGTTTGGCATAGGTGGCCTGTGCAGGCGTTGCTCGACATGTTCTTTTCCTAACTGTTCTTTTGGGGTCAAATGTTGAAATGTTGAATCGAGAATATGTAAAGAAAACGTTAAAAACTTTTGGCATAAGGCCCACAAAAGCGAGAATTCTCATTTGCGAAGCGCTAATGATGGCAGGGCAACCCGTATCGCATGGTGATCTACAGACAAACGTTCTTTTAAGTGAGATTAACAGGGTTACATTGTACAGATCTTTATACATTTTGGTTGAAGCGGGTATAGTGCATAAGGTGCTTGGCATAGATGGTCGATGGTACTTTTGCATTCACGAACTTGACGAACCGGGGTGCCCAGGAGGCCACCCCCATTTTTATTGCCTAAAGTGCGGGAACATGAAATGTTTACGAGGAGACAAGCTTCCCTTTGTGGAAGTTCCTCCGGGGTGTCATGTCGAAGGAAAGCAACTTTTAGTTTACGGGATATGTGAGAAATGTTTTAAGGAAACTAAAGAGTTTAATTGATAGAAAGCAACACAGCGTCTCCCGACAAGATGGGGTCTTTGGGGTTTTCCTCGATCGCTTCTACGAGTGATAAATTTTCATATGCAGTGATGACCTTTAATCTTCCTTTTATTTCGTAATAGTCGTATCCTGAATTTAATCTGCGCTGATTGATTACCAATAAAGTATCGCCTTTGCCGATAGAATCCCTAAAGCCCAAATTGCAAAAGAACCTCTTTTGACCAAATTGTCCTCTCTGGTCGGATGCTTCTATTATTCGTCCCCTAACACCTTGACCTGCAAGAGCGGCATAAAGGTCATCTTTTGCTTCCCTGAGCGCCTTTTTGATCCCTTGCCAGTAGACGGTTTTTTCAAAACGATCCCACCAGGGTGTTTTGAAAACATCCTCCTCATAAAGTGGTTTCCATCTTGAATCTGTAACGAAGTATTCGCATCTTCTAGGTTGGGTACTTCCCGGTTCGTAATATTCAGCTCTTAGGTGTATTTTGGCCTTTGTAGTGGTGCCCAAATTATTACTTCGTTTGGGCACAAAACTGCTTAGAGAAAGTTTTGCCATTGTTGAGTCGGATGAATCAACAGGTACGACATCGATTAAGGGCGAATGCTTGAGTAATCTGATAAATTCGTTTTTAATTTTTTCCGGAAGAATGTCTTGGGCTATTGCAAACCGATTCTCATATATTTTAAGCTCTGTTTCATTTTTGACTTCATCGACATATATCTTGACGGGAAGAACGTTTGCTTCGATATGGCTAGGAGAAAGAAAGAAAAGGAGAACCGTAAACAGTGACATAATTTGCACTTTCGTCATGTTAGACACTTCCTAATCGTGTTTTAGATGTTCGTCAATAGATTTGAAGAATGCATCAATGTCCTCGTCGGCTACCAGGTCTACCCTGTCCATTGGAAGATAGGTGGTGGAAAAATCACCCTTGTTTACTATTACTATAGTCCCCTTGCATTCGGCTGGAATCAGAGCCGCGGGGGTAACCACAAGGGACGAGCCGACAACGAAGAATAGGTCGCTTTCCCTCGCGAGCTCAATGCATTTGTCAAGGTATTTAACGGGCTCGCCGAAAAAGACGATGTCCGGTTTTATTACTCCTCCACAACTATCACAGTGGGGGGTTTCTTCTTCCATGGTTTTCTTAAAACTTTCTTCGTAATTAAATTTTTTACCACATTTGAGACAATAACTTTCCCATACGCCTCCGTGTATTTCGTAAACTTTTTTTGCCCCGGCCCTTTGATGGAGGGAATCGATGTTTTGGGTAATTATGCCTATTAATTTCCCTTTTTCCTCTAACTTTGCGAAGAAATAATGCGAGAAAGTCGGTTTTATCTGTTGAAGGGCTTTCAAGAACTCCTTGTGAAATTTATAAAAAAGCGAGGGGTCACGATAAAAATAGGATATGTCAAATATCCTCTCCGGGTTATCTACACCGGCCGTGCGATACAACCCCTTTGGCCCACGGAAATCGGGGATTCCGGCATTTGTGGATATGCCTGCTCCGCTAAGCAGACATATTTTTTGTGCCTTTTTTATCATGTCTGCGCACTTTGCTGTCAGGTCATGCATCAACTTCACCTCCTGTAACTTTTTGACTCGCATAAATCCCTTATATACTTTATCATTATCAGAGGATATTTTCATCCTCCACTTCTGGTAAGTTTTTTAAAATATCAAATAGCCGTCTTAAAGTTATGATGGAGGGATGAGTGTGGGAAATTATTACGATGTTATTGTGGTGGGAGCAGGTCCGGCCGGACTTTTTGCTGCCCTTGAGTTGGCGAACAGAGGAATAAGTGTGGCTTTAATAGACAAAGGAAAGACGCTTGACGAGAGAACGTGTCCGTTGAAAATGGGCATAGTTCGAACCTGTGCTCATTGCAATTCCTGTAGCCTGATGTGCGGGTGGGGAGGCGCAGGAGCCTTTAGCGATGGTAAATTAACGTTGACCCCTCACTTTGGAGGAAATTTAGAGAAATACATCGGTAAGGAAAGGCTTCTTGCCTTGCTCGACGAAGTGGATTCCATTTGGAGGGAATATGGAGCAGATTCCGCACCTTTGTTCGAACCGGATCCGGAATTTGCTTCTAAGGTTATCAAAAAAGCCCGTGTAGCTGGTTTGCATGTCATTCCTGCGAAGATACGGCACATAGGCACAGATCGCACGAAGGAAGTGTTGCGCAATATATATTGCAAATTGTGCGATAAAGTTCACATATTGATGAACACCGAAGTAAAGAGGGTACTGATTGCTGACGGAGGAGTAGCTGGCGTTGAACTTTCAAGCGGCGAAAAGCTGAACGCAAAACTCGTCTTGCTGGCCCCCGGAAGGGAGGGAGCTCCCTGGATGGAACGGACGAGCAAAGAGCTTGGCCTTCAAGTAGACTCCCTTCCCGTCGACGTAGGCGTGAGGGTAGAAATTCCTGCCGAGTTGGCCGAGGAGTTGACGGAACAGTTCTACGAAGTTAAGGCAATCTACAATTCCCCGACTTTTGATGATCAGGTTAGGACCTTTTGTATGTGTCCCCACGGAGAAGTCGTTACGGAGTTTCAGTCCGATGGCGGCGTCGTTACCGTGAATGGCCACAGCTTCAGAAGCAAAAGCACAGACAACACTAACTTTGCCATACTTGTGAGCACTAATTTCACAGAACCCTTCCACGATCCCAACGGTTATGGTGTTCATATTGCAAGACTGGCGAACATGCTTGGCGGTTCTGTGTTGGTGCAGCGATTGGGCGATCTTAAACTAGGCAGACGATCGACTCGTTCGAGAATTGAACGGGGCTTGGTGAAACCGACATTAGCGGAAGCCGAGCCGGGTGATTTATCCTTTGCCCTTCCATACAGACATCTAAAGGACATTTTAGAAATGCTTGAGGCTTTGGAGTCGATCATACCCCATGTGAACGATAAATATACCTTGTTATACGGTATTGAGGTCAAATTCTATAGTTTGAAGCTTTCCTTAAACGAGAAATTGCAAACCTCGATAAAAGGCTTGTATGCGGCTGGGGACGGAGCGGGTGTTACCAGGGGGGTCATACAGGCTGCGGCCAGCGGTTTGATCTCCGCCAGGAGTATGCTTGAAGAGATTCATGAAACGATTTCAAAAAACTAGCGAAATTGCTGTATAATAATATATGTTAAATATGAATACAGGGGTGATAATTATGTTGGATCGCAAATTGCTCAAAATGCTTAACGAACAACTAAACAGAGAGATATATTCAGGTTATTTGTACTGGTCAATGGCTTCCTGGTTTGATGCCAACAATTTAAAGGGTTTTGCCCACTGGATGAAAAAACAGGCCGAGGAAGAGATAGATCATGCAAAGAAATTCTATGAATATATAAACGACAGGCGTGAAAAGGTCGAGATGTTGCCTGTTGAAGCTCCAAAGTCCTCGTGGAGTTCGCCTTTGGAGGTCTTTGAAGACACCTTCGCCCACGAACAAAAAGTAACTGAAATGATCAACAGTTTGGTAGATGCAGCGAGGGAAGCTAACGACCATGCAACTTTCGAATTCCTTCAATGGTTTGTCAAGGAACAGGTCGAAGAAGAGGCCAATGCCGAAGAGATAGTCCAAAAGCTGCGCTTCGCCGGAGATTCCCCAAGCGTTATATTAATGTTGGATCAGGCGCTCGGATCTCGTGAGGATTAGCTGAGTCTTCTAAAGGAGGCAGGTCTATGGGTGTCGATAAGGTGGATTTGCAGGCTCTCTTTACCCTAAGTTACGGGCTATATATAGTGACGGGGGCCAGCGAAGGAAGGTTGAACGGTCAGATAGCAAATGCGTTGATGCAGGTTACTGCAGATCCCATATGTGTGGTTGTAGCTTTGCACAAAGATAACTTGACTACAGAGCTGGTCGAAAAGAACAAGGCCTTTGGAGTGTCGGTTCTGGAAGAGGATACGCCAATGCCATTCATAGGGACTTTTGGGTTTAAATGCGGGAGAGATATAAATAAAATGACTCAATGTCAATACAAGATTGGCGAAACAGGCGCGCCCTTGGTATTGGACCACGCCCTTGCCGTTATTGAGGCAAAGGTCATAGATATAATTCCAGTATATACTCATAAGCTGTTCGTTGCAGAGGTTGTTTTAGCTGAGACCATAAAAAGCGGTACGCCCCTAACGTATGCCAATTATCGTTTGATAAAGGGCGGAAAGTCACCCAAGAATGCGCCGACCTTTGTCTTCAACAAAGCTTAATTATGAAATAAGTGGGGCGCTCGAAGAGCGCCCTTTTGCTTAAGGGTGAAATGAGTTTGTCTTTGGTCGAGTTTTTGGAAATGCTTTACGCCAAATATAACGATAAAGAGAAGGCAAGAGAAGACCCGGTCTATTTTTTGCATAGTTTCGATGATATTCGTGCAAGGGAGATAATTGGGATTGTTGCTGCCTCCTTGGCTTTCGGGCGAGTTTCTCAGATCATAAAATCTATTGAGAAAGTCGTCGCTATAATGGAAGATAATCCTAGAGATTTCCTTTTGAAAGTGCCTGTGGATTATTTAATGGCGAAGCTCAAGGGATTTAAACATAGGTGGGTCAAGGGAAGCGATATTGTTAGCCTTTTGTATGCCTGCAAAATTTTGATTGCACGATATGACTCGCTAGAGTCTCTCTATGAGCATTGCAAAGCTGGGGATTCGGACCCTGCTGTTGGTTTTGCTGTTGCCCTTAGAAATGCATCGCCTGAGGATATAAGCGTTCTAATCCCCGATCCATGGAAAAATAGCCCGTGTAAGAGGCTTAGGCTTTTTTTAAAGTGGATGGTTAGAAAGGATAATGTAGATCCGGGGGGTTGGACAGTCGAGACACCTGCCAACTTGGTAGTTCCTTTAGATGTGCACATGTGGAAATTCGGAAAGGAATTGGGATGGATCAAGAGGGCTTCTCCTGATGCAAAAGCTGCAATAGAACTTACGCAAGCCTTCAGGCTTTTTCGTCCCGATGATCCCTTGAGGTATGATTTTGCCCTATCCCATCTGGGAATGGAGGCCAAGGATTATCGTAAAGTCATTTCTGCCGTTAAGAAATTGAGTAAGACCTACGATTGCGAAGGCAAGAACTAGTCGTTAAATTATAAGCTGCAAAGGGGTCTTTAACGAAATGGACAAAAAGTTTCCCAAGTTGTGCGATGTCATATATGCATATCAAGGAATCACTAGAAAGGTTACTGTAAAACCGGATACGTCACTGCTCGATGCTTTGATCTCCGCCGGCATCGTTTTAGACGCAGCTTGCGGAGGGCAGGGAAAATGCGGGCAATGTCGCGTCTTGGTCAGAGGGGCTTTGACAGAGCCGTCTGATGAAGAGGTTGATAAATTAGGGCCCGAGATCTTGGGTCTGGGCTGGCGTCTTGCCTGCCAGGCTTTTGTTAAAGGCAATGTTGAGGTTATTGTAGACGATTTTAAAACTGACTCACGTAGCAAACTCATCGATTCCGCCTTTTTCGAGAAAAATTTCATTTTACAACATCCTTCCGTAATGGAAGAAAAAGTGAACCTTCGCTGGGATGATCTAGTGGCAGGGAGTGTGAGTGAAGCCCTTGCTAAAGCATTGGGAAAGGACGAATTGAAGATAAGGCCGGAAGCATTGCAGGAGCTGTCAATATATTGGGAGGAAGGGGAGAGCTGGAGGGGCAGTATTGTTAAAATTGACGAAGAGTATGTGGCGATTTTTTCTGGGCATGAGGAAAAACCCCTTTGTGCCTTCGTCTGTGATGTCGGCACTACGGCTATTTCTATCGTTCTGTTAGATTTGAAGATCGGTAAGATGCTTTCGCGTCGCACTATTGCGAATCCTCAGAGGAGTTTTGGAGCGGATGTTATTTCTCGCATCTCTAAAGCGACAAACCCAAAAGATTTATTAAAGATGCAAACAATGTTGATCGACTCCATCGCAATGTCGATGCGACAGTGTTTAGAAGAGACAAATATATCTAAGGAAAGGGTATTTGAGATTCTGATTTTGGGCAACACTGTTATGGAACATCTCTTTTGGGGGATATCCCCTAAACCTCTGTCCAGGACTCCCTATGTGCCGGTCTTTAAGAACATTTTAAGCTCCGAAGGTTTCAAGTTTTCGGCACTGCCAATGCATCCTTCAGGTCGGATTTGGTCGATGCCTATAGTCGATAAGTTCGTGGGCGGAGATATGATCTCCGTGCTTTTTGAGTTGCTTTCCCTAGGTCCAAAAATTCCATGCCTCGTGATAGACCTTGGAACGAATGGGGAAATAGGGCTGATTTTGGATGAGAAAATATTTATCACTTCCGCAGCGGCCGGGCCTGCCTTTGAGGGTGGTGCGATCTCCTGTGGAATGGTTGCAACCGATGGAGCGATTTATTCTCTCGAGGAAGATGGCGAACATGGCATAAAGGCACTGACAATAGGAGAAGGGATTGCCAAAGGACTATGTGGGAGCGGAGTTATAAGCGCAGTTGCCCTATTTAAAAGAATGGGATTGATAGATGATACAGGAAGGATCAAAGACCCAGACGAGATAGGAGAAAAAGCGATAGCCTCGCTGATAGTGAGAGAAGAAGGCAGGCGAAAAATAATGATCGCCGATGGCATAGCCCTGACCCAATCTGATATTAGACAGGTTCAGCTGGCGAAGGGGGCGATCTCTGCCGCCATAGATTTGATATTGGAAAAGGCCTGCTTGAGCAGCGAATCATTAAGCGCTGTTTACCTAGCGGGGGCCTTTGGAAACTACCTAAACCCCGAAGATGTTATTGGTATAGGCCTGTTGCCAAAGGATCTTACGGGTGAGGTCAAGTGTCTCGGAAACGCTGCATTGAGCGGGGGAGTCAGGTTTGTATTGGGTGGCAGAGAGTCTTTCAAGGTATTGGATCGTATCTTATCTAAAATTGAATTCATCGATATAGAAAAAGAAAATTTTAACGAAAAATTTTTATCGAAGCTGACGTATCTCTGATGATCTCAGATGGAGTTTTGAAAGACCAAATTTTTTTTCTTGACAAATAGGAATTGAAGTACCATAATCCTTAAATAGGAAGGGAGGTCGAAGGATGAAGGGTGGAGTTGTACAAATCTCACAAGCTGCATCGATTGCACTGCACGGAATGGGAATACTTGCACTACATGAAAGAAGAATAAGCGTAAGAAAGCTTTCGGAGATGATATCCGTATCCGAACAACATGCAGCGAAGGTCTTTCAAAGGTTGACCAAGGCTGGACTGGTAAATTCCCTGCGTGGTCCAAGCGGGGGTGTCGAACTCGCTGTTCCCGCTTCAAAAATAACCCTCTACGAAGTTTATGAAGCCATAGAGGGGAAGCCTTCGTCAGACTACTGCTTGATAAACAAACAGCATTGTCCCTTTGGGAGCTGTATTTTTGGAGGAATGCTCAAAAGAATTAACGAAGAGTTTATAAAATATCTATCCAGCAGGACTTTAGCTGACTTAGTAAGGAGTGATCTTTTCGATGAAACAAAGGGTATTGCGACGAGTAATAAAAATTGACGAGGATAAGTGTGACGGATGTGGCCTATGTGCCGAAGCCTGTCATGAGGGCGCAATAGTCATAGAAGAGGGGAAGGCCAAGCTCAGAAACGAGTCTTACTGCGATGGCTTGGGAGACTGTATCGGTGAGTGCCCGAAGGGGGCCATATCCTTTGAGTTGAGGGAAGCTGAAGAATACACAAGAGCTGCAGAAGAACCGAGCCATGGAGAAAACCTCCTTCCCTGCGGGTGCCCAGGAAGCAAGGTTATGGATATTCGTCATAATAGCAATAAAGGAATGTCAGAAAGCTTGGAACAGGGCGTCGCCGATGACAATTCTAGGCTTTTGAACTGGCCAATTCAGCTTAAGTTGTTACCGGTAAATGCACCGTATTTGAAAGGATCTTCTATCGTGTTGGCTGCGGATTGCACGGGATTTTCGTTATACAGTTTTCAAAAGACGATATTGAAAGACGATGAAAGAGTTTTGCTCATAGGTTGTCCCAAACTTGATGATGCCGAGCTTTATAGGCAGAAATTAGCTCAAATTTTTAAGGTAAATCAGACGCCCGAAATAACTGTAATAATCATGGAAGTGCCTTGCTGTGGGGGATTATGGAGAATAGCGGAATCCGTTGCAAGCGAAGTTAATCGGGATATAGTTTTAAATAAAATAGTGATTGGAATCGATGGTAACATTAAAGATAAAGAAACAATTAAATATAGATATAAAGCAAATTAAAAAGGGGGAGTAGGCATGTTTTGTTATCAATGCGAACAGACAGCTCAAGGGAGTGGTTGTACTAATTTTGGCGTATGTGGCAAAAGTCCCGAGGTAGCGGATCTTCAGGACCTGCTCATACACGTCGCTAAAGGTATTTCCATGTACGCTCACAGGGCGCGAGCTTTAGGTGCGTCCGACGAAGAAATCGATTCATTCGTAATAGAATCTTTATTTACTACGGTGACAAATGTTAACTTCGACGAGGATAGCATGGAACAAATGATCCGTAAGGCGGAAAAGATAAGGGAAAAGGCTCGAAATCTTTACCTCAATGCAGCAAAGGAAAAGGGAATAACGCCAGATGAGCTAAACGGGCCGGCGACATTTGAGCTGGCAAAAGACCGATCGGGACTATTAACTCAAGGAGAAAAGGTCAATCCCGAATCGCGAGCTCAGCGATGGGGAGATGTGATAGGGGGACTACACGACCTTATCTTGTTTGGCCTAAAGGGGAGCGCAGCCTATGCAGATCATGCCCAGATTTTGGGCAAAAAAAGCAATGAGATTTATGGGGGATTTCATGCTTTCATGGACTACCTCTCCAAAGATAGTTTTACGGAAGAGGAATTATTGCAAAAGGCTATCGAATTTGGGAACTTTAATTTAAAGGTAATGGAGCTTCTGGATGAGGCCAATACCGAAGCTTATGGCCATCCCGAACCTACCAAAGTAAGGGTAACCCCTGTAAAGGGAAAGGCAATACTTGTTTCCGGTCATGACTTGAGGGATTTGGATCTTCTCTTAAAACAAACGGAGGGCAAGGGCATAAGCGTATATACTCACGGAGAGATGCTTCCTTGCTTAGCCTATCCGAAACTTAAAAAATATTCCCATCTTGTAGGAAACTATGGAAGTGCCTGGCAGAATCAGCGAAGTGAATTCGATGAATTTCCGGGTGCAATTTTGATGACGACCAACTGCATTCAAAAACCAAAGGATTCTTACAAGGATCGAATTTTTACCACAGGTCTAGTGGCTTGGCCGGGGGTACGCCACATTGGTCCCGATAAGGACTTTTCTCCCCTTATTGAGGCGGCGCTTGCCCAGTCCGGTTTCTCCGAAGATGGACCAGAACATTACATTACCATAGGTTTTGCCAGAAATACCGTGCTCTCCGTAGCTGATAAGGTCATTGATTTGGTCAAGCAGGGGAAGATCCGACACTTCTTTCTCATAGGTGGTTGCGATGGGGCAAAGCCGGGGCGTAATTATTACACTGAATTTGCAACTAGCGTACCAAAAGACTGTCTTATCTTGACCTTAGCATGCGGCAAATATCGCTTCAATAAGTTGGAGTTTGGCGATATTGAGGGCATCCCGAGGTTGCTCGACATGGGGCAGTGTAACGATGCTTACTCTGCGATCGTCGTTGCAAAAGCCCTAGCCGATGCCTTTGAGACGGATGTCAACAGCCTTCCTTTATCGCTTATCTTATCGTGGTACGAGCAAAAGGCCGTTTGTATTTTGTTGTCCCTTATTGCCCTTGGAATCAAAAATATGCGCCTTGGCCCAACCCTTCCTGCCTTTTTAAAGCCCAAAGTGATTTCCTACTTGAGCGAAAATTTGGGTCTCAAACCTATCACCACTCCGGCAGAGGATTTAAAAGCCATACTGGGCTAAATACAAGTCAACTGCTGTTTCTATACAAAAAGAGGCAAGTTGCTAACTTGCCTCTTTTTGTATTTTTAAACAGGCATCGATTAGTGTGTTCGGATTTTTACCGTCGTCAATTACGAGAAGAATTATATCAATACTAGTGGCAAAAGTTACATACATGTATTTTGTATTTTTTTATTAATGCCTATTGCAAAAACAATGCAGCGATGATAAATTGAGTGTCAATAATTGAATACATCCGAATTCGACCTTCGATTATAAAAAGTATGCTCTTATGAAAAAGGGGGTTAAGTGAAAACGTTGGATAATGCAAGGAGTATGCAAGAGCGGTTCTCATTACCAAATAGACTGCCATATAAAAACATTACTATGGCAGTACGAGAACGCTTGATGATGGAGCTTTTGTTTTCTAACAAATATGAGCCGGGCGAATGGATTAATGAATCGGTTATAGTCAATGAACTAAACATAAGCAAAGCGCCTATTAGGGAAGCCTTAAGGGAGTTAGCAGCTATTGGATTAGTGCAGATAGTACCTCACAAGGGAGCTCGTGTAACAGAATTTACAAAACGAGACATGGAAGAAATCTATACCATTAGATATATGTTAGAGGAATGCATTTTTAAGGATATTATCGTTCGGGATGCAGTAACAGAGGATGATATTAATCACCTTAATGGGATTGCTCAAAAGATGAAGATGATCGCTATGAGTGATAAGCCTAAGGAGTTAATATTGGGTAATTTTCTCGAGAAAGACCTTGAATTTCACAAATATCTTTGGCTTAAAGCGGACCTCAAATGGACAATAAAAATGCTTTTAGATATATATCTTTTGCTCATTTTGGGAATATATAAATTTTTACTGGATGCTAACTTAACTGAAACAGCAGAATATCACTTTAGGATTATAGATTACATAAAGGCCAAGGATATTGAAAAATTCAAGAAAGATAGGTCAGAAAGCTATTATGCTTTAAGAAGATGCACTAGTGATTAAAGGGGGTTTATTAAATGGATAAAATGACGAGCAGATTACGTAAACTTCTTTCTAGGGACCAAATACTTGTTGCGCCAGGAGCTCACGATCCTCTTGTGGCGAGGATAATCGAAAAGGAAGGTTTTGAGGCAGTGTATATGACTGGTTATGGGACCTCGGCAAGTGTGTTAGGGCAACCAGATGTAGGACTCTTGACGCAAACAGAAATGGCAATTAGAGCTGCAAACTTAGTTGAGGCCGTAAGTATCCCTGTAATTGCCGATGCAGATACTGGATATGGAAATGCCATTAATGTTCAACGGACCGTACGCTTATACGAAAAAGCTGGGGTTGCCTGTATTCAACTTGAGGATCAAGTAGCTCCAAAAAAGTGTGGTCACATGCTGGGCAGGGAAATCATTTCGCAGGAAGAGATGGTTGGAAAGATTAAAGCGGCCTGTGATGCCAGAGTTGATGACGACCTTATGATAATGGCAAGAACAGATGCCCGCACTAATTTTGGAATAGATGCGGCCATAGAAAGAGGCTTAGCTTACGAAGCAGCAGGTGCAGATATTATTTTTATAGAATCTCCAGAATCTATTGAAGAAATGCAGAAAGTAACATCAAGTTTTAATGTGCCCGTGTTGGCCAATATGCTTGAACATGGGAGGACTCCGTTATTAACGGCAAAAGAACTCGAGGACCTGGGGTATGACTTAGTGATCTTCTGTGTAGCCTCTACATACGTTATCGCAAAGGCGGTTACTAAATTGATGAAGGAACTTAAAACTACGGGGACCACTGCTGGCATGATCGACGAAATGATTCCCTTTAACGAATTTAATGAGCTTGTTGGGTTGAATATTATTAGAGAGAAAGAAAAGGAATATGCTACAGGAAGGGATTAATGTAGCATTTAAGCACTAACAATATATAGTGAAGGAGGTATATTGATAATGGAGCAGATTAAAGATCCTATGAATTGGAAGGTATGGGGTAGGTTTATATTGCTATACATCTTACTTGTACCGTGGTATTTCCCGAAGGGCATGGGAGAAAAATTGGTCCTCGGCATACCTCTTTGGGCTCTATTAATTATCGTCTTTCTCGTATGTTTGGTGTTATCAATCATTGACGTTACAAGGAATCATTGGAATTTGGAAGCTTTTATTTCTAATGAAGATAAGAGTTAGAGAGTTAAGGAGGGGAAGATAAATGGTTAGCATGGTTGGTCCAATTGTTACATTGATTATTTCTCTGATTGTAATGCTTTACATTGGTTGGTATTCATTTAAAAAGAGACAGGCTGAGTCAATGGAGGATTATTTCCTTGCTAGTCGTACCGTAGGCACATTGGTTGTGGCCTTAAGCCTATTTGCCACACAGTATAGCGGTAACAGCATGATCGGATATACGGCAAGAGCTTACAGGATTGGCTTTCAGCAACTCGTTTTTCCTGTTTTTATGGTCATGATTCCCGTTGCTTATATGCTGTTTATACCTAAATTATATGTGCTAGCCCATAGAAGAAAATATATAACGTTACTCGATTTCTTGGAGGATAGGTTTAGATCAAAAACTCTTTGTTTTATAGCTGGTATTTTTCTATTCTGGGGAATATATGTACAATTTATCGAGCAACTTCAGGCTAGCGGCACCCTTTTTGCTGGTTTGGGTTCCCATATACCTTATTGGAGTGGAGTAGTGGTTTTAGGATCGATTATTGCCGTATATGTTGCAATAGGTGGAATGAGGGGGGCGATGCTAGCTCAAGCGATTCAGGGTGGAATAATGTTTTTGGGAATTTTGTTTTTAATTATATACAGTTGGATTCATTTTGGTGGGCTCGGCTCATCGGTTCAGAAGTTGCTGGAAATTTCTCCATCGAAGGTTCTTCCGCCCCAATCGTCGGGAGGAATACTGAATTGGGCAAGTACCATGGCGCTGGTTGGTTTAGGTGGTGCAATGTATGCACATTCTATCCAACAGCTTTTTGCGTCACGTAATGAAAACGTTTTGAAGCATTCATTAGCTAGAATGGCCGTCTTAACTTTTGTAACTCCTACAATACTTGTTTTCATCGGTATTATAGCCGCGGCAAATATATTGGGACTTTCGGGAATGGACACAGAAAAAGTAATACCAATGATGTTGACACAAATTATGCAAAGGTCGACATTTGCTTATTGGGCTATGTCTATAGTGTTTACTGCTATTCTTATGGCTACACTTTCAACCGCAAGCGGAGTTCTGATTTCATTAACCACCATAATCATTAGAGATTTCTATCGACGGTTTATCAATCCTAATGTTACGGACCTAAAAGCAACAAGGGTTGCTCGTTGGTTTAACTTTGTAATACTAATCGTAAGTATGATATTGGTTTTGGAACCAAAGACTACTATATGGCGACTAACGGAGATTAAGTTTGAAGGACTTTTACAAGCAGTTCCTGCAGTCCTGTTGGGTCTATATTGGTCTCGAGCAACTAAACCTGCAATAATTACCGGTATGCTTGTAGGTGGAGTTGTGGCTGTAGGTATGAGTTTGTCGGGTAATCCTAGATTCCTAGGTATACATGGTGGTGTTTTGGGCATGCTTTTAAACTTCTTTGTTGCAATTACAATTAGCTTAATGACTTCGTCCAAGGAAGATGAAATACAATCATTCGGCGAAAAATTTGTTAATTTATTTAAACTGAACCAATAATATTCAAAATATATTTCTTTTAATATTATAATACTTTATATAAAATTAAGATTAAATAAGAGTATATATGGATTTTAACGTTTAATAAGGAGGTAATAACTAATGGGTCATAGCATCACCGAAAAAATACTTGCCGCTCATAGCGAGCAAGGAGACTTTAAACCGGGGGATATCATTGATGTAACTGTGGATATGTTACTGATGAACGATATTACCGGACCGGTGGCGGTTGAGGTCTTTGATAAAATGGGCGATGGAGAGGTTTTCGATAAGAACAAGATAGCTATAGTTTTAGACCATTTTACTCCCAATAAAGACGTGACGTCTGCTAAACAGTGCAAAACAATGCGCGATTTTGCTGCTGTAAAAGGGATCAAGCACTTTTACGATGCAGGTTATGGAATTGAACATGTCGTCTTGCCGGAAGATGGAATAGTAAAGCCAGGCGATTTGATCATAGGAGGGGACTCTCATACGGTTACCTACGGTGCTCTGGGTGCCTTTTCTACGGGAATGGGAAGTACAGATGTCGCGGGAATTATGGCTTTAGGCAAAACTTGGCTTAAGGTGCCAGAGCAAATTAAGGTCTTGTTGGTGGGCCTACCCAATAAATGGGTTTCGGGTAAAGATGTAATATTGTACGTAATATCCCTGCTGGGTACCGACGGAGCATTGGGGAAATCTCTGGAATTTGATGGTCCCGGCGCTAAACATTTAAATATGGATTCGCGTTTTTCGATTTGCAATATGGCCGTAGAGTGCGGTGCGATCAATGGGATATTTAACTTTGACGATGTAACAAAAGAATATATAGAAAGTCTGGGTCTGAAGGATTTCTGTGAGTATAGAAGCGATTCCGATGCTGTTTACAAAAAAGTTATAGACGTAGATTTGGGCGAACTTGAACCGATTGTAGCTATGCCGCATTTGCCTTCCAGGGGTGTACCTGTATCGGAGGTAAAGGATATTGAAATCGACCAGTCCTTCATCGGCTCCTGCACCAATGGGCGCATTACCGACTTGCGCATTGCATCAGAAATTGTCAAGGGAAAAAAAATACATCCTCGCGTCAGAGGTTTAATTGCGCCAGGCAGCAGAAAGGTCTTTGCTCAAGCTTTAAAGGAGGGGTTAATAGAAATTTTCACTGAAAGCGGGTTTACGATTTTGCCGCCAGGTTGTGGGCCTTGTTTTGGCGGACATATGGGCATACTCGCCAAGGGAGAGCGGTGCGTCTCGACAACCAACAGGAATTTTATCGGTCGTATGGGTGATAAAGGCAGTGAAGTCTATCTGGCAAATCCGGCTGTGGCAGCAGCATCGGCGATAACAGGGAAGCTGTCCCATCCTTCGGAGGTGATTTAAATGCTTATAAGAGGTAAAGCATTGAAATACGGAGATCACGTTGATACCGATGTAATTATCCCTGGAGTTTATTTGAGTATAACCGATCCCAGAGAATTGGCTAAGCACTGCATGGAGGGTGTAGACCCCGATTTTCCGAAAAAAGTCAAAAAGGGCGATATATTAGTTGCGGGAATTAACTTTGGATGCGGATCGTCTCGAGAGCACGCTCCCATAGCTCTAAAGGAGTGTGGTGTTGGAGCAGTAGTAGCAAAGACCTTCGCTGCCATATTTTATCGCAATGCTATAAACATTGGATTGCCCCTTGTAGAGTGTTCGGATGCCGTTGACGAAATAGACGAAAATGACGAAATAGAGATCGACATGGAGCTTGGAGAGCTTAAAAACATAACCAAGGGTAAAAGATATAAAATTACCCCCCTTCCGGAGTCAATTAAAAACATACTGGATTTAGGCGGTTTAATAGAATATGTTAAAAGCGTTAAAGGAAGTGAATAAGCAATGGATAGGATATCGGCTATTAGAAAACAATTTTCTGCTATGTTGAAAAAGGAAGATATAATCATAGCCCCTGGTTGTTATGACGCGTTATCTGCGCGCATAGTTGAGGCAACGGGACATAATTGTGTGTATATGACGGGTTTTGGAACTTCTGCGAGTCTGTTGGGCCTTCCTGATATGGGTTTTATTACCATGCCCGAAATCATTGACAACGCAAGGCGTATAGCTGGAGCGGTTAATATCCCCGTTATAGCAGATGCAGATACAGGGTATGGCAATCCTTTGAACGTATATAGAACGGTAAAGGAGTACGAACGAAGCGGGGTAGCAGCCATACATATCGAAGACCAGACTTTCCCAAAGCGCTGTGGCCACTTAGAGGGAAAAGAAGTGGTCGATCCAGAGGAAATGGTTCAAAAAATTAAAGCTGCTTGTGATGCCAGGACAGATGATGACTTTAAAATAATAGCGAGAACTGATGCTAGGGCTGTCATGGGATTAGATGATGCAATTGCAAGAGCTAGAAAATATTATAAGGCTGGTGCTGACATCATATTTGTAGAATCCCCCTATACAGTAGATGAATTCAAATACATCGCAAAAGAACTTCACGGCATTCCGTTATTAGCCAACATGGCGGAGGGTGGGAAATCTCCAATGCTATCCGCCAACGAGCTACAACAAATGGGGTATAAGATCGTAATATTTCCTGTAGGCCTTCTGTTTGCTGCCTCTCAAGCAATGTACAGGTTATCTCAAGAGATTAAAGAAAAAGGGACCAATAGAGATGCTTTTGATCACATGTGGACATTTAAGCAATTTACTGATTTTATCGGGGTTCCGAAATGTAACGCTTTGTCTGAGAAATATCGCTCCAATTGATAGAAAGGCAAATTAAAAGGGACCAAAACTTCAAGTTTGGTCCCTTTTAATAGATTTATTATTGTTGTTTCTTTGCTATCACAGCGAAAAAAATCAAAGGTACGTCGCTGTTATTTTTAATGCTGTGGGATTCTCCTTTGCGAGTGAGGAAAACATCGCCCGGATTGGCTTCGACCTCAGTTGTGCCGTCTGTAAATATGCCTCTACCCGATAATATCGCGTAGACTTCCTCATCGTCGACATGCTGATGAAACCCTATTGAAGCTCCGGGTTCTAATTCGATCCGCGATGCCATTTTTACAGCTCCTTCATCGTCCGGAATCGGAACGTAATAGAAAGACGCTTTGCCCGATCCGCCCCTCATATTCTCGCGTACCACAACTTCATTAGACTGTTTTAATATCGCCATCATTTTCACTCCCTATTGTTTGCCAAAAGCTCTTTCAAGCAGCAGTCTTTGCTCTACGGAGGCTACGAGCCTTTTAGTGTAGGCTACGGTATCAGGATTTACGGACATGCTGTCGATGCCCTTCCGAACAAGGAATTCCGCAAATCCTGGATAAAGCGATGGTGCCTGTCCGCAAATGGAACAGGTCTTGCCGTATTTGTGAGCTGCGTCAATGAGTATTTCAATCGCTTTTAGTACTGCCGGATCTTGCTCGTCGAAGTAGCCCATGCGATTAAGTATTCCCGAGTCCCTGTCGACGCCAAGGGTCAACTGCGTTAAGTCATTGCTGCCGATGCTTATGCCGTCCACTTTTTTAGCAAATTCTTCGGCAAGCATCACCACGGAAGGAACTTCAGCCATTATCCAAACTTTGAGCGATCCGCCTTGTTCTAATCCTTCAGAGGCCATGATGGCCTTCACCTTGTCCAGCTCCCAAAGGTTTCTGACGAAGGGGAGCATTACCCATGCGTTTGTAAGTCCGTATTCTTCCCTAACCTTACGAATGGCCCTGCATTCCAACCTAAACCCTTCTTCGTATTCGGGCGAAATATATCTTGAAACCCCTCTCCAACCTATCATTGGGTTGTTTTCGATCGGTTCGACCTCATCTCCGCCCTCTAAGCCCCTGAATTCGTTGGTCCTAAAATCGCTAAATCGAACAACTACTGGTCTTGGGTATATGGCTTGGGCTACTGCAGCTATTCCCTCTGCCATTCTGCTGATCAATATGTCTCCTTTATTTTGCTTTACCAAGTACATGGGGTGTATGCCAACCATATCTGTGAAGATAAACTCCGTCCTCATCAAGCCAATTCCGTCAAAAGGCAATTCTTTGTATTTGTCAATTAAACCAGGCTCGCCAAGGTTCATGTATATCTTTGTGCCGGTTATCGGGGCCCATTGTTCGACGATTTCTTTGACCTTTTGTTCCGATATTCCTACGGTTGGGGTTGAAGTCTTTGGTTTTTCCCCTTGCAGCTGGAGCAGTCTATCGCCTTTATATACTACACCTCTTGTTGCATCTACCGTGACTGTCATCCCATCTTCCAGGACTTCGGTCGCATTTTGTGTGCCGACGATGCAGGGAATTCCAAATTCCCTTGAAACGATTGCTGCATGACAAGTCCTTCCTCCTTCATCGGTCACGACTGCTACTGCTTTTTTCATTGCAGGAACCATGTCGGGATTTGTCATGGCAGTGACCAATATGTCGCCTTCTTGGATTTTGCCTATCTCATCGATACTTTGTATCTTTTTTACCTTGCCGACGGCGATGCCCGGAGAAGCGGCAAGACCTTTTACCAGAACTTCTGGCTCTGTTTTTGTGTCAAATTGGATCGGCTCTTCCGATTTTTGGGGTTTAAAGGTGGTTACAGGTCTTGACTGAAGGATGTAAAGCTCTCCTGTATCTCTATCGATAGCCCACTCTATATCCTGGGGGAATCCATAAACGTTTTCAATTCGCTTTCCCATGGATGCTATTTTTTTTACCTCGTCTTCGCTTAGGCAGGGTTGGGAAATGGCACCCGGTCCGAGAATGTCTTTCACATTTACGGTGGTGGTGCCTCCTCCCGATGCTTCTCTTATAACCATGACGGTCTTTTGGGAAATCCTTTCTTCTTTGATGTCAAGTGTTTTCTTGTCTATGATATATTCATCGGGGGTGACCGATCCTGACACGATAGCTTCGCCCAGGCCCCAACTTGCGTTTATCATAATTTCGTCGGAATTGTTGCTAATGGGGTTTATTGTGAACATTACCCCTGATTTAGAAGCGTTTACCATCTTTTGTACAACTACGCTCAAAAGCACGCTCATATGATCGAAACCCTTTATGTGACGATAATAAGTGGCTCTGGAGGTCCATAGAGATGCCCAGCATTTTTTGACGTGTTTAAGAAGTTCATCTTTGCCTTTAATGTGAAGGTAAGTATCTTGTTGACCCGCAAAGGATGCATCTGGAAGGTCCTCTGCAGTGGCTGAGCTTCGTACCGCTACCTCCGGTTCATTTAAGTTGATTTGCTCTGCTAAGACAGCGTATGCCCGCAGTATATCACGTTCAACTTGTAGAGGAATATCAGTCTCAATCATTAAATTCCTTATTTTTGCGGTCTTTTCTTCTAAATCTCCTGCATCGTCGAAATTAATTTTTGAGAGTATGTCTTGAATTACTTTATTGATGTTTGATAATGTTACAAAGTCCTTATATGCTTTTGACACTATGCAAAAACCGGGCGGTACAGGGATGCTGTGATTTGTCATTTCCCCCAGGTTTGCTCCTTTGCCGCCCACCAGGGGTATGTCTTCCTTTGTAAGTTCGTCAAACCATTTTATGTAGCTAAAGGTGCCCTTTGCCATATCTTCGTCACTCCCCTTTGCAGATCTCTTTTTGTCTCGAGTATTAATATACCATATTGTGGAATGAATTATAAAGGCGTGTCTATTGAATTAAGACATAAAAAAAGAGGGGGGTGACCCCCCTCTTTTTTTATGTGCGTCAGTGCAAAGGAGCGGCTACTTTCTGTTTAAGACCTCGGCCAAGCCCTTGTAAAGAGCCCAACGTTCCTTATTGAACGCCTCGGCCTCTTTCAGAAGTTCTTCTGCTCTCTCGGGGAAGTCCCTGTGGAGCATGGCGAATCTGGTTTCTGACAACAGGTAGTCTTTTAACGGTAGAGAAGGTTCCTTGCAATCCAGTTGGAAAGCCTTTCCTTCGCCTTTTAACCTTGGGTCATATCTAAACAGTATCCATTGCCCGGAATCGACAGCCATTTTTTGGTGCTCTGCTCCTCGCTTGAGATCGAATCCATGGGATATGCAATGGGAGTAAGCGATGATCAGAGAAGCTCCTTCATAGGATTCTGCTTCATGGAAAGCCTTTATTGCTTGAGTCGGATTGGCGCCCATTGCGATTCTGGCTACATAGATGTTCCCATATGTAACGGCCATCAGGGCAAGATCCTTCTTGCCTGTCGGTTTGCCGGCAGCTGCAAATCTGGCGGCAGCTCCCAAAGGCGTAGCTTTGGAAGCCTGGCCTCCTGTATTAGAGTAGACCTCGGTGTCCAGCACGAGGACATTGACATTTTCGCCGGTTGCGAGCACATGATCCAGTCCGCCGTAACCTATGTCATATGCCCATCCGTCTCCGCCAACTATCCAAATGCTCTTTTTGACGAGATCGTCGGCAATTTGGAGAAGCTCTTTCGCTTTAATGTCGGATATATTTCGCAAAGTCTTCTTGAGTTCATCGATTCTGGCGCGTTGCTTTTTGATTCCTTCTTCGGTGCTTTGATCAGCGTTTAAAATCTCGCTTACGAGCCTGTCTCCAATTTCTCCCGCTAATTCGGTTAGAAGTTGTTTTGCCCTCGCGTTTCGTGCATTTAGAGCCAGCCTCATGCCGAGTCCAAACTCGGCGTTATCTTCGAACAACGAATTGGACCAAGCCGGACCTCTGTTTTCACTGTTAGTTGTCCAGGGAGTGGTAGGCAAATTACCACAATAAATTGATGAGCAACCAGTTGCGTTTGCTATCGTAATTCTGTCTCCGTAAAGTTGGCTGAGCAGCTTAAGGTAAGGAGCTTCTCCGCAACCGGCGCAGGCTCCACAAAATTCGAAGAGAGGCTGAACCAACATCAAATCCTTTAGAGATTGAGTGTTTAATTTTTCCTTCTCGATCTCCGGCAAGGAGAGGAAATAATCCCATTTTGGAATTTCTTCCTCGCGAACGTCGATCTGACTGACCATGGAAAGAGCGTTTTTAGTGGGGTCTTCGTTTTTGCTTACAGGGCAATTTGCGACGCAACTGCCGCACCCGGTGCAATCTTCCGGAGCTATTTGGATGGTAAAGGCCTGCTCCTTATATTGAGGCCATTTCGCTTCAGCATATTGCCATCCTTCCGGTGCGTCCTTCAGATAGGACTTGTCGTATACTTTTGCCCTTATCGTGGCATGGGGGCATATGAAGGTGCATCGACCGCACTGGATACATGCACTCGGATTCCACTTGGGTATTTCGACGGCTATATTGCGTTTTTCCCACTTAGAGGTACCGGAGGGGAAGGTTCCATCGTTCGGCAGCTTGCTAACGGGTAGTTTGTCCCCTTGTAGGACCAACATGGGACCAAGCACCTCTTTTACGAATTCCGGCGCCTTGTCGGATACAGCCGGTTTCACATCGAAATCGCTTGTTACCTCTCCGGGAACCTTTACTTCCTGCAGGTGTTCTAAAGCAGCATCGACGGCAGCAATATTTTTGTTTACAACTGCTTCGCCGCGCTTGCCATATGTTTGTACGATAGCGTTCTTTATCTTTTCCACTGCAAGATCGAATGGGATGACCTTGCTCAAATAGAAGAAACAGGTTTGCATTATCGTGTTTATGCGCGGGCCAAGTCCTTTTTCCTTTGCGACGCTGTAGGCATCTATTACATAGAAGCGCAATTTTTTATCAATTATTTGTCGTTGCACTGTCCGCGGCAAATAGTTCCAAACTTCTTCAGCCGGGTGGGGGCTGTTTAGAAGGAAGATGGCACCTTCCTCGGCTATATCAAGAACGTTTAATTTTTCCGTGAAAGCAAATTGGTGACATGCTACAAAGTTTGCCTTGTCAATTTGATAAGTGGACCGAATTGGATTGGGTCCAAAGCGCAAGTGGGAGATGGTATATCCTCCTGCCTTTTTCGAATCGTAAACGAAGTAGCCTTGAGCGTAAAGCTCGGTTTCTTCGCCTATTATTTTTATCGAATTTTTGTTGGCTCCTACCGTGCCATCGGAACCGAGACCAAAAAATACGGCACGAGTCGATTGCGGGTCTGCTATCGAAAAGCCTTCGTCTACTTTTAAGCTGGTATTGGCAACGTCATCTTCAATGCCAACGGTGAAATGGTTTTTGGGATCGGTTTTTTTTAGTTCGTCGAAGACCGCTTTGACCATGGCTGGAGTAAACTCCTTTGAGGATAGGCCGTATCGTCCTCCGATAACGGTAGGATTGAAATCGGAGTCCAAAAGACCGCCACGTTTTGCTTCATATATGCCATTTACTATGTCAAGATATAGCGGTTCTCCTGCGCTACCGGATTCTTTAGTCCTGTCGAGTACCGCAATCGCTTTCACCGTTTCAGGTAATGCTTTTACGAAGTGTTCTATCGAGAAAGGTCTGTAGAGGTGAACTTTGATGATACCCACTTTCTCTCCACGTTTAATCAAGTATTCTACTGTTTCGTGAGCCGTTTCGGCACCGGAACCCATCAATATTATCACGCGTTCGGCGTCAGGATCGCCCACGTAATCGAAGAGGTGATACTGCCTTCCCGTCAGCTTAGCGAATTCGTCCATCGTTTCTTGCACTATCTTGGGGCAGGCGGAGTAATAGGGATTACATCCCTCTCTTGACTGGAAGAAGGCGTCGGGATTTTGTGCAGTTCCGCGAATAAAAGGATTGTCTGGAGAGAGTGCACGTTTTCTGTGCTCAAGAACCATATCGTAATCTACCATTTGTCGCAAAGTATCGTCGCTTAGATATTCGATTTTGTTTACCTCGTGTGAAGTTCTGAAGCCGTCGAAGAAATGAAGAAAGGGTACCCTGCTTTTTAGGGTTGATGCGGTAGCGATAGCAGCGAAATCGTGAGCCTCCTGTACCGAATTTGAAGCCAAAAGAGCCCATCCCGTTTGTCTGACTGCCATAACATCGCTATGATCCCCGAATATGGATAAAGCGTGGGTGGCTATAGTCCTTGCTGAGACGTGCATGGTTGCCGATGTCAGTTCTCCGGCAATTTTGTACATATTAGGGATCATGAGTAACAATCCCTGGGAAGCCGTGAAGGTCGTGGATAAGGCTCCCCCTTGAAGCGCTCCGTGGAGTGAACCCGAAGCGCCGCCCTCGCTTTGCAACTCAATAACCCTGGGAACGAAGCCCCATACGTTAGGCTCTCCCTTGGCCGCCCATTCATCGGCATGTTCGCCCATTGGAGAAGAGGGCGTAATGGGATATATGGCGGCAATTTCGGACAGCCTGTAAGCTGTTGATGCGGCTGCTTCGTTACCATCGATAGTAACATACTTTACAGACATTACATGAACCTCCTTGATTATGAAGTAAATTGCCCTAGAGTATAGATCAAATTGATATTTTTATCTCAAAAATATTATACACACAATTCAGTCATTTTGATATATCATTTTACCAAACGACATGAAATGTCGCAAACCAAAAATGACCGCAAATATATATTTTGGAAGAGGAGTGAAATGTGATTCTTTTTGATCGCAGGAAAAGCGGAATATTGCTTCATTTGACATCTCTGCCCTCCGGTTGGGGAACTGGCGATATGGGGCCAATGGCGTATAGCTTCGTAGATTTGCTTGAAAAACTTGGCCAATCCCTTTGGCAAATTTTACCATTGAATCCCACAGACGGTATTTACGGTTATTCGCCCTACAGCTCCATTTCGGCCTTTGCGGGTAACCCCATGCTTGTAAGTCCAGAGATGTTAGTTCAGGATAAATTTTTGGACGAGTGGGAGCTTTCCCATAAATTTGCGGACTCGGGGGCAAAATTCGAAGAAGCTTTTGCCGTTCGTGATAATATGTTTGACAAGGCATTGGAGAAGTTTCTTCCGGACGACGATTTTCAAAAATTTTGCGATGACAATGTATGGTGGCTCGAAGACTTTAGTTTATACAAGGCCATTAAATCCAAATTTAGACTACCATGGTATTTCTGGCCAGAACAATTAAAGAGACGGGAGCCTGAGGAGATTGAAAAATCAAAAAAAGAATTAGCCGAAAAGATATACAGAGAAAAGTTCGTTCAATATATATTTTTCAAACAATGGAAGAGGCTTCATGAATATGCCAACTCCAAAGGCATTGAGATATTTGGCGACATGCCTTTGTACGTAGCTCACGACAGCGCAGACGTGTGGGCCAATCAGGATATATTTTGCCTGGGAGAAGACGGGATGCCCATTGAAGTTGCAGGCGTTCCCCCCGATTATTTCAGTTCGACAGGCCAGTATTGGGGGAACCCTCTTTATAGGTGGAACGTCATCGAAAGCAATGGATTTGACTGGTGGATAAAGAGAGTCAAACATGCTTTGGATTTATACGATATAGTAAGAATCGATCATTTCAGGGGATTGATAAGCTATTGGGCAATTCCCTTTGGTCAGCCTAACGCAGTCAACGGGAAGTGGCTTAAAGGGCCTGCGGAGAAACTTATATCTGCCTTGGGCAATAGTCTGGGGGAGCTCCCAATAATTGCAGAGGATCTTGGAGATATAACTGATGACGTTCGAGATTTTATGGCGGCTCACGACATACCCGGCATGAGGGTTTTGCTTTTTGGATTAGACAATCCGCAAGAGAACATTCATACTCCATATCATTATGTAAAACGTTGTGTTGCCTATACGGGAACTCAGGATAACAATACATCTTTGGGGTGGTATTTAGAAGAAGCGTCTAACCGGGAAATTAGGAATTTGATCCTGCTTTTGGGGCGTAAGACCGGCGCCGGTTCGGTTGCCCGGGACCTGATCAGGTTGATTGAACTCTCAGTAGCAGAGTTGGTTATAATTCCCTATCAAGATATACTGGGTTTAGGTTCTTTTGCTCGAATAAATAAGCCTGCAAGCAGCGATGGAAATTGGCAATGGCGAATGAATGAAAAAATGATGAGTCTTCCGGTGTTAAAATGGTTTAAAGAGATCACGGAGTTTGCTGGCAGGCATTAGCCAATTGACAAATGGAGGTGAGATAATGCGAGAGGATCGCATCATGACCGATGTAGGAACCAACGAATGGCAGGTGGTGGTGTTTTCTTTAGGTGATCAAAGTTTCGCGATAAATGTCGACAAGACCAGGGAAATTTTGCGATGGACAGGTGTTCGGCCAGTCCCCAAGTCGCACCCTGCAATGCTTGGAATTACAACTGTCAGAGGCGAGGTAATTCCCCTGATCGACTTGAGGATTTATTTAAACATTACGCCCGCAGTTTCTCAAGAGCAGAGCAAGGTCATAGTGACGGAATTTAATCTGATGAAGCTTGGGTTTGTTGTAGACGGAGTGGAGAGAATCTATAGGATCCATTCCGAAGAGTTGGATTCAACTTTAACTGGGACCTTTTTAGGAGAAAACGTATTGTACGTCATTAAAAGGGAGGACAGAAATATACTTCTGTTGGATTATGAAAGAATAGTACAAGTTGTAAATCCGGAGCTTGCGGGACAATATGCTGTGGATTCTTCTAAAATGCATAACATGGTTTCCGAATTGGGGGATTTGGATAAATTCAAAATTTTGGTAGTAGAGGATTCGCCTCTAATTAGAAGAATGATCCAGGATGTATTAGCTAAAGGCGGTTTTCATAACGTTGAGGCCGTATCTCACGGCAAAGCTGCTTGGGACAGACTGTCCGATGAAGGAGAGAACTTCGATCTAGTCATAACCGATATAGAGATGCCAAAGATGGATGGTTTGACGTTGACGAAAAAAATTAAAGAAGACGAGCGTTTGCGACATATACCTGTAATTGTTTTCTCTTCTATCATGGCCGAAGACATTAAAAGGAAAGCTCAAAGCGTAGGAGCAGACGGTCAAATCACGAAACCCGAGATCGACCAATTAATAGTCAGTGTCGGTAAGTTATTGAAAAGAAGGGAGGTTAAAACGGAGAGAGCATGAAGTTGTTGCCTCAATGGGATAAAATTGTCAGCTTTGAAGTGCCCATGTGGACCCCCTACGGGCTCGATTACAGGCCGGTGTCCTTTATTGGTGGTGCAGACCGTTTTTTGAAGGACATAGCTTTTTTCGCCATGGAACTTGAGAGCGAATTTATATATTTGAAAGGAATCAGATTTGGAGAAGCCGGGGTTGTTACATACGATAAAACCATAGATCCCGGTAGAGATATGGTCTTTCCTCCCCTCGGGTTTATTATGATTTTTTCTTATTCCAGGGCGATGGAAAAATTAATTTCCTCTTTCCTGAAGGACGACGAAGATATTGAAGCAGGCATATGTTTTTGCGATCTATTGGATAGACAGATGCGTTTGGGAGGATATAAGGCAATTGCCATAATGAGCAACAATCCCTTTTTTGACGATGGGGAATTTTTGGAGAACTTTGTCCGGGAGCTGTCTAAGGGTGTCGAGAACAAGACTCCTTCATCAATGACGTTCTTTGCAGAAAAGTTCGGCTATAGAAGGTTTTTCATTCCCTACGAGACGGATAATATCACTGATCTTGCCATATCCGGCATATTTAACAATTTCGAAATAGCAGAGACTGAGTCCATGTTAGGTTCTGTTGACCATCGGCAATTCCGTTAAAAGGGCGAAGTTTATTGCATGCTAAGCTTAATTTGGAAAGGAGAGTTTGCTATGGTTGAATTGACGAGAGAGGCGGCATACGATCTTCTCGCAATGCACAATCGGGACGAAAGCCATATTAAGCATGCCATAGCGGTTGAGGCAGCTATGAAATATTTTGCAAGGCTTTTCGGAGAAGACGAAAATTTATGGGGTATTATTGGACTGCTTCACGATTTGGATTGGGAGGAATGTCCCGAAGAACATCCAAAAAGGGGAGCAGAATGGCTCAGGGAAGCCGGATATCCCGATTATGTCGTGCGAGGCGTGTTGGCCCATGCATGGGAGATAACGGGAGTTGAACCTAACAATCTGATGGAAAAGGTCATCTATGCCGTCGACGAGCTTACGGGGTTCGTTATTGCCGTTGCATTGGTCAGGCCGAGCCGTTCCCTTTCGGATTTGACGACCAAGTCGGTTATGAAAAAATGGAAAGATAAGGCTTTTGCTAAGGGGGTAAACAGAGAAGTTATTCAAAAAGGGGCCGATCTCCTCGATATGCCATTGAACGAGTTAATAGATCATGTCATAAAGGCATTGCGCCCGATCGGAAGGGAACTGGGGTTGGGCTAGTTTGAGAATTTTGGTTTGTGCCGACTGGCATGCCGGCGCTCGCACTTGGGGCGTTGACAGGCTGGAAGAAACCATATCTGCCCTATCTCAAATGTATGAAGCAGCCCGGGATTTCAAAGTAGACGCCTTATTTGTGCTTGGCGATATCTTTCATAGCTTCAGATATCCGGGAGAAGAAGTGGTAATGCCTGTTGCCAATTTTTTCTCCAGCGTTTTGTCGCTTCCGTGGAAACCCACGATTTATTTATTGAAGGGAAATCACGATTGGAGCGGAATCAAAATATGGGAGCTCTTTCAAGGCGATGGGCGGTTTGTTTTTGTCGATGAGGTGACTTATGCGAATATAGGTGATTTCCTTATATTTTTATTGCCTTATTTACGAAAACATGATTGTCCCAAAGAGGAAGAATTGGATGAGTTCTTAAAGTCCCGTTGGAAAGGTGCACCAAAGGCAAATATGCGTATATGTTTTGCCCATATGGCCGTAGAAGATACTGTTCCAAACCTCTCCGAGTTAACCCTTCCAAAAGATGTCTTAAAAGACCTGGAAATAGATTTGACAATATGCGGACATATACATCGTCACGGAAAGGTTTCTGAAGACACCCCTCCGATCTATTATGCGGGCTCTCCCTTGCGGTTGGACTTTTCTGAGGAAGGGCATTGTACGGGCCTTTACATCATTGACGAGAAAGGAAATATCGAAGATATTCCGATAAACAGCAAAGAACTAATAACTTTGCGCTACGACGACGAAGAAGAAGCCTTTAAATCCCTATCGACTTCATCGCGATTGATCCCGCGTGATGCCTATGTCAGGGTTATCGTTAATAGATCCTCTTTGCCTATATCGCAACTTCTGGATAAATGTAGAAACCTGGGAGGAGAACAGATAGTCGTGGTCGCCGTAAATGAGGGCATGATTTCTGAAATCAGCTCGCCTCAAGACCCCTTCGATATAATTCGGTTATGGAAACATTACATCGAGAGCCAAGAAGAAAATGAATCGACTTTGTTGATTTTAAAAAAACTTGGAGAAAAACTTCTTTCGGGCAAAGATCCTTCGACGATGTGGAGTGAGATCAAGTCCTATTTTGAAGCGGGTGAAAAGTATTGAGACTTTTGGAGTTGAAAGTAAGAAACATCTTGGGGTTGAGGGAAGCCGGCATTAACTTCGACCCGGGAGCGGTTGCAATAGTCGGGCCAAATGGAGCGGGCAAAAGTTCAATATTGGATTCCCTTGTTTTGGCTTTATTTGGTTCTCCTACTCCGGTTAGAGTGGTAAACAACCTTAATGTCATCAGGATGGGCTCCTCTGAAGGTCGCGTTATCTGTACTTTTGTTAAAAATGGGGATGTTTACAGGATAACGAGGAAGTTTAAAGGCCCAAAGGGACAACAAGAGGCGCTGCTGGAAAAAGGTGGCGATGATGGTGGAAAGTGGGATGTTATAGCATCTAACGTTAAAGAAGTTAATGGATGTATTGCAAAAGTCCTATCGCCCTTTGCTGATAGCATGGGTGATGCCAATTTAAGTAAATTGCGCGATGCCTTTATATCCACCGTATTTGTGCCTCAAGGGATGGTTACAAAATTCGTGGATGTATCGCCAGGCGAGAGGTGGCAGATTTTAACTGCCTCTTTGGGATTGGAGAGCGAAAGCAAGCTACAGGAAAAGGTTAGAAGAATCGTTCAGATTGCTACGGCCGAAATTGAAAATGTAAAAGGGTCTCTTCAAAAGGTCGAAGATTTTTTAAATAAGCTGCCACCCGAGGAAGAGATACGTCGCGATTTAAAGAGCGTGGGTCGAAATCTGAAAAGTGTGCAAGACAGGTTGGTTGCCATTAAAAAGTCTATCGATATAAAAAATAAATTAGTTGAGCTTGAAGAGCAAATAAAACGCCTTTCATCCGAACATGAAGAGGCATCTGCTCTGTATAAAAATATTTACGATGAATACAGACTTTATGAGGCTAATCAAGCTTTGAAAGGCTTGATTTCAGTGTCAAAGCACTATAGAGAGTTATATGAAAAAATTAATTCTTTGGAATCTAATATTCAATACATCAATAAAAAAATTGAGCCTAAAATCACGGAAGTAAACAAACTAAGAGTTGCCTATAAAAATATTTATTCAAAGATGCAAAATATCAATAAGTATGCACAACATAAAGATGAAGCGTTAAAATTATTGGATTTGGCCGAAGGTATAAAATTTTGCAAGACAGAAATTGAGCTTATCGAAGCGGATATCGCAAAGAACAATAAAAGCCTGGACGAACTTTCGAAAAGAAGGCGAAAATTATATAGACAAAAGCTTGAGAGAAGCCTGTGCGACGTTATTCAAGAACATAAAAATATAGCCCATACTATGGTGCGTACTCTCGAGGCGATTAGAAGCCGGTTAATAGATTGGGTAAAGCAGCTAGCGCCGGATGGAGCTGTAGATTTCGAGCGCTTTAAGGGTGTTGGAGCTATCGAGGTTGCCAGGTCGCTGGTTTTTTCCGATCTGGGAGAGGCTTTGTCTGAGTGGGGAAAGGCCAAGAATCGAACTTTGACTCTTTTACAAGAGGGCAGGAGGTTGAGGGAAGAGATCAGGTCTCTCGGTTTCGAGGCGCCTCGATCTGAATTGTCCGTTAGAGAAATAGATGCCCTTCTTGGTGAATTGGAAGACAATATTAGAAAGCAAGAGTTAAAAAAACACCAGCTCATGGGATCCCTGGAGAAAAATTTGAAGGACATGAAGAAAATGTGCCAAGTTGCAAAAAACCTCGAGGAAGTTCTTGGCGGACTTTTGCCGGAAGATGTAGTAAAAGCTGCAAAAGAGAGGGAAAGGTTTTTAAAGGAGTTGGAAGAAATCCGCAACAAAGGCGATTCTCTCAACTCGGAGATCGAGGAATTAAAAGAGAAAAAAAGAAAATTAGAAGGAGAATTGGCACAAGCAGAATGGCTACGGGAGAATGCGAAAAATGCACTGCGGGATGCTGCTGAGAACTTCAGAGAGTTATGCCGTAAACACGGATTGACTCAAAAAGACAAAACTAAGTTAATGTACCGCGACGGTATGACTCATTGTAGTAAAGAAGAAGTGGAAGACGCCAGACGCCGCCTAGATTTATCGCGCGATCTCCTGTCCCGTGCTAAAGTTGAATTTCGAGACTTTAAGCTTAAATTCGAAACGACCCTTCCGGCGTTGGAAACGTTAACAAATCGTAAGCAGGAGCTGGAAGAAGAGGAAGAAAGGCTGAAGAGCGTTTTGAACGAACTGCAATACAATCTCAGACAGAAAGAAGGACTCGAAAAAGAAAAAGGGCAGATGAAGGAAAAATACAATGTAATAAGCCAAGCTTTCGATGTTGCCATCAAACTGCAAAAATATACAGATGGCAGAAATTTTGTGCGTTTTTTGAGCGACACCATACTTGAGGAATTACTCAGCGCTGTAAACAAAAACCTTTCTTTTAAAGGATTTTCTTTAGTCGCAGAAAGGGGGAACCTTTACGTAACAAGCGGAGGTTACAGGCGCGATGCCGCCAGTTTGTCCGGCGGGGAAAGGGCCATGGTCTCATTGATGATGTTGAGACATCTTGCGAACAGGGTAGGTTTCAAACAAATCTTATTCATAGACGAAGGCCTTGCTATGTTAGATGATGGGAATTTAGAGATGATGATGGAACTCTTCGACAATTTAGGCAAAGAAGCCTTTGTCGGTGTAATAACTCACGATATGGATTTTGCCTCCCTCTTTTCAAGGCGCATTGAGGTGGAAAAAGGGGTTGTTTCTATGATAAAGCGCTAACGTCTAACTGAAGACATCTCCCAAAGAATTAGAAGTTAAAGAATTCGAAAATTAAATCTCTTCGCTATCCAGTAACTGCCACTCAATGCCCTTGGGAGTAATATGGTAGCGCAGCAATATATAACCGCCGATATGCCCATCTTCGATGTAGGCTAAACACCACTTTGGCCCGACAAACCAAACCCGACTTTTGTCATAAAGTCCAAATGTTCCTCCCAGCACGCCCTGCCATGGGAAAAGTTCCTTTCTTTTAGCCAGTTCGTCTATTACTGCCTCTTTGGAGATGCCCTCAGGCCACGAGGCGGCAGGAGGGACCATGGCAATCATTATATTGTAGCTTTTCTCTAAAGTTGCGAGGTTTTGTTTCGTTCGATGAAGTTCCACTCCCAAATAGACAGTTAAAACCACCATTACCATTAAAAGACATGCCAACAGTTTTTTTGAATTCAACAAATTCACCCCCTTCGTATGATACACCAGAAAATTACATGGAGACAACGATAAGCATCTTTACGTAATCCCATGTGGTTATAGTTGTATAAAATAAACATGTAGGTTATATATTACGAAAGTCTAAATGGAGGTGAAACAGAGTGGTCATAAAAGTTGTATTGGCAGATGATCACCCGTTAACAAGAGAGGGTTTTAAATCTTATTTGGAGAACAGAGAGAATATAAAACTTGTAGGAGAAGCTTCCGATGGTGAAAGCGCCTTGAACGTGATAAAAGACCAACTTCCAGATGTTGCTCTCATAGACATACGGATGCCCGGGATCGACGGAGTTACTTTGGTCAGACAAATAAGACAGGAAGAGCTGAAGGTTGCCTGCTTAATGCTCACTTCCTACGATGCCCAGCAATACGTGCTGGCGTCCTTGAGGGCTGGTGCAAAGGGGTACATTTTGAAAACGGCGTCACCCGAAGAGCTTCTGAGAGCTATCGAGATCGTGGCATCTCAAGGGGTTTATCTGGATAAAGAGGTGGCTGCTGCCGTCGAAGAACCCGGTTTTACTCCGGAATCGCTTTCTCCCAGGGAGAGGGAAGTTTTGCTGCTGGCTGGCAGAGGTGAATCCAGTAAAGAAATAGCCTCAAAACTATATATAAGTGAACGAACGGTTCAGACCCACTTGGCCTCAATATACGACAAACTTGGTGCGCGTAATAAAACCGAAGCTTTGTTGTTGGCCTTGAAATATGGCGTTGTTACCTTGGAGGAACTGTTGGAATAATGAAAAAGCACCTGCTCTTGATCCTAACTTTGTTGATATTAATTCCCTCTGTAGCCATCTTAGTCGTAACCGGTTGGGGTGTTGTTGAGCATGAAAAGGCAATGAAAAACATTGCCGAGTCATATGTTTTGGATTTAGCACAATCGGTCGCTGTGCAGGTGGACAGGCCCCGCTTCATGCGCCGTAATTTAATGATATCGCGATCTCTTGAATCCTTTGCGTTGGATATATCTTTGCCCGGTTGGGTAGCCTTAGTGGATGAAAACGGCAATTTATTGGCGGCATCTTCTCGGGCGCAGGATGTGCTGCCTCAGCTGTGGCAGGGGGGGATACCAGTTGGCAGGGCAATACTTGTCAAGGGACCTTTTGGAGATAATTACACTATAGCAGCCATTCCCACTTCTCAGGGGTGGTATGTGATTGCAGCTGTGGCATGGTCTCAGCTTTTAGGGCCAATGGTTCGCTTTTCTCACCTCTGGCCGGTAGCCGTGGGATTGCTGGCTATTGCTGGGGTGTGTGCGGCATGGGCTTTCTGGAGATGGTTGATAATGCCTTTGCTTTCTCTCGAATCCGAGGTTAGTTCCTTGAAATGGGGGAAGGACCTTCCCAAAAAAGACGATCCAGTTGCAGTCAAGGAGATCCGAAGGCTCAGAAAAGTGTTGTATCAGCTGGCCCAGACGGCAAGGGAAAGGGAAGAGCTTACTCAAAGATATGTATCTGATTTGGTAAGGGTTCAGGAGGAGGAAAGGACCAAGCTTGCGAGGGAAATACATGACGGTCCACTCCAGGATGTCACAGCATTATTACAAAGGATATTGCTTTTGAAGCGTGAAAATTGGAGTGATAAGGCTAAAAAGTACATAGAAATAGCCGAGGAGAGTGCGACAGAGGCAGTTAAAGAGTTGAGGGGATTATGCGATAGTCTCTCGCCTCCGTGGTTGGACTTGGGATTGTCGCAGGCATTGACGGAGCTTACCGATCGACTAGAGCGAGTTTACGGAGTTAAGATACATATAGAGACTTCTGAGCTTCCGGAAGTGGATACAGATACAATTCTTGCTTTCTTCAGGATAACTCAAGAGGCAATCAACAATGCAGTCAAACACGGTCATGCAGATAATGTCTGGATAAAGCTCTTTTATGAGGGTAAATCCTTAATTCTTTGTATTGAAGACGACGGATGCGGTTTTGATTTTGAAGGGGATACAGAAGCCTTAAGGGTGAAAGGGCACAGAGGGATTGCGAATATGATAGAGAGAATGCGCCTGGTTGGAGGCAGTATAGATATCACTACCTCGCGCGGCAAGGGCACGAAGGTAGTTTGTACGGTCTCACTTCCCTTTGTTGGCGAAGAAGCCTCCAGTGACGCTTTTGACGTCTGATATGTATATGAAACCCAACCCTTTGACCATATTCAAGACGATGTTGATTTTTTTTCTCTCGCAGACTATTTTAAGAATCATTCTTTTACCGTATTTTCCTTCCCCCTGAAGCACTGTTGTTCCATATCCGGCCTCCCTCAGGTTTTCTACCTTCTCGGCAATCAGGGGACTGCTTTCAGCTATAACTTCGACCAGTGCATATCCGGAGAGCATTTTCTCTTCCAACATAGATCCTATATAGTTACCGGCGGCAAAACCCCCAGCATAGAAGACGAGCTCGATCATGCTCAATTGTCCGCCTCCCAGAACTATCGACAGGGCAATCATATATATGCACACTTCGCAGAAACCAATCATAGCCGCTTTTAACCTCATGCCGCGGACTAACAACAGAATGCGCATAGTTCCTATCGAGACATCGGCTATCCGTGCGAAAAAGATGAAAAATAGACCCAAGATGGTAGTCACAATTTATCGCTCCCTATGTTTTAAAGATATGGTAGTTATAATGCAGGCAAGATGATATATTATATTAAGTTATTGTAAGGGATTTTGCGTCTTGCTGTATTTATTATTGTAAATTTCGTTAACTCTAGCAAGCATAATTTTTTCTAATTTATTGTATTCCTTATTGTTTCTGCTTGAACAGGTTGTATCATAACAAACTTAGTTAATCTGGAGGGATTTCCTTGGGTGGTTCTAGAGTAAAACGCGCGATAGTTTTTTGGCTCTCTTGTTTTGTCGCTTTAGGAATATTGATATCCGGTTTGGTTTTTTTGGGCAAACCCGTAGCAAAGGTGGACCTCACCTCCGCCCTTCCAAGCCCGGACAAAAATTCGTTGTATATAGTATACATAGATCAAAATTCTACTCTGTCGCATCTTGCAGATTACGTTGCCTTCGGTAAAAGCTTTCTTTCAAATCTAAATCTCAGGGAAGCAGATGTTAAACTAGCAACACTGGCATTAACCCTCTTGAAAGATTCGAATAGCGCCGCATTAATGATGTACCCTGCGGAGGGAAAGCTCTACCTGGCTATAGAACCCGATGAAGTGGTTGCGTCTTCTATTGAACTGAATAGATTGCCTTTGAAATGGAAAGAGGATTATCCCGATTTAAAGTTTGAGTTAAATGGCGATCGTATGGTTATATATCCCAGCGATAAAAGGAGTATGTGGATGTCTCTGCGGGGAAAGGTCTTGCTTGTTTCCTCATCGGAAGAAGATTTAATCCTCATGGAACAAAACTTCGATAAAAGAGATAAAGTTAAAGACGATTCCTTTAGCATTAAGTGGTCTATGTATGAAGAATGGCCCGGACACCTGTGGTGTCATATACCGACAAATCTTATACCCTTTGACAGCTTTGGCGATGTGCCTTTCGATGTAGAGTTGGCTTGGTTGTTTGAGAGTGGCAAATTGCAGGCCAAATGGAGATTGGAAGGAATAGAAAGGGTCTTTTCGGATGAGGAATTGGCCTTGCTGACTCCTCAAAAGTGGAGCGGTAACTATCTTTTGCCAGAACAACGTTCTATCACGTTGGGTATGACGATTCTAGATACCCCGGAATTGGCCAGGGGAGTTTCGATGTTGGCAGATGCGCTTGGTCAAAGTTCGGAGAGTATATTGGAGTTTTTAAAGGGGCAGATGGTTTTAACTGTTGGCGGCAGGGCAAATATATTTTCCATCCCTATGCCTGGAGTGCTCTTTCAATTTCCGGATAGAGGGGATATGGGAAAAACTATAATAAGCGGAATTTGGCAAAATAAATTAGCAAGTTTGAGGATCAACAGCAATTCTGTCGCAGGCTACGAGAGCGGAGGAGCGATAAATATTCCGGCGACAATTATCGCGGTGGCCAATGATCAAATGGCCATTGTGGGATTCATTTCTTCCGACAGCCTTCTTAGCGGGATTTCTTTAAAAGATGCCTTTCCAAATGTTGTGGATCGCGAGTATCTTATGTGGGTCGATATAAACTTTGCTTCTACTTTTGATGATCTTAAACAAGTTTTGTCGATGGAACATTTCTTCGACGTAAGCGTTCCTACCGAGGAGGCTTTTAAGCAAAAATACGACAAATTATACGAATTTGTAAATAATTTGAGAAATGCCGGGCGATTGTTCGTGGGACTTAATGATATATACCATGGAGAACTAATTTGGGAGCTTGAGAATTATATTTCACAATAACATTATTACATTATGCTACTATGATAAAATATCAAATACATTTCGGGAGGAAGATCGATGCCGGAGAATGTTTTAAAGATACTTCAAGAACGAGGATTTGTAGAGTGGTGCAGTGATCCTGATGAGTTATCCCAAGTTTTTCAATCCAGAGTTACCTCAGGATATATAGGTTTTGATCCAACAGCCGACAGCCTTCACGTTGGGCATCTTGTCCCCATTATGGGGTTGGCATGGTTGCAACGTGCCGGACATCAGCCAATTGCTGTAGCCGGAGGAGGCACAGGGCTAATTGGAGACCCTTCAGGCAAAACTAAGGAAAGACAGCTTCTAACATTGGAGCAGGTAGAACGCAATTTGTCTGAAATAAAGAAACAGATAGAGCATTTTTTGGATTTCGATTGTGGTGCTTCTTCAGCTAAAATAGTAAATAATTATTCTTGGCTCTCTAAATTAGGGCTTATTGAGTTTTTGAGGGATTTTGGAAAATATTTTACCGTAAATTTCATGATAGCTCGCGATTATGTAAGAAGTAGGATAGAAGATCCTGAAAAGTCCATTACATATACGGAGTTTTCTTACATACTTCTTCAAGCCTATGATTTTTATCACCTATATCAGCACGAGAACTGCGCCCTGCAAATGGGAGGAAATGACCAACAGGTTAATATAATAGCAGGCATAGATCTAATCCGTAAGAAATTGGGAGCAAAGGCATATGGCTTGACCTATCCATTGCTTTTGACGGCATCGGGACAAAAGTTTGGCAAGACTGAAGAGGGAACGGTTTGGTTGTCGCCTGTGCGCACAACGCCATATAAATTTTATCAATTTTGGATAAACGCCGATGACAGAGATGTGGAGAAGTTCCTGAAGCTCTTTACCTTCCTTCCCATCGATGATATCAAGGAAGTCATGTCAAATCACGCCAGGCATCCGGAGCGTCGGGAGGCGCAGAAGATCTTGGCTGGCGAAATTACAAGGGTAGTTCATGGCGATAATGCTGCGAAGAGAGTAAAAAAAGTTAGCGAGATTCTATTTGGAGAGGCCTATACCCTCGAAGATCTTACCCTTGAGTTGCTTGAAGAAATACGCCAGGAAGTGCCAAGCGGCAATGCAAAGGTGATACCTTCGAGCTTGGTGGATGTCTTAGTCCACGTCGGAGCCTGTGCTAGTAAAAGCGAGGCTCGTCGACTGATTCGCAGTGGCGGCGTGTCGCTGAATGGCGAGAGAGTGGATGAGGAAAATTACGAAGTTGACAGCGACAACTTCTTGTATGGAAAATACATGTTGTTAAAACTTGGGAAGAAGAGATATTATTTGGTTGAGCGCGGATAAATTTAAATAAAGGGGGGCGATGGGCGATGAAGATAAGCGCAAGAAATGTATTAAAGGGTAAGGTAGTCAAAGTAATCCATGGAGCCGTCAATTCGGAAATTACTTTGGAGTTACCGGGAGGCCAGCAAATAGTATCGATCATCACTAAAGCTTCAGCCGAAAGGTTGGGCCTCAAGGAAGGCGTAGATGCCTATGCTGTGATCAAGGCATCGGAGGTAATGATAGCTACGGACTGAAAAATAAACAATTGATGTTTCGCGAGATCTCAAATATAAAAATAAGGCGGTATTAATACCGCCTTATTTTTATAGTAATATTAAAATATTAAGAACCTTAGGCAGGGAGAAATAATAGATGAGTTTAACGGCTAATGTAATAAAGGGTGTCCATTTTGTGGTAAATCCGGGCATAGTGGCAGATACCCTAAGTTATATGCTGTATATTACAGCACGATCTATTAGGGTGCGGAAAAACGTTGCCTTGATGAATTTGAAAATTGCCTATCCGGACAAGGATGATCGTTGGAGAAAGGAGATTTTAAAAAAACTATATTTTCATCTTTCCTTATCGATCGTAGAATTTCTCTCTTTGACTAAAAATCCTTCTTTAGTAGCAAAGTGCGTAACGAGGGTGGAGGGAGAAGAATATTTAACAGATATAGCAAAAAAGGGGAGGGGCCTCGTACTCCTTACGGGCCACATTGGCAATTGGGAGCTTTTGGCAGCTTGGTTGGCCCATAGGGGGTATCCGTTGGTAGCGGGCGTTAGGAATCCAAATGATGTCCATGTTTCCGAATTGCTATCAAGTTACCGAAAGAAATTGGGCGTCGATACCATACCAAAAAAAAAGATCTTATTAAAGGGCGTTAAATTATTGAGGCAAGGCAAATTTATAGGCGTGTTAGCCGATCAGGACGGAGGAAAGGAGGGGTTAAAACTATCCTTTATGGGAAAAGAGGCGAGCACTGTTGGCGGTCCTGCTGCTTTGAGCTTAATTGCCGGAGTGCCTGTCGTGCCCATAACCTCCTACAGGGTGGCCCCCTTCAAACATGAGGTATTGGTTTTGCCTCCTATAGAACCATATGCAACAATGCCACGAGATGATGCTATCATGAAAATGACACAAAGATTTAACGAGATACTAGAGGGCTTTATAAAATTACATCCTGAACAATGGTTATGGTTTCACAGGCGTTGGAGGGCGTGAAATTTTTCATAATGTAAATTGTTTTATTTTGCCCCAAGACTTGTTCTAAAGCCAATATAAATGTAAACTTATATTGGGCATATAGAGGGGGTGATTAGCCCATGCGCCTATTTGAGCTTATGTCTTCTGGAGAGATAGTCAGGTTGCCGGACAGCGATGTGTTGCCGGGCATTCCTTTGGAGTTTTCCCCCCTCGTTGCACTTTTGATGCCTTTCAACAGAGTTTTAATCGGTAGTTCTTTTCGAGAAAGCTATGAAGTGTGGCGTTGGGGTAAGATTGGCAGTGCTCAATGGAGCGAAGTAGCGTTTTGTCGTAATGAACCAAAGGTCTTTGATTTAGGGTTGCTTGGAAAAGTGTTTCTGACCAAGGAATCCGTAAATGCATTGCGCAAAGGCCTGCTCGAGCTTCTCGAGCCCATTGGCGATCACGAGACTACCATTTCTGTATTACAGAGCATCATGCGGAAACGAACGGCTGGGAGCGAAAAAAAGAGCGTTCTTTTGAGGCCCTACGGCAATAATCTGGAAGGAAACGTTAAAGATGTGACGGTAGAGACGGCCTATTGGGGATTAAGATGGGCTTTGCACTGGAACTTGTCGGAATCGTTGACGCGCATGAAAATCTGGCTATCCCGAGCTATAGATGTTTTAGACCCTTCTTTTTTGTCTCCTCCCCCAATGTGGTTTTCTCTTTCCAAACTTCCCGACGACCAGGTATTGCGCGAATGGGAAGAGAACGGCTTCGTAGCAGACCAACTCAGGCACTTCGAGCTTAGCGACAGCAATCCCACAGTCATTAAGGGTTCAGATATGTACCTTCTGCGATATATTTATCGTTTTAAGGATGTCTTTGAAGCTCAACCTCTGTATACATGGCTTATTCTGAACATGCCTCTTTGGGAAGATCTTCGAACTAAATGCCTGCTTTCGTTATCCGAAGTCCTCCTGGCTTGCTGGGGATTTCGAGAAGCAGTTGAAGCAACGGATGAAATGATGCTTTATGGCAAAAGTGCCCGAGAGATGGGAAATTTAATTGTAATCACTCAATGACAATTCAATTCTGAAATTGACCTGCTTTTTAGTTGCACACCATTGTTTTGCTTGGTAGAATAGATTGTACATGATACGTTTACCATAAAAGATAAAAAGGGGTTATATATGTTGATGTCAAGGCTTGGCGACTTGAGAAGTTTGATGCAAAAACATCCCATGATACCGGCGTTGAGGTCGTATCAGGATATCGATGTCATTTTAAACGCATCGCCTAGATGTGTGTTTATCCTCGAATCTTCTATAGATTCGTTAAAGGATGTAGTTGATAGATTGAGGACAAAGGGGCATTTTGTATTTGTTCACGCCGATTTAGTGGAGGGATTGAAAACCGATCCGTCGGGCATTAAATTTTTAGTGCGTCATATAAGCCCCGATGGCATTATAAGCACACATAAAAATGTTCTGGAAATTGCAAGGGATTTAAATATTTTAACCATACTACGCATATTTTTGCTCGATTCCCAGGCTTTTAAAAAGGGCAAGCATTTGGCTTACAGCATGAATCCTGACTTCGTCGAAATTCTTCCGGGTATTTCGGTCATTTCGGTGGAGGAGGCTATTTTAAAGGAAATACCCTTTCCTTTAATTGCCGGCGGATTAATAAAGACGAAGGAGCAGGTCAATAAAATATTATCGAGGGGAGTTTTGGCGGTTTCGACGAGCGAAAAAAGTTTGTGGCAATGAGGTTTGCAGACAAATCATTTCTTCGGTATTTCCTGGGCCAGAGGATAAAAGAGAAAGCCCCAGTAAAATGGATTTTTTATTGTGCGCTTTCTCTTTTGTTATGCCCAAGTGTTGGTATTTTTTATATTATTACAAATATAAAGGAGGTGTAGTAGCTTATGAAAAAATTAATTAATGAAGTTGAGAAAGTTGTAGAGGAATCTCTTCAAGGCTTGGCGAAAGCTCATCCAGATTTGGTCAAGCTGCATCCTTCCGTCAGGGCGGTTTTGAGGGTTGACTCTCCCAAAGAAAAAGTGGCTGTAATATCTGGCGGCGGCAGCGGACATGAGCCGATGCACACAGGATTTGTAGGATTTGGCATGCTCGACGCGGCCTGTCCGGGAGAGATCTTTACTTCTCCGACTCCAGATCAGATGTATGAGGCTGCCAAAGCAGTAAATGGAGGAAAGGGTGTGCTGTATATCGTCAAAAATTACAGCGGAGATATAATGAATTTTCAAATGGCTGCCGACATGCTTGCCGGTGAAGGAATACCGGTAGAGCAGGTTATCATTAACGATGATGTAGCCGTAGAGGATTCTTTGTATACTGCTGGCAGACGTGGCGTGGGCGGAACGGTTCTGGCCGAGAAAATTGTTGGCGCAAAAGCAGAGGAAGGTGCTTCTCTGGAAGAAGTGAAAAAGTTGTGCGAAAGGGTCAATGCCAATGTACGTTCCATGGGAATGGCTTTGACATCATGTACAGTTCCTGCTGCGGGCAAGCCAACATTTGAACTTGGTCCGGACGAGATGGAAATAGGTATTGGCATTCATGGCGAGCCCGGCAGGCAGCGCATGAAAGTAAAGACTGCCAGAGAAATAGTGGAAATGCTTGCTACTACAGTAGTTGAGGATTTGCCCTTCAAAGCCGGAGACGAAGTTTTAGCCTTTGTAAATGGCATGGGTGGTACTCCTCTTTCGGAGCTTTATATAGTCTATAACGATTTAAGTGATTTTCTTGAAAAGAAGGGCATCAAAATAGTGAGAAATTTGGTGGGAAATTATATAACAAGCCTTGAAATGCAAGGGTGCTCAATAACCCTATTACGTCTTGACGAGGAAATGAAAAGACTGTGGGACGCTCCCGTTTGTACGCCAGGGCTCAGATGGGGGATGTAAGAAGTTGGATAACGGGAAACTTGACGTAACAAAGGCTATAGAGACGGTAAAAAGAATAAAAGATATCGTAGACGTCAATAAGGAATACCTGACAGAACTTGATTCGGCGATAGGTGATGCCGACCATGGTATAAACATGAGCAGAGGCTTTGCTAAAGCTCTGGAGAAAGTAAAAAGCAACGAATATAACGATATAGGCTCGGTATTTAAGGACGTGGCCATGACACTGATGAGTACCGTAGGAGGAGCGGCAGGGCCCCTTTATGGCACATTTTTTATGAAGGCGTCGATGAAACTTGCCGGCCAAAAGGAAGCGGATCTACCGTTGTTGGCACAGGCCTTTCGAGAGGGTTTGCAGGGTGTAGTGTCCTTGGGCAAAGCTCAACTTGCCGACAAGACCATGGTGGATGCCCTTACTCCAGCCGTAGAAGCGTTGGAATCCGCTGCGAAGGACGGATTGTCGTTAAAACAGGGATTGGAAAAAGCCCTGGCAATGGCAGAAAAAGGCATGAAGGACACGATACCGATGGTCGCCAGAAAGGGGCGAGCAAGCTATTTGGGCGAAAGGTCAGCCGGACACCAGGACCCGGGAGCTACGTCGAGTTATTTGATATTAAAGGCCTTTTGCGATGCTCTGGAGGATTAGTATATGATTGGCATTCTCGTCGTTTGTCATAGCTTTAAAGCCTCTAGCGGGATTGCGGAAACAGCTCTTCAAATGGCTGGAGAAAAGGCAAGAGTAGTGGGAGTTGGAGGCAATGAGGAAGGGGGTATCGGTACTTCCACAGGAAGGATATACGAAGCACTCCTTGACCTTTTGAACGAATGCGATGGCATTGTCGTCCTGCCTGATTTGGGGAGCGCCGTTTTATCTACTAAGGCAGCGTTAGATTTCTTAGAGGAGGAACAAAAAGGCAGGGTATTGATTGCCGATGCCCCTGTTTTAGAGGGCGCTGTAATGGCTGTTGTGGAGGCGAGTACAGGTTCTTCTTTGGAGAAGGTCAAGCAGGTTGCCGAAGAGGCCCATTCATTAAAAAAATTAAGGGTTTAAAAGAGCAATAAAAACAAAAGGAGGAGATCGGGATGACTAAGAAGTATGTGGCCGCTATCGATCAGGGGACTACCAGCACGAGGTGTATGATATTCGATCAGGAGGGCAATCCTGTATCGAGTAGCCAGATGGAGCACGAGCAGATATATCCGCAACCCGGCTGGGTTGAACACGATGCTATGGAAATTTGGTCTCGTACTCAGGACGTTATTAGAGGGGCCTTGGAGAAGGGCAATATCGATCCTAAGGAAATAGCAGCTGTCGGCATCACAAACCAAAGGGAAACAACTGTGGTGTGGGACAAAAACACCGGCAAGCCCATTTATAACGCTATAGTGTGGCAGTGTATGAGGACTCAGGACTTCTGTCTAGAGTGGGAAAAAGAGGCAGGTGCTAACGAGAAAGTCAACCAAAAGACGGGTCTTGTTATAAGCACCTATTTCTCCGGACCGAAGATCAAATGGATTCTGGACAATGTACCAGGTGCTAAAGAGAAAGCCCAGAGGGGTGAACTTCTGTTTGGTAATATCGATACTTGGTTAATATGGAATTTGACCGGCGGTCCTAATGGCGGTGTCCACGTTACGGATATGACTAATGCGTCAAGGACTATGCTTATGAATATCAAGACATTGCAATGGGACGACGAAATGCTGGATTTTCTTGGAATTCCCAAATCAATGTTGCCGCAAATTAAGCCAAGCAGCTGCGTATACGGAAATACCACTCCAAACGGGGCTTTTAATGCGAGCATTCCTGTAGCAGGAGATTTAGGTGACCAGCAGGGAGCTGTCTTTGGACAGGTATGTTACGATGTCGGGGAAGCAAAGAATACTTACGGCACGGGAAACTTTATGTTGCTGAACATAGGGAAAACGCCCACTCTTTCTAAAAGCGGATTGCTTACGACTGTTGCTTATAGCCTCAAGGAAGGAGAAGCGATTTACGCTTTAGAGGGCTCAATGGCCATTACCGGAGCTGCCATTCAATGGTTGCGTGATAATTTGAGGCTGTTTGACGATGCAGCGGACTCCGAATGGTTTGCCAGCAAAGTTAAGGATACAGGTGGTATATACTTTGTTCCTGCCTTCTCTGGCCTTTTCGCTCCTTACTGGGATATGAGAGCAAGAGGGTGTATCGTCGGATTGACCCGATATATTCGTAAGGAACATATAATCAGAGCAACCCTAGAATCTATATGCTATCAAACATTGGACGTGCAAAAGGCGATGGAGGCCGATTCCGGCGTTCCTCTAACGGAACTTAAGGTAGACGGTGGTGCTGTGCGTAACAATCTTTTAATGCAGTTGCAAGCAGATCTTTTGGGCGTTCCCGTCGTCAGGCCAAAGGTCAATGAAACGACAGCATTGGGGGCTGCTTATGCTGCCGGACTGGCTACAGGATTCTGGACGAGCCTGGATGAGCTTAGAAAACACTGGAAGGTGGACAAGAAATTTGAGCCTGTTATGAGTGCAGAAAAAAGAGAGGAAATGTACGGAGGCTGGAAAAAGGCGATAGAGAAAGCTAAGGGATGGATTGACTAATTTAACTATCTTCGACCAACTTGAAATGATTAGGTAAATTTGGAGATGGTGCATGAGAGGGAGAGAGGTGCACATAAGAATGTGCCTTTCTCCCTCTTTAATTTTTTGAGGAATGTAATTAGAACCTCAGGAGGTGTTTTTGTGAGTACGCGATATTACGACATTATTGTAATTGGCGGAGGGATAGTGGGATCTACGATCGCACGGGAACTGTCCCGTTACGATGTTAGGGTAGCCGTGCTTGATAAAGCCGCAGAATTGCCATCCGGAGCTTCTAAGGCAAATAGCGGTATGGTTCATGCGGGCTACGACGATAAACCAGGAACCGTCAAAGCCCATTTTTGCCCAAAGGGCAATGAGATGTACAGGAATCTCTATGAAGAGCTCGATTTCACTCTCAACAAAGTAGGATCCTATGTTTGCGCCTTAGCCGAAAATGAAATATCCCATCTTAATTTGCTTTTAGAGCAGGGCAAAAAAAACGGCGTACCTTCGCTGGAGATTATAAGCGGGGACGAATTGAGATCTCGTGAGCCGAATGCATCAAAAGATATTATCGCTGCCCTGTGGGCTCCAACAGGTTGCATCATAAATAACTTCGAAGCGGTTTTAGCTTTTATGGATAACGCGCAACAAAACGGGGTGGAGCTCTTTTTGGAGACGGAAGTTTCGGATGTCCTTCTGTCTCAGGATAAAGGGCAGGTCGTTGGAATTAATACGAATAAAGGGCTTTTCCTTTCTCCTATTGTTATCAACGCAGCAGGAGTTCATTCCGATGAGATAGCAAAAAAGGTAGGCGACGAAAGCTTCGTGATCCATCCAAGGAGGGGGGATTACTTCATCACCGACAAATATGTGGGGAATCTCGTAAAAAGTTTTTTCTTCCCCTGTCCTTCCCAAGCGGGAAAGGGGATAACGGTGGCACCTACCGCTGATCACAATCTTTTGATGGGGCCCACATCTATATTTCAACTCGATCGGGACAAAACGGCAACTACCAGAGAGGGATTGGAACAGGTCATAGAAGGTGCGAGAAGGCTTATACCGTCCATTCCTATGAATATGGCGATAACGACATTTGCAGGGCTAAGAGCTGATCCTGACACAGGAGATTTTGTAATAGACATCTTAAAAAGGCCCCATGGATTTGTTAACGTGGCAGGTATCAAATCTCCCGGTTTTACCTCTGCTCCCGCTATTGCCCAGCATATTGTCGAGAGAATGAAAGACGAGCTAAAGGACTTGGTGGATTTCAAACCTGACAAAAATTTTGTTCCGGAACGAAAACATATTCCTCGATTCGCGTATCTTTCCATGGAAGAAAGATCTGCCCTGGCAAAAAAAGATCCCAGATATGCACAAATAGTCTGCAGGTGTGAAAGCGTTACGGAAGGCCAGGTAGTAGAGGCTATAAGAAGGGGTGCCAGAACAGTAGCTGCGGTGAAAATTTGGACGCGTGCGGGAGCTGGCAGATGTCAGGGAGGATTTTGCGGGCCAAGGGTCATCGAAATCTTGTCTAGGGAGCTTAACATTCCCATGGAGGAAGTCACCAGGCACGGAGGTCATTCTCGAATGCTGGTAGGCAAGACCAAGGGGTATTGGTTTAGGGAGGGTATGTGATGAGCGATATTATCGTTGACGTAGCTGTTATTGGTGCAGGTCCTGCCGGGATAGCGGCCGGCGTAGGAGCCAAAGAAGCCGGAGCGGAAAAAGTGGCCATATTTGAGAGAGATTGGGAT
>NZ_ACJX03000001.1:0-552500 GCF_000160455.2 Acetomicrobium hydrogeniformans ATCC BAA-1850 | reverse complement strand
TGCCGGTATGAGTAGCGTTAAAGCAAGTGAAAGACTTGCTCACCGGAAGCCCAAGGGTTCCTGGGGAAGGGAATCCGCCCAGGGTTAGGCGGGACCTAAGGTGTAGCCGAAGGGCGAAGCCGATGGACAGCCGGTAGACATTCCGGCCCCACCTTGGCAACGTTTGTACCGAAGGGGTGACGCAGGGAGCTAGGCGCGCTGGGCGATGGAATGCCCAGTCCAAGGGAGTAGGGGGAGCTTTCAGGCAAATCCGAGAGCTCGTTAACCTCGAGACCTGATGGGGAGTCTTAATTATAAGACGAAGGCGTTGACGCTGCACTGCCAAGAAAAGCCTCTAGGGAGGAGCCAGGGTGCCCGTACCCTAAACCGACACAGGTGGGCTGGTTGAGCAGACTGAAGGTGGACGGGATAACTCTCGCTAAGGAACTCTGCAAGTTGACCCCGTAACTTAGGGAGAAGGGGTGCCCGCGTTAGGTGTACTCTTTAACAGGGGAAGCCGAAGCGGGTGGCAGAAACCAGGTCCAGGCGACTGTTTAATAAAAACACAGGGCTCTGCTAAAGGCGAAAGCCGATGTATAGGGCCTGACACCTGCCCGGTGCCGGAAGGTTAAGGGGAGGGGTTAGCCAAAGCGATTTGGCGAAGCTCTAAACCGAAGCCCCGGTAAACGGCGGCCGTAACTATAACGGTCCTAAGGTAGCGAAATTCCTTGTCGGGTAAGTTCCGACCTGCACGAAAGGTGTAACGATCTGGACGCTGTCTCAGCGAGAGACCCGGTGAAATTGTGGGACCGGTAAAGACGCCGGTTACCCGTGGTGGGACGGAAAGACCCCGTGGAGCTTTACTGTAGCCTGATATTGGACTTTGGTACGTCATGTACAGGATAGGTGGGAGGCTGTGAAGCTAAGGCGCTAGCCTTAGTGGAGCCGTCCTTGGGATACCACCCTTGATGTGCTGGGGTTCTAACCGCGAAGGCGGGACAGTGTCAGGTGGGCAGTTTGACTGGGGCGGTCGCCTCCTAAAGAGTAACGGAGGCGCGCGATGGTCACCTCAAGGCGTATGGAAATCGCCTGAAGAGCGTAAGGGTATAAGGTGGCCTGACTGCGAGAGCGACAGCTCGAGCAGGCACGAAAGTGGGTCCTAGTGATCCGGCGGTTCCGAGTGGAAGGGCCGTCGCTCATCGGATAAAAGCTACCCCGGGGATAACAGGCTGATCCCGCCCGAGAGTTCCTATCGACGGCGGGGATTGGCACCTCGATGTCGGCTCATCGCATCCTGGGGCTGTAGCAGGTCCCAAGGGTTGGTCTGTTCGCCCATTAAAGCGGTACGTGAGCTGGGTTTAGAACGTCGTGAGACAGTTCGGTCCCTATCCACCACGGGCGTAGGGGGTTTGAGAGGAGCTGCTCCTAGTACGAGAGGACCGGAGTGGACGAACCTCTGGTGTACCGGTTGTGGCGCCAGCTGCAGGAGCCGGGTAGCCATGTTCGGAAAGGATAACCGCTGAAGGCATCTAAGCGGGAAGCCTCCCTCGAGATGAGACCCCCCACTGGGGAAGCCAGGTAAGGTGTCCTGGAGATGACAGGGTAGATAGGCCGGAGGTGGAAGCCCCGAGAGGGGTGCAGCTGACCGGTACTAATACACCGAGGCCTTGTCCTTAAATACTTTTTTCCTCTTTCCCTAGCGATTTTTGAGTAAAGGTTTGAAACAGGCATATGGTGGCCATAGCGGAGGGGAAACACCCGGATCCATGCCGAACCCGGCAGTTAAGCCCTCCAGCGCCGATGGTACTGCGGGGGGTACCCGTGGGAGAGTAGGTCGCTGCCATGTGCCTGCTTTATTTTTGCCTCCATGGTGAGGCGAAAGAGATGAAAAAAGAAGACGAGAAGGGCTCGTCTTCTTTTTTTTCTGGGGAAGGATCTTCCTGTTCGGATTTGTCTGGTTAGAGGGAAATGTTTTTTAAGTTGTTTTGTGCTTTTACTATGGATGAAATTATGCCGCTCATGGCTTCAAAGCGCTGTTGCGCTTGAGATAGCACCTTTACAGATTCGTTCATCTGCATTGAGCTGTCCCGAAGTTCTTCCTCAGATTCATATATGAATCTGGATAATTTTTCGAAAAAAGTTTTGTTCATGTTTAGAAATTCAAGAAAGTTGTGAAGAGAATTTTGTAATACCTGAAACATTTGGCTTATTTTCATAATGCTTTGCATGGATTCCTCGACTGACTGTGATATCTCGCCAATCCTTTTCGAAATTCCTTCGGAGGCATTTTTCGATTCCGATGCCAGTTTCTGCACTTCGCTTGCCACAACGGCAAAGCCACGACCGTGCTCTCCGGCACGCGCTGCCTCAATCGATGCATTGAGAGCAAGGAGGTTCGTCTGTTTTGCTATTCTCTGTATCTCCTTGGATATTTTCTCTATTTCTAAGAAAGAATTCAGCGTGGAATAGGTTGTATCGATCGTCGCCTTTACTTCATCATCCATGGATTCTAGGTCTGTGCCGGATTTTTTTAGTTCTTCGATGAGGTTTTCGTTAATATCTCGTATGTCGTTAACGTTTTTGTCGGCCTCCTCGCGTTTTAGAGCAAATTCTTCCACCATGTCCTTAAATTGGTTGCTCAAATTAGAAAATTCACTCGCAATGTTGGCAAGTTCGTGCTTCGTATCTTCTACGCGTCGCACTAACACTTCATCCATTTGACTCATGAAGGAGTGCATGAGCATGAAACTAAAATGAGATGAAGACAAACTATTAATGACCTGGCGTTGCACCATAATATTTCACCCACTTTTTATCGATATTTGGAGGATAGGGCTTTCTTTCCACCAGTAGAGTATATTTCGTCTATTATATCCACACCACACTTGAGATTGCCCAACCATGCAAGGAATTTACCGATCATTTCTCTGCCTTTTATAACCGATCCATGTTGCGGAGCAATGATATCTATGTTTTTATCTTTAATCAGGTTTATCCAAGCCCTGCAAGCTTGATTTGAGGCCATATATCTGACATGAAAGCCTTTCATATAATTAACGTGATTTTCGAAATTTTCTACTATGGGATATCTTTTGCCCGGAGGGAAAACGGCCGCGCCGATATCGGCTGAAAAAAGCACTTTTGAAATTGGGTCGTATAAAGTGGCTTGCCCTGTAGAATGGAGGAAGTGGGCTGGTATAATCTCCAGCCTGTGTCCGTTTCTCAACGTGAGTTCACCGCCACCATCGGGTATAGGTGATATAGTGGATTGATTGTAGACTCCGAAATGAGGTAAAAATCTCACCCATAGCCCTGGTATATGCACTTTTACCTTATTGTTCAACATAGAAAGCCAGAGAATGACACCCGATGACACATCGGGGTCTTGGTGGGAGTAAAATATATGGGTTATTTTGTTGATGTTTGCGATTTCGGAGACGTTTGCCAAGACGCGAGGGAATACGTGAGCACCTCCCGGATCCATCAAAATTACTTCATCTCCGCTTAACAGCATATATTGATTGGTTTGAACCGACCCCTCGTCTTCAATTTCTTCCCATCCCAACATATAGAATTGAACCCTACCGTCATCGTATAACTTAATAGAGTTTACTGACGACATTTACTGATCTCCTCCTTATTGAGAATATTATAAATATCGAAATATTATGATACACTTTTTGTGGGAAATTTGTAATTATTTTTGCCTGACTATGATCCTGAGGGGGCTAAAAAGTAGGAGGCGATCTCTACTATGGATGTTTTGCTTTTCGGATGCGGAAGGGTTGGGAGAGCGTTCTGTGAACTATTGTGCAGGAAAAGTGATATGCTAAAAAGAGCCTCGATTTCCCTTGTAGGGGTCGCCACTAAAAGTCGCGGATGCATTTACAATCCTCATGGGATCGATGTTGATGACATGCTTCGGTGGGAGTCGATAACAGGAAGAATAGATGCCCTGAGTCGCGGAGGCTGCTCAGTTATACAAGACTCTAATGAAATGCTAAGAGATATCAATTACGACGTTTTAGTTGATTGTACACCCTCTGATTTTGATCTTGGAGAACCGGCTCGAAGCATTATAATTAAAGCTATTCAAAAGGGCAAGCACGTAATTACTGCAAATACGGCAGCGATGAGTCTGTATTTCGATGAAATTATGGACGAAGCTCTTGAGATGGGAGTTAAAGTACTTTACGAAGCTACCGTTCTCTCTGGGACTCCTCTTTTTTCTTTGGTGCGCGACGGTTTACCTGGATGTCGGATAAAAAGGTTCGAGGGAATCCTAAACGGTACGTGTAATTATATTTTAAGCATAATGGAAATGGGTTGCTCTTTTGATGAAGCTCTCCTAGAAACGCAAAGAAGGGGTCTTTCAGAGCAAAATCCTTGGGTTGATATAGATGGATTGGAGGCCGCGGCAAAGACAGTGATCGTGGCTAAGAGTCTTATGGGCTTGAATGTGGGGATGAGCCAGGTTCACGTTAAAGGAATAAGGAATGTTACTACTCAAGCCATAGAAGATGCCAAAAGAAGGGGCGGCAAACTAAAGCTCCTTTCGAGAGTCGAGATAAATGCTGATGATCTCGATATTACGGTGAACCCTGAAATTTTGTCGATGGGCCACCCTTTAGCTTATCTGGAGGGATTTTCTGTGGGGGCACTGCTTTTGACCGATATGATTGGTGAAATATGCGTTAGCGGTTCTGGGTCTGGTCCAAAAGAGACATCTTATTCGCTTTTGAGAGACCTATTATCGTTAAAGGGCAGGTGAATTTCTCTGTGTCTTTCAAGTTTGCCGTAATTTCCGATACCCATGGTAGCGTTAAAGCCTGGGGGCTTGCCAAGAAAATTTGTAAAGACGTAAATTTGATCGTACATCTCGGCGATGTGTTATATCATGGCCCTCGAAACCCTCTTCCAGATGGGTATGCCCCTAAAGAGTTGGCAGAAGAGATAAACTCTTCTGATGTTCCCGTCATTATAATTAAGGGCAATTGCGATGCGGATATAGATGAAGCCATGATAAAGTGGCCTGTATCCTATCCCTATTGTGTCTTATGGTTGGACGGCAAACTCGTCTTCGCTCATCACGGAACATTTTTTGAAAGGTATAAAGGTTTGGCGCTTGACTTTAAGGCCGATTTGGTGCTTACTGGGCATACTCATATTAGTTCTGTTATCTGCGAGGGAAAAACTGTTTTTCTAAATCCGGGATCTGCAAGTTTACCAAAAGGTGGCGAACCTCCATCATTGGCCATAGTGGATGAGAAGGGAATCAGTCTTTTGTCTTTGAAGGGTGATTTGTTGCGTTTTGAGCCTTGGAGATTGACGTAAGGGGGAGATATCAATGACGGTTAAGGAAGAAATATCGACGAAAAAAGAGGGTTATCAAGATACCAAAGGTACGGACGAGATGACGTTGCTAGTGTTCGATTTGTTCGGCGAACATTATGCTATAGAGGTTTCTAAGATCAGGGAAATAGTTCGCATACCTGAGAGCATAACTAGAGTTCCTAATGCGCCTCAATACGTTTGCGGGGTTATCAATCTAAGGGGTACGGTTATCCCGGTCATGGATGTTGCCGTCAAAATGGGTCGAAAGGAAGTTGAGCGGAAGAACGATTCAAGGATAGTTGTTATCGAAGAGGAAGATATCATGTTCGGTATTATGGTTGACTCTGTGCGAGAGGTAAGATCGGTGATTGTCCATCAAATAGAGAGTGCTGACTCCATCGATTCTGCAATATCAAAGGAATATTTAGAGGGTATCGTTAGAACTAAGGAAGGGGATTTGATCGTTCTTTTGGATGTTGCTTCTGTTTTTGAAATTAAAAATTTCTTAGAGTGAAAAACCGATGTTGGTAGATTTACATGTTCACTCGACTGCATCTGATGGCACATTGTCGCCGTCGGATGTGGTTATAAGGGCAAAGAAAAGGGCCATTTCTCTATTGTCTTTGACGGATCACGATACGACAGACGGTTTGCAAGAGTTCGAGGAGTCCTGTAGAAAGCATAATTTGCCGGGTTTACCCGGTATTGAGTTATCTGCTGAGTATTATGACGACGTTCATATTTTAGGATATGGCATGTTTTATAATTCTCCTGAGTTCCAGGAGAAGTTGACAGCTCTGAGGAAATTGAGAGACGAGAGAAATGAAAAGATGTGCGCAAAGCTTAAAACGCTAGGATATGACATATCTATTGAGGAAGTTATAAGGGAATCCGAAGGGGATGTAATTGCAAGACCACATATAGCCAGGGTTCTTATGAAGAAGGGGTATGTTTCAAGCCTTAGAGAGGCCTTCGATAGGCTTATTGGCAAAGGAGCGTTGGCTTATGTGCCCAGGAAAACGTTGAGTCCTGAGGAATGTATAGCTTTAATTCAAAACGCAGGAGGGATATCGGTATTGGCTCATCCCGGGGAAATTTACCTGGATTCCGAACCCTTCGACATTTTATTAAGAAAGCTTAAGGATGCGGGGCTTTGGGGATTGGAATGTTATTCCAGCCATCACAGTGCCGACGAAATATTTGGTTTTCTAAAATTAGCGGCCAAGTTCGGATTAAATCCTACGGCGGGAAGCGATTTTCATGGAGAAAACAGGCCCGATGTCGAAATGGGAATTGATGTTCCGGAACATGTTATTCCTGAAAAACTTACCTTTTTAGCGTTGAAAAAACTCGATAATTCTGGCGGGGTGAGTGTAAACGTTCATTCTTCCTTCGCGTATAAAACCGATTAATGTAGCTCCGTATTTTTGGGCCAGGTCTATCGCCTCGCATGTGGTGGCAGAAATACCTCCTATTATCGGTATTTTGGCGATCAATATTTTTCTTACCAATTCATGCATTAGTCTTCCTGAAAACAATAACATGTATTCTTCTCTTCCTATCCCTTCAAGTATTGCTTTACCTATAGCCTTTTCTATTACATTATGCCTTGATATATCTTCCAATAAAAAGTATTTGTAACCTTTATGGTGCATTAAAATGGCTACGTGGAATGCTCCTGTCTTTCTATAAAGGGGGGCTTCTTGTAGAAGCGCAATACCACCATATATTGCATCTGCGCTTACTGTCCAATTTACATCTATATATTCGAGCACATTATTTTGGCAGGATGAAGAAGGTTTCAATTCGACCTTTACAATTGCCTTGTCTTCGTTTTCAATATCTTCTATATTGTCATGACTTTTAACCACGTCATGAAAGAATAAGTGACCTATGGCCAATTCTTTTGTATCATTCAGCGTCGCTCGTAGGGATGTGTAGTAAGATTTGTTTACGTAAATTGCAATATCTTTTTCGTGCGCGACCTGGTCTACCTTGCAAGCACTGTCTCTCTCTTTAGCGGAAAATCTAAAATAATTCACATCACTAAACAAGTTTAATCCCTCCGCAGGTAGTATCGTTATTCAATGATGAAGACAATTATGCCGATAGCATGTATTATAATTAATATTTACCGTAGATTTTATCTCCTATACTGCGACTTGAGTCAATTTTAAAAAACTTACATGTTTTATGAAAGGGGAATATATGATGTCTACCATCGACCTGAGGAGTGATACCGTTACAAAGCCTACAGATGAAATGAGAAAAGCCATGGCTGAAGCAAAAGTCGGGGATGACGTTTATGGTGAAGATCCGACGGTAATCGAATTAGAACAACTTGCTGCTGAGATTACAGGTCACGAAGCGGCGCTTTTCGTTTGTTCCGGAACTATGGGAAATTTGGTCTCCCTCCTTACGCATTGCAATCGAGGTGAGGGAGTCGTTTTGGGGTTTAAAAGCCATATTTATAATAACGAAGGTGGGGGATTGTCGGCGTTAGGAGGCCTTGTTCCTCTTTGCGTGAACGATGATCAAGGTATTCCTGACCACAATGAAATATTGTCATACTGCAGGGATGAAAATGTACATTACACTCCTGCCAAATTGCTATGCTTGGAAAATACGCATAATGCCTGTGGCGGCATTGCAATTTCTCCTGATAGATTTTCGTCGGTGGTAGATTTAGCAAGAAGCAAGGGTCTTTTGGTGCATCTAGATGGTGCCAGAATATTCAACGCTGCAATAGCTTGGGGAGTTGAACCTAAAACATACACGGAAATTGTTGATTCCGTCCAATTTTGTTTGTCGAAGGGGTTGGGGGCTCCGATTGGCTCTCTCATTTGTGGAAAAAGGGACTATATAAACAGAGCCAAGCACTGGCGAAAACGAGTGGGCGGAGGTTTGCGCCAGGCTGGCGTTATAGCAGCTGCTGGCCTGATAGCTTTAAACAATTATGCAGATTTGAAGTATGACCACGAAAAAGCTAAAGTCCTAAAAGATATCTTGAAAAATGGCGGTGTAAAGGTCGTCGACGTTTTCAAACCGACCAATATGGTTTACTTCGATCTGAATGATGATGTAGATGTTATCCAGCTGGCAAATAGCTGCAAAAGAAGGGGTTTATTGTTCAATCCTACTTTTCCCAGGGTCAGGCTCGTAACTCATCGCGACGTAACCTTTGAAGATGTTGAGATGGCTGCCAAAATCATACTAGAGGAGTTGTCCTGATGAAAGAAAGTTTGCCCCAAAGGGAGCTTGTAGAGGAGGTTGCTTATCGGGCAGTGAAAAGACTGCTCGACCAAAAGGACATTGCTGAGGCCGATATACTGTATAGGGCAAATGCATCCTGTTCTATCTCTTTCATGGATGGCAGGCTGGACGAAAAAATTAAGGGCCAGAATCTTTCTATGGGCGTGAGAGTAATCGATGCCGAGGGTCGACAGGGAGTTGCCTGTTCTAATCATCTGTCCAAAGATGCCGTAAACAGGGTAATCGAATGGGCAATTTTTAATTGTAAGAACAACGATCCTAATCCCCACATCGGTTTGAATTTAGAGATTTTAGATTTTACAGAGGACCACGACCTTTTTGATCCGCTTGTAATTGACGGCATGAGCTTCAGTAGAGGAGAGAAGATATGTTCTGTTGTTACCGCTGAAGTACGTGAATTGGATGAAAGGGTATCGTCAATAAGGGAGGTTTTTTACGGAGAAGGTTACGAAGAAACCCTTTATCTTTCCAGTGTGGGGGCTATTGGGTGGCAGGATGAGAGCGTCGTAAGGCTTGACGTAGCGTTGATAATGGAAGATGGTGATAAAATAGAGATGGGCGGTTTTGGTGAAGAACAACGTTATCTGAGCGATTTAAAATACTCTGATATAGCCAAAAATGCCGTGCATAGAACATCCATGACGCTGGGTGGCAAGCCTCTTAAGACTGGTAAGTATACTCTCTTTCTGGACAGTTTAACAGCAGCATCTCTGGTTTCCATGTTGGAAGATTCTTTTTTGGCAGATAATGTCCATAAAGGGAAATCTTGGCTTTCAGATAAAAGGGAACGTATGATAGCTCCGAGTCACATTAGCTTAGTGGATGACGCAACCATAAAAAGAGGTATGGGCAGTTATGTCTTCGATGGCGAAGGCGTCGCTGCCCAAAGGACGACATTGCTCTCTGAGGGAGTAGTGACAAGTTTTTTATACAATTTGGAACATGCGAGAATCGATGGAGTTTCCTCAACGGGCAATTGCGTTCGAAGTCCTGCCTCTATACCATATGTGGGTGCATCTAATCTCTTCATAACTCCGGGAATCGGCAAAGCAGGGGACCTCTATGGAGATTTAAACACTGGAATTTACGTGACGGAGTTGATGGGGCTTCACACCTTTGATCCTGTTTCGGGAGACTTGTCTTTGGGAATAAAAGGGGCTTATATTAGAAACGGATCAATAGATGGGCCCCTTTCCGGGATGACCGTGGCCGGTAATATTTACGATATTTTGAATCGGATAGTTAGAGTTGGAGAGGATCTGAAATTTTATGGCAGTGTTGGGTCTCCATCGTTGGTGATCGATGATGTGTCGACCGCAGGCGATTAAAAGATACAAGCAATGGGTTTTTTTTACATATTTTTTCGTAATACTTTGCTGTTTGGCCTTGGCTACAATTGGATACGCCGGGGAAAAATGGATTTTGTGGCATGGGATTGAGAACGTGGGATATGTCCCGGTGATAAATGATGATGGCCATGATCTGGTTCCAATTGACGTAGTCGCCAGTATCTTGAGTTTCAAGATAAGTTCTGACGATAAGACCTTTTTGGCCCGAAATAACGGCAGTTCATTGGAGTTAGTTATAGGAGCATCTATGGCAAAAAGCAATGGTCATAATATTATTCCCCTTCCCTTTATGCCTTTATACAAAGAAGGGCATTGGTGGTTGGAAGCAAATACTGCGTTGAAATTATTGAAGCCTCTGGTTGGCGATGACAAAGAACTAAAATGGGCTGGCAAGTCAGAGGAGGACAAGGGCCAGAGTGCCGCCGTTATCCCTATTCTTGGGAAGGATGCAAACGTGCCTTCGAAAAATGTCATTAAAGAAAACAGTAACACCATAGTATCGCGGAATAAAGTTAAAGGATTGCGCTGGGGACAGTGGGAGGATAGAGTGAGGTTAGTTATCGATTTATCCTCTGAGGCATCGCCCTTTGTCGATAGAAGTTCCCCTAACAAGCTGACTCTTCGATTTGAAGGATTTACCCTCGATCAGGTTTACGGAGACGATATTAAAAGCGGAGATTTTCCTGAGATTGCCGTTGAGCAAAAAGGCGGTGCGGTGGTCATTGACATTTTTTATAAATCTGACAGAATTTCTTACTTTAGTCTTCCTTCTCCACCCAGATACGTAGTGGATTTCTTCGGCTACGGGACAAAGAGGGGTGAGAGTCCGTCTCTTAAAGTTTCGGGGAATCCTTCTTTGGCTCCCGCTTCACAAGAGAGCGTTGAAGTATACGCGCCAAATAAAAAAGCGACGTTTCCTGTAGTAGTCATAGATGCAGGTCATGGGGGCAAGGATCCTGGTGCCGTTGCAAACGGCTATAAAGAAAAAGATATAAACCTTAAAGTTGCAGAGGGTCTTGCAAATGTGCTTAAAAAACGGGGCATTAGCGCTCGCCTCACTCGTTCGCGCGATATATACCTTCGATTGGACGAAAGGACGAAGTTGGCAAACGATTGGGATGGGGATTTGTTTGTAAGTTTACATTGCAATGCCCTGCCTGCAGGCAGAACCGCTAAGGGAATCGAAATTTATATAATGGCCTTGCCTAGCGACGAGGATGCCATGAAACTTGCACTTATAGAAAACAAGGAATTGGGAGAAGGGGTTACGGATGCTAACAGTATAGCCGATAAGCGTACGAAACTTTTGTTACAAATATTAGGAGATATGGAGCAAAATGTAAAGATAGAGCAGAGCCTATCCTTTGCCGAAGTTTTGTTTAAGGCGGGCAAAAATTCCGGTTTAAATATGCGCCGAGTGGCCCAGGCGCCCTTTTTTGTTTTAAGAGGAGCGACAATGCCGGCAGTATTAGTTGAAATGGGTTTTTTGACGGATAAATCGGAAGCCGCCTTGTTGGCTAATCCCAATTATCAAAAAAGGCTTGCTGAAAGTTTAGCTGATGGTATAGAGTCGTATTTACGCAATATGTGAGGTTTAGGAGGGTCGTTTTTCATGGATAATAATGAACTGCCGCGAAGACGAGACAGAGAACAAAAAAAAGTTCCCCAAAAAGCTCCCTTACCATATAGAATAATCGCATGGACATGTCTTATCATGATTTTGTTTGGTTTGGGTTATTATGGTTCGGGACTAATTGTCAGAATATTTGGCAAGAAATTGAACGTTCAACAAACTATTTCCATGGAAGAACAGGCACAAAAATTCGATGAAATTAATGACTTTGGGACCCATATAGCCGAAGTAACGCTTTTTCTGCCGGATAACGGCTCTCTAAGCGTGGTCGGTTATAGGATAGTTCCGAGTATTCCCGAAGAAAATGTCACCTCCAGTGTTGAAAAGTGGCTGTCACTGATGGCGGCCAAGGGCCTTGTCGATGGGAACAGTCGCGTCCTTCATGTCTTTCGCAATGGAGAAATTCTTTATTTAGACATGAACACCCCCTTTTACTCATCTTTGCAAAAGCTCGACAGAGAGAGAGCATTGCTTTTTATGACAGCCTTACTTCGGACTGTCATAGATAATTTCGATCCAATCAAAGAAGTAAAATTTTTGATCGAGGGTAAAGATGCCGCAATGACAGATCCTGTGGATCTTTCCGTTACATGGCGATTGGCGCCCAAATTTTGATTATAAGTTTTTATGACGTCCTTTGTCTCTGGGGGGATTGCTCTTTGGTCAATAATAAAGTAGTATTTGCAAGCAAAAACAAAGGCAAATATAACGAAATGGTCGTTTTGTTCGGTGAAGCGCCTGTAGAATTGGTATTTGCCCCCGATTTAATGGACATTGATGTTGAGGAGTACGGTAATTCCTATTCGGAAAATGCTCTTCTCAAGGCTTCGGTTTGGGCCAAAGCTCTAGGCATGCCGGCCTTGGCCGATGACAGCGGATTAGAAGTAGATGCACTTGGGAAAAGTCCTGGAGTTTATTCTTCACGAGTGGCAGAAGATGATGAATCCAGAATTGCATGGGTCTTAAATAATATGGTTGACATGAAAGAGAGGAAGGCGCGGTTTGTCGCTTCTCTGGCGTTAGTTTTGCCCAGAACGAACCAGGTATGGTTGGTGTCGGGTTTCTGTTATGGACAAATAGCCCTTTCCGGGCGAGGCGCAGAGGGATTCGGTTACGATCCTATATTTATTCCCAAGGGTTACGATAAAACATTCGCGGAACTGGGGCATGGGATTAAAAATCGCGTCTCTCACAGGTCTGTTGCCGTGAGAGCGCTTTGTGATATGCTTAATGCTCGAAGTGTGCTAAAATAACTATTCGAATGGCTTTTGCGCTATAAAAATCGTTGTGGTAGGCTCAAAAGTTTGAGCTTGTGAAAGTAACGTTATGTATTTATAAAGTAAAATATCATAAAAACATAGTTAAGGCATAGGGGGCACTAAAGATGTTTTTGTTCGTATCTCTTTTGCAAATACTGATAGCTGTTGCACTGATAGGAATTGTAATGTTACAGCGAAGAAAACAGAGCGGTTTTGCCGGCGTATTTGGCGGCGGCACTCAAGCTGATATGTCAGGCGGGCAGTGGCAGCGCCTTTCCGGTTTAAGCAAAGTAACAGTACTATTACTTGCTTCGTTCATGGTCACCTCCCTCATATTGGTCATGATGAGTGCAAGGTGAAGGATATGAAGAATATAGAATTTTTCGAAGATGTAAGCGCTTTGCAGTTGGGCTCAAGGCCTTTCTACAGCGCCAATCACGATGAAATTATGGCGGGATATACGACCGACGTTTATTTTGTCAAAACAAGGGATCTTCTGCGAGAAAACGGCACCTTGGATGTGCCGGTGGTTGCGGAAATATTTTCAAAAGAAGCAGGCGTTTTTGCCGGTCTATCTGAGGTTTTGTCTTTGTTACGGGGCAAGGGCGTAGAAGTTTATTCTTTAGATGAGGGAATGTCTTTTTCTCCTAAGGAAGTGGTGTGCAGAATTCACGGTCTCTACAGTGCATTTGGAATGTACGAAACAGTGATTTTGGGATTTTTAGCAGCATCGAGCGGGTGGGCAACCGCTGCTAGGGAATGCGTTAGAGCAGCAAATGGAAGACCTGTATTATGTTTTGGAGCTCGGCATGTTCATCCGGCAGTTGCCCCCGTTATGGAGAGGGTTGCCTTAGATGCCGGAGGTTGTGCAGGCGCGAGTTGTATATTGGGAGCAAAGATGGCCAAGGCAGAACCGCAAGGAACGATACCTCATGCTGCTGTGTTGATAGTGGGAGATACAGTAAAAACCGCGTTATTATACAATAGTATATTGCCTGAGCGAGAATCAAGGATTATTTTGGTCGATACTTTTAAAGACGAAGCCGAAGAATCGCTCTTGGTTGCGCGAGCATTAAAGAAAGATCTTCACGGCGTACGTTTGGATACTCCCGGAGAGCGCGGAGGGGTATCGCCTGCTCTGGTACGAGAGGTTCGGTGGAGATTGGACGTCGAGGGATTTAACCATGTCAAAATTGTCGTTTCCGGTGGCCTCAATCCTGAAAGGATTAAGTTACTTTTGCATGCAGGTGCAGATGTCTTTGGAGTTGGAAGTTATATAGCTCATGGAACTCCGAGAGATATGACGATGGATCTCAAGATGATCGACGGAAAACCCATCGCGAAAAGGGGCAGATTGCCTGGCATAGAGGATAATCCAAGGCTTAGGAGATTTTTGTAAGAAAACAAAGGCCATGTTTAACCTATCAAGGTCCGATTGTGGTGTATTTCTTGACATAAGGGGCTAAGGTTGGATAGAATAACTCCGCTGTCGAGAATTCGTCGTTTGAGAAAATTATGCGCTTTGTGTTTGTTGTATAGGTAAAGTATCGTCAGTATCAGCCGAATAAAATATATTATCGATCGTAGAGGGTTTTTTACTGCGAGGAAAGTTAAGGAGGAACTTCACATGCAAGGATACAAGACTTTTATGACGAAGCCGAAAGAGGTGGAACAACAGCGTAAATGGTATGTAATAGACGCTACCGATGTGCCTTTGGGAAGACTTGCGGCATGCATCGCTCCCATATTGATGGGAAAACATAAGCCGAATTATACTCCTCATGTAGATACAGGGGATTTTGTAATTGTCGTTAACGCCGCCAATGTAAAACTGACCGGCAAGAAGGGCGTCCAATCAGTTGTATATAGTTATAGCGGGTATAAGGGAGGACTTAAATCTACGCCCTACAATGTGCTTCTGGAGAAAAAACCCGAGCGTCTTATAGAGAGGGTCGTTAAGGGGATGTTACCTCGCAATAAGCTAAAATATCATAGGAAGCTGAAAGTATATGCCGGCCCCGATCACCCTCATGAAGCGCAGAAACCAGAAGCTTTGGATATTTAAGTTTCTGTTTTGTTTATGTAATTTTTAAAAGTTTTTATTAAAAAGGAGGAAGAGATCTTTGTCGTCACCAACGTATTATTGGGGTACAGGTAGAAGAAAAGAGTCAATTGCTAGGGTACGTGTTCGTCCCGGAGAGGGACAAATCGTTATAAATGGACGAAGCATTGAAGACTATTTTCCAAGGCAATTGTGGAGGCTTCACGCCTTGGAGCCTCTAAAAGTTTCCGGAATGGAAGGAAAAATAGATGTATTCATTAAAGCTCAAGGCGGGGGTTTAAGCGGTCAGGCCGGAGCGGTAAGGCTTGGAATAGCCAGAGCTTTGTTGTCCTTAGATCCTGAAATGAGGCCTGTATTGAAAAAAGCAGACCTCCTTGCCCGCGATCCTAGAATGGTAGAAAGAAAGAAGTTCGGGAGAAGAAAGGCAAGGGCACTTTATCAATACTCAAAGAGGTAAATTTAATTCGTTTTTCGCCAATTTATGGCTTGGCGGTCAACGGATAGATGCAAAGGATTAATATTGTAGCGATAGTTACAAACCACACAGACGGAGATCGTGATTCTCCGTCTGTAATCTTTTGCAACCAAGTTAATTTTTTATATCGAGTTATCGATGTATTGGAATTCAATATTTTGAAAATTAAAACTCATATTTTTTCCCTTTACAAAAACCGGCAAATAGATTATCCTTTTTCTCCAGACTGAATAGTCGGGAGGTTGAGTTTTGAAGGACACCAGAGACTGCATCATAAGCGCAGCGCGCCATTTGTTTGCACAACAGGGATTTCACGGGACTAGCGTAGATTCCATTGCAAAGAAAGCAGGCGTTAGCAAAGGGGCTTTATATTGGCACTTTAGCGATAAGTTTGAGCTGTATAGCACTGTTTTAGTGTTGGAAATTGATAGAATGAAGGATATTTTTAAGTCGACCTTCGAAGACGCAACTGATGCCAAGGAGTTTATACAGAGAAGAGGCATGCTCATTTTAATGGCCTTTGAAAGAGACCCCGAGACCATGCTTATCTGGATGGATCTTTTGATTCAGGCGAAACGGGGGAAAGAAGAATTTAAGAATATGGCAAAAGACCTTGCCTCATGTATAAAAAAATCGATGGACGAAGGAGTGTGCATCGATTTGGCTGACGAGAGACAAGAGTCTGTATTTTTACTGTTGCGCTTGGTCGTGTTCGGTCTTTTATTATGCCAAGGTAGTGTTTTGGACACTGATGAAGTTATAGATAGCTGGAAACAAATAGTCGATTTGGTTATGAGAGGAGATGAGCAATGAAGGTGGCAAAATTCATGGAAAGACGTTTTTTATTGATAATAGGTTTTTGCTCTTTGATTTTCCTGGTGCTTGTTATGGATAAAAACGCTTGGGGGCAAGATGCTCAATCCAATGTCAAGTATAATTTGGACAACTTAATTTCAATAGCAGAAGAGCATAATCCCGTACTAAAAGCAGCACAGGAGCAGCTCAATCAGGTGAGGGCTCAAGAACTGCAAAGTGCCTCCCAATTGGCGCCTAGGCTTGATTCGAGCTTAACGTATATGCACCAATACGGAGGAGGTATGACGGATTCGAAGTACAGAGATACCTACAAGGCAGCGTTAACCCTGACGCATACTCTCTACAGCGGTGACGGCCTTGAGGCTTCGTTAAGGGCTGCCACGTTGAATCGTCAAGCCTTAGAGGCAGATGTCTTACGCACTAAACAAACAATCAGAAATGATGTGCAAAACGCCTATTACGATTTGCAGAGAGCGAGGGCTCAGCTACAAGTTGCTCAGGAAAGCTATGATTTGGCACTAGAGCATTTAAAACAGGCGCAATCGCTTTACAATCAAGGTGTTGTGGCCATCAATGAAGTCCTTAGAACTCAAGTCGATGTTTCGTCTGCCGAATTGAATTTAATTCAGGCTAAAAATGGTACACAAGTTGCCTTAAGTGCTCTGGAAAAGGCTGTCGGGATTCCGCTTTCACATGACATGGTTCCTGAAGTAGCTCCTAAAGAAGAATCTCTCTTAATATTGCCGCAGATAGATCCTTATAGCATTGCACTTCAATATCGCCCTGAGCTGGTTTCCTTGGAAGACTCGAGAAAAGCAGCAGAGGAGCTGGCCAAAGCTGCTGCGGGCCAGGCAAGGCCTAATATATATCTGCAGGGAGAGGTATCTTATTACGAAGATGAGTTTTTCCCAAATGAGGACGACTGGAATGTATCGATCATCGCCTCTTGGAGATTGTACGATCGGGGAGAGGTAAAGAACAAGATAGAGGAAAATAAGGCTATGGCCCGGGAATTACTTGCCAGGATTGATGATCTCAGGAATCAAATTCGTCTAGAGGTATCCACAGCGTGGCAGAACTTGGAATCGGCGTTGCAAAGCGTTCGCGTAGCCGAGGATCAAGTCACTATAGCAGAAGAGGATTATCGAATGGCGTTGAGACGTTATGTCGAGCAAGTGGGCACTAACATAGACGTTTTAGATGCAAGAACGGCGTTGACGGATGCCAATACCAACTTTGTAAATGCAATATATGACGCTTATTCAGCTTACAGCGACCTGATCTATGCAATGGGCATAATGGATGAAAGTGTGTTTGACGATCTTAATGAAAATGAAGCAGTGAATGGGGAGGTAGCTAAATGAAGATCAAAACAGTCGTTATAGCCGTAATAGCAGTAGCCTTAGCATCAATAATCGGTCTGAGGGTGTTTAGCAATGACAAAACGACCGAGCAGCCTGGTGTGCCAACCCCCCAACAGAGTGCGATAAACGTTTCCGTAGTCAAGCCAACTTTAATGGAATTTGAGGATATCATAACTTTTGTTGGAACGGTAGAGCCGCAAGAAAAGGCAATGATTACATCTAAAGTGACCAATAACGTGACAGTTTTAGAAGTTTATGTTGATGTCGGATCGGAATTAAAAAAGGGTGACCCTTTGGCAAAATTAGATGATAGCCTGGTCAACCGACAAATTGAAGAGGCTAAGGCTGCAGTCGCTGCCGCAAGGGCTGCGATATCGCAGGCAAAAAGTCAATTGCAGACCACTGAGAAAGATTATGTGCGTTATAAAAATTTATATGAGGAGCAAGTTATAAGTCGCCAACAGTTGGATCAAATAGAAGGACAGTATGAAGTGGAAAAGGCCAAACTCGAGCAGGCCCAAAGGCAGCTCGATCAGGCCCAGGCCCAGCTGAGGCAGCTTCAAATTATGAGAGAATATCACAGTATCGTCTCTCCCGTAGACGGAGTTATCGCTGAAAGACATATAGATCCTGGCGATACCGTTAGCGTCGGGAGTACTTGTTTTACGGTTTCAAGGCAGGAAACAGTTAAGATAATTGGGACGGTAACGGAAAACGACTATCCAAGGATTAAATTAGGGCAAGTTGCCCTTGTAAAAGTAGATGCATTTCCAAACATGACTTTTGAGGCCGAAGTGGTGCGAATTAGCCCAATGCTTGATTCGGTCACAAGGACCGGAGAAGTTGAAGTGTGGCTTTCATCTGAAGGAATATTAAAGCCAGGGATGTTCGCCAGGACTGAGGTCATAGTAGGCAAGCATGAAGGACTTTCCCTTCCCAGGGAGGCGGTAAAACAATTGCCGGGAACAGGTGAATGGTATTGCTTCGTTGTAACGCCCGATAAAAAGGCAAAGCAGGTTTTCGTTAGACGTGGCATAGAGAGCGGTAATTTGGTAGAAATTATTGAAGGACTTAAAGCGGAAGACAATGTAATATCGCCTGTTGTTCGCGCCATTGGAGACGGGGTATCTGTGGAGGTGGTAGGTCAATGAACCTTTGGGAAATAGCGGTAAAAAGACCTACTGCCACCCTAATGTTCTTCTTCGCCGTACTTCTATTGGGAGCCGTCTCTTTTATCGGAATAAAGGTCGATCTTTTGCCCCAATTCGAGCCTCCCGAAATTCTTGTCATTACCACTTGGGAGGGAGCTGCTGCCAGCGACGTCGAACAGGAAATTACGGAAGAAGTGGAGGACAGAATGGCCACTATTCAAGGTCTTGACGAGATTACCTCGACTTCAAGCGACGAAGCTTCTGCCGTTGTCCTCAGATTTGAGTGGGGAGAGGATTTGGATGCCAGGATGGGCGATGCCCGGGATCAGGTAAACATTATAAGAAGAAGGCTTCCCGATGATGCTGATGATCCAATACTTATAAAAGTAACTTCCAGTGCCATGCCCGTCATGTTAGTCATATTTAAGGCAGGACCGACTTTCCCCGGACTGTATCATTTTGTGGAAAACGATGTTGGCAAGCTTATTCAACAGGTTCCGGGAGTAGGGGATGTTTCTGTCTTCGGTGGGGAGGAGCGCGAAATAAAGATACTGTTGGATGCAGAGAAGCTAAAGGCATATAATTTGTCAGCCCAACAGATTGCAAGTATATTGCAACAGGAACATTTCAATTTACCTGCAGGAAGCTTTAAAGAAGGAATGCTGGAATATCAGATAAGAGTGCCGGGCAGGTATAAACTGGTAAACGAGATAGGTTACGCTATTGTCGGCACCACCGACGGTAAGCCCGTGTATCTCAAGGATGTAGCGACCGTGGAGGACGGATACAAGGACGCGTCTACCTTTGGTTGGTTTGACGGTGCCCGTTCCGTCGTTATGATGATCACAAAAAACACCGATGCCAATACAGTTCAAGTCAGTAATGGCGTAAAGGCCCGCCTGGAAGAGCTTAAAGGATCTATATTTCCCTCCGATGTGGATTACGTCATCGGTTACGATCAATCGGAGTTTATACTGAACTCACTTAAACAATTGGCCACTACCCTGCTATATGGCATTGTCCTGGTCTTTCTGGTAACATATGTATTTTTGCGCAGATTGCCAGGAACGCTTGCGGTATGTGGAGCCATTCCCTTTTCGTTGATCGCTACGTTTATCGCTATGAGAATCTTGGGATACACCGTTAATTTAATGACATTGTCGGCTCTTACGGTTGCTTGCGGCATGGTAGTCGACAACGCAATTGTTACGACAGATCAGGTTATTTATCACATTAAGATGGGGGAAAAGCGCCAGATCGCTTCCATGTTAGGCGCAGGCGAGGTGGGGAGCTCCTTAATAGCGTCCACGCTGACGACTCTGGCCGTGCTGTTGCCGTTGATATTTATTACAGGCTTGGTAGGCATATTTTTCTCTTCTCTGTCGGTGGTCATGAGCCTTGCTATAGTGTCATCCTTGGTCGTTTCTTTAAGTTTTATACCGATGGTTGGAAGTAAGACTTTTAAATCTCAAGAAGACAAGCTTTTCATTCATAGATATTCCAAGCGTATCTTGACTTTGCTTGAGCGCAATTACGCTTTGTTAATTGATTGGGCTTTACGCAACAGAAAAAAGATCATAGGATTAGCGTTGCTCTGTGCAGTTTTTACAGTTGTAGGTTTTACCCGCATAGGAACAGAGTTAATACCAAAGTCAGATACGGGAAGTGTACGCGTTAATTTCAGGCTCCCTGAAGGCACGAGGGTGGAAGAGACGGAAAGAGTGGCAAAAGATGTCATGGCTTACGCATTGGATAACATCCCGGAGCTTGAAAACGTCTACATATATGGAGGCAGTTTCGGAGACGGTATGAGTGCTTTAAGGGGAGAATCATCAAATACTGGTACTGTTGGCATCGAGCTCGTGTCTAAGGGAGAAAGAGAGCGCTCGGGCTTTCAAGTGGCAGCTCAAGTAAGGCAATATTTAAACGCAAAGGCTGGTTTTGAAGCGGTAAGCGCAAACGTCAGTTCGCCTATCATGGCTGGCGGGAGTTCCAAGCCGATAGTAATTGAGTTGTACGGAGACGATGTAAATGAATTGCTCAAAATTGGAGACGAAATAAAGAAAAGGGTCGAAGGAATTCCGGGAGCTGTAGATATAGAAATTACCCAAAAAGCAAGCAGGCCGGAAATTTGGGTCGACGTAGACAAAGAAAGGGCTTCACTGTTGGGTGTTCCGACGAGTAACGTTGCTCAAGCTTTACGGGCCTATTACTATGGCGTTCAGTTGGATGAAGATTATTGGGAAGGAGAGGATAACTACGAGGTGTGGCTGCGGTTGCAACCTGATCAAAGGCATTCTTGGGATACCTTAAATAAGTTGCTTGTGCCATCGGTGACGGGGGATATGATTCGATTGACAAATTTGGCAACAATTAAAGAAGAATTAGGGCCTCCGGAAATTCACAGAAAAAACAGGCAACGTTACATCACTATAGAGCTTGATACTGAAGGCCGTTCCGTTGGCAATGTTGCAACGGATATCGAAAAGGCACTTAAAGAAATAGAGTTGCCCGCCGGAATGAGGACGGAAATAACCGGCGATGTTGAAGATATGAAAGAAACGTTTTTGCAAATGGGTCTTTTGATCTTGCTTGGGGTTGTCTTGGTTTACATGATAATGGCAGGGCAATACGAAGCATTTTTGGACCCCTTCATCATAATGTTTAGCGTTCCCTTTGCCTTAACGGGTGCGGTAGGAGCGTTGTTGTTAACCGGGTCATATCTTTCGTTGCAGGGCCTGCTGGGCATAGTCATGTTGATAGGAACAGTGGTTAACAATGCAATAGTTTTGGTGGATTACGTGAATTTGCTTCGTGCCAGGGGGTATGTTATGCACGATGCTTTGGTAGAAGGAGGGTCAAGGAGGCTGCGGCCAATTTTAATGACCACCCTTACTACGGTATTGGGCATGTTGCCTATGGCTTTAAGTCAGGGAGAAGGTGCCGAGATATGGAGGCCCTTGGCGGTATCGGTCATTGGCGGTTTGTCCTTTTCGACGTTGGTTACCCTGGTGTTGATTCCGGTAGTATACAGTTTGGTCGAGGAAAAGATACGCCGACGACCGAGGTTTGTTGAGGCAAAGGGAGGAACGTCACGATGAAGTTCGTTTGGATATTTTGCAATCAAAGCATAGCTCCCGAAATAATCGAATTACTGGAGTCGATTGAAGTCGACGGCTATACTGTATGGAGACATGTATTGGGCCATCACCGCGGATGTCGTACACATTGGGCCGATGCAGTTTGGCCTGGTGAGAATTGGGCCATACTCGTAGTGGAAAATGCCGGAAAGGCTTGGTATTTAACCGAAGAGCTTAAGAAGATGAAGCAACGACGAGCGATTCATCATGCTGGTTTGCGTGTCTTTGTACAAGATGGAGAGCTTATGGTATAATTTTCCCCGAGAGCCGGTGTAGCTCAATCGGCAGAGCAGCTGACTTGTAATCAGCAGGTTGGCGGTTCAAGTCCGCCCGCCGGCTCCAAAAAATTGGCAAAAAGAGCAATCAGTGAGTTGATTGCTCTTTTTATTTTTTTAATCCAAACTCTGTTGTATTTTAGGTGATCGGGTAATAATATAAAAACGTGCCTGTCAAAGTGAAGCTATTTTTCTATAAATTTATGTTTATTAATAGGGAGGGTTTAATATGCTAAAGCCACAAAAACTGGTGATGATACCCGGACCCACTCCAGTTGTGCGCTCTATTCAGGACCAAATGGGACGCGAGACGGTAGCTTTTGGAGACCCCGATTTTATTGAAGATTTTAAAAACGTGGTAAAAGATTTGCGCGAACTCTGGCAGTGCAGCGGGCAGACCTTTGTTATCGCTGGGTCAGGTACGTTGGCCATGGAAATGGCTGTAGCGAACGTCTCTAAACCTGGAGACAAGGCGCTTGTGTGTTCAAACGGCTTTTTTGGCGATAGATTTGCCGAAATATGCAAAAAGCGCGGCCTTAATGTCGATGTAATTAAGGCAAGGTGGGGAAGCTCTGTAACCTCTGAGGAAGTTAAAGAAAGACTGTCTAAAGAAAAATACGACCTAGTTACTGTTACCCATGTTGAGACATCGACAGGAGTTATGGCGCCGATAGGGGAGATAGGCAAGGTTGTTCAAGATCATGGAGCCATATTTGTGGTCGATGGCGTTGCTGCATCGGGCGGAGCCGAGGAGTACGTCGATCCTATGGGCATTGATGTGTTGATAAGCTGTTCTCAAAAGGCTTTTGGGGTTGCTCCCGGTTTAGCTCTGTTGTGGGCTTCAAAAAAGGCGCTGGATAAACGAAAAAGCCTGGGAACAATAGTTGATTCGTATATGGATTTTGAGAAATGGTTGCCGGTGATGGAAGACCCTTCCAAATATTGGGGTACCCCTCCCATTAATTTGATATGGGCCTTAAAACAATCTCTTGAAATAATAAAATCGGAGGGGATCAAGGAAAGATATGCTCGCCATGTTAGGCATGCTACCCTTTTTGATGAGGCCATTTCTTCAATGGGATTTTCGATATTGGCCGACGAGGGGTATCGAGCTCCAACGTTGTCGGTTTACCTATATCCCGGCGAGTTTAATATAGATGACTCCAAATTCAGATCTCTAGTGGCAGAGGAAGGTGCCTATATTGCTGGTTGTCTTGGAGATTATGCAGGAAAGGGATTCAGGATGGGGCATATGGGCAACATCGATAAACACATATTGATTTCGGCAGTGGCGTCAATAGAGAGAGCGGCTATGCGCAGTGGAATTAAACTGGAGCCGGGCAAGGCCCTGGGGAAACTGCAAAGAGGTTTTGTTGAAGAAAGTATGTAAAATAAAGCAGAATAGATCTAGACGCCTTAGCAATATTATGGTATCTTAATCATCGCAAAGCCGGGGTGGCGGAATTGGTAGACGCAGTGGACTCAAAATCCACCGGTACTCGGTACTGTGCGGGTTCGAGTCCCGCCCCCGGCACCAGTAAGAACTAAAACGCCCCTTACTCGTTAAGTCAGAGTTAAGGGGCGTTTATCTTTATAAATTAGCTTCCTGTTGTCTCCTTGACTTTGATCTATTGACGGACAAACTACAGGGATTGCTCTCGCACAAAAGGCATTTACTGCCAGCTTTGGATTCGGTGGGGATATCGTGGGAATTGGCGGATACCTTCAACGATGATGGTTATCCCAAACCTTATAGCGTTGCTTGGGTTGGCGAAAATAGTATTTAAGTAAGTCGAAACCTTAGCAAATGAGGAAACGGATGGGGTGCAAAAATACCCATCGAATGATAGGCATTCAAGCAAATAGGTAGGAATAAGGTTTTCTTTTAAGCGAAAGGATCTATTATTAAAATATCGGCTTCACTCGCTTTTTGTCGTGTAAAAGGCGAAGGTTTGTTGCATCGTAATTGAAGCCGGTTTTTCTTATGTGGTGGATAGGTCGCTTTAAAAAAGATATACTACATGTAAGCTGTGGTTAATGTTCAAAGGGAAAGGAAGGTAATTAATATGTCTACCGTCCTGGTTACAGGAGGCGCAGGTTTTATAGGATCTCATATAGTTGATGCCTTTATAGAAGAAGGCCACAGGGTTATCGTTATCGATAATTTGTCTCAGGGCAAATTGGAGAATCTCAATTCAAAGGCCGGGTTTTACAAGCTCGACATATGCGATTCTCGCGTGAGCGAAGTTTTCGACGAAGTTCACCCCGATTACGTTTGTCATCATGCGGCGCAAATTGACGTTAGAAAGTCAGTGGCAAACCCCATGTACGATGCCGAAGTAAATATCAAAGGCCTTTTGAATATCTTATCCTGCGCAATCAGGACAGGTGTAAAGGGGGTAATATTTGCTTCATCTGGCGGCGTTGTTTACGGAGAGCCGACACTCCTTCCCGTTTCTGAAACCCATCCAAAGGGGCCTCTTTCTCCATATGGGGTGAGTAAGCTTTCGTCGGAGTATTATTTATATTATTATAATAAGGTGTTCGGACTACCCTATATAGCACTTCGATATGCTAATGTCTATGGGCCAAGGCAAGATCCAATGGGAGAAGCGGGTGTGGTGGCTATATTTTCTAATAAAATGCTTAAAGAGGAAGTGCCTACCATATATGGAGATGGAACACAGGTGAGAGATTATGTCTATGTTGGCGATGTTGCAATGGCGAATATCCTGTCTTTACAGCGTTTGAAAGAAACGAGGGCCCCCTCATCGATAGATGACCACGCTTATAATATTGGAACATCCATAGGAACGTCGGTCAACGAATTGTATGATATCTTAAGCGATATAATTGGCTTTCAAAAAATGGCGAGGCACGATGCGCCGAGAAAGGGAGAATTGTATAAGACCTATTTAAGTATCGATAAAGCAAAGGAAGAATTAGGGTTCGTTCCCTCTGTTTCTTTGCGGGACGGCTTGAAGAGGACATTAGCTTATTTTGATAGATCAGATTTGCATTAGGATCCGGGAGTGAATTCAAATGACGATACAGGGCATAAAAAAGGACTTGGTAAAAAAGGCCGCAAAGGCAATGGTACCGCGTCTGCGAGAGGAATTCTTAAGCAAGGGAGGCCGTCAGGAGGATTTCGATGAAGCCCTCGCGATGAATAGGGTATGCTCATTTTTCGAGTCCCAGCCTCCCGTATTTTGGGATCAAATAGCAATTAGCGAAGATGCATCTTTGGATGAGATTGCACAAGACATAGCCGATAGTTTAGAAGAAGCAATATATTTGGAAAGGATGTCTGCTGAGGATATCCTTCAGATGATGAAAGAAGAGGAAGGTATTTCGCGACGGTTGAAGAATATCAGATGATATCCCGGCTTCGCGTGCGCTAATTGATTTGCCTTAAATTACTTCGAAACCAGGTCTGTAGATCAAGACCGAACAGGGCGCATGGCGTGCGATAGCTGTAGTTGTGCTCCCGACCAAGATGTGTTCCATAGTGCTGTGTCCTTTGTACCCCACGATTATAAGAGAAACTCCCATTTCACGGGCTTTGCTTATGATAACTTCCCCGGGCGATCCCTCCTCAATTAATATGGCGTGCTCATGAGAAGGGGTATCTTTAAATTGTGCCTCGGCTTTCTGGATCCAGTAGGAGATTTTTTTGTGGGCTATTTGTTTGACTTCATCTCCTATCTGTGGTGGGATCCACGGCTCATAACCGCGCCACACAGAAGACAGGCGAGGCAAGACATGAAGATAGATTATTTCGTCATTGAGCCTGTGCGCAATGTTATGAGAGTACGTTATCAAAGATTCCGACATTTTACTCAGATCTACTCCAACTAATATTTTTTTCGTCATCAATATCACCGCCTGTTTTATAGATTAGAACTTTCCTTTCGTAGTTATTGTATCACAAGCAAATCGCGATAGGATGGATAGGGCTGAATCATATCGTCGATCCAAAGTTCTGCGGCATCGCTCAGTGAGCGTATCTCATTCATTAAAGAAATCCCCTCGTTGGTTATCAAAGAAGAGCTTTCCTCGAGGCTGTAATTCGATATTTTATTTCGAAGATTTCTTAATTGCTCAAGTCTATAGTAAAGTTGTTCTTTAATATCGCACAATGATTTGATCTTGTCCTTCCAGCTTTCGAAATTGCTGTCGAGTATGGAGGTTGCCCTTTCAAATGCCTTTCCTTCCAGCGCTACCTGCTTTGAGATTGAAGGAAGTACCGCATGTCGTATTATGTCTTCCATGACGGCCATTTCGACATCTAGCGTTTTGACATATTGTTCAAGTCTTGTTTCGTAATAAGCAACGATTTCCCTGTCGGTCATAATAGAAAGGCTAGAAAGTAGTGCTCTATTTTCGGGAATTAAATAGTAGGATAAAGCGTCAGGAGTTGTGGTGGCAATGGGAAGGCCGCGACGCACAGCTTCATCGTGCCATGTCTTGTCGTAACAATTGCCTTCAAAACGCACGTTAGCGCTTTCTTTGGCTATATCGCGCAACACGTCTAGGGTGGCATCCGTTATGTCGCTATTTCCGAGTCGACTTTCTATTCTGTTGGACACCTCCTCTATTCCCCAAGCCCATACGGCGAGGAGCATTGTCAGCGGACCTGCTATAGATTGGGATGCCCCTGTGGCGCGAAACTCAAATTTGTTTCCCGTAAATGCAAGGGGAGCTGTTCGGTTACGATCGGAATTTTCCTTTTTCAGTGTGGGGAGTTTTGTCAGACCTAAATCAATAATTTCACTCGTCGGTATCTCTTCCGGAAAACCTTCCTCCAGACGTTCCAAGACGTTTGTCAGTGTGCTTCCGAGATAGACGCTCATAATAGCAGGGGGTGCCTCGAATCCGCCTAGTCTATGCATGTTGCCGGGCGAGGCTACGGAGGCCCTGAGCAAAGAGCTATATTTAGAAATTCCAAGTATAAGAGCTCCCAGGAAAGCCAGAAATTGCACGTTTTTTCTTTGGTTGTTGGTCGGTTCCAATAGGTTATATCCATCGCTATCCATCAAAGATATATTGGTATGTTTTCCGCTGCCGTTTATTCCCGCGAAAGGCTTTTCGTGTAAGAGCAATTTAAATCCATGATGAGGTGCTATTCGTTTCATGACGGTCATCATTAGCTGATTTTGATCGGTAGCTAGATTAGCATCCGTGAATTGGGGAGCAAATTCGAATTGACATGGTGCCACCTCGTCGTGTCTGGTTTTTATGGCAATGCCAAGTTTGTGTAGTTCAGCCTCGACATCTTCCATGTAAGTCAACACTCGGGGATGAATTGCTCCAAAATAGTGGTCTTCCAGCTGTTGTCCTTTGGGTGGGGGACATCCCAATAACGTGCGTCCGCACAATACTAAATCTGGGCGTTTCCTGGCCAGGCTGTCTTCTACCAAAAAAAACTCCTGTTCGGCACCGACGGTTACTTTTACCCAATGAACTCCCCTGTTGCCGAATAATCTGAGCAAACGAATAGCTCTCGCTTCTATGGCGGCTATTGCTTTAAGGAGGGGCATTTTCATGTCCAGAGGCGTCCCGTCCCAAGAAAGGAAAATAGATGGTATGCAAAGCGTACCTCCCTTTTCGGTGAGCATGACGAAAGCCGGGCTGGTGGGGTCCCAGGCGGTGTAGCCCCTTGCCTCAAAGGTGCTTCTCATTCCTCCAGAGGGGAGAGATGACGCGTCAGGTTCGCTTTGTATAAGCTCGCTTCCCGTAAAAGCTTCAAGTGGAGCCCCTTTATCGTCTAACGAAAGAAATGCCATATGTTTTTCGGCCGTGAGCTCTGTCCTTGGATGAAACCAATGGGCATAATGCGTTGCCCCAAGCGACGTGGCCCACTCTTTCATGGCAGCTGCCACTACATCTGCAATTTTAATGTTGAGTTTATGTGGTCCTCCGTTAATGGCGCTGGTCAGTTGTTCGAAGACGTTCTTGGGCAAACGTTCGCGCATTACTTTTTCATTGAAGACATGACGTCCAAAATAAGAAGTTGGCCTTTCCATGTACTACACCTCCAAAGAGTAACAACATAAAAAAAACTTATATCACATACTACCCTAGTCAGACAAGAGCTTAGTTGAAATTATTGTGTTGATCTCTCTTCAGGGACAAGGGGCGGAAAAATATTATGTCAATATATCGTAGCTACAAATTAATTCAATTGACCGATGTGTTTTGTAAAGTATAATTTAAAATAAACTTGTAAGTTGGATAAAGTAGCATGTATATCAAAATATCCTTTTAAAAGGGGTGATGAGTTATGAAAAAAATAAGTGCGACTTGGACGATCGCCTTGGTGATTTCTTTGATGTTCATATTGGGCAATGCAATAAGCGTCTTTGCTTTTCCGGCCAGGGGTGATTTGCAAAATACCGGCAATTTTCCAATAAAAGAACTTCCGAAAGGCATATTCTCATGGAAGCTGGAAACGGGATCAAAGATAACGGGTGCCCCTGTCGTGGATGGCGGAACGATATATGTGGGGAACCATAATGGAGAAGTGTATGCTATATCTCTTAATAGCGGAGAAGTAAAATGGAAATATCAGTGTGATGGTTCCATTCTTGGACCTGTTTCCACCGATGATAAAAAAGTATATGTGGGAACCTTCGCTGGAAATGTGTATGCTCTCGACAAAAAGTCCGGCACTTTCATTTGGAATGCTAAGGTAGATGGCCCTGTGATGTCGGGAACTTTTGCCTTTGGCGATACCGTTTACGTCGGATGCAACGAAGGCAGTTTCTATGCCCTCAATTCCAAAAATGGAGGATATAAATGGCAGTTTCAAGCTTATAGGGGCTTTCAAAGTATTCCGGCAATAGCTGAAGGATTTGTGTTTGTGGGAAGCTTTGGAGGACGATTTCATGCGCTAGACCCAAAAAGCGGCAGCGAGCGTTGGGGAGGCAATACAGAGGGAGCAATGAAGGGAGCCCCTCTATATGTTGACGGAAAGGTCTATTATATAACCGATAACGGTTATGTTCGTGCCGTAAAATTAAAGGGTGTCGTGCCTCTATGGCATAAGTACATTGGGGCACCCCTCGGCTCTTCTCCGGCATACGTTAGGGGAACATTATACATAGGAGGTCAGGATGGAAAATTATATGCCGTGAGCGCAGATAAGGGTGACGTTGTATGGAGCTACGAAGTTGGTAGCCCGATAAACTCTTCGCCCGTATATGCTGGCGGCGTGCTTTTCTTCGGGAGCAACGATGGCTATTTTTACGCTATAGATTCCAATAGCGGAGATTTGCTGTGGAAGTATGAAGCGGACAGTGACATCGTGGCCGATCCGTCTTTGGGAGAGGGAGCAGTCGTTTTTGCTACGATGAGAGGTACCCTATACGTCATAAAGTGATGTTACGTTGCTGAACAAGTTTGATGTAAACTTTTTCTGTAAAATAGATTTTAGCGATAGATTAGGTGGATAGCTTAATGATTGGGATGTTCCGTTTGACGAGTTTTATCTTTGGATTGGCATACGGTTCCTTTTTGAATGTAGTAGCACAGAGGACTATTGAGGGGAAGAAGTGGTGGGGAAGGGAGCGTTCTGTCTGCGAAAGCTGTGGCAGAACGCTCAGCTTTATGGATTTAATCCCCCTATTGTCTTATGTATTTCTCAAAGGTAGATGTAGAGGATGTAATGCAAAGATCGGGATTAGTTATTTGTTGGTCGAATTGATAATGGGATTTTCGATGCTTGTTTTAGCCTGGCTTTATGGGCCTACCTATGCTTTTATATTGTCTTTTGTGCTTTGGAGCTGCCTTTTTCTATCTTCTTTGACAGACATGTATTCGGGTTATGTTTACGACTGGCTGGTTTTGCCCTTTTTTGCAATTGGATTGCTCTTGAGGGTTTTTGTGAGTTGGCAAATTTTTTGGAACGGCATATTAGGTGCTTGCATATGTGGTTTTTTGATCCTACTTATTATGTACGTCAGCAAAGGCGGCATGGGTTCGGGCGATGCGATAGTTGCTGCTGCAATTGGCGGGGCAATGGGGACATGGATGGGTTGTCTTGCGCTCTACATAAGTTTCATGTGCGGCGGTTTGACAGCCTTATCGTTATTGCTTGTACATAAAGTCGGAAGAAAAGATCATCTCCCCATGGTCCCCTTTTTTGCTATCGGCTCCTTTTGCACCTTCCTTTTTGGAGCCAAAATATTGGCTTTTCTTGACATTTCACCGGGTTGGCCCTGGATTTTTTAGAATATGCTTCTTTAGGTAATTTACCATATCGATTAAAGGCGATATCGAAGGAATGCCGTTAACAGTTCTAAAAGAATGGTCAACTCCTTCGAGGACGATGAAGTCTCGTTTTGTGGGCGTTAATTCAAACAGCCTCCTACATGCTTCCTTAGCAAAGGTTTCATCAAGGCTGCCGTAAAAGGCATAGACATTTTCCGCATTCGTATTTTTCGCTGCCTCCAGAAGCATTTCTTGACAGGGCAGAGAGTCCAAAATAGGCTCGTGAAACGACGGCCCGTTTTCCGGGCGTATCTCGTCTCCGCTCCCGGAGAGTATCAAACCTTCGATCTTGGGAAAGGTGGTTATAGGGTTTTTCAGGCCAGCCCGTTCTAAAACTTTTTTATAAATTCCGCCCGTCAAAATCAGAAAATGCAAACCTCCCAGAGAAAAACCCCATAGCCATAACTCAGGCCATCTGAGATCATCATGTATGAACGAAATAGCACTCGCCACGTCAAATAAGTCCATGGCATAGGTTTTTCCCTTAAAGGCATCCATTATCCATCTGTTTCTATCGTTGCCATAGGCATCCCTGTCTCTGGTTTTTCTGCTGGTTTCAATGGTCAGGACATTTATGGATTCCTGCGCAAGCAAGCGTGCCAGAACGCCGTATTTGTTTCCCTCTGCCAGATTGGCGCAGCCGTGCACTCCGTGCAAAAGCAAGACCAGGGGAAATGACTTTGAAATAATGTACCCCTGGATCAAGACCCTTTTGTCTCCGAAAGATCCTCGCGCGCAATGAGATATGATCTCCATTTTTTCGGTCATAATTGAGATGTCATCTCCTCAAGAAAGGTGCGCACTTCTGTTGCATCTTTCATCAACAAAGCTTTTTGCGTAATCTCTTTAGCTCTTCCCAAGCTGGTTTTTCGTGTAAGTCTTTTGATCTTTGGAATTGCCGGAGGTGACATAGAAAGTTCGTCGAACTCCATCCCAATGAGTATTGGAAGAGCTAAAGGGTCGCCGGCCATTTCGCCACACATTCCAAGCTCAATTTTGTGTTTTTTTGCTGCCTTTGCAGTCATGTCGATAAGCTTGAGAACTGCAGGATGCAGGTGATCGTACCATCGGGATATCTTCGCGTTTCCTCTGTCCACTGCCAATGTATATTGAGTTAAATCGTTGGTTCCAATGGAGAAGAAGTCAACCTCCTTTGCAAGCTCATCTGCCATAAGAGCTGCGGAGGGTATTTCTATCATTATTCCTATTTTTGCCGATCCCTGTTCTATTCCCTCCTCCTTCAGTTGTCGGGCTGCTTTTCGGAGCAGGTCTTTTGCCCTTTTTACCTCCCATAGAGAAGAGATCATAGGGAACATTATGTAAAGATTTCCGTAGGTTGCGCTTCTCAGTAAAGCCCGGAGTTGTGTCAAAAGCAAACCTTCCTCGGTGATGCCAATCCGAATGGCGCGATAGCCCAAAAAGGGATTGTCTTCCTTCGGTATGTTGAGATATGGAATCTCCTTATCACCGCCGGCATCCATCGTTCTGATTACTACAGGGTTGGGGTTCATTTCCGCCAAAGCCTTGCTATAGGCTTCAAATTGCTCATCTTCACCGGGAGGATTGTTTCTGTTCATGAAAAGAAATTCCGTTCGGAATAAACCTATACCCTTTCCTCCAAAGGATAAAACGCTGCTCACCTCGTTTGGATGAGCTATGTTGCCCCACAACTCTAGCTTGAAACCGTCTGAGGTGATTGCAGGAGCATCTTTTAGGCTCATGGCTTCCTCTTGCTCTTTTTTGAGTTCCTCTACCTTTCTTTTGACCTGCGAAAGCGTTTCAGGAGAGGGATTTATCGTTACTTCCCCTTTTGTGCCGTCGATTATGATAACGTTATTGTCGGAGATTGTGCTTATATCTATTCCGGATACAGCCGGCAAATCTAATGACTTGGCTATTATGGCCATGTGAGATGTTGGGCCTCCGTGTAGGAGCACTAAGCCGACGACATTGTTTCCCGATATGGCGATTAATTCCGAGGGAGCCAGGTCGCTGGCGACGACTATAGTTGATTCCTCTCGTCCCATCGATTCAAGATCTTTTGCTCCCAATAAGTTTCTGAATAGCCTGCTGCCCACATCTTCTACGTCTGCAGCCCTTTCTCTTAAATAGGGGTCAGGTATATCTTCAAACATCTTTTTTATCTTCATAGTGGCCGTGTAAACGGCGTCCTCTGCAGAATGGCCTTCCCTTATGGTGTTTTCAATTTCTTGAATGAACATGGGGTCTTCAAGCATCAGCATGTGAGCCTCTATAATTCCCGCCTTCTCCTCTCCCAGCTTCTTTTTGGTTCTATCCTTCAGTTTTTCGAGGGATTCCCTCGTTTTTTTAATGGCTTCCTTTAGGCGGGATAGCTCTTTTTCGATGTCTTCGGTTTTAATGACGATGTTTCTTTGCTCAAAGGGTATGGTCGTGTATGTAAAAGCGTATCCATAGGAAAGACCAGGAGATAGGGGAGTACCCTTTAATTTAATTTCTGCCATGATTGACCCTCCTGTTATTTATGTGATATCTGTATTATGTTACAAGCGAAGGTAAAAATAAACAAATTTGTTGCACAGGAGATTAAAAATGTCGGTTCAACTGACGGTTGTGCTAAACCCCTCCGGTGACCTGGATCGCATAGATACTTGGATCGTGGTCGATATCTTACGGGCTACCACGACAATAGTGACATTTTTTGAGATGGGCGGCAAGGTCCTTTTGCCTGTAGAAGATGTAGAAGAGGCCTACAGCCTAAAGTCTAAACTTGGCGGAAAATGGCTTTTAATGGGAGAAAGAAAAAGCCTTCCTCCTCCCGGTTTCGATTGCGGCAATTCTCCGATTGAATTGCTTCGATATAACCTAAGAGATTTTCACGGGGCCATAATGACGACTACCAACGGAACTAAAGCATTGTTACGCGCTGCGGCTTCTTCGGATATCGTGTTTGCAGGCTGCTCCAGAAACGCCACCGCTGTAGTTGAAGCTGCTATCGAAAGGGGCAACAAAATAGGCATACTTTGCGCCGGCAGGTTCAACCGAGCAATGATAGATGACACCGCCTGTGCCGGTATGATGGCGGAAATTACAAAGAATAAAATCCAAAGTTTGAAGTTAAACGATGGAGCAAAGATAGCGATAGCCACTTGGGAATATTACGATAAAAATTTAATGCGTGCCCTGACGGATGCAGAGCACGCATTAAGCTTGAAGGATTTGGGCCTATGGAACGACGTTGAATACGCTTCCCGTATTGACGAAAGCCATACGATTCCACGGCTTACCCTGTGGAATAATTTGCCTGCTATAACGGTTTAATCCTTTTTTGGGTTTTAATATTTACGTCTGAAGCGCAGGGCATCGAAGACTATGCGATCTATACCTTTGAAGTCGTGATCCCTTACGGCTTCCACTTTTTGCATTTCGTCGATTATTTCCTTTAATTCGTCTAATTCTTGCCTTGCCATACTTCCGGTTTCGCTTAATTCCATAACCTGGAGAAAATCCTCCGGAAGACGTTGGGTGAAAAAACCGAAGGCGATGGTAATATGGGTTATCCAGTCGATGAGTTCGTCAGATTTGGCCCATGGTTCTACTATATACAATGCTGTCAGCATGGATTGAACTTCCTCTTCGTCAGGTTCCTCAGGCTCATCCCAAATGCCCAAAGCATAGAAAGGAGCATCCGGATCACCTTCCAATGCGCTGACCAAGGCTTCGTAAGAGTTCCAGCTCATTCCGTCCAATTGATATAGAGCTATCGCCTTTGCGTGCAGAGCAACGGCTGAAGGGTTTTCCTCCTGGCAGATCATCTCCAATATTTCTCTGTAGCGGTCCATCATCAACAACGACCGATAAATCGTATCTTTGGCCGTAGTTTTTCCTTCTACATCTATCTCTAGCAATTTTTGGGCAACCGACATTGCTTCTTCGTGGCGATCGTCGAAGGAAAGCGAAAAGGCAAGCCTTTCAAGGGCGGAAAGGTAAATTTCGTCATTCGCATCTTCCGTATCTCTCGTATTGTCTTTGGATTGTCCTTTCTCGTAGTTTTCGATTATCCGGTTGAGATAAAAGCGATTCTTTTCCATATCGCCATCGGATATGGCATTATCTGCCAGTAACAGCAAAGCCTCGCAATTTGTCGGGGCCAGCTCGAGGACTTTATTTGCAAGCCTTGTTGCTTCCTCATGGTTGTCTGTTGAATTAGCCATATCCAAAAGTTTTTTTACTTCTTCGCAGGTGTTCCTCTGTGTCATTAATCTTCCTCCTATAAAAAATTTACTCGGGTAGTATATATTAAATTCCTGAATCTGGGTAGGGGAAATTCACCTTTGCTCTAAGTTGTATGGCGGGCATCGGGACGACCACTATACCCGAGGGGTCGACGTGATATCTTTGACGATCCCAATCTTCATCGAATCCTATTTCAGTGTCCGGGGGGATAACGTTTTGGGCATCCACAATGACCCTTCTCAATCGACACCGTTCCCCAATGACTACTCCTCTTCCTATTATACATTCCTCAACGTAGGCGCCGGGCTTTATAACGCAGTTTCTCGACAAAACCGATCTTTTTACGGTTGCCCCGATTACTTGACTTCCCTCCGCGCGAAGCGCGTCTTCCACGCTGCTTGAGGAGTTGTCCACGGAGAAGGTGAACCCTGGAGGGTCGGCATAGGATACGGTTCTGATCGGCCATTGCGGGTTGAAAAGATTTAAATCCGCATTTTCCTTGAGCAGGTCCATATGCGCCTGCCAGTAAGTTTTGATCGTTCCTACGTCTTTCCAATATGGCTTATCATTTCCCGGGATGGCATTTGTTTTAAAATCGTAGGACAATACTTTATGGTTTTTGTATAGTTTCGGCAATATATCTTTTCCGAAATCATGACTGCTGTCGGGATCATTTGCATCTTCAACTAATACTTCTTCTAAAATTTCCCTTTCGAAGATGTAATTGCCCATGGAAACAAAGCTAAATCCGGGCCGGTTTGGAATTTCGGGCGGGTTCTTCGGCTTTTCCAGGAATTCTACGACAAAACCATCTTCGTCCGTTTTCAGGCATCCAAAGGCAGACGCTTCGCCGACCGGCACTTCGTAAGCGGCTACCGTGCAATCCGCCTTTTGTTCTATATGTTTTTGCATCATTTGTTCTATGTCCATCTTATATACATGATCGGCGGCGAATACGCAAATACGGTCGGCATTGTAAATGGTGATCAGGTGTAGATTTTGAAAGACGGCATCGGCCGTTCCTTTGTACCAATGCTCGCCGGTCCACATTTGCGCGGGTACAACAGTTATAAAGAAGTCTCTGCCTCTCAAGGCGCCTCCAAACTGCCACCCTCTTTCAATGTGCTCGTTCAATGACTGGCTTCGAAATTGGACGAGGACGTATATGGAGAAGACTCCGCTGTTAACTAAGTTGGAAAGGGCGAAATCTACTATCCTATATTTGGCTGCAAAATGAACTGCCGGCTTTGCGCGGTGTCTTGTCAAGGGGGAAAGTCTCTGGCCTCGACCACCTGCTAGAACTATGCCCAACACCCTCCCGTACTTTCCATAGATCAAAAATGCCACCCCCATAAATAATTTCTAAGGTGTACTATATATGCTTATAACTATACCCTGTTATTAGGTTATATGACAAGACTAAAGCAATAGATTTTTGTTTTCGCCTTCCGGGACTCCCAGCAGTTCGAGGTATAGATTTGCGTATTCTCGTGAGGATTTGGACCAAGAAAAGTCGACTTTCATGCAGTTTGATATAATTCGATTCCAATGATTTGGAGAGTTCCAAGACGCCAAAGCCCTTCCAATAGCTCGCAAGAAAGCCTCGCTATCGTAAGAACTGAATAAAAAACCGGTTCCATCCGATGCGGAATCGGCATCTATAACTGTGTCTGCAAGCCCTCCTGTAGCACGACAAATGGGAACTGTTCCATATCGCATGGCAATTAATTGAGATAAACCGCAGGGTTCGAAATATGAAGGCATTACGAGCATATCTCCTCCTGCATACATGAGGTGCGATAGCTCCTCATCATATCCTATTTTAACGAATAGGCTGTCTGGAAATTGCAAGCACATATCCAATAGAGCTCTTTCGTAAATTTCGCTTCCTTCGCCTAAAACGATCAACTTGCAACCATGACCCGGAATGGCTTCTATGGAGGGCAATAATATATCCAAGCCCTTTTGTTCCGCGAGTCTGCCTATATATATTAAAATTGGTGAACCATCGTCTTCCCAGCCGCATCGGGATAATAAGGATTTTTTGCATTCTCTTTTCGGGGCAATGTCGTTCACGTCGTAATGTGCTGGAATAAGAGGATCTGTTTTGGGATTCCAATAGGAGTAATCGATCCCGTTGAGTATGCCCTTTAGCTTACTGTTGTACTTTTTTAAAACACCATCCAAGCCCATTCCATATTCCCTAGTCTGTATTTCCCAGGAATAGCGGGGCGAGACTGTCGTGACCATGTCGGAAGCTATAATTCCGCCCTTTAAAAAGTTGGTCATTCCGTAGTATTCCAACCCTTCTATATTAAAAGCCTCTTTTGGGATTCCCCATTGAATTAAGTTCGTTTCCTGAACGATTCCTTGGTGAGCAAGGTTGTGTATTGTGAGAACGGTATCATAATGGTTGGATAATGTCGAATAATACATGTGCCATTTAAGAACAGTTGCTACCATAGAGGTAGGCCAATCGTGAATGTGAAATATATGTGGATTCCAGTTGGTTGCCTTTTTAAATTCCATTGCAGCCAAGGAGAGAAGGAAAAAAGGTCTTACCGAGTTCATGTCCAATTGATTTGGATATACATCTGCCGAAAAGGATATATCTTCGATGTCCAGAAGGTAGACAGGGACCTCCTGGACATCGGTATGCCATAGTCGGGCAGGAAATACCCTCCACTCTAAAGGAAGATAAAGCTTGCGCGGTAATTTTTTTGCCTTCCCAATGATGCGATCCATAACTCCGGGGTAGAGGGGCAACAAAACCCTGCTGTCGATGCCAAGTTCTCTTTGTGCTTTGGGTAGGGAGCCGACGACGTCGCCCAGTCCTCCTTTTTTTGCGAGGGGGTGCATTTCTGAAGCAACGTGAAGCACTTTTATTTTTTTGAAAGGCGAAGACACCTCTTACCACTTCACTTTAATTTAGTAATATTTTGGGTGTATGCCATAGGCTTTTTCGCAATATTCTCTTACAACTCGATGAGTATTGAAATAGCTGGCATTTAAGGAAATCGTATTTTTCATCATTGAAATCCATTTGTCTTTATTTTGATAATACAATGGAATGACCTTTTGCTCAAGCACTTTGTATAACGCATCCGCGTCTTGGGACTCGTCGTAATTTACAAGCTCCACTTCTTTTGGTTCAGGCCCTATTGCCCACCCCGTTATGTCTTCTATCCAACCTTCAACCCACCATCCGTCCAATATGGATAAATTTAATACTCCGTTATGGGAACACTTCATTCCGCTAGTTCCCGAAGCTTCACGGGGTCTAATGGGCGTGTTGAGCCATACGTCAACCCCGGAGGTGAGCAGAGCGGCCAGCTCCATGTCGTAATTATCCAAGAAAACTACCGGGATTCTATCGGAAATCTCTTTAGAGATCTCTATCACGCGCTGTATCATTTTTTTGCCGTCTTCGTCGGAAGGATGCGCCTTTCCCGAGAATATTAGTTGTACTTTGCCGGCGCATATGTCAATTAATCTATTTATGTCTTTAAAGATGAGATCGGCTCTTTTGTACGCTACTGCTCTTCTGGCGAAGCCTATAGTGAGGATTTCAGTGTCCAGCTCTATTCCGGTTTTCTCGAGCACCTTGGATAGAAGATGCATTTTGTTTGCCTGATGGGCTTTCCAAATTTCATTATCGCCCAATTTGCTTGCCATGACCAATCTGGACGGGTCATTTCTCCACCCCGGAATGTTTTGGTCAAAAATCCTTTGCATACTTGAAGATGTCCAGCTTTTTGAATGAACGCCGTTGGTTATGTAGTCTATGTTTTCGGTATTATAAAGCTTTCTGCTTACGTCTCTGTGTTTTTTTGATACACCATTTATGTATTTGCTGTACTTGAGTCCGAAATCGACCATTGAAACGCCGCCGTTAGGCATCATCTGTTTTAAATAATCTACGAATACTGGCGACATGGTTCTCTCTATTAGGTCAAAGGAAAAATAATCGTGTCCTGCTGCCACTGGAGTATGCGAAGTGAAGACCACCTGTTCCTTAATTTTTTCGAAATCGATATAACCCTGTTCTCTAAGAAGTTCTAAAGCCAGAAAGCCTGCATGACCTTCATTAAGATGAAAAGTCTTTATATTATTGTAACCCAGATCTCTTAGGATTCTTAGACCCCCTATTCCTAAAATCATCTCTTGGCACAATCTGTATCTGAGGTCTCCTCCGTACAAATACCAAGTAAGGTTTCTATACTCGGGGGCATTTTTTTCATAATCGGTATCGAGAAAATAGACAGGTACAACATACCCCGTCTCCCCGACAATTTCATATACCCAAACACGTACGTATACCGAATTGCCCTCTATATCGACGTTTACTTCATTAGGAAGTAAGGTTAGATTTTTACCTGGTTCCCATTGAAAGGGTTCCTCAATTTGTCGTCCCTGTTCGTCGATCCTTTGTTTGAAATATCCCTGTTTATATAGGAGCGTAACCCCTACAATAGGTACTCCGAGGTCGGCTGCACTTTTCAGCACATCGCCGGCTAAAATTCCCAATCCGCCCGCATAGGTGGGAATGTCGTTCATGACGCCAATTTCCATTGAAAAATAGGCAACGGTTCTAAAGGCAGGGTCCATTTCCATCAGATGTGTAAGCGATGAGCCTACGGGTATATTGTAATTCATTGCGTCATTTCTGCTGTAAGATTCAACCATTAATCTACCACTCCTTCACTCTGATTGCGTAGAAAGTATAAAACGATTATTAACATAGACTCAAGAATTATATCATGTGGGGATATAGTAAGTCGCTTTTGCCCCTTTGATATTAAATACACTCAGGCCAAAAATTATGCTATAGTTATTACTATAACATTAACATTTCAATTGCCTCCGGGAGGTCAGATTGGATGAAGATATCCGAAATCGAAAAAATATTGCAGGCCAGTAGATTATTTGACACTGCAGCAATGGATAGCGAAGTCGAGTATGCCTTTGCATCGGATCTAATGAGCGATGTCCTTGCCTTTGCGTTGGCAACTTCGCTTTTAATAACGGGCTTAACAAATATTCAAATCATCCGGACGGCGACAATGTTGGATATGACCGGTATTGTGTTTGTAAGAAATAAGAGGCCCTTGGAAGAGGCGGTTGTCCTAGCCAAAAAGCTAGATATACCTATTTTATTATGTCAGAAGAGCATGTTTGAAACCTGCGGATTATTATATCAAGCCGGTTTAAAACCATGTCCTATTCTTCACAAGGAGTCGAGTTAAATTGAGCGAACCGCTAGTGTTGGAGTTAGAAGTTAAGCCCCTGGATTTTCTGGCTGCAGGAGAAACAGCCACCCAGTTTAAGGAAACGTTAAAATCTCTCGGATTGCCTCCCGAAATTTGCCGTAGGGCAGCTATCGTCGTTTACGAAGCGGAAATGAACATTGTGATACATGGCGGCGGTGGAGTTATGCGCCTCCAAGTTGAGGAGGATAAAGTTACCATAATGGCTGAAGACGAGGGCCCGGGAATCGAGGACCTGGAGTTGGCGATGCAGGAAGGTTATTCTTCTGCCCCCGACTTTATAAGGGAAATGGGCTTCGGAGCAGGAATGGGCCTGCCCAATATCAAAAGAAATGCCGATGAATTGTATATAGACACAGTGCCGGGGAAGGGTACAAAATTACGTGCAGTTATATACCTTAATAAAGGACGGTGAGTTGTTTGGCTCACGGCGTGAAAATCGTAGAAACATCCTGTAGAGGATGTGTCAACTGTATTAAATCATGTCCCACTGAGGCCATGAGGGTCATAGAGGGTAAAGTTCGTATTTTGAGCGAAATTTGTATCGCCTGCGGCGAGTGTCTGAGACGATGCACGCATAGAGCATTATTGCTTGAGGAGGATGAATGGGATTATATACTGAGCAAACGCCCCATGACGTTGGTTACAGACCCTTCCTTCTGCACGCAGTTTTCTTGGCCGCCCATCCCTGAGTTGATGGCACAAGCCCTATTTGAATTGAACTTCGAGCCGATCTTTGACGAATATGAAGCGGCTTACGATGTTACGGCTTTGGCCGTAGCAAGAGCCATAGAGAGCTCTTCGGATAACCTGAAGCCTCTCATTTCAACTTATTGCCCTGCCGTTGTCAGGTTGATTCAGATCAAATTCCATGAACTTATTCCCCATCTCGTGCAGGTAGAATCTCCCCTAGAGACGAGCATAGATCTTTGGAGAGCGAGGTCGAAAAGGCGAGACCCCGTTACCTTGGTTTCATCCTGTCCTGCGCGAATTGCCATGGTACGTTCTCCCGTTGGAAGGGATATAAGTTCTGCTGAATTTGCCATTTCCACGTCTAAACTTGCCCGAGAGGTGTTAATAGGCTCTGGTGACCCATCCAAAAAGGTGTCCGTCGATTATCCATTCCATGCTCCACGCTGGATAGCATGGGCTAAGACCGGAGGTGAGTCAATGCACGTCCGCAGTTTTTTGAGCAGGCCCATTAAAACTCTTGAAGTGGATGGGTTGCGAAACGTGATTAACCTTTTTCAGGAAATGGAATTGGGAAAACTCAGAGGTATCGACTACATCGAAGCCAGGGTTTGCGATTTGGGATGCATAGGCGGCATAGGAAATGCCGAATCTCGTTTTTTGAGCCGTATCAAGATTGATAACATGGAAATTGATTTTGATTTTAATGAGGAAAACAGGGAGGAGCTCGAGTCGATCTACGATGCGAAGATTTGGTCTCTCAGAGAAAGAATTGTTCCCATTGAACAGATGCCTTTAGGAGAGGATCTGGCAAAGGCTATGGAAAGATTGAAGCAACTACACGCTGTCTACGCTGATCTCCCACACCTCGATTGCGGGACCTGCGGCAGACCCTCATGCAGGGTTATGGCTGAAGATATCGTAAAGGGCGAAGGTTCGCTCGATGATTGCATCTTCAGATTAAAAGAACGCATTGCAGATTTGTCCAAGGAAATTTACGACCTTTCAAAGAGGTTGGTACATACAATGACGCCGGAGGGGAAATCATGAAGGTGAAGGAAATATGCGAAAAGTTAGAATTGAATGTGCATGTTCAAGGCGACCTTGACAAAGAAGTGCATCAGGGGGTTGTTGGAGATCTTTTGAGCTTTATAATGAGAACGGCACCGGAGGGAGCAGTGTGGGTTACTATTCAAAACCATGTTAACGTGGCTGCTGTCGCTGTTTTGAAAGACATCCCATTCATCGTGCTAGCATCAGGACGTGAACCGCTTCAAGAACTTATAGACAGCTGTCGGAAGGAAAATATTACTCTTACATCTTCCAAACAGGATGCATTCAATCTTTGCGGCAAGCTGTACGAGCTGGGAATAAAAGATTGAAGTCATGCACCTTTATTGGATGGACCTGCATGTTCATACTGTATTATCGCCTTGTGCCGAACTTGAGATGGGAGCAGCGGATATAGTAGGCAGGTGTTTGGATGAAGGGATTGATATAATAGCTATAGCTGATCATAATGCGGCGGCAAATTCAGTCGCTGTAATTAACGCAGCCAAAGATAAGCCGCTGACAGTTTTGCCGGCGTTGGAAGTTCAATCTCGCGAAGACATTCATACCTTATGCCTTTTTAAAACTGTCGAGGAGGCTTTTGCTTTCCAGGATTGGGTGTGGGCACGATTGGCTCCGGTGAAAAACGACCCCGATTTGTTTGGGTTTCAGTTAGTAATTGATCATGAGAACAATATACTGGAAGAAGTTGACACTCTCCTGCTACAGGGAATAGATGCATCTGTGGACGATGTTATAGAGAAGACAAAGTGCATGGGAGGAATTGCGATTTTAGCCCACGTCGACAGGCCGGCATATTCGTATCTTGCAGTGCTCGGGATGTTGCATCCTAATATGAATATAGATGCCGTGGAGCTGTCAGCGAGGTTGACTGCTCAGGAGGCTTTATACTGGAAGGAAAGTGTTTTAGATTATTCTATTATCAGATCCTCTGATGCTCATCGACTTAACGACATCCAAAGATGTCACTCGACGCCCATCTATTTGGAGCAACCTTCGTTTAATGACGTTTTTTTTGCTTTACATAGATATAATGATAGGAGGGTGAAGTGGCCGTGGTCGTAACATTTTCTACTTGACTCTTTTTTGGGAATATGATATCCATCACAAAGTGGAGAGAAATGATTTTAAAAAATATATACAATGGTGGTGATGATCGTGGCATTAGGCACTGTGGATGTTGTTGAAAAGACTAAAGAAATAGTGGCTCCGTGGAAGGGTAAACAGGGTGGTTTGATTCCCATATTGCAGGAAGTTCAGCGGGAATTCGGTTATCTGCCTGAAGATGCGTTGCTCACGATATCTAGGGAGTTGAAGATGCCAAAAGCCGAGATTTACGGAGTAGCGACATTTTATGCCCAATTTCATTTAAAACCCAGGGGGCGTCATATAATTCGCGTTTGCCGCGGAACCGCTTGTCATGTAAGGGGAAGTTTGCAGATTTTGGAAAAAATCAAACAAACATTGGGGATAGATGAGAACGAAACAACTGAAGACTTGCGCTTTACCCTGGAACCTGTGGCTTGCCTTGGGGCATGCGGTCTTGCTCCTGTCATGATGGTGGACGAGGATACGCACGGGCGCATGACTCCCGATAAGATACAGTCTATTTTGGATCGGTACGAATAAGCTTCCATGCTGGAGGATCTTTCTCAATATATCCTTGATATCGCCGAAAATTCCGCAAAGGCAAAGGCTAAGAAGGTCTTAATTGAGCTTACGATCGACAATAGGAACAAATCGATTGTTTTAAGGGTGTCCGATGACGGATGCGGTATGGACGAGGAATTTTTGCGCAAAGTAGAAGATCCTTTTACAACTACGAGAAAAGAACGAAAGGTTGGGCTTGGGATTCCCTTTTTAAAGCAGGCAGCTTCGACTTGCGAGGGCTTCTTTGATATCAAATCAAAAAGGGGAGAAGGTACCGTAATCGAAGCCGGCTTTAGAAAGGACCACATAGATTGCCCGCCATTGGGGGATGTTGCGGCCACTATAGCTACATTGATCATGGGATGGCCCGAATGTCGTTGGATCTTTAGGTATAACGTTGACGGAAATTCTTTCATGCTTGACCTTGATGATTTGCTCGAACATCTTGGCGATAGAGAATTGTTAAAATCTCCCAAGGTAGTTTTGTGGATTAAGGATTACATTCAGGAAAATATAGATTTATTGAATCAGAAAAAAGGAGGCGAAGACATTGCCTAAGATCAAAAATCTTGACGATCTGAGGAAAATTAAAGAAGAATCGAAAGACCTGACTTCGGCGCGATCGGGCGGCAAAAAGAAGATAATAGTGGGCATGGGCACTTGCGGAATAGCAGCAGGAGCAAGGGAGGTCCTCACTGCTATCTTAACCGAGCTTGACAAACGCGGTATCAAAGACGTAGCCGTCGAGACAACCGGCTGTATAGGCATGTGCCAATACGAACCGCTGGTTGACATAATCAGGCCGGGCGAGCCAAGGGTTACATACGGAAACATAAAACCCGAAGACGTATCCCGAATTATTGCTGAACATATGATTAATGGCAATATAGTTTGGGAAAAAGTTATCGGCAGAACGGATTAGGGGGAGTTGATCATGGCTATTTATCGTGCTCATGTGTTGGTTTGCAGGGGAACAGGCTGTACTGCCAGTGGCGCTCCAAGCGTAATGAAGGCCTTCAAGGACGAACTTGTCAAAAAGGGCTTAGACAGGGAAGTGATGTTGGTAGAGACGGGTTGTCACGGTATGTGCGAAATGGGGCCCGTGGTCGTCGTTTATCCCGAGGGGGCCTTTTACTGCAGAGTAATGCCTGAAGATGTGCCCGAAATAGTGGAAGAGCATCTCTATAAGGGGCGAATCGTTCAAAGGTTGCTCTATACAGTGCCCCAAGATATGGAAAAAGTTCCGTATTATAGAGATATACCTTTTTACAGCAAGCAGCATCGCATAGTGCTCAGCAACTGTGGTTATATAGATCCGGAAAAAATAGAGGAATATATAGCTCGCGATGGTTATATAGCCCTGGGGAAGGCTCTCCTGGAAATGACGCCGGAGGAAGTTTTGGATGAAGTGAAAAAATCCGGTTTGAGAGGCAGGGGTGGCGCAGGGTTTCCTACTGGGTTGAAGTGGGAATTTGCTCGCAAAGCCCCTGGGAATAAAAAATATGTCATATGCAATGCCGACGAGGGTGACCCGGGTGCTTTTATGGACCGGTCAACTTTAGAGGGAGACCCCCACTCTGTAATAGAAGGTATGGCGCTAGGGGCATATGCTATTGGTGCTGATGAAGGTTATATCTATTGTCGTGCCGAGTATCCCCTTGCCATTAAAAGACTTAAAATAGCAATTGCTCAGGCCGAGGAGATGGGGTTGCTCGGAGATAACATAATGGGCACCAATTTTTCCTTTCATCTGCATTTAAAGGAAGGAGCAGGAGCTTTCGTCTGCGGTGAAGAAACCGCTTTAATGGCTTCGATCGAAGGTCGTAGGGGCATGCCTCGGCCAAGGCCGCCGTTTCCGGCGCAACATGGTTTGTGGGGCAAGCCTACAAATATAAACAATGTGGAAACCTGGGCAAACGTCCCCAAAATTATCTTGAACGGCGCAGATTGGTTTGCCTCGATGGGGACGGAAAAATCTAAGGGAACCAAGATATTTGCCCTAACTGGTAAAATAACTAACACCGGTTTGATAGAAGTTCCCATGGGTATAACCATTAAAGAGATCATATACGAGTTGGGTGGCGGTATCCTGAACGGAAAAGAGTTTAAAGCAGTTCAGATTGGAGGTCCCTCCGGAGGTTGTTTGACTAAAGAACATCTCGATCTGCCCATAGATTATGAATCCTTGACCGGTGCCGGAGCCATCATGGGATCGGGCGGTTTGGTGGTAATGGACGAAGATACCTGTATGGTCGATGTGGCCAGGTTTTTCCTGGAGTTTACCCAACGGGAATCCTGCGGAAAATGCGTTCCTTGTAGAGAGGGCACGAAGCAAATGTTGTTAATGCTTGAGAAGATTTGCAAAGGTGAGGGAACGTTGGAGGATTTGAGCAAACTTGAAGAGCTGGCCTACATGGTCAAAGAAACTTCACTGTGCGGATTAGGGCAAACAGCTCCCAACCCTGTAATAACTACGATTCGCTATTTCCGGGACGAATACCTTGCTCACATAGAGGAAAAACGTTGCCCCGCCAAGGTCTGTCCGGCATTGATCAAGTACGTGGTAGATCCCGATAAATGTCGAAAGTGCGGTTTATGTGCCAGAAATTGCCCTGTCAAATGCATTAGCGGTGATAGACAGACTCCTTATTTCATAGATCAAGAGAAATGCATCAAATGTGGGACTTGCATGCAGGTCTGCCCATTTGGCGTTATCGCAAAAGTATAGCCGGCGGAGGAGGATTGGCATGAAAGAGATAACTTTGATCATAGATGGGAAGGAATGTAAGGGAGTACAGGGGGATACGATATTGGATGTCGCTAACAAGAACGACGTCTATATTCCCACCCTATGCTTCCAAAAAGGTTTAACACCTATAGGAGCCTGCAGGATGTGCGTAGTTCAGCTTGAGGGCAATCCCAAAATGTTGCCATCTTGCACTACGCCTGCTCAAGAGGGCATGGTTGTCATTACGAAAAACGAAAAGCTAAAAGACTATAGGCGCCAGGTTCTCGAACTTCTGTTTGCAGGAAGAAATCATTTTTGTATGTTCTGCTCGCAAAGTGGCGATTGTGAATTGCAGCGACTGGCCATTGAACATGAAATGGATTCGGTGAGATTTCCCTACCTTTATTCCGATTTCGAAGTAGATGCTACCGATGCGGATTTGATGATGGACCATAACCGTTGCATACTGTGTCAAAGATGCATCAGGACTTGTTCTGAAATCGTTGGTGCCCACGCTTTGGACCTCGAGCGTCGAGGCTGGCAAGCAAAAGTTATAGCGGATCTGGGAAACAGGTTGGCGGAAAGCGACACCTGCGTAAATTGTGGAGCCTGTGCTCAATCTTGCCCGACCGGCACCATCACTATCAGAGATTTTGCCTACAGGGGAAGGCGTAGCGATTGCGATGCCATGGTGGACAGCGTCTGCCCTTTATGTGCCGTTGGTTGCAAGATAAAGACTTATGTCCGCACGGGCAGCATAGTCAGAGTTGAAGGTACCGCTCAAGATGAACCGGACGGCGGGCAGCTTTGTCACATGGGTCGTTGGTGGTTGCCCGAATCGACGGAACGGGAAAGGGTTACAACGCCGTTGATAAGAGAGGGTGCCACATACCGTGAGGCAACATGGGAAGAGGCATTAGAGCTGGCGGCGTCAGAGTTTAAAAAGGCGTATAAAGAGGAGAAAGCCGGAGCGATCCTTTCAAGCCTGTGTACGGACGAGGAGTTGACGCTCTTTTCCACCCTTTTTAAGGATGCATTGAAGATGAAGTATACCGATTCCTTTGACGGAGACGTGATCCGTGGTTTTATCAAGGGATTCATGCCCTTCAAAGACCAGGGTGTAAGGCCATTTACCGCAGCGCATCACATCTTAGATAGCGATCTTGTTGTTACAATGTTCGCCGACCCTCAGAAGGAGGCTCCCGTGGTTGCAAGTTACATCCGAGTTGCTTGCCTGCACAAGAATGCAAAATTGCTGAATATTTCCTTTGGAGCATCACAATTCCCCGGTTTGGTCGATTTGGATGTTCAATTGCCCGAGGGACAGGCGCTTCCAAAGGCCCTCTCAAATTTGGCCGAAATAATCAGCAAGATCAGTGCTGGACCGTCTGAAATGGCCGGTTTTGGCGAATATGAAAGCGGAGCCGAATCTGCTTTATCGTCCTACAGGGAATCTATAGAAGAAAGTGCCAGAGCCATGGGGCTTGATCCGAAGATTGCCGAAGAGGTTGCCCTGATGCTTATATCGTCTAAGAAACCCGTCTTCGTAGTTGGAGGCAGGGCAACGAAATCGCACGAATTAGTTACCGCAGCCTGCAATCTCGCAATAGCATCGAAGTCTTTCTACGAGGACGGTTTAGGGGTGGTGCCGTTGTTGGTGAGTGCCAACAGCTTGGGAGCTCGAAACACCGTAGTAAGCGAGGATCCTTGGGTTACCAAAGAAAAAAGGGATTTCATGTACGTCTTTTCCACGGGCATGGTTCCCGAGGAGGAAGAAATTTTGGCTGCCATTTCTGCAACGCGATTTGTTGTGGTCCAAACTCCTTTTAAAGTTAGGCCCTTGGTCAACCTTGCAGACATACTTCTGCCAGCACCTGCGTGGTACGAAAGAAGCGGTCATTACTGCACCATCGAGGGAGAGCGCAGAAAGCTTAATACAATCGTTCCTCCAAAAGGCGATCTAAAGGGGCTGCATTATGTGATGGATGAATTTGCAAAGAAGCTGGGCGTGAAGCTTGGGAAGCCGGAAACGTCTCCTTGCGAAGAGGTTTTTAAATCGCAAGCTCGGGCCAGCGAGGCTCGCATAATTCCATTAAATTAGTTTTTTGGGAGGTGAAGTTCCATGGCTAAGGCAAAAGTTGCGACATATTGGTTAGAAGCGTGCGCAGGATGTCATATGTCTTTCCTTGACATAGATGAAAGATTGGTCGATTTGTTCAAAAACGTAGAAATACTTTATTCTCCTATAGTAGACGCAAAGGACATTCCCGATATAGATGTAGGAGTGCTATCCGGCGGTTTGGGTAACGTTGAGGAATTAGAGATAGCCAGGAAAATGAGAGAAAGATGTAAGTATTTGGTTGCATGGGGAGATTGCGCTGTATTCGGCGGCATTAATTGTATGCGCAATTTTATACCGAAGGATAGGGTTTTAAAAGAGGGCTATATCGACACTGCCAGCACCGTTAATCCTGAAGGAATAATACCTAACGAGGATATCCCCGAATTGCTTCCAAGGGCATTACCTTTAGATTATGAGGTGAAGGTCGACGTTTACGTGCCCGGATGTCCGCCTGATGCAGATACTATATACTACGTCTTCAAAGAGCTGTTAGCAGGGCGTGTTCCTAAAGTTCCCTCGGAAATGATGCGTTACGATTAGAGGAAGGGGAGGAAATGGCCATGACTGAGGTCTACAAATTAGAGATTAATCCGGTAACAAGGATTGAAGGACACGGGAAGATAACTGTAATGCTTGATGAGGCTGGGGAGGTGAAAGAAGCCAGGTTTCATGTAACCCAGTATAGAGGGTTTGAAGTCTTTACCAAAGGAAGGGATTTCAGGGAGATGCCGGTGATAACTCCGCGAATTTGCGGCATCTGCCCTGTATCGCATCATTTGGCATCCGCTAAAGCATGCGACGATATTTTAGGTGTTACCATTACGCCTGCAGCCCACAAGTTAAGGGAGCTCATGCATATGGGGCAAATTGTTCAATCCCACGCCCTGAGTTTCTTTCATTTGTCTAGCCCCGATATTTTGCTAGGTTTTGATGCTCCTGTAAAGATAAGAAATGTGGTCGGTTTGGCGGAACGCTATCCGGAACTTGCGAAAAAGGGGATATTGCTTCGCAAGTTTGGTCAGGAAATAATAAAAACTTTGGGTGGCAAAAAAGTTCACCCCTGGCACAGCATTCCCGGCGGTGTAAACAGGAGCCTGACGCCTCAGGAGCGGGATAATATAGCCGCTCAAATTCCCGAAATGAAATCAATAGCGCTGGAAGCGATTAAGTTGATTAAGGGTTATCTGGAAGAAGGTAAGGAAGAGGCTAAGGAGTTTGCAACTGTAGAAACTGCCTATATGGGCCTGGTTCGAGACGGCAATCTCGAGCTTTACGACGGGAACATTCGGATTAAAGCGCCAAGAGGAAGGATTTTGGATGAATTCGATCCAAAGGATTATCTTAAATATATAGGAGAGCACGTTGAACCATGGAGCTATTTGAAATTTCCTTTCTATAAATCCTTGGGATTTCCACACGGTTCCTATAGGGTTGGTCCCCTTGCCAGGTTAAATGCCGCTGATAATATCGATACGCCACAGGCTTCTAAGGAGTACGCGCTATACAAGCAAATAACTGACGATGGCATAGTTCCCTATACGCTTTACTACCACTATGCTAGATTGATAGAGGCCCTTTACGGCATAGAGCGTATCGAGCAGTTGCTTTCTGACCCCGAGATTACATCTAGTGATCTCAGGGTTACATCTAAGGAAATGAACCCGGAGGGGGTAGGAGTTATAGAGGCTCCCAGGGGGACCCTTATTCACCATTATTGGGTTAACGAGAGCGGAGTTATCACGAAGGTCAACTTGATAGTAGCGACTGGCCATAACAACTATGCCATGAATAAAGGCGTCGAAGCGGTGGCCAAGAAATTCATCAAGGGCAGAGATATACCGGAGGGTGTGTTTAACAGATTGGAGCATGTTATCCGTGCTTACGATCCCTGCTTATCCTGTTCCACTCACGCTGTGGGCAAGATGCCGTTAAAATTAGAGTTGATGTCATCCTCTGGGGAGGTAATTAAAGAGGTCGTGAGGGGCTAATTGCCGATGAACGTGATCGTATTGGGCTATGGTAATTCCTTCAGGAAGGATGATGGCGTAGGGCATAGGGGAGCACTTGCCATTGCTGAATGGCTACGCGAAAATGGACATGAAGCAACTACTTGGATTGGGCATCAGTTGCTTCCTGAGGTAACGCTTGAATTGGAAGGAAAGGATCTCGCCATCTTCATCGATGCATCTGTGGATCAATATCCCGACGGTTACAATATAGCCGAAGTTACCTCCTCCGCCGATATCGATGGACTTAACCTTCACACCTGCACTCCCGGATGGATAAAGCATTTGGCTGCACAGATGGGGATTGATATGCCCAAAATGGTCATGGTATCTGTTTCCGGTGTTGACTTCGATTTTGGTGAATCATTAAGCTGTATATGTATGGGTAGATTTAACAAAGCATTGGATGGTTTTAAAAAGTATTTTACAGATAATTTCTGTTGAATATTTTGTGCTATAATATAGGTACAAAAACCCTGCGGTGTTCGTGCTATGCCGAAGAGCCTTGAGCCAACACTAAATCCGATCGAGGCTGACTCCTGTCCGGCTGAGGAGACCTTAAAGGGTCACCAAGGCTAAGGACGGGGAGGCCTCACCAATAGGTGAGGATCGGGTCAAGGCCTTCTTGGCACGGCATTGCGGGGTTTTTCTAATATTTTATTTTTAATATCATTTTTGGGAGCTGGTAATTTGCAGGCTTTTAGCGGTCCCTACTGGCATCCGGCTAATCAAAGAGGTTTTATACTCGATTGGGATGGGGTTCTGGCTGAAACGAAACTGGATTTTACTCCCATATATGATCGCTTTTTTGGGGGTAAAAGGGTTATGATTTTAGAAGAAGCGGTAAGGCTTCCTGCGACAGAAAGAGACGCGCTTTATGAGGCAATAGAAAAGATAGAAGTTGAGGGCGCTGAAAAAGCCAAACCGGTTTTAGGGGCTTTAGAATTGATATCATGGCTTGAAAAAAATGATATTCCCTGGGCTGTAGTGAGCCGAAACACCAAAAAGTGCGTCGCCATGGCAGCCAAAAGGGCTTCCATTAAACTCCCCCCGATCGTAATTACCAGAGATGACGGCCTATTGAAGCCGGACCCGCAAGTTTTTATAAAAGCTTCAGAGCTTCTCGAGATACCGTGGTATCAATGTGTCGTTATAGGAGATTTTCTGTATGATATTGTGGGCGCTAGACGTGCATGTATGAGGGCTGTTCTCGTTAGACGAGCCAACGAAGAATGGAGTAACTGGGCAGATGTAGCATATAACGAAGTTATAGATTTATTTTACGCACTGGGGAATCCGCAACCTTTGATACCATGGGAATACCAGCCTGTCGTACGTAAGAGGGGTTTTAAATGGCTCGAAAGGGCTTTTGGGTTGACGGTAAAACTTGTGGGAGATGACGCTTTTGAAATCCTTGCCAAGTTGGCGGCGATGGGAGTAGGCTCCTTTTGTATAGACAATGAGGTTAGGCTTGAGGCTGATCGTTGGCGAAATAGCCCTTACATCGACCCCAAATATCTTTGGGAGCCCTTGGATAAGGTTGTAAGTGATTTTCTCATAAAGCGTTTTCCTCTGGCTAAGGTTGTGAGCGATGGGGAAGTTCTGGATTTGCCATGCGGGATGTCGGAAAGCATTTCCTTCATCGAGGAGTTGTTGTCCCGATGAGTCAAATGCAAAAAGATCTATTTGAAAATTACGCCGACAATATTATCGAGGAAAGTAAAGGCAGCAGGGAGCAAGGATTAGAGATTCCTCTGGCAGAAAGGATGCGTCCTGCCAAATTAGAGGATTTTGTCGGTCAGGAACACCTTCTAGGGAAGGATAAGCCGCTTAGACGATTGCTTGAGGCCGGACAGGTGCCAAGCTGTATCCTCTACGGTCCTCCCGGAAGCGGAAAAACGACGTTAGTAAGGGCAATGGCTTCCGTAACGGGAAGAAAATTGTTCGAAATTAATGCCGTAACTGCTAAAGTAGCTCAACTGCGGGATGTGGTTGATACAGCGAGAAATTTAAAAAGAAGTACAGGAAAATCGGCAATAGTTTTTATTGATGAAATTTATCATTTCAACAAACAACAACAAAATGCCCTGCTCCCTTCAGTTGAGAGGGGAGATTTGATTTTAGTGGGCACTACTACTGAAAATCCTTATTTTGAAATAAACAAGACCCTTCTTTCGAGGGCGATCGTATTCGAGCTTAAGCCTCTTGCTCCAGGAGACATCGAGCACATTTTATTTAGGGCCCTTAGGGATAAAGAAAAGGGTTTGGGGATGTTTGACGTAGTAGTAGACGAACAAGCTGTTACCTTCATTTCCCGCGCTGCTGGTGGCGATGCGAGGCAAGCGCTTCTGCGATTGGAGTCGGTCGTTTTGGCATCTGTAGCTTCGGGGAAAAAGAGGGTAACACTGGAAGATGTTGTTCAATTGGCGCCAAAGTCCTTGCAAATATACGACAAGTCCTCGGACAAGCATTATGATATCATTTCAGCCTTTATAAAAAGCATGAGAGGTTCCGACCCCGATGCAGCCGTTTACTGGCTTGCCAGGATGGTGGCCGGCGGAGAGGATATCAGATTTATAGCTAGGAGGATGCTTATATTTGCTGCCGAGGATGTTGGGTTGGCAAACCCATTTGCATTGGTGTTGGCAGAAGCTGCGGCTAGTGCGGTGGATCATGTCGGACTGCCCGAGGCGAGGATTATATTGTCTGAATGTGCAATCTATCTTGCCTGCGCCGAGAAGAGCAACAGTTCTTATAAGGCCATCGATTCTGCTTTAAACGCTATAGAAAAGGGCGAAATCCAAGAAGTCCCACTCCATCTTAAATCCCATGGCGAAGGATATGTGTATCCCCACGACGACCCGAGACATTGGGTCCCCCAAAAATACATGACTGTTCCAAAGCGTTTTTATTTTCCGGGCAATGTAGGTCACGAATGGAACATTTCCAAGAGATTGCAGAAATTATGGAAGAGATATTCCAATAAAAACGATAACGATCGAAATTAGACCGATTTACCTTTAATCATCGTTCAATAAATAGCTTAATTCGATAAGCTATTATTCCAACATGCTCTTTTAAGGCCAAGCTATTGATATGCAAGCTCGAAGCGCCGGGCAAGAAGTCTATAATCGACAATGGAGCATTATCTGCCATTTTGCCCACGGGAAAGGGGTGCCAGTTAATTTCGGGAGCCAACCCCTGGGCGATTAAATGTGCCCGAGGCATATGATATCCGTGCGTGACTAGGACCGCATGTTTAAGTTCCAAAGACCTCAAAATGGACGAGGCATTTTTTATATTTTCCCAAGTCGTTCTAGATTGCGATTCTTCGTAGATCGGTAAATCCGGGAAAAGCTCCTTAACCTTTTTTGCCATCGTCATTGCCTCAGGCACTTCCTGCGAATAGGATCCGCCACACAGTAAAATTGGCCAATTGAACTTCAGGGCCAACTCTATGCCTCCGAAGAGGCGCATTAATGTATGTGGCGATACTTCCGCTTTATCGGGGTCCGAGGTCCTGCGCTGCCCTCCACCAAGCACCACGATCGCAGCTTTATCTGCAGGCAGAGAAGGCGCAACCATATTCTCCAATTTGCCAAGTACAATTCTGGAGGTAATAGGCGTGCTTAAAAGATAAAAACTAAGGGCAATCAAAAGCAAAAGGCATCCGAGAAAAACCTTTCTAGGCCTCTTAAAGGCCAATAAAGAGGCGATAAACAATAGCAAGACCAATATTCCTGGAGGTACGGCGAAGGAACCTATAATTTTATAAAGTGTAAAAAGCATAGCATTTCCGCATTATTCAATGCTAATCCGCTTCGCTGGCGGGTAAGGCATCTTTTAGAAAGGCCAAGAGAGCATCCCGGGCACCTTCCAAATGATTTTGCAACAACCTAATGGCCCTTTCTTCGTCTTTTTCCAATATGGCATCTATTAACCTGACATGTTCCATTGATGATTCCTTAAGGTCTACACCCTTTATGGAATAGTGTCTATAAAGCTGAATTAGATCATACGTCTCCATTAAAAATTGGTTTAGAAATCTATTATCGCATGAGTTGCGCAGGAAGGAATGAAAGGCTGTGTCTTGTAACAAAAAAGCGTTGGGGTCGGTGCTATGATCAACAGAGGCGAAGTATTCTCTAAAGCGGAGTAATTCCTCCTTCGGTCCCTTCTTACAAATCCTTTTTACAGCTATAGTTTCCAGAGCGATCCTTACTTCGTAAAGGTCGTTTACGTCTTTTTCCGTGGGAAGGGTAACAAAAGCTCCCTTTCTCGGGACGAGCCTTACAATTCCGGTTTGAGCCAGCTGTCTTATGGCCTCTCGTATTGGGGTTCTGGATACCGCTAAAGTTTGTGCCAATTCGGTCTCGGAGAGTTTTTCTCCCGGTTTGATGATTCCCATTATTATTGCGTCCCTTATCTTGTTATAAACTATTTGTCTTAAATCGGTACTTTCAGCGGGAGTAAGCGGATTACTTGTCATATAGCTTTTCCTCCTTAATGGTTGTATTTATTTTTTACAAAGTATACTTAATTCTCCCTATTTTGTAAATCGTTGTTCGTCCACAATGCTAAGGCATATAACGCATCAGATAACCTATTGATAAAAACATAGGCGTTTTCCTCTATTTCTTTGTTTCTCAATAACTTTACAGCTATCCTTTCTGCTCTTCTGGCCACTGTGCGTGCTGTATGGAGAGCTGCTTCCGATATGGATTCGCCGGGCAATACAAAGCTTGGTTTGTCCTTCGAAATAGAACGTAATACCTTTGAAATAATTTCTTCCAGCCAAATGACATCGGGAGCGCTTAAGTCAGGAAATAAAGCCAAGTAACCCATAAAGCGGCTTAAATCCCTTTCCAATCGCAAGAGCGTATCCTTTATTTCTTCGTTTTTGCAGGTAGCACGCGCCATTCCGATGTGTGCCTGACATTCATCTAAGGTTCCGTATAACTCGACCCTTGGATGATCCTTGGGAACTCTTTTGCCATTACCAAGGCTGGTCATGCCTTGATCTCCTGTCTTGGTCGTTATTTTAATCTCCAACGCTGGCCCCCCTTTGAGATGAAAATTTTATTCCTTTTTTCATTTTGCACGTATGAAAACGGCCTCGCCTTCGACGCAAGTGTTTCCTTCTTCATCCTTGATAACGGCAGAAGTATAAGCTCTTCTGCCCTCCTTTCTTTCAAGGAAACCTTGGGCCACGTATTTTTCCCCGGAGCGCACCGCCCTTCTAAAGGATATGGTTAGTTTTCCAGTAACATAGATGTCATCGTCCGACGCTTTTATTGACCATGCCATGGCATCGTCTATAATAGCTGCAAGCAGTCCGCCGTGAACTATTCCTTCGTAACCACACCAGCTTTCGTCGGGAATGAAACTTATAGATGTGCACCTTGATTCATTGTCCCAGAAGATGTTTAGTCCGAGACTTCGAGGATTATTATTTTCGTTTCCACAAACAAGACACGATGGCGTTCCCTGTAGTTTTACAAGGCTCATTTTCAATCCCCCTTTGTGGTAACATCGATTACAGGTAAATAATACTCTTTATTTTAGGGGGTTTTAAACTTACATGAAAGATAGAATAAGCGCATCATTACTAGCACAATACGTATATTGCCCCCGTGCGGCATGGTATAGGGCCCATGGTTTTACCCCTCAGGGCAACGGTGGCGGAAAAGCCCTTCAAAAGGGGCAAAGGGCCCATAGATGGTTTGGCTTCCTGGAAAAGCTTAAAGGTTTTTGGAGTAGCGTCTGGAGGGCTGCCTTTTTTCTCATCGCTGTTGGAGGTGTCTTGCTTTGTTTGTATTTGATGTTGAAATAGCTGGCATTGCAATCGCTGCAATCTGCATATTGGGTATTTACGTTTGGTGGATGAGGGAAATTCCCTTAAGCATCGATTCGAAATTGTGGAAGGGGCAAATTTTTACGGGCAGGCCCGATGCGGTAATAAAAAAAGGCCCCTGGCACATACCGATAGAGTATAAAAGCTCAAACTACGATGAACCAATGGAAAGCCACAGATTACAACTTTTATGTTATTGCTTCCTGCTGGAAGAGGCAGGTTTCAAAGTACCCTACGGGCTATTGCAATATCGAGGGAAAAAGTTCAAAATACGCTGGAATAAGAGGACGAAAGGCTATTTGATGCAAATTGCAGATGAAGCTTTAGATGTGCTCTCTAAAGATTTTCCTCCTCCCCCGCTGGAAGAAGGGGACGGAAGGTGTTATAAATGTGCTTATCGTTTTATCTGTAAACAACAGGACTAAAGAAAGGGATGATCGAGTTGTATATTGAACCCTTCGGTGTTGAGGAGTGGATGAACCGGTACGAGACTAAAGCCAAGTACAATATTGCCGAAACTTGTGTGGAATCGCTCAAAGTGGAAGAGCTTCTGAATTTATTGCAAGATCCGGCTGGAGCAATGAGGGATATTGCGGGAATTAAACTTACTTATGGGGAAATACCCGGTTCGGGCGAATTACGAAGGGCCATTGCTTCGCTATATAACAGTATGGATGAAGACAATGTCTTGATCACACAGGGCGGAATAGGAGCAAATTTTTTGACGCAATTTTCACTCGTAAATCCCGGCGATGGTGTCGTATCTGTCTATCCCACATACCAACAGTTATATAGCGTTCCAAAGTCATTTGGAGCATCCGTTTATCTTTTGCCTCTACGTCCGGAAAACAATTTCTTGCCCGATCTAAATGAGCTTGAGGTAGTGGCTAAAACCGCCAAAAATCTTAAGATGATCTGCCTAAATAATCCGAATAACCCCACTGGCGCCTTAATGGACGGTGATTTTTTAAAGCGCATAGTGGATATAGCGAAAAGATACGATGCTTATATTTTGTGCGACGAAGTCTATAGGGGTTTGGAGCACGAAGCAAGTTTTAAGACCCCTTCAATAGTCGATTTATACGAAAAGGGGATTAGTACCGGAAGCATGTCTAAGGTGTTTTCTCTTGCCGGATTGAGGTTGGGCTGGATAGTTGGGTCTCCAGAGGTTATAAAACAATGTTTTTCCCATCGAGATTACATGACCATAAGCTGTGGACTCGTTGATGAATACCTTGCGCTTATAGCTTTGAAGAACAGGGATCGACTTTTGGAGAGGAATTTGAAGATCGTGCGGAAAAATTTTAAGATCTTGTCTTCGTGGGTTGCCGATGAAAAAAAGGTTGGTTGGATCCCGCCGAAGGCGGGAACGACAGCTTTTCTCAATTTTAGCGACTATGGCATTTCATCAAGTGATTTTTGCGAAGGATTGTTGGCTGAGACAGGTGCCTTTTTGGTGCCGGGGAGTGCCTTTGGCCCGGAATTTAACGGTTGGGCAAGGATAGGTTATGCTTGCTCCAGCGAAGTATTGCAAGAAGGACTTAAGTGTTTGTCTATTTTTTTGAGAAAAGTGGAAGGAGAAATGAATAATGCGAAGTGATACGGTAAAAAAGGGAGTTTCCAGAGCGCCCCATAGGTCGCTTTTAATGGCAGCAGGATATGAAAAGTGGGAGATCGAAAGACCATGGGTAGGAGTTGTCAATGCCTATAATGCAATAATCCCCGGCCATGTCCATTTGAGGACGTTAGTCGAAGCCGTTAAGGCTGGAGTGTATGCAGCTGGTGGTTTACCTCTCGAGTTTCCCGCTATAGGGGTTTGCGACGGGCTGGCGATGAATCACGAAGGCATGAAATACTCCCTGACGAGCAGGGAACATATAATGGATTCCGTCGAAATAATGGCAAGAGCTCATGGGATCGATGCCCTTGTGTTGGTGACGAATTGCGACAAGATAGTGCCCGGTATGGCTATGGCCGCTGCCCGTTTGGATATTCCGTCCGTTGTTTTGAGCGGTGGCCCCATGCTCACCGGAAAGGTCGACGGAGGAAAAACCGTAGATCTTTCTTCTATGTTCGAAGCAGTAGGAAAACATGCAGCAGGAGCGCTGACGGATGCCGAGCTGATTAAACTTGAAAAATCTGCTTGTCCTACCTGTGGGTCCTGTGCCGGAATGTTTACGGCTAATACGATGAATTGTATGATGGAGGCTTTAGGACTTGCCTTGCCCGGCAACGGGACTATACCGGCGGTATTTTCCGAGAGAATTAGATTGGCAAAGGAGACGGGAAGGGCGGTTATGAAGCTAATCGAGAAGAAAATTACGCCTCGGCAAATTCTGACAAAGGCCTCATTCTTAAACGCAATTGCTGTCGATATGGCGTTGGGGGGTTCTACCAATACCACTTTGCATCTACCCGCCATTGCCTGGGCGGCAGGCCTGAATCTCCCCCTTTCCATCTTTGATGATATGAGCAAAAAGTGTCCTCATTTATGCAACATGAGCCCCGGGGGCAGCGATCACGTTGAAGATTTGTATTTTGCGGGAGGAGTTTTGGCAGTCATGAAAAGGTTATCCGATGCAGGTCTTATCGACGGCAGCGCTATGACCGTAACGACAAATACAGTTGCTTATAATCTCAAGGATGCTTATGTTCTTGATGACGAGGTTATTCGACCCGTAGAAAGGCCTCATCATCGGGAAGGCGGCATTGCCGTCCTTCACGGAAACCTGGCACCCGACGGAGCGGTCGTAAAGCAATCCGCCGTTTCTTCTGAAATGATGAAGCATAAAGGCCCTGCCAGGATTTTCGACTCTGAAGAAGCGGCCACAAAGGCTATCTTTTCCGGCCAAATAAAAAAAGGTGATGTAGTGGTCATAAGGTATGAGGGTCCCAAAGGAGGACCGGGAATGAGAGAGATGTTAGGTCCAACCTCCGCATTGGCAGGGATGGGATTGGACAGACATGTTGCCCTCATTACTGACGGCCGTTTCAGCGGGGCCACAAGGGGAGCTTCCATTGGGCATGTGTCTCCTGAGGCAGCTGACGGAGGGCCGATAGGACTTCTCAGAGAGGGGGACGAGGTCATAATAGACATTCCCGCTCGTAAACTTGATGTTAATATTAGCGAAGAAGAGTTAAACTCGAGAAAAGAAGGATGGAAACCTTTTCTTCGAAAGCTTGACAGCCCCTTTTTGGAGCGGTACCGCGCTTTTGTCACTTCGGGAGCTAAAGGAGCAGTTTTGGAGGTGAATGGCGGTGGTTGTGAAGACTGTTAATTTGGAAGATATCGGAGAAGACAAGCGTTATAAGTCAGCCAAGAGTGAGGCTCTATACTCGATAATATTGACCGTGCTTTACTTCGTTTGGTGGTATGGGTTCGCCTATGGCATGGGGTCAAAACCTCTATCTAGCTATAAGTTCGTTATGGGTTTGCCAAGCTGGTTTTTTTGGAGTTGTGTCGTAGGGTTCATTGTCTTTTCTTTCGCCTCCTGGTTTTTGGTTAAATTTTTCTTTCACGACATGTCTCTCGAGACGGACGGGAGAAATGACCTTAAGGTAAGGTGAGGAATCGTGAATATCGATATTGCAATTACATTAGCGCTTTATCTTATTATAATATGCGGGATTGGATATATTGCAAACAGGAAAATGTCGGAAACAAAGGGGTCCTTTCTTAGCGAATACTTTATAGGTAGTCGTTCAATGGGCGGCTTTGTACTTGCCATGACGTTGGTTGCTTCCTATGTTAGCGCAAGTAGCTTTGTGGGTGGCCCGGGGATGGCCTATAAGATGGGGCTGGGTTGGGTGTTGCTTGCGATGATTCAAGTTCCAACGGCATACCTTACTCTGGGCTTTTTGGGCAAGAAGTTTGCCATTGTTGCGCGTAAGATTAATGCTATAACAATTAACGATTTCCTGAGAGCCAGATATGAAAGCACACCAATAGTGATTATGGCATCAATCAGTTTGTTATTATTTTTCACTGCAGCTATTGTTGCACAATTCATAGGAGGCGCCAGGTTGTTTGAGGCTATAGGCCTTCCTTACGAGGTAGGTCTCACTATATTTGCTATTACCGTAATATTTTATACGGTAATAGGAGGATTTAGGGCAGTGGTATTGACAGATGCCTTTCAGGGCATTGTCATGATGTTGGGGACTTTGGCGTTGGTGTTTGGAATCACAAAGGCAGCAGGCGGGATGAATGCCATAAGCGCCAAATTGATGGAGATAAACCCGGATTTATTGACGCCTTTCGGGGTCGACGGATTTATCACAAAGCCCTTTATCTTATCTTTTTGGATATTGGTGTGCTTTGGAATAATTGGCTTACCTCACACCGCTGTTAGGTGTATCAGTTATAAAGATTCCAAATCCATGCATAAGGCAATAGTAATTGGCACATTCGTGACCGGCTTTCTAATGTTGGGTATGCATCTGGCTGGCGCATTGGGGAGGGCCGTACTGCCCAACATAGAAGCAGTTGATTCCGTTATACCGACTTTAACGGTCAAAGTCCTTCCTCCGATTTTTGCCGGGATCTTTTTAGCGGGGCCCATGGCATCTATTATGTCCACAGTAGATTCTCAACTTATATTGGCCTCGGCAGCAATTATAAATGATCTGTACGTTGGTTATATTAATCCTGGCGCTGCATATGACGACAAAAAGATCAGGCGCATCAGCCTTTTAGTTACGACTATTATAGGGGTCACGGTGTTTCTCGTGGCCTTTAAGCCTCCAAGTCTGATAGTGTGGATTAATCTTTTTGCCTTTGGTGGGCTTGAGGCTGTATTTTTTTGGCCGATTGTGATGGGCCTTTATTGGAAACGCGCAACTGCTTCAGGAGCTCTGGCCTCCATGATAACCGGCGTAATCTTATTTATTGCATTGAGCAAATATGCCTTTTTGCTTCACGGATTACATCCCATCGTGCCTACTTTTGTCGTAACTTTTGTCGTGTTTATAGTGGCCAGTTATCTCTCTAAACCATCGGTTAAAGCAGTAATGAGGGTATGGGAATGACCTTCATTGACATTTATTTTTATGTTTAGTATTATTATCAATGTAAACATATCTTAATTTTAATAATATAACCTCCGAGTCAACGGTTCTAAGGATCTTTGCGGTCTATGAGCGTTGACCGATAGGGTCTTTTCGGAAACGAAAGGGCCTCCCGCTCGGAAAGGAGGAGAAAGAACATTAGTCCTTTTCCCGGCGGGAAGGGGACTAATTTTTTTGTGAAAAAATTAAGCAAGGGAGGAATTATCATGGACATGAAAAGGTTGACCTCGCGGTTGCTGATTGTTTTTGTAGCTATATTGGTGGTTTTTTCTCTTGGGCAAGGGTTCGCAGAAGCAGAAGACGTCCTTTTAATGGCAACTACAACAAGTACCGACGATACCGGTCTTCTCGATTATCTTGCACCCATGTTCAATGAAGATACGGGAATAACTCTTCAATGGACGGCTACGGGTACTGGGAAGGCTTTAAAGTTGGGAGAAAATTGTGATGTAGATGTTCTGCTGGTTCACGATCCTGATTCTGAGGAGAAATTTATAGAAGCCGGATATGGAGTTGATAGGACTCAAGTAATGTACAATGACTTTGTGATAATTGGCCCAGAGGACGATCCGGCTGGCATAAAGGGGTTGTCTTCTACTGAAGCATTAAAGAAGGTTGCCGAAAAGGAGGCCGTATTTGTCAGCAGAGCCGATGAATCGGGCACTCATGCCAAGGAGAAATTTATTTGGGTGCAGGCGGGTTTGGCTATTCCTGACAAAGAAGAATGGTATGTGCAGACAGGTCAAGGTATGTTAGTTACGATTAACGTAGCTGCCGAAAAGGGAGGCTATACGTTAACCGATAGAGGCACTTACATTAGATATGAAGCTAACTACGAAGGGAATCCTCCACTCGTTATTTTATCTGAAGGGGATTCTTTCTTGATGAATCAATATAGCGTAATTGCGGTAAATCCTGAGAATTGCCCCAATGTCAAATACGATTTGGCAAAGAAGTTTATCGAATGGATTGTTACTCCAAAAGCCCAGCAAGCCATAGCCGATTTCAGGCTCATGGGCAAACAACTTTTCTTCCCGAACGCAAATATGGCTTTGGGGACAAATTAATGACATCCTGCGCTTTTTAAGTTTTATATAGATGCTCCAATCCCCCATATAGGCCGCCGCATCCCCCTGTGGCGGCTTATTGTTTTTTATATTTGTGTATATAATCTTTTTGAGCATCGCAACTTTCGAGGGAGGTAACATCATGGAATATATCCTTTCTGGAATAGCGGAAGCCTTTGTGTTGCTTTTAAAAGGAGATGAGGAGGTATATTCGGCCGTCTCCGCTACATTGAGGGCTTCTACGGCTGCGATAATAATATCTCTTGTTATAGGTCTTCCTTTGGGTTTTTTATTGGGTTACTTCGATTTTCCAGGCAGACGGTTTTTTAGATCCGTTTTCGATGCATTGCTTGCCCTTCCCACGGTATTGGTCGGACTATGGGTGTATGCCTTTATTTCAAATCGTGGACCACTGGGCGGTATGAATCTGCTTTTTACTCTAAAAGGCGTTATAGTGGGCGAAGTGGTTCTGGCCCTGCCTATTGTGATTGCACTTTCAGCACAATCCATCGAAGAGCTGGATTTGTCGGTAAGGGACACCCTTTTAACGCTAGGAGCCAGCGGAAAAAGGCTGTTATTTGACATCTTATGGGAGGCGAGATATGGGATGCTTATGGCAGCAATTACCGCATATGGACGCGTTATATCCGAGGTTGGTGCTGCCTCAATGTTAGGCGGAAACATAAAATGGAGAACGAGAACAATTACCACGGCAATGGCATTTGAAACAAACAAGGGGCAATTTGCCATGGGGATAGCCTTGGGGATGATCTTGCTGTTGATAGCCTTTATAGTCAACAGCACACTATCATATGCTAAGCGAAGAAGGCAGACAAGGTGAACAGATATGCTTTATGAGTTAAGAGATATTAAACGTTTTTACAACGACAGATGTGCTCTATCCGTAGATCGTTTGGCTATAGAAGGGGGTAAGATTTACGGCCTAGTCGGCCCGAACGGGAGCGGTAAGACGACATTGCTCAGAATTTTGGCATTTTTAGATGAGCCGAGCGAAGGCCAAATTATATATAAAGGCTCTTCCGTTACGTCGCAAAAGGCCTCACTTTTCCGCCAAGAAGTAACAATGCTTTTACAAAATGCACGTCTATTGACTCGAAAGGTAAAGGACAATGTGGCCTATGGCTTGAAATTACGCGGATATGATTCGAAGACCATTAAAAGCAGGGTTGTGGAAGCGCTTGAAATGGTTGGTTTGCAGCCAAGAGATTTTTTATACAGAGCCTGGCATGAGCTCTCGGGAGGCGAAGCTCAGCGCGTAGCCTTGGCAGCGCGTCTCGCTTTAAGGCCCGATGTTTTATTGCTCGATGAGCCGACGGCAAATGTCGACAAAGTATCGGAAGCCTTAATAAATCAGGCCGTGATCAAGGCAAAAAGGGAATGGAAAACGACTATTATCATGGTAAGCCATGATCTGGGATGGCTTTACAGCACTGCCGATGAGATCCTTTCGCTTTGGGGCGGTCGCATTGTGCGTCAGGGGCCTGAGAACATAATCCCCGGCCCTTGGGAAAAGCTTGAAAACGGCTTGTACTGTAAAAGGTTAAGGGATGGTCAAAAGATTTTTATTTCCGGAGCCCCATCGCAATCTGGCGTAGTGTCAATCAGTCCATCGGAGATACTTTTGGCTGAATATCCTGAAAGGACCTCTGCTCGTAATTTGTTATATGGTTTTATTAGAGAGATGGCCTATTGTAATGGCAGTCAGATAAGGGTTACCTTATCTATAGGGGAGATAAACTTGGTTGCCTTAATTACCGATGAAGCTGCCAGGGAACTCAAATTAAGCCCCGGGATGAATATATATGTAGTGTTTAAGGCCACGGCTGCGAAATGGTTATGAGAAGTTTTTTGGGTGACAGTGTGCTAAAGCGATTTTGACGCTTTGATTGTGTCTGATCTTGCTTGAAGGTTTGTGTACAGTATTTTTAAAATTTTTTCTTTGACGTTATTTCGTCCGTAATGTCTGATTTTGGCTAATATATCAAGGGGTTTATTGTTTTCTGGTGTTCATATATTGACAATAAAATGTATACAGTTAACTTGACAAATATTAATATTATTGTATTTTAAAATAGATGATCGTAATCAAATCCACTTTCAAATGAGTCTGGCCAGATATAAAAACCGCATATATTACAGTGGACGAAACATAAAGTTCAAATATTCAGTAACCGATAATCCTTTATCCGTCGCTTTCGAATCGAAGGATGTGAGGTTTTGCATGAATTAAAGGGGGGTATTTGCATGTTTAAAAGGGCAATCACTGTGCTGATAGTAATAGTAGTATTTTCTTTCTTTCTTCTCTCTTCACCTGCAATATCATTTGCCAAAGCGAAAAACATCACCTTTGGGGATTTTAGTTGGGATAGTGTACAAATACATAATCGTATTGCCGGTTATATATTGGAAAAGGCTTATGGATATAGCGTTTCCTATAGCTTTGGAGAAAGTCTTCCCTTGTTATTGGGGATGGCGCGAGGCGATGTAGATGTATCCATGGAAATATGGTCGGACAATATTGAGGCATGGGGTAAATATGTGGAAAGCGGCGAATGTTTGGATTTAGGTTCGACCTATCCAGATGCCGGCCAGGGTTGGTATGTACCCACATATGTCATTAAGGGCGATCCCGAAAGAGGTATTAAACCAATGGCGCCGGACCTCAAAAGTATTGAGGATCTTCCTAAATATTGGGAACTTTTTAAGGATCCGGAGAATCCTAATAAGGGTAGATTTTACAATGGCCCCACAGGTTGGATGATTAGCTCTATAAACATGGAAAAACTTAAATCATATGGATTGGATAAGTATTATCAATCTTTTGAGCCAGGCTCTGACGCAGCTCTCTCCACTGCAATAGTAAGTGCCTATCGAAAAGGTGAGCCTATATTTTTCTACTATTGGGAGCCTACGCCGATTCTTGGCCTTTTTGACATGACTAAAATCGAGGAACCGCCATATGATATCAAATTATGGAACGAAGAAAACGGCTACAGATGTGATTTTCCTAAATCAAAAGTCCATGTAGGAGCGAGCGCAAAATTACTGCAGAAAGACCCCTTCGTCATATCGTTTTTAGCAAATTACGAAGCGACGATCGAACAGACAAACGAAGCACTTGCCTACATGTGGCAGAATGAGCTGCGACCTAAAGATGCTGCCATATGGTTTTTGAAAAAGTTTCCCGAGCAATGGGAGCAGTGGTTTCCCATTTCTGGCGATCCTCATATAGACAAGCTGAAAGAGGCATTGGATAAAGAGGTCGTTAAGGAATAGATCTTAAAATTCGTTGATCGAGTTAGATTTCGGTTAAAAACTTAAATTTCTGTTGAAAGAGGCGGATTTTCTAGCTCAATACAATATGTAAATTTTATAAAAGTACTTGGGTGGTTTGGGTGGGATAAAGTTTGATCGATTATTTTGGTCAAATTTTATCCCTATTTGTTTTTGAAAGTCCACGAAAATGGGAGTGATGTGGATGAGTGAGATTAAGTCTATAAATGCTATTTCTCCGGTTGTTGAGGTAAAAAACCTGTGGAAGGTGTTTTCTAAAGGACAACGTTTAAAAGGGAAGAAAACATTAAATATCGACGTTCACGATGAAGTAACGATTTCACAGATGGAAAAAGACGGCAAAGTTGTAGTGGCTGTGAGGGATGTATCTTTCGAAATATATCCTGGAGAGATTTTTATCGTCATGGGGTTATCCGGCAGCGGAAAGTCAACCCTTATACGCTGTCTCATGAGATTGATAGAAGTTACGGCAGGAACGATTAAAATCAATGATCTCGATATCACCTCTTTGAGCAAAAAGGAATTGGTTAAGCACAGAAGATATCAAGCCGCGATGGTTTTTCAGCACTATGGTTTGCTTCCCCACAAAACAGTTCTGGATAACGTTGCCTTCGGCTTAAAGCTTCGAGGCGAACCGGAAGAGGAAAGATATCGAAAAGCCAATGCTGCAATAGCAAGAGTGGGTTTGAAGGGATGGGAGAATTATTATCCTGCCGCATTGTCCGGCGGAATGCAGCAAAGGGTCGGAATTGCCCGTGCGCTGGTAATGGATGCCCCTGTACTTCTGATGGACGAACCTTTTAGCGGTCTGGATCCTCTTATCAGCAGACAACTACAGGACGAACTGTTGAGGCTGCAGGAAGAAATGAAAAAAAGCATAATGTTTGTTACTCATGATTTATCGGAAGCTTTGCGGTTAGGTGACAGAATGGCCATCATGAGAAGGGGAAGTATAGTTCAAATCGGGACACCGGATGAGATCGTTTCGAATCCGGCAGATGACTACGTAGCTGCTTTCGTTGCCGACGAAAGGCGGACGCTGGAAAAGACGAAACTGAGTTTGGGTAACAAGCTGGCAAGTACGCCTGCAAGCTCGTAACGAGGAGGTGAAGAGAATATGTTTCCAGAGCATTTCACTTTTCATGTAGCGGAACAAGTCAATAATTTCGTAGATTGGTTGCTAGATTCATATGCACCTGTATTTGACGCTATTTCTACTGGTATCCTTACTATGTTGCTAAGGATAAACGAAATACTGCTGATGGTCCCCTGGTGGTTGTATATGATAATTGTTTTTGTGGTGCTATTTACAACCACGAAAAAGCTCATTGCTTCTTTGACCTTGGCTATCTTGCCATTGTTGATCGGTGCCTTCGGATTATGGGCATTGGCGATGGAATCGCTGGCCGTCGTGCTGACGGCGGTTATAATTTCGCTGTTAATAGGTATTCCCATGGGGATACTGATGGCGGAGATCAACTCCTTTGCGGTGGTCATAAGGCCAATTTTGGATGGGATGCAGACTATGCCGAGCTTCGTGTATTTAATCCCAGCCATGATGCTCTTTGGCCTTGGCAAGGTGCCTGCGGTTTTGGCCACCTTGATATATTCGTTACCACCTGTAATAAGGCTGACGAATATGGGTTTAAGGCATGTGCCTAAAAACATAGAAGAGGCCGCTTTGGCTTATGGCGCAACGAAGTGGCAACTGCTCAAGGAAGTAAGGATTCCGCTGGCAATGCCTTCCATTCTTACCGGTGTCAATCAAACTACAATGATGGCTTTAGCTATGGTTGTCGTTGCCTCGATGATCGGGGCCAGGGGGCTTGGTCAGGAGGTGTTGCTCTCCATAAATAGAATAGATATAGGCAGAGGATTTGAAGCGGGATTGTCAGTTGTTGTGATGGCTATAGTTATCGATAGAGTGACTCAGTCCATAGCGAAGAAATGGGAGCCGCCCAGGTAAGGATAATCGGAAAACTATTATTTAAAAGCTTCTTCCTTTGAAAATTATCCCATGCTAAAATATAAAACTAGCGGGATTTTCGTGTGATATAGACGATTGCGCAATAAAGACGTAGTGGAGGTAAAAAAACATAGCATGAGCTTTGTCGTCAAGGTAAAGAACGGAAACAGGCTGCTTTTTGCGCGACCTGTAAAGGGGCAGGACGTGCTTGTTGCCTGTGGCAAGGGGCACGAGTCCAATATAGTGGCTTGGAGAGTAAATCGCTACTTGCGCCCTTTGGATTGGGTCGTGGATGACGATAGTTGCATAGAGTTTGTGGACACCTCAAGCTTTGAGGGGATGGAAGTATACAGAAGAAGTCTCAGTTTTTTGCTGGTTCTTGCCTGTATGAACGCTTTGTCGGAAGACGTATTCATCAGGCACTCGATTAGCGACGGCTATTACTGTGAGCTTGAATCCGGTTCAGTCACGGAGAAAAAGTTAGATGCCATAAAACGCGAATTGGATAGACTGGTTAATGCCGATATTCCCATAAAACGAGAGGTAATATCGGGCGACAAAGCCAAGAGAATATTTACCCGTCAAGGAAATATGGATAAGGCCAACTTGTTGAGGTGGGCAGCTGTCGATCCTATAGAGGTTTATAGAAGCGATAATACCTACGGTTATTTTTACGCGCCTCTTGCCCCGTCAACAGGTTATATGAAAACCTATGACCTCATACCATACGACCAGGGCATGGTATTGAGGTTTCCGACAGTTGCCTATCCTCAGGGGCTTCCGCCCTTTATGCCCTCTAAGCGTTTGGCAGAAGTTTTTACGGTATATGCAAGATGGCTTGATATCTTAGGAATAAATACCATGGAAAACCTTCACGCCTTGGTTTCAAGGGGTGAATCCAATGATGTAATACAAATATCGGAAGCGTTGCATTCTCAGTGGTTGTCGCAATTGGCTAAAAATATTGCGGTAAATAACAATATAAGGTTGATCTGTATTGCCGGACCTTCGGCTTCAGGTAAGACCACATCTGCTCATCGATTGCGTATTCAACTTCAGGTGTTTGGTAAGCGGGTATTTATAATTTCCCTGGACGATTATTTTGTTGAGAGAGAAAAAACACCTAAGGATGAAAAGGGCAATTATGATTTCGAAGCTATCGAAGCCCTTGACTTGGATTTGATAAACGAAAGTTTAGTTAACCTCTTCGATGGCGAAGAGGTCGAAATCTCTAAATTTAACTTTTTCACGGGCAAAAGAGAAAGAGGAAGACGAATGCGTATTAAAGATGGTGACATCATAGTTATTGAGGGGATTCATGGTTTGAATGAAATGGTCACCAAAAGTATCCCCGAGTACAATAAGTGGAGGATATACGTTTCCCCCTTAACGGGGATTAATCTTGATCGCCACAATAGGACAAGTACGACAGATAACAGACTTATAAGGCGATTGGTCAGGGATTATCGGACAAGGGGCAAGAGTCCCGAAGCGACTTTAATCCAATGGCCATCGGTGACAAGGGGAGCACAAAAACATATATTTCCCTATCAAGAGAGAGCTCATGTTATGTTCAATTCTGCTACCGTATACGAACTTGCCGTATTGAAAGGTTATGCTGAACCTTTGCTTAGAAATATCCATGAGGATTCGCCCATGTTCGGCGAAGCGCAAAGATTGTTGACCTTTTTGCATTATGTACCTTTCATGCCTGCCGATGGCGTTCCTAATAATTCGATAATACGGGAGTTCATTGGAGGAAGCTGTTTTGAGACGATTTAATAAAAATCCAAATATGTTAATAAAATACATAATAATGCAGTATAAAAAAATAAAAATAACTTATTGTTTATTTTTAAAATCTTTAATAATATGTTTATTTTTGTATATGTTTACGTTATGCAATGTGTCCAATGCGGAGGCCACATATAGGCTTGCCGAAAATGATTTAATCCAAATGGCAGTAAATTATTTTTCTTTAGTGCAAGGCACTTCTGTCGTCGAATTTTCGGAAGTTATGCTGTCGCTAAATGTTCCTCCCAGTGATTTAGCTAAAATAACATGGGTTTGTTCTAAGAAAGAACATGTTTTACTGGCTCTCTCTGAAACAGATAAAGTGATATACGGCGGATGGATGGTGGCAACGGGAAGAAATCCTGGGCAAAAACTTAAAGTAGGGGATATGCGTACTCCTGAAGGTGTTTTTTACGTAAAATCTATCGAGGATTCCAGCTTTTGGGGTAGCTACGTCGATAAAGCCACAAAAGAGCGGATAGGGTATGGGCCCTATTTTATTCGCCTTGAAACGGGGTGGAAAGGGATAGGAATTCATGGAACCGACGATGAACATCTGCATGAAATAGGAACGGACGCAAGCCACGGATGTATAAGGATGGCGAACGACGATCTGTTGGAAGTCGTGAGCATGAGCATGAAAGGCCAAAAGGTAGTTATTCTGGAGTCACTAAATTAAATCCCACTCACAAGGGTATGAGTGCAGGGATGAGCATAGTACGCAAAAAACAGGGAGGAGCACTCCTCCCAAGGACCGAAATTAATGAAATCCTTGCTGCTAAAGGTTCTAACTTCCGTACTCCCGTCATGCCCGTTGCTGTCGGTCTCTATCTTCCCTTTAGTTTGGGTGTGGCCATATTTTTCGGAGGCATACTGAATTCTGTAAGCAGAAAACTGAGAAGGGGTAAAAACGAGTCGACTAATGATATCGGCGTTCTTGGAGCTGCTGGACTAATAACCGGAGAGGTATTAATGGGTATCGGGTTTGCCATCATGATCGTAACGGTAGTCAGCCTCAAGGTGGGTCAAACCAGTAGCAACTTGGGTCTGATTCTTTTGCTTGCCATTGCTTATTGGCTTGTGAGGCTTGGGAAAAAGTAATGCAATTGGTCGTATAAGGCACCGAAAATTATATAACGCCTCTTTCTTCTTAATTAGGGAGAAAGAGGCGTTAATTTTTACATATTGCGCTATCGCTAGTTTATACCTTTACACCTGCGTTAAAACCGAATAACGATGCATCGACTATCTTGCCTACGGATCGAGCGTCGCCCACAGTAATTACGGGGATGCCTTTGTCGGATAAATCCCTTGCTAATTCGCATCCCACGGGTTTTTGTCCCACGGCCAATACTACGTGCTTTGCCGGTATTTGTTTTATTTGTCGCGATGTAACATCTACCATCTCGATTGAGTCAGGGGTTATATTGGTTACCAGACTTTTTGTCAGAGCTTTTACACCCTTAGAGGCAAAGAGTGTAAGAAGATCAAATCTTTCGATTGGCTCCATATCTAGAGCTATATCGTCAAGCATTTCGATTATAGTGACATTGCATCCCTTTCCAAGGAGGTAGTTAGCGGTCTCACAGCCCACTAACCCTCCGCCTACTATTACCACATCTTCTCCTGATGGAATGTTGGCCTTTCCTCTTAAAACGTCCCAAGAAAGAAGAGCCCTCTCTGTGCCAGGGATGTTTGGTACAATCGGCTCTGCCCCGGTGGCTACAATGACGACATCTGGTTTTAATTCGTATAATTTCTCAGCAGTTGCACATTCACCTAGCCTGACAGTGACATTTGTTCGCTTTAATTCTCCTTCAAGCCATTCGGTAAACCAGTTAATTTTATCCTTTCCAGGCGGCAGGCTTGAGAGGTTTAGCTGACCGCCAATTTTATCCTCCTTTTCAATGAGAGTGACTTCGTGCCCCCTCCGGGCAGCGGTTACGGCAGCATATGTTCCGGCAGGCCCGCCTCCGACCACCACGACCTTTTTTCTCTCGCAGGCGGAAGGAAGGCATTGGTACTTCCACTCATACCCTACTTTGGGGTTAACGGCACATCTCATTTTTTGACCAGCAAAGACCTTCAAACCAATGCAAGTGTTGCAGGAAATGCATTTTCGTATCTCTTCGTCGCGTCCCTCATAAGCCTTTTTTGGCCATTCGGGATCGGCTATGAGGCCGCGTCCAATGGCCACAAAATCTGCTTTGCCTTCGGCTATGACTGTTTCTGCGAACTCGGGATTGCGTATAACTCCGACTGTTATGACAGGGATGTTGACAACCTTTTTAATCGCTTCAGCCGTATAAACCCGCCACCCTTCTTCAAAATGGAAAGGCTCAAGCAGTTTTGGCATGGTTTCGTAAATACCAACGCTCACGCTTAGGACGTTTACTCCTGCGTCCTCTAATATCTTTGCAATTATTTTAGCTTCATCCAATGTTATTCCATCTTCCACAAAGTCGTCTGCATTAAAGCGGAAGCATATGGGAAAATTCGGTCCCAAAGATTGTCGAATGCCCTTTATAATCTCGAGGGGAAACCGCATGCGTCGTTCAGTGCTTCCTCCCCACTTATCCGTGCGCTTATTTATATGAGGTGACATAAACTGGCCGATAAGGTAACCATGAGCTCCATGGAGCTCTACGCCATCAATTCCGGCCATCTTGGCCCGAACAGCAGCGCTTACGAATTTTTGTACGAGATCTTCTATCTCTTCGTTTGACAGTTCTCTGGGTGTGACGTTCAAAAACCCTTCATGGGTTGCAGAGGGACACACCGGCTGAATTCCTCCGGTAATGTTCGGAGTAGTTTGTCTTCCGGCATGATGGAGCTGGACGAATACCTTGGCTCCTTCCAAGTGGACGGCTTCGGCTAAATCGGAAAAACCGCCAATGTATTTGTCGTCGTCAAGGCAGAGTTGATTTGTGATGGCCTTTCCCACCGGGCTGTCAACGCAAACTATTTCGGTAATGATCAATCCAACCCCACCACAGGCCCGTTCTTTGTAATAATCGATAAGCACCTGACTTACAGAGCCATCTGCATTTGCAAAGTTTGTGCCCATGGGAGGCATGACAATGCGATTTCTAACATTTAAATTGCCTATCTTTCCTTCGGAAAACAAGTTTTTGTATTTGATTTCCATTATTTCGCACCCCCTCAAATTATGTTAATACAAAATTATTATAGCATGGCCATGAATCCTGAAGCTAATATACCGTATTGTTACATGGCTTATGACGATGAAATACAGCAAGGACTATAGGTCGTATGCGGGTATTTTGAAAATAGTCTATAATTTATTAGGGCCGTAAGGGGAGGTGATGCCCATGGAGGTAGGACAAACAAGCAACATCTCCAGTGAGGCAGTAAAAGACGTGCAGGGTGTTGTTGCTGCGGCTATGTTGAAAAGGACCTTAAATTTGCAGCAGGCAATGTTGCAGGAGCTCTTTCAAAGTCTGGGCATTGGATCAAATTTGGACATACAAGCCTGAAGCCCCCTCCGGGGCAGGAGCGGAACCTCCTGCCCCGGATATTATGTGGTGTAAAATGACTATTACAATATGTTTATGATATAAAGGCAAGTTAACTGGGAGTGAAACTAATGTCTGTGACAATGGCTGATGTAGCGAAAGAGGCAGGTGTTGACAAGGCAACTGTCAGCCGCGTGTTGCGAGGAGACCCCCGAATATCGTCAAAAACGAGGGAAAAGGTCTGGGAGGTCATAAAGCGTCTGGAATATAAACCTAATGCCTTGGCTAGAGGGCTATCGGAAAGAAAGTCAGGGTTAATAAGCGTAGAGGTTGAAGAGCAGCAATTTTCTGGATTAAATAGGTTTTTGAAAGGGATAAATCGCATCATGGCAACTGTGAATAAGGAGCCCATTATTTATGTAGCCGACGATTTTGAGGCGAGCTTTTTGCGATCTCGTTTTGTAGCGCATAAAGTAGAAGGCATTATTTGGGTGGGAAGCCCTCCGCCGGATGTCGATTTTCCCTTGATAGCAGTAGGAGAGACGATAGATAAACATGTAAGCATTGTGCCCTTTTGGGAGGACTTGGCTCAAATGATAATAAAACTAGCTGACGGGCGCAGGATAGTATTTGCGGGAGATACCAAGCCTAATAGAACTCTAAAAGTAAAACTCAAAGGGTACAAAGGAAAGGGTAAAAATTCCCTTTGGGTATGCGACGGGACCTTGCCAAAGGGAATTGGGCGATTAATCAACTCCAATTACGAAATAGATCAGGATTCAGGATTTAAAGAAGAATATTTTCGTAAAGGGGATATGTTGCTTTTGTTCGACGAACGAGATTTCGCAAAAGCCATGGGTGGATATTGCATTCATTTCCCCTGTTTTGAGATGGGCGTTTTGGCAGCAAAGCTTTTAGTCAACATATTGAGACATCGCGATGTCCCTTTTAAAAATTTGGTGAGATTTTCCATTGAATGATAATTTTAATGATGGCTTTTTAAGCTGAAGAATCGAGAAAGGGGAACCCGGTGAAAAAAAAGAGCTATTTTGCCTTTGTAGTTGCCTCAAGTTTTGTTGTCCTTTTGACTATGTGTCTTTCTCTCGTGATTGGCGAGGTACATGTTCCATTAAAGGATGTCGTTTCAATAGTTTTTTCCTATCTCACGTCCTCACAAGCAAGAGATTCGGGGGACGTTTTTAATGCAATTGTCCTTTATGTAAGGCTTCCTAGAACAATAATAGCTTTCTTAATTGGTTCGATCCTTGGGGCTTCGGGTGTGGTTTATCAAGGTCTCCTTCTTAATCCCTTGGCCGAAAGCTATACCTTGGGCGTTGCCTCTGGAGCTGCATTGGGTGCAACTCTTGCAATTGCCTTTAACTTGCCATCGATAAGGCTCTTTGCTTTTTTGGGGGGCATTTTGACTCTTTCCGGAGTATGGGCATTGAGCAGTAGATCACGCTCGATCGATCCAACCAGGCTTATTCTGTCGGGAGTCATAGTAAGCAGCATTCTTCAGGCTTTCATGATGTTGCTTCAAACTTTATTTCCTGAAAAGCTGGGTGCTTTTTTCTTTTGGATCATGGGCAGTTTCAACTCTGCCAGTTGGAGATGGCTTCCTGGGTGTTTAATAGCTTCAGGCTTGGCCTTATTGTTTTTGCTGCTGCATAGAGAGTTAGATCTCATATCCCTAGGGGAGGGAAAGGCCGAAACTTTGGGGATGAACACACATCGTACGAGATGGATCTTACTTTGCATCGTTTCTTTTATAACATCAGTTGCTGTCTCCTATAGCGGTGTGATTGGTTTCATAGGGTTGATAGTCCCGCATTTATTTAGAATGATAGTGGGACATTCTCATATTCGGCTTATTTTTGCCTCTTGGATGGGCGGCGGCCTTATATTGTTATGGTCGGACATTGCGGCACGTGCATTGGGTTCTTTGCCTGTGGGAGTGCTGACGGTCCTTGTGGGAGGTCCTGTTTTCTGTTTTCTTCTGTGGAAGTCGTCTTGATTTAGAGGTGGTGTTTGCTGTTGGATAAAATAGATTCAGAACGCCCCGCAGAGGCGTTAAACGCCCAAGGCGTTTCAGCCTTTTATGGAGACAGGCAAGTTTTGCGCGATATATCGCTTACTGTGCATAAAGATGAGCTTGTTGCAGTACTCGGGCCTAATGGCAGCGGAAAAAGCACGATGTTAAAGGCCTTTGTCAAGTTGGTAAATATGAAGGGAAGCGTAAATATCTTAAACCGTTCCGTAGAAAAGCTATCCCGCAGAGAGTTAGCCAGGATGGTATCTTATATGCCTCAGAAGGCACATATGGCAATGCCTTTTAAAGTTTTGGATGTAGTTTTGTTGGGGCGTTATCCCTGGGTTTCCTTCTTGGGCAGCTACGGAACCTTAGATGTAAAATTGGCATTGCGTTATCTTCAGGAAGTTGAAATGAAGGGCTTTGAAGAAAGATCAGTTACATCCCTCTCGGGCGGAGAACTGCAAAGGGTCTTGCTTGCTCAATGTCTTGCTCAAGACGCAGCCTTGTTGCTGTTAGATGAACCAACGAGTGCTCTCGATCCGAAACATTCGGTGGCTGTTATGAGAGTCTTGAGGGCTTACGCCAACGGGGGCCGAGCGGCCCTTTGCGTCATGCACGATGTCAATCTAGCGCTTCGTTTTGCGGACAGGATAGCTTTGATGAAAGATGGATCAGTTTATAATATCTGTGACACGAAAGATGTCGATGCAGATATGCTGAGCGAGGTATTTGACGTTTCCTGGTACGTAAAACATTGGGATGGCGGGTTGATCGCCATACCCCTTTAAAGTAACCTCGACCTATGTAATCATGAGAGAAAAAAGGGAGTTTAAAGCGATCCCCGCTAACATGGCAATGGAAATCATGATAATTATGCTTTGCAACAGCCTTTTTGCCCCTAATTCCTTGAAAAGCACAACGAACGTAGCGATGCATGGAAAGGTCATGGAAAGCACAACAATTGCTACGATAAGCTGTTGGGGAGTCAGCCCAAGAGGCAATAGCAGGCCTACGGCCACATCTTTTCTCAAGAAACCAAGCAATATCGCGCCAATTGCCTCCGGGGGTAACCCGAGAAGATACACAGCAGGCTTTAAGAAATTAGAGATCAAGGGAAGTATTCCGCTGGAATAAATAAGATTGGCGATCAGGATCCCTATAAGCACCAGAGGAGTTGCCTCTAATAAAAACCCCGATATGCGAAACCAAAGTTTCAGGCCTAGATCTCGAAACGAAGGCAGTCTGTAAGGCGGAATTTCCACAATTAGCTCGGGGCTTTGACCCGATAAAATTTTATTAAGCACATATCCAAGAATCAGCCATACGAGAAAAAGGGAAGCATATATAACCACGACATACCTCATGCCTAGCGAACCAATCGCACCAAATATCATTGCCTGAAGGCCGGCGCAGGGCACGGCAACCGATATCAAGGTAGCAGCAATAAACCTTTCCCGTTCCGATTCCAATACCCTTGTTGCCAGAATTCCTGGGACATTACAACCTAGACCCAAAAGGGTGGGCACTATTGCAAATCCGTGAAGGCCTATCCTGTGCAGTAGCGCGTCAAAAAGCACGGCCAAGCGTGGTAGGTAGCCAATATCTTCAAGCAAAGATAAGATTAAATAAAATGAGATTATATAGGGGAATACCATAGCAAATTCCACGTATAATCCCGTCGACAGAATTCCAAAGCTCTGTTCCCAGTCCAAGTTTCCGTCAATGAGGTGCCCGATGAGTATGTCATGGAGGAATCCCGAGCCACCCAGCAGATTAGACAAAGAAGCAAGGAGTGGACTCCAAAATCTGTCGAATAGAGGGTCAAAGACGTAATCAATCAACCCCTCGCCAATAGTTCTTATTGTGTAAAAGCTCAATCCTATGACCAATAGGCTCAATATCAGACCTGATACGGGATGAACGCTTATATCCTCAAGGCGATCGCGAAAAGTGTGGTGTCTGTGTGTTACCTGCTGGGATCGCATAACTATATCGCCTATCAACCGCCATCGCTCGTCTTTGCCCATGGGAAGTATGAAGGAGGGGCGTGCCTTTGCGAGGGCGTCTTTGAGTGCAGATATACCTTCTCCGGTAACGGCAACAGTCGACACAACGGGGATGCCCAGCTCTCTTTCCAGCGTTTGCAAATCTATATGTATGCCCTTGTGTCTGGCTTCATCAACCATATTTAAGACCAATACCGAAGGGTAACCTTTTTCAAGTACCTGAAGTGCCAAATAGAGGTTTCTCTCTAGCGCAGTTGCATCCGCGACTATTACAACTATATCTCCACCTTCGTCTAAGATGCGACGGGCAACTTCCTCTGCTTCGTTAGTTGGATCCAATGTGTAAGCACCCGGCACATCTATGAGCTTGTACGTTTCTCCGTCGATTGAAACGGATCCTTCAAGAAAACCTACGGTAGTCCCGGGGTAATTGGAGGAAATGGCATGTAATCCCGTCAATCGGGAAAATATAGCGCTTTTGCCGACGTTTGGGTTTCCCATTAGAAGGACTTTTTTAATTTTTTGGCCGCTCTTCGTCGTTTTTGATACGTCTTTATTGCCATTATGGCTGCAACGAAAAGACAGAGGGCACTCGCTGCAATGTATCCCCATACCACAACCTGTATTGCTCTCGAAGTCATCTAGGTTGGCATTGTTTCGACCATTGGTTTTTCGTTTTTTTAATATGTCGAAAAGTCCGTGGCAGGACATACGCATCACCCTTCTAGAGATCCGTTTTCCACAAGTTTTACCTTAACTCGTGAGGCTGCCATATAACCTATCGCTGCCTGTCTTCCGTCGATTTCGATCGTCACCGGTCCGCAAAAAGGCATTCCATAAAGTTTTTTTATCTTTTTGCCAGGCCTAAGGCCCAGCGCTTCCAGTCTTTTTCCACACTGGCCCAGTGGCAAAGATGCTATCTCTGCATATTTACCGTTAGGCAATAGGATAAGGGACATGCTCTCTTGATCATCACATTTTCTCGCTAACATGTTATTAAAACTTCCTTTCCAAATATATTGCACGCGCTGCTGACCAATAAAAAATCAAAGAACATTCGAAAAAAGTTAGCCTAGCCAAATTTATATCCTAAAACAAAAGATGTCAAGCTTGATTGATACAGGCTTATCAAAGGTCTTAGAAGATGGGTCGTATTGTAATCTCCTTGTCTTCAGGAAATTTTATCTCATATCTCACTTTTATGGCTCCTGTCTCTCCCTGTTTTAATCTCAATTTCCAGGTGTAAATACCCTTTTGAGTTGTCTCCGTTGGCTCCGGTTCGATACTTATATTTGAAACTTTGATATCTTGATGGGAACTTACGGGAATTCTATCTACGATTGTAATATAACTCTCTTGGGAAAGTCCGTTTACTACAGTGATGTCATAGCCATCCAGAAGAGTGCCTTTTGTCCACTTTTCACCGGTTTTTGGTATCAGGTCTACTTTGGTTGCTCTGACCAATGGAGATTTACCTAGGGAAAACCTCAAATTTTCGCCCGCACTTGTATTGTCTATTAAGCTTGTTCCCGTAGGAGTATTGTCGATAGAAAGATGGACTTCTCCTTTGGCAAGAGATTTTTCAATTGGTTTAGTTTGTACGATAATCCATGCTTCAGGATCTATTTGAGGTAAGCAACGTATTTCTATTTCTGTCTTTTCGCTGTACTTTTCGAGGGGGAGTAATGCTAATTTTCCCGTACCGGCAATAGTGGAATCCACGGTATAAACTATACCCGGAAGAACTTCGGCTCTTGTTTCTGCCTTTTGCTCGAAACTGGCGATATCTCGCGAAAGCGCTTTAAGGGTAATCGGTTCTCTGAACTCCACTACCAAAGGCGGAAGTTCGGGCATGCCGATTTCATCCTTGGCAGTATGGGTGTAAAGTGATATTTTTCCATTCCAAGGAATTCCCGTTTTTTGATATATTTCAGCCTTGACATCCAGCGTCAATTCTCCTCGTTTGGTGTCGTAATTAGCATAGTAAACTGGGCGCCATCGAGCTTCGTGGCTGAAGGCCTTAAGGAGGATTTCGCCCTTTCCGGTCGATGAAATCGCAACCCTGGCTGCAAAATCATCGGTAGGGCTAAGGGCATTCCATTGGTCCTGTAAATATTTCAAGTTGTTTTTTTGGGCTTCCAGTTTTAGCTCCAAATCGAATATGCTTTGTTCAGTTGCGAACCTATCTTTTTGCAATTCCGAGATTATCTCTTTAGCCTTACGCGGATCGGAGGGAAGTGGAATGGTTTCAAACATCCCGGCAGATTGTTTGAGGGCATTTAACTGGGAAGCCGTTTCGGCCACTTTCGATTGCAATGAGTTAATTTGTTTTTTCAACTCCCCAAGTTCGGATGGGATCCAATCTCCCAGATATTCTTTGTCTATTTCCAGTTTCGATATATTTACGCCCGAATCCGAATATATCGATATGCTGTTAGGGTCTATTGTTGGAGGGAGTATAACGGTTGCTTCGCCTGAAGGCATTTCAAAGTAAAGCAGGGCTCCTTCGGAAAATATTTCTATTTTAGATGGTGATAGCATGTTAAAATCGCCTTCTACAGCCAAAGACGAGTGTGTACCCATCGATGTCATTAAAGCCACCGCAAATAAATATAGGCCCAGACGTATTTTCCTCATTTTTACATCTCCCTTGCTTTTTCTCAAAATTTCGTATCCTTACGGGACTATATTAGAATAAAATGACAAAATAAGATAGCTCTAGGATCCGAGGAGGCGTTGGAAGATGAGAATAAAAACCATCAGTGCAGGTGCTGTGATCTTTTATTGGGAAAATGACAGGCCTGTTTATTTGCTTCTTAGGGCTTATAGAAATTGGGATTTTCCAAAGGGCGAGATAAAACCGGAGGAACATCCCTTAGAAACCGCTAAGCGCGAGGTTGCAGAGGAGACGGGTTTGACCGATGTGATATTTTATGACAATGTTACTGAAACACCTCCCTATGGCAAAGGAAAGGTTGCCATGTTTTATATTGCAGAAGCCAAAACCAAGGACGTATTTCTTCCAATATCTCCAGACCTGGGGCGTCCCGAGCATCATGAGTGGAAGTGGTTGCCCTATGATGATGCGAGAGCTCTTTTGAACGAAAGGTTAAAAGCGATTCTTGAATGGGCTCACCAAAAAATTTTAAAAGAGAGGATGCCCAATTCCTGAACATCCTCTAAGGTCGCTTCAGCTACATATATTTCTGATCCTGCAGGCCGATCAGCTTCCAATTTCAGGGACTTCCTTCAAGAGTCTTTCGGCAGGTTCTTTGCTCAATAAGGCACATGCCGAAAACACGCCGAGGCAAATTGGCCATTCTAAGTATATTACGTGAGGAACAATATGAGTCGAAGGAAATAAAGTCCAGGCTACCCAAATCACTACCGATGCCAATATAGTCCAAAAACCACAATTCTTTTTGCACAGAGCCGGCGCGAAGATATTGGCTAATATTAAAAGGGTAAAGGAGGATGTCATGGCTAAAGCGGTTGTAATGGTCTTTAAAATTCCGACAGATGTCAGGGCCAGCCATAACGTGGCTGCACTGACGAGCAAGACGGCGAGCCGTGAAATGAGCAACTCTCCCCGTGGCGTTATTTTTTCAGGCATAAGCCTTTTTAGAAAATCTTCGGTGACCATGGTTGAACACCCGAGAAGCAATCCCACTGCTGTCGATATATCCGCAGCCCACAAGGATGCGAGCAACAATCCTCCAACTGCCGGTGTTATGTGGGTGACCAGGATGGGCAGTGCCATAGCGGCATTTTCCAGGCCAGGGAATTGGGCAGCGGCAATAATCCCAAAGAGCGCGCACAAAAATCCAGCAGGTATGGTTATTATTCCTCCTATAATAAAACCGCGGCGTGCAGTACGGCCGTTCCTGGCGGCAAAGGCAATTTGAGATATTGCCTGGATCGAGAAGGTTTGAGTGATCATGACGACCATCCAAGCCATTATAATAGAAAGCCCAACACCGCTAATAGGATGAAACCATGGTCCGTCTGCCGGGAGTCGGGAAGTTATGGCTTCGAAACCGCCAAAATTCGAGACCGAGATAAAGATAGCTACCACTACTCCGAGATAGATTATGATTACGTTTATCAGATTGGAGAGTCCTGCTGCCCAATATCCGCCTATCAGCGTAATGCCGACAAAGACCAGGGCCGTCAAGAGAACTCCTTGCTGGAAGGTAAAAATAGACGGCAGCAGAGCGGTAAGAATTGCGCCTCCTGCAACGTACTGAAGAGAAGTGATGACCATCATTATTAATATTTGAGCTACTATGCTTATCAATCTGCTGGAGGGGCCATACATGCGCTCCATCATTTCCGGTATTGTACGAACCTCCATGCGCCTAAAAGCATCGGCGACCAGTATACCTACTATGATGCCACCTGCTCCCCAAGCTGCATTATACCAACCGGCCGAGATGCCCTGCGTATAAGCTCCTTCGGCTACCCCTACAGTAGAAGCCCCTCCTATTGCAAGCCCCGTCAACATCGTCGCAACAATGATGGTCGGGAAGTGCCTTCCTGCTAACAGGTAATTCAAAGCTCCTCCCCCGCCTCGATTGACAAGGCGTGTCGCGTACCACGAGATAACATATAACATCGCAATATAACCAATTAATATAAATAATTGAACGCTCAATTAAATAACACCTCCATAAAAGCTATGATAAAATATCGAATTGGCTTGCCTGAAATTTTTCCAATAATCTTAATTAAAAGCCCGAGATGTGTCAATTGAAACCAAGGATATTAGAATTGCAGGAACCTCCATGGCAGACGCACGATTTTCGGGCAGAAGAGAAATTGATCGCAAGAAATTAGCATAATATATAACCCTGGGTTAAAATGTATAGGGCCTCTTGAAAAAGGAGTGGTGGTCATGTTGAATTGTGGTATTGTCGGGCTTCCCCTGTCGGGCAAGACGACGATTTTCAATGTCTTAACGAGCGCTCGAGCGGAAGTCAAGTCCTATGCCGGAGGGAAGACGGACCCAAATAGAGCTGTTGTGGATGTCCCTGATGGGAGATTGCAGGAACTTGCATCAGTATATAAACCGAAAAAGACGGTTCCTGCCCAAATCGAATTTGTCGATTTGGCCGGCCTTTCTAAGGATGCAAGCAAAGGAGCCGGTTTGGGTAATGCCTTTTTGACTTTCGTTGCCGATTCTGACGCATTGATTCACATCATAAGATGTTTCGATAATGCTGAAGTTGCCCATCCCGAGGGAAATATAGACCCCTTAAGGGATTTCGAAATAGTTGAGATGGAATTAATATTTAGAGATCTGTCCGTTATAGAAAATCGTCTGGAAAGGCTGGCAAAAAAGAAAGTGCTGCAGAAGGAAGAAGAACAGGAAAAGGAATTGCTGGAAAAGTGTCATTCCCATCTTCTGTCTGAAAGGCCATTGAGGGAGTTGGTATTTTCCGATACAGAGCATAAAAAAGCGAGAGGTTTTTCCTTTTTGACGCTAAAGCCGGAGTTGATAGTTTTAAACTTGGATGAAACGCAGACGTCTGACGATAAAATTCCCGATTACGATAAAATAGTCCGGTTGGCAGCGGAGAGGGGACTTTCCTTGATAAAGATTTACGGCAGGATGGAAATGGAGATGGCCGATCTTTCCTCGGAGGACCAAAAAGAATTCATGAAAGAGCTTGGCATAACGAATCCCGGAAGGGAGAGGCTAATAAGAGAGGCCTACAAAATGCTTGGGTTGATTTCCTTTTTTACAGTGGGCCATGACGAAGTTAGAGCTTGGACTATACCCCAAGGTTCTACCGCTTTGGATGCAGCAGGAGCTATCCATTCTGATTTAGCCAGGGGGTTTATAAGGGCTCAGGTAATACACTTCGATGATTTCAAGCAATTGGGATTTTCCATGGCAGTGGCCAGAGAGAAGGGCCTGCTTCGCCTGGAGGGCAAGGATTACATAGTAAAAGACGGAGATATTATAGAAATACGATTCAATATATAAAGCAAGGTGATAAAAATGACATATAGGGGTATTGCGATGACGATAGCCGGCAGCGATTCCGGTGGAGGAGCCGGTATAGAAGCTGATCTTGCAACTTTTTTGCATTTGAAGGTTTTTGGTACTGCTGCTTTGGCGGCAGTAACAGCTCAAAACAGTTTGGGAGTGCACAAGGTCTTCGATATACCTTGCGAGATGGTTGGCGCCCAAATAAAGGCAATATTGACTGATTTTTCTGTAGGTGCCGTAAAAACAGGCATGCTTTCGCGCGAGGAAACCATTTCAGAGGTAGCTGAGGGCATAAAAACTTATAGAGTGACCAAATTGGTGGTGGATCCTGTCATGGTTGCTCAAAGCGGAGATCCTTTAATGTTTGGAGGGGCCGTTAACGCTATGATCGGTGAACTTCTTCCCCTTGCCTTTATAGTAACCCCAAACATTCCTGAAGCGGAAAAACTAACAGGGATGAAAATTACCTCTCTTGACGAAATGAAGGAGGCAGCTAAGGTCATTGCTGAATTAGGCCCTAAAGGTGTGTTTGTAAAGGGAGGACATCTGGAGGGTGAAAGGGTTACCGACCTTTTTTACTATGAGGGAAAGTTTCATGTCTTCGAGCATGAAAGGATACATACGAACGATCATCATGGAACAGGTTGTACATTGTCGGCGGCGATTGCGGCGGAATTGGCTGCAGGTACCGATACTTTAGAAGCGGTGAAAAGGGCCAAAGATTATACCAGGCTGGCTATTCAACATAGGTTCAAAGGTGGAAAGGGGTATGGCTGTGTGGGGCATATTTTCAAGGTAGACTGGCTTGAAAATTCCGATTAAACAGCTTTCTTTTCGCTAGATGGGGGTGTGTAGATGGACAATCTAGAATTGGAAACTCGCTTTGCCGATGTATTTAACAATTTGCTGCAGCATAAACCATTAATATATCACATGACCAACATGGTAGCTATTAGTGGGCAGGCTCATTTGGCTTTGGCTATTGGTGCTTCTCCCGTTATGTCGCTTTATCCCGGAGAAGCTGCTGAATTGGTCGCCGTATCTGATTCATTGTTGGTTAACATAGGTACCCCTACGAGAGAAGGAATTGAAGCCATGTTCGTTGCGGCAAGAGAGGCTAGAGAATTGGGAAGACCTGCCCTCATTGATCCGGTTGGCTATGGAGCGACTAATATGAGAACGGATCTTGTAGAAAGGTTACTCGATACTAAGGCTTTTGGCGTAATAAAGGGCAACGGTGCTGAGATCTCATTGCTTGGCGGTGAGGGCGCTCAAGTGCGAGGAGTTGATTCAGCAGATTCTCCCCGAGCTGCACTGGCTGCCAAAACAGTCTCACGCAAATATAACTGTATTGCCGTTGCCACAGGCCCGATAGATTATGTTTCTGACGGAAGAGACGTCTTTGCCTTAGAGAGCGGTCACGAATGGCTTTCCCTCATTTCCGGATCAGGATGTTATGTGGGCACTATCATAGCAGCTTGCATGGCTATAACTGAACCTTTGGTTGCAGCTTTGGCGTCTCTGGCATTGATGGGTTTTGTTGCAGAAGTGGCGGTTAAGAAATCCTACGGTCCCGGGAGTTTTCATTGCAACCTATTTGATGCCCTTTTTGCTTGCGTAAGAAACCCCTCGTCCATCGTGTTTCCAAAGTGGCAAATATTAGATTTATAGTGCTGCAAGAAGGTGAAGTTATTGGATTTGAAGGATAGATTAAAGCTTTACGTTATATTGGACAGGAGATTGGGAAGGGGAGTGCCTTTGTGCGACCAGGCAAGATTGGCTATACAAGGGGGCGCTACAGCCATTCAACTTCGCGATAAAAGGATGCAGGGGCGAGACTTTTATCGGGCTGCTTTAGCGATAAAAGAAATATGCAAAGAAAAGGGCGTTCTTTTCATAGTAAACGACAGGTTAGATGTAGCTTTGACCGCCGGTGCCGATGGCGTCCATCTTGGACAGGAAGATTTGCCTCTAGAGGCAGCGGAAAAAATAGCTCCCGAAGGTTTTATTATAGGCATATCCGTTAGAACTCCAGATCAGGCAATCGAAGCAGAAAGGAAAGGCGCTGATTATCTTGGAGTAGGAGATGTCTTCGGAACGTCCAGCAAGCCTGATGCGAAGACGATAGGCATCGAAGGGTTGAAAGAGGTTTGCGTTAACACAAAATTGCCCTGCGTGGCAATTGGGGGGATAGGGGTACATAACGTAAAGCAGGCTTTGCAAGCTGGAGCAGTGGGCGTTGCTGTAATATCTGCTGTAATATCGCAAAAGGACATAGCTGGCGCTGCAAGGACTTTGAGGTCTTTAGTTTCTTAATTTAGCGGTATACCTCGTATGTGGAAACAAATTTTTTGGATTTTGTGGATCGGAGCCGTAACGTGGGAGGTTTTTCTTCATTCACTGGAGTGGCGACATCTGATTAAAATGAAGTTAAATCTCAATACGGTTTTTGATGGCTACGTCCAAAAGTCCACAGTTAACGACAAAAACGTTGACTACGCCATTGAACACTTGAGAATCTCTTTGGGAGAAACGCTCACCAATTACTTAATAAGCGCTATTATCGTCGCCTATGACCTTCCAAAACTTGTCGATGGTTTAACCGCTCAAATTAGTTCGCCCATTTTCAGGGCCGGAGCATTCGGCATTGCTTTTGGGCTTCTTTTTTGGGTATCTTCTTTCCCATGGGCGTGGGCTAAAGTATTCTATGTCGAAAGTAAGTATAAATTTAATAAGACTACTAAAAGCATATTCATCAAAGACCAAGCCATAGTATTAAGTTTTATTGTTTTGTTGTCTTTTTTGGGATTTGCCTGTTTTGCCGTTATATTTGAAAGTCGGATATGGCCACTTTATCTGATGTTTGTCTTCGCTTTGTTTGAAATCGTTGCCATGATACTTGTCCCCTTGGTGGTCATCCCGCTTTTCTTTGAACTTAACCCTCTTGCCGATGAGGAGCTCATATTTAAAATCAATGAGTTGTTGCGTAAATTGGGCATCAATAAAATAAAAGTTTTTGTCGCCAATGCATCCAAGAGGACGTTGCATAGCAATGCCTTCGTAACAGGTCTTGGAAGGAATAAAAAGATAGTGCTCTTCGATACCCTTGTTTCGAGCCTCGCCGCGGATGAAGTTATTGCCGTTTTGTTACATGAACTGGGGCATTGGAAACTTGCACACGCCCTGAAGCGCATAGGCTTGGTTTTAGCGATTCAAGCGGTCTTAGTATACTTCGCCTTTGTCATGTCCAATGTCGGCTTCATGTATGATTTTCAAATTCAAAATCCTCAACAGTTCGCCATTTATGCCTTTCTTCTGTTAAATATGGTAGTTACTCTCTTTTTTCAACCCTGCCTGCTGAACTTTATAAGGCGACAAGAAACAAAGGCCGACTTATTTGCTGCCCGACATGCAGGCAGTAGTCTAATGATAAACGCACTTTCAAAAATATCGACCGATAACATGGCCTGGTTGCCTCGGCATTTTTTATATAAAGCGTGGTACTGCACACATCCGCCCATTCCGGAGAGGCTAAGGTTTTTAAAAACTTTTACCAATATTTAGATGTGGAATTAAATATAAGAATGACTTCTGTATATAGGTCTTCTAAATACATTATTTTTATGTATAATAAACCCTGATAGGTATAAATTGAATTTCATCGGAGGTGTAATTTATATGTCTCAATCATATTATGAACAAAAAGATCTTAAGGATTTTCCTAATATAGTGGAATATGCATCTGAGTTAGGTAAGAAATTTTTCGATTATTACGGTGCTGCCACAAGCGCAGGAACTTTGACAGAACGCGAAAAAGCCTTGATAGCCCTAGCAGTTGCAACAGTTCGTCACTGTCCATATTGCATAGATGCTTATACTAATAAGTGTCTGTCTTTGGGTGTAAGCAATGATGAGATGATGGAGGCTGTGCATGTAGCAGCCTCGATGGTTGCTGGAGATACTTTAGCCCATGCAACGCAGATGCGTAAGATTATAAAGCAGAAAGAAATGTAAAAAAGGGGAGATAGCCAGGCCATGGAGACAAAAGTTGCTGAAAGTTTTGAAAATAAGCTTTGCAGCTTGAATATGATGCCCTTGCGAGCTACAGGAGTGCAAATATTACAGCTTAATATCACTAGACGATGCAATTTATGTTGCAAGCATTGCCATGTCAATGCCTCGCCCAAAAGAGAGGAGATAATGTCTAGAGAGATTCTGGAAGCCTGCCTCAATGTTATTGATGCCAATAATATTTCTGTAGTTGACATAACAGGAGGATCTCCTGAGATGCATCCCGATCTTGCTTGGTTTTTGAAAATGCTCGCAAGGCCTTCTAGACGGATTATCGTGCGAACAAATCTGGTGATATTACTCAATGAACCATGGCGTCGATATTTAGAAATTTACAGTAAATTGGGCATCGAACTAGTGGGTTCGCTTCCCGATTATAATCCCTCGAGAACGGATAGACAACGTGGCGAAAATACGTTCATTCGGTCTATAGAAGCATTGAAGGAACTCAACAAGCTTGGTTACGGAATGTCTGGGTCAAATTTGCAAGTTCATTTGGTTCACAATCCTGCAGGGGCCTACTTGCCCGCAAGCCAAAAAGCGCTGGAAACAGAGTACAAAAAACATTTGCTGCGGAAATACGGTGTACACTTCAATAACCTTTTTGTGATTGTAAACATGCCTATTGGAAGATTCATGGAATTTCTACAAAGAAGCGAAAATTATGGTGGCTATATGGAGGAATTGATCTCCGCCTTTAATCCCGTTGCTGTACAAAATGTAATGTGCAGAACGACCATCTCTGTTGATTGGGAGGGGTATCTTTATGATTGTGATTTTAACCAAATGTTGGGTTTAAAGATTAAGGATGGTCCTTCCCATATATTCGATTTTGATTATGACAAACTTTCCAATAGAAAGATAGTTGTGGGCGAACATTGTTTCGGTTGTACGGCAGGAGCCGGCTCCTCCTGTCAAGGCGAAACAGTTAAATAGTAAAGTTTACAACGAAAAATAAAACTGGGAGGATTGATCCCTCCCAGTTTTATTTTCACGGCAAATTGCCTTGTTTAAACTTATGCCGCCCGCGCGTTGTTGCTGCTTAACGATGATTTTCTGGACTGGGTTTCGGCTACTTTTTTCAGTAATCGCTTCGTCTTCCAGCGCTTGTACCAGCTGGCTAGTGAACCATCAGGGGCTGGAGCTTCCCGCCCGGCAAGGCTTCCGCCGAAAATTAAGTCCAATATATGGAAACCTTGTTTTCCTCCAGCCATCATAGATGCCCTGCAAGCGGCACAATAGGTTACTATGCAATCGGAATTTGCTTCCTGTGCACGTCTCGACATCACACGTTTCGCTAGATCGGGATTAACAGGAACTATCATACCTCCATATCCGCAACAACGCGTGTTTTCTCTACTGTGTGACAGTTCTTCGATTTCATAGCCCAGCTGCTTTACTATCCACCTGATGCCATCATGTATAGATGGAACATCTCTGGTAACACAGGAATCGTGAATAGCAACTGTTATACCCGTATCTTTGCCAATACCTACGGCATCATCGGGAAGACCAATTTCCGGTAGCAGTTGCCATAAAGATTTGACACTTATATGCTCAGGCAAGTACTGCCTGAAGGTATTATAGCAGGACTGGCAGGCCACTATAACTTCTGTAGCGCCCAGTTTTTCTATTTCCTCTATGACGCTGTCAAATTTATGATGGAAATCTTCCATCATTCCCAATGCCTTTGTAGGTTTTCCGCAGCATTTCAGTATAGCTCCGGTTCCGGGCAACTTCTCTTTTAAATATGCATAAATAGCACCTACGGCCTCGGGGTTATATGAAGGCAAGCTACATCCCGGAAAAAAGACCCTGACAGTCTTACCTGTATTTGTGTCGGGAACGGTAACGTTAAAAAGTTTAGAAAAGCCAAGTCGTTGATGTGCCAATATGGGCTTATGTTCCTTCAATGGAGCTAACCCTTCTTGAACTAATTCCTTTCTTATGTCGCTAAATCTGTCTCCCAGCTTAAACTCCTTTGGACATTGAAGCGTACATTGGTCGCACATGTTGCAAGAGTAGGGAACTAGGGGATTAACCTCATTGCTTTTAAGGATTTCTTCGAAAAGCTCCCTTGGACAGTGAGCGAAATCATTAAGCATTAAGCATTCTTGCATGCATAGCCTGCATTCGCATTGCAAACAGCGCTCTGCCTCTCTGCGAGCCATTTCTTCGGTAAAGCCTAGATTTACTTCTTTAAAATCATTGATTCGCTCCTGTGAAGGCCTCATGCGTGTTTGCACTCTCGGCAAGATTTCCTCCCCTTCAATATCCTTTTCCAACCATGTATCAAAAGGACCTTCCCAGGTGAGGTCTCTGTCTGCAAACAAATCTTTTCCTTCCAGGTATCTGTCTATTGATATTGCTGCCTTTCGCCCGAGGGCTAAAGCTTCGATGACAAACCATGGCTTTATAACAACATCACCGGCTGCGAAAATTCCCGGGATGTTGGTCTCTAATGTTTCCGGAAGGACTTTTATCCTTCCGTTTTTTTCAAGCTCCAGTCCAATCTCTGTTGGGATAAAAGATGTGTCAGGTCGTTGACCCACTGCGAATATAATACTATCTGCGTCTATTTCAATTATGTCATTTTCGTCGTAACTGGGATTGAATTTACCTTCTGCATCAAAGACGGAAAGGCACTTTTTAAATCTGATGGCCTTAACTTTTCCATTTTTCCCCAGTATCTCCTTGGGTCCGTAACCGTTGTTGACTATAACACCTTCATCTTCCGCTTCTTCCACTTCCCAAGTATGGGCCGGCATCTCATGCCTTTGTTCAAGGCAAAAGAGTTGTACTTCTTTGGCTCCTACTCGTAGAAGCGTTCTAGCAGCGTCCATGGCGACATTTCCTCCGCCAATTACCACTGCTTTATTGCCTACTTCGACAGGTTTTTTCTCACTAACGTCCTTTAGCAGTTCTAGTGCGCCCAATACTCCATTCAAATCATTACCAGGAATGGGAAGGATTAGGCTTTTTGTAGCGCCAGTAGCTATCAATATGGCATCATAATTGTCCTTTATATCGTTAAAAGATATATCCTTACCTACTTCAGTTCCCGTTCGAATCTCTATACCCAGTTTATAAAGATAGCTGTATTCAAAGTCGACAATTTCCCTTGGCAATCTATACTCAGGTATACCTACCTGCAGCATCCCTCCCGCTTTAGGTAGCTTTTCAAATATAGTTACGGAATAACCCTTTTTTTTCAAATCTATGGCCGCCTGAGCCCCTGCTGGTCCTCCTCCTATAATAGCTACAGATTTGCCTTTATCTTGTTCACAGTGCAGGTCCCAATCGCTCGGGTTATCAAATTGAGATGCGAACCTTTTCAGCTCGGCTATAGACATAGGGTATTTCAAGTCCCCTCGTTTACATCTTTCCTCACAGGGGTGAGCGCAGATGCGACCCAGCGTTCCCGGCAAGAAGAGTTTTTCTCGGATTAACTTGATCGCATCCTTATATTTTCCTTCCGAAATCATTTGTATATAACCCTTTGCATCCGTATGCATAGGACATGCCGCTTGACAAAAAGGGGGTGCGTCTCCCATACATTCTTCTACTATCTCTTTCATTTTCTCTATAACATCAGGCGGATATTGTTTTACTTTTATCTTTTCAGTCATTTAGCAAACACACCTCCATGAACAAAATTTGAATGGTTTAGACGTTATCTATAACGTCACCTTTTTTCTTTCGAATCCAGCCGGGAATTAAAGATATAATTACGAAGAAGACTGCGGCTATGCTCAAATAAATAAATGTCTGCTTCATATCTCCTCCCTGAGACAGAGACCCTCCAGCAAAGCTATAGGCTATGGTGCCGGGCAACATGCAAATCCATGATACCAACATGTAAGTTGTCAGCGATATTTTTGTCAATCCATATACGTAATTTTGTACGTTAAAAGGAAAAATAGGAACCAATCTCGTGATCATAAGCATACGCCATCCGTGTTTTTTTACGCCTTCGTCGATTTTCTTGAGCTGTGGAGATTTGTTTACCCATTCTTCCACCATGTTTCTCGCCACATATCGGGCTATAAGGAAAGCTGCAGTTGCTCCCAACGTAGAACCGATAGAGGAATAAACAGTTGCCCAAAGGGGGCCGAAGGCAATCCCTCCCACTAATGCAACAGGCAATCCCGGCAAAAAGAAGACACAGGCCGCTATCCATAGGATTATATAAATAACGGGTCCCCAAATTCCAAAACTTAAAATCCATTCTCTTATCCTTGAAATATTTTCAAGAGTCAAGTAGGAAAAAACGCCTAGTCTATGCAGTATCAATATGATAGCCCCAATAATGACTACTGCAGTCAAGACTCTTTTAATGTTGCCGGAGGAATTTTTCGTTTTTTGATTTTTTAGGTTATTTACAGTCATATTGAACACTCCCTTCACTTATCTTTTGCTCATACAACTTTAACGTTAAAGTTGTATGAGCAAAAGATAAGTCTTTCGATTATTTTCAAATCGAGAATTACTTTCCCGTTTCCACAGGTAAGTCCAAAGCTGTCCACTCTACCCATGATCCATCGTAATTCTTGACGTTGGGGTATCCTAAGAGGCGATGTAGCACAAATGTTGTATGTGCCGCACGATAGCCTCCCTGGCAATATACGATAATTGTTTTATCGGGAGTAACACCCTTAGATTCATAAAGTTCCTTAAGTGCGTTAAATGATTTAAAGTGCCCCTTTTCATCCAGAGCCTGAGTCCATTCAACCCAAACGGCTCCGGGAATACGTCCCGCTTTTTTGGCACCCTTGAGAAGTTTTTCTCCAGTGTATTCTTCATATGATCTCACGTCCAAAATTACGACGTTAGGGTCATCTAAGGAAGCTTTTACATCTTCAGCTGATGCATACTTTGAATTATCCACGCCATTTATAATGTAAGTCGTGGCTTCAATCTTGGGGGATAGCATTTCCTTGTTAAAGTTGGCGGATTCCCAAGCGGCAATATCACCGTTTAAAAGTTTAATGTTTTTGTGCCCATAGCGATCCAATATCCACCATACCCGGGCAGCTGCATTGTTTGGAGTGTCTCCGTATATTACCAACGTATCATTATTTTTTAACCCTAATGCTCTCAAAGTTTCTTCAACTTGTTCTTTTGATGGACACATGTAAGGATAGGGAGAACTTTTGTCGATGAAATTGCCGAAATCTAGGTTGACGGCTCCAGGTATATGACCCAACTTATATTTCATTCCCCCCCTTACGTCGATAATCTTGACCTCTCCTTTTTCGATATGCGAATGCAATTCATCGACACTAACTATTGCGTCGGGATTAGCATAATCTGACGCGAAGGCGGTTCCTCCAATCCTAATCAAAATAAACAAACATAACAGAGCAAACAATTTGACCTTTTTCAACCACATTGCCATCTAACACCTCCATATATTGCATTAGTTATCACTATCACCTGTGCTAATATGCACATGTTTAACATTCGTAGTACATTTTTACATTTACCTGTATAGGTGTCAAGGGGATTTGAAGTCATTTAAAAAATTTGTGTTATTGGTCATTGGACTAAATTGTGCACTTTTATAACTTTTTTTATTATGAATAGTGGAATCTTACTCTATATAGTCAGGCATTGTTTTTGATGTGTAAAAATTTTTTAAGTAGCTCGTATACTATTGCTTTTCCCATTTGCATCGATGGTTTTTTATAAAATTCAGCAAGTACCTCAAGAGAAACACCTGCATAATATCCTAAAATGATGAGCTGGTTGACGAAGAAAACTTTGCAAAGACCGTATTGTTGCCATCTTCTTGGAGAGGTCATAACCTTTTGAGGGAGGATCGTGGGCTTGTTCCCTGATTCCTTAGTTAAATTTTTGATCAACAGGAAATCCTCCATGATGGGTACTATTGGAAATCCGCCGACATCTTCGAAAAGTTTTTTGTCAACGAAAATAGCTTGATCACCATAGGGCAAGCCTAAATATTTACTTCTTGCATTAGCGATCATTTCTGTAGCACGAAAACCAAGGCCACTGGCATCTATACCTAGGCTAAAGGTTCCAAAGGAAAAGTTATTGACATAGGCTTGTCTTATGGCGCTGTCAAATCCGCCGGGAAGAGATGAATCAGCATGCAAAAACAAAAGTATTTTGCCTTTAGCATATTGGGCACCGGCATTTTGTTGGACGGCCCTTCCTTTTTTTGAATATATTAACTTAACATTACATTTCTTAACGACATCCCTAGTTCTATCAGTGCTGCCTCCGTCCGCGACGATTCTTTCGACCTTTACTCCTCGGGCGTTTTCTAAGGTTTTAGCTATATTTCTCTCTTCGTTCAACGTTGGGATAATAACACTGATAAAGGGCAACCCCTGCCAACCTATTTTTCTTTTTGCTTTATCAAATATTTCTATATCACCAAATCTGTCTACATCTTTTAACAATGTAAGACTACAGACAGAAAGGCCAAGCTTTTTTGCTTTTCTTATGGTTTCTTCGAACACAGTACTGCTGCCCCAGGTAATATGTTCAAATAAATCGGGCTCAAAGTTTTTCATACCGATCAAATAGTATCCACCGTCGAAGGCAGGGCCGATAACGATATCGCTGTGTTTGCAAGCTTCGATTGCTTCCAAAACTAGCTCAGCGTTGATCTCAGGACAATCGCTTCCTACGACGATAACAGGTTCTTTGTCTTTTTTTAAGCCATCTGCTATAGCCCGTGCCATGCGGACACCAAGTTCTCCGTCACCTTGTTGTACGTATTCAAGCCCGTCGCCAAGCCAAGAGATCATCTGGTCTAAAGTAGCTCCGTCAAATCTGACCTCCAATTTATGGCCCCGAGAAATTAAAGGCCATAAATTGGAAAGGGCGAATTCTGTCATTTCTTTTTGCAGCCGTGCTGCCTTGTCCTCTCCGATATCTTTTGCAAGGCGTGTTTTTACCTTGCCGCTTTCGGGGTACTTCGTGAAAACCGCTATGCGTGCCATCTTTGCCTCCTTGTTATATTTTTTTATACTTTTTGTCCAACTCATCCTGAAAGAGTTGACAACATAGAATCATTTTTTTATTTTATACACGTATTTTATTGAGATTTATCACTTATCGCAAAACCGGCTAGGAGGATTGGTTATGAAGAAGTTCGGGATTGCTATATTAATCTTGGTTATTGCTTTGGTTGGCGGAATGCTATGGTATCGTGGCCGTGGCGTGGAGGTAAAGTCGGAAATAGAGTTAAGAGAGCAAGAGGGAAAATATGCCGATTACGCTAACTCTGATATTGTCGTGTCTGCGGTAAGGGCAAAGGAGATAATGGAAAAAGAAGATGTGTTGATAATAGATATCAGAAGATCCATTGCCTACTCCTTAGGTCATATTCCAGGAGCCGTCAATGTATGGAGACCTGATTACAGCGCGGATAATGACGAATACCCCTTTGAAGGCATGAGATGCAGCAAAGAAAAGATGGAGATATTATTGGGAAGTTTGGGTGCTGACGAAAATACCTTCATACTTTTGTACGATGACAGGGGAGATTATGACGCCGCAAGATTTTGGTGGCAGTTAGATATGTATGGGCACAATAAGGTTGCTTTGATAGATGGAGGATTAGATGGCTGGAAAGCTGCCGGTTTCGAAATGACGACGAGCAAGCCGGAAATCACTGCGAAAGAGTTCAGGTTTAAAGGAGAAATGGATTTACAGAAATTAGCAACATTAGAAGATGTCAAAGAAGCAATGTCCGACCCGGATTCCATAATACTTGACGTGAGAGCCTTTGATGAATTCACGGGAGAAACATTGAAAAGTGGTGCATACAGAAAAGGCAGAATTCCCGGTAGCATCTGGATAGAGTACAAAGAAGCTCTTAATGAAGACAATACCTTCAAAACAGCAGATGAGCTGAGAGAAATATACGAATCTAGGGGTGTAACTCCCGATAAAAATATAATAGTTTATTGTCAATCGGGAGTACGTTCTGCGCACACTACTTTCGTTCTGACTCAATTGCTTGGTTACGAAAACGTGAGGAACTATGATGGCTCTTGGATCGAGTGGAGTTACTACGAAGAGTTGCCGATAGAGACGGGAGAGCCAAAGTAAAATAACGCAAACTTGAAGATCTTGATAATTGGAGGTATGGATTCCCCATACCTCCAATAAGTTTTTAGCTTAACCGCGAGAGTGAATTTAAAACACAGCCCGCCTGCAGTGCCGCTCCGATGGGAAGGCATTCCTCGTCAATGTCAAATAGATCGTTATGACCGGGATGGGTTATTCCTCTTTCTTCGTTCCTGCACCCCAGTTGATAGAATGCGCCTGGCACCCTTTCGAGAAAATATGCGAAATCTTCGACTCCCATGCTCGGTTTTTCAAGTTCCAGCACCGAGTTTTCGCCGAGAAAAGAGATGGAGGTATCAACTACCAATTGGGCCCATGCGGGATGATTTATTAAGGCAGGGTATCCTTTGATCCTTTCCAAAACTCCCTGTCCTCCCATGGCTTTTGGAATAAGTTCCACATATTGCGCTATTTTATCGTTTAGCATCTCGCGAGTTTTTGGCGATAGAGTTCTCAAAGTGCCGGTCAGCGTTACCTCATCCGCTACGATGTTATTTTGACTGCCACCTTCTATGGTTCCGAAGGTCAATACGGCAGAATCTCTGGGATCCGTCGCCCTGCTAACGATTGTTTGCAAAGCACAGATTAGTTGCCCTGCTATTACTATGGCATCAATGCCTTCGTGGGGATAGGCGCCATGAGTGCTTTTGCCCAATACCCTAAGGGTCAGGACGTCTGAAGCGGCGTTCATTTGATGAAGTCTTATACCGATCTTTCCCGTCGGTATTTCCGTAGAAACGTGAAGTCCGAAGATAGCCTTGACGTCTTTATCCAGCACACCGTCTTTTATCATCTGCTTGGCCCCGCCTACCGTTTCTTCGGCCGGCTGAAAGACCAAAAGGACGTTGCCCTGCAGGCGGTCCTCAACTTCTTTTAACAATTTTGCTGCTCCGAGCAATATCGACATATGAGCATCATGACCGCAGGCATGCATAACGCCAGTATTTTGTGAGGCATACTCCACTTCTTTTTTGTCCTGGATTGGCAATGCATCCATATCGGCACGGAGGGCAATTGTATTGTCTCCCTTTCCTTTTATAAACCCTACTATTCCGTAATGATGTTCAAATGTCTTAAAAGGAATTTCTAAATCCTTTAGGTAGTCCTTTATCTTTTCCCTTGTTCGCCTCTCCTCTGTCGAAAGTTCAGGGTGTTTATGAAAATCTCTTCTGACTTCTGTCATCCAATCCCTAATTTCTGCTGCCCTATTCATCAAGGTTAGAGTGGACATGATTTAAACGCTCCTTTTTTGTTGAACTTTGTGGTCGTTCAGATAGAATATAATGAACCTTTTGATTAAACGTCAATGATGACTATCACTGTTTTTGTGACTGGAAAGTTTATACAGCAGGCCAGTTTTTTGCGGAGGGAGAAAGCATATGGCAGTCGAAAATTTGGAAATTTCTTTGTCAGAATTGAATTTCGATACTCTAGCTAAAGATGGTGATAAATCTAAATTAAATTCAGAGATGGTTTACCAACGGTTGGACGAATTGACTTCGGTTGCCGGTAAATTGGTAGATCCCACATTGCTCTACGAAATTTGCCCCGTCAGCGTGAAGGATGGCAGGCTTCTTTTTTATGCGGGAGATGAAATATACTCCTTAGACATCAATGACGGTTTATCCGAATTAACCCCTGCCAGGGAAGTTGTCATAGGTTTAATTACCCTAGGTTCGGCCATTGAATGGGAAATACGAAAATATAATTCCGAAAACCAACTGCTGGCCTCGTATCTTTTAAGTGAGATTAGCATATCAATGATGGGGCAACTTATTGCAAAAACGAAAAAGATGATTATGGATTTGGCCCGCACCAAGGATTTTTGTGTGAGCCTAGTTCATATTCCCGGCTCCACTCCCGGGTTGTCTCTATCGATACAACCCTTCATATTAAATGTCTTGAAAGGCGAAAATAAAGGTATTACGGTAAATCAACATATGATGATTGAGCCATTTTATTCGGTTACTTTCTTGGTTGGCATTGGAACAGCATATAATAATCACGATTTATACCCCAAATGTCCGGGTTGTTCTCGTGCAAAAAGCTGTGCGTGGAGAAACCTTTAAGGAGTGGTAGGCGTGCAATTTCTAAAACGTTTTGACGAATCTAAAGCAAAGGAATTAATGGATGAGGTTCGCGGAAGAGTAGAGGATATATTGAATCAGATTAGGCTGGAAGGTTGGGATGCCCTGGCCAGGATATGCGAGTCCTTGGATGGATTCGCACCTTCAAAGATAAAACCAGATGAAATCCAAGAAGCTTGGCAAAAATTGTCCACTGAGATGAAAGAAGCCTTAAAAGTTGCAGAGAAAAACATCAGGTCCTTTCATAGGGCTCAAAGAGAAATATTAAAAGACTTTACATGCGATATTGACGAAGGGATAAAGGCGGGAATGAGATTTATTCCTGTAAAAAGCGCTGCCGTCTATGTCCCCGGAGGCAGATACCCCTTGCCCAGCACTGTTTTGATGGGAGTAATACCTGCACAAGAAGCCGGAGTAGAAAGGATTGCGGTTTTAACTCCTCCCGGCAGGGATGGCAGGCCTAATTCGGTTACGCTTGCCGCTATGGGAATGCTTGGCATAAGGGAAGCTTGGGCCATTGGAGGTGCACAGGCAATAGCGGCCGTTGCCTTTGGGGCTGGCGATATAAAACAGGCGGATATCGTCGTCGGGCCAGGCAACGCCTATGTCACGGAAGCTAAAAGGCAAGTTTTCGGCATCGTTGGCATAGATGGGCTGGCCGGTCCGAGCGAAGTGATGATAGTTGCCGACAGCAATGCAGATCCGAAGTTCCTAGCCGCCGACATGGTAGCCCAACTCGAACACGACCCCAGCGCAAGGGCTATGCTATTGACCACAGATGAATCCATTGCCAAAAGGGCGATAGGAGAAGTTTATAAACTGCTTGATAATATAAGGACTTCATCCGTAGCTTCTGTAGCGTGGGAAAATGGCGGGGCTGTTGCTGTAGGTACATTGGAGGAAATTTCACGGATGGCCAATGAGGTTGCTCCGGAACATCTGGAACTGGCCGTTGAAAAGCCTGAATCCGTGCTTGAGCTTTTTACTTGTTACGGCGCTGCCTTCCTTGGAAATTATTCTCCCGTACCCTTTGGTGATTATATAGCGGGCACAAACCATATTTTGCCAACAGGAAGGTCGGCAAAATTCCAAGGCGGTTTATGGGTTGGCACCTTTCTTCGCCCTCTGCAGCATTTATATGCCTCCAAAGAAGCAGCCCTCAACCTCGCACGGCATGGAGCAAGAATTGCCGATGCTGAGGGTTTAGCTGCTCATAGCCTGTCTATGCGCATGCGTGGTCTGTATTGACGGGCTAAAAATCAGGGGAGGTTTAACTTGTCTTTGATTGTCCTTACGTCGTCATATATTCTTCCAATTGCGTAAAGAACTATCCCGTTAATGCATATGGCTATCCCGGATGGGATCGTCACTATTGGTATCATGATCAGAATTCCTAAGATTATTCCTACTATCCCGATTATCCTTAACGTTTTACCCATCTAAAAGCCTCCCTGGAAATTTTTTATGCATTGTAAGTAATATTATCCTCGATCGGTCATAAAAAATGTACACCAATTTTTTCTTTGTGGTATATTTGTAGCTAATTTGCCCCATTGAACCGCCTGGGGTATATATTGCATCGTCGTTTTGTTTCTTTTTATAATAACACTTGGGAGGTGTTTAACGATGAAGGTCAGAAAGATTGTAGTATTCTTGATTACCCTGTTGTTCTTAAGTAGCGTTGGATCTTTTGCTTTTGCGGCGAAAAGCGATTGGCCTCAGCAGTTGAGGTTCCCCTCTGGTCCTCCTGGAGGTACGTGGTTCGCTTTAGGAGGTGCCATTTCAGATATGTGGACCAAAAATGTGATTCAAGTCGGCAGCGGCAGTGGTGGGGGAACGAGTAACATTGTCAATATTGCGAGAGGCCAAGCGGATCTTGGGCTTTCTGTGACATCGGCTTTGGGTGCAGCAGTCAAAGGTATAGACCCTTTTAAGGAGCCCGTTAAGGGGGTAAGTCTTTTCGCAAACCTTTACAGGCAGTATACCTATTTTATTATGCGTAAAGATTATGCCGAAGCCCAGGGCGTCAAGTCCGTCAAGGATATAGTCGAGAAGAAGCTGCCCATTCGTTTTGCCACGTTGAAGCCCGGAACTTCCTCCGAAATGGCAATCCGCGGTATTTTCGAAAGGGGTTATGGTGTAACCTGGGATGATATGAAAAAATGGGGAGCATCGATACAGTTTGCATCCTATTCGGATGGCGCTGATCTGTTGGCAGACAACCATCTGGACTGCTTTGCCTTTCAGGTAGGAAGAATTTCTCCTGTAATTATGGATATCGAAAGTCGCGTTGACGTAGTTTTGCTTCCTGTCGACGAGGAAGCCCGCAGTGCCATGTCGGAAGTATATGGCACCACAACATTTAATATAGAAGCAGGATTATATAAAGGAGCACAGGAGCCGGTGCCCACGGTAGGCGACTATACCTGTATTGTTGTAAGAGATACCCTACCCGAGGATCTGGTATATGAACTTGCGAAAGCACTGTGGGAAAACAAGGAAAGTCTGGCGGAAGCCTTTGCCGATATCAAGGAGTTAAATCCCAAGGAAGCAATCACCGAAGGAGTGCCGGCTCATCCCGGAAGCATAAAATTTTGGTCGGAAGTTAAATAAAGATATTAATCGCAATTTATATTGGGCGGATAGCTTTTACTATCGTCCGCCCAATTAATTTTTGCAAGAATAAAGGGTGATGAAGTTTGAGGAGTTTTACTGGTCCTTTGAGATCTTTTGTTTACGTATATATAGTGTGCATGGGCTTGTTCCATCTTTATACAGCCGTATTTGGATCTCTTGAAGCCTATTTACAACGAAATGTGCATTTACTATGGGTATTGCCTTTGACATTTTTGTTATTTCCTCCAACTAAGCAAAGTCCAAAGGATAGAGTTCCCTGGTTTGATTGGTTGCTGGCTTTTTTGGCCACGCTGCCGGGTTTATATGTAATATTTAATTACGAATCTATAATTTATAGAATGATCCAAGTTGATCCTGTAACCGTTACTCAGATAGTAATTGGGACGTTGCTCGTTGTTCTTTTGCTTGAAGGAACGCGACGGGTGGTGGGTTTGCCTTTAGCGATTATTGGGGCACTTTTTGCTTTGTACATGTATTTTGGTCATTACATGCCCGGAATATTTAGAGCCTATCCTTTTTCCTTTGATAGGATCATAGAACATTTCTATCTCACCGATGAAGGTATCTTTTCCTCCCCCTTGGGCATATCGGCAACTTACGTGATGATCTTTCTAATATTTGGAGGATTTTTGGAGAAATCGGGGACAGGCACATACTTTATGGAGTTGGCTGAGGCATTTGCGGGACATTCTCCTGGCGGGCCGGCCAAAATTTCTGTCTTAAGTTCGGCGTTTTTTGGCTCCATATCCGGATCGGCAGTGGCCAATGTTTATGCGACCGGGGCTTTTACGATACCTCTTATGAAACGGACGGGATATTCACCAACCTTTGCAGGTGCCGTCGAGGCGGTTGCCAGTACGGGTGGGCAAATAATGCCCCCTTTAATGGGAGCAGGCGCTTTTATAATGGCAGCTTTTTTGGGGGTTCCTTATAGGAATATCATGATTGCTGCTTTCGTCCCGGCGGTTTTGTATTACGTAGCCGTGTTGGTGATGGTGCATATTAGGGCCTTGAAGATAGGGTTGAAAGGTCTTCCCCGCGAAGAACTTCCGTCGCGTGCCAACGTCATCAAGAAGTCGTATCTTTTAATTCCACTCGGCGGATTGGTCGTGATGCTTTTATATGGTTACACACCCATGAGAGCAGCTGTCATTAGCATAGCCTTGGCCTGGGCAATGTCTCTTTTCGATAAACACTATCGCATGGGTCCAAGGGCAGTTATCGATGCCATTCACGACGGATCTAAGAACATTTTTATCGTTGCCATAGCATGTGCTACTGCTGGAATTGTCGTCGGTTCTGTGACCCTAACGGGTTTTGGCTTTAAAGTCGTAAGTTTTATATTCTCCTTGGCCATGAACCTTCCGTTTTTGGCGCTATTGTTAGTAATGGCACTCTCTATTATTCTGGGTATGGGGCTTCCTACAACTGCAGCATATATAGTAGCATCGGCATTGACAGTTCCCGCTCTTGTTAAATTAGGGTTTACGGCTTTGGCGGCAAATATGTTTGTGTTTTATTTTGCAGTTATATCTAACATCACGCCTCCCGTTGCATTGGCTGCCTATGCCGCTAGTTCCCTTGCAGGCGCCAATCCTGATAAGACCGGATTCCAGGCGATGAGGTTGGGTCTTTTGGCTTTTGTAGTTCCCTTCGCTTTTTGCTACGATGGCGGTCTTTTATTGCAGGGCAATGCAGTTTCCAACATATTGGTCCTTCTGGGCGGCTTATTTTCTGCCGTTGCATTAGGTTGTGCTTTGGAAGGTTATTCAAATAAGCCAATAGGTCTTTTATCAAGAAGCTTGTTTTTGGTTTTCGGTGTATGTTGTCTGTGGCCTATGGCTACAATAAAATTAATTGGCATTGTGGCTATAATAACGCTTTTTGTCCTTGCTCGAAGGGGCAGCTTTCATAAAAACGATATGTGATGCTAGATCAAGAGATAAAGCCAGGCGTTGAAACAAGGGGAGATAGATGTGGATACCATAAATTATGAGCAGTTTGTTGCTGTGGATATGAGAGTGGGGAAAATAGTGAAAGTTGAATACAACGAAAAGGCCAAAAAGCCTGCGTATAAATTATGGGTCGATTTCGGCGGCGAGATTGGAGTTAAGCAATCTAGCGCCCAGGTCACAGAGCTTTATTCGCCTCAGGCTTTGCAGGGAAAATTGGTAGTCGCTGTTGTAAATTTCCCCCCGAAAATTGTAGCGGGCTTTAAAAGCGAGATCCTGGTTCTTGGCGTTCCCAATGATGAAGGAAAGGTACTTTTGTTATCCGTTGACGACAACCCTCCTTTGGGGTCGAGAGTGTTTTAATTTTGGTGCATTATCGATCGTGATGGATTTTTTGGGTGAAGGAACTCTCAAAATTTTAAAGTTAAAAAGTACTTGACTTATGTCAAATAAGGTGTATGATAAATTTGTCGATAGGCGCCATCGACGTAAAAAATTTTTAAAACGTGTATTTAGGAGGCAACATTAGTGAAAACACAGGGTACAGTCAAATGGTTCAACGAGTCCAAAGGTTATGGTTTCATCACAGCAGACGGCGGTAAGGACGTTTTCGTTCATTACAGCGCAATCCAGCAAGATGGTTTCAAAACATTAGCTGAAGGTCAGAGAGTTTCTTTTGAGATAGTCCAGGGAAGCAAAGGGCCACAGGCTTCTGAAGTATCGGCTCTATAAATCTTAAAAACGAAGATAACATAAGCCTATCGCAGAGGTGCCCCATAGGGGGCACCTCTTAAATTTTGTGTGATAGCATATAAATTAAGGAGGCCCTTTTATTTTGCCCCCTTAATTTCGTTGGAACGTTAGTCTTAGATAAAGAGGATGTTTATCGTTTTTTATGATTGAGAGTTAGCGTCGATATTACGAGCTGCGTTAATAACGAGTTCTTGGACGAATTTCTTGCGTTCATTTTCATTGTTTATGCTAATATAGTCATTAAGTACATCGAATGTGTCTAGTCTTGCTGATTCAACAATCTGAGTGAACATATCAATGATCTCATTGGTATGCTTGTTGATAAATCTTTTCTTGGTTTTTTCCAGTTTTTCTTGTGTTTTAATAATCATTTCCTCTATAGTGCTTCTTCTTCGTCTTCTACCTCTACCTTCCGGCAATTTAAACCCTCCTTTTCGTATTAAATTTTGGACCTATTATACTATCGTGAGACAATTAAATCTACATGCATCGCAATATTTTTTTAATTTTTTTATAGATATTGAAATGAAATATAAAGAAATCGATAACATTAATTTCAAGATGTCATATGCAAAAATGTCCCTTTGCAATCATCTATGTTCTAGTAACTCTATATCCCCTCATGATTTTTTACAGTAACTAGTTTTTTATTTGTTCCCTGTGGTGTAAGCCGGTGAGTTCAGAAACCATAAATGTGAATATAATCCCAGTACCTGGTTCATTAAGTTTTCCAATATCGACAATGGCATCATATATTGCCTTATATTTGTTGACTTCGCTTAGTATTAATATAACCTCCTTAGAGGCTTCGATGCGAAGGTTAAAAAATCTCAAAGCCTCTGATTGACCAGTCCCTCTTCCGTAGAGGATAGTCGCACCTTTGGCCCCCGCCTTTTTGGCTCCTTCAACAATTTTGTCGGCCTTGCCTCTTTCTACGATGGCAACAATACACTTGACATCCATAAACATCCCTCTCCCCATTTGCATCAGTATTTATATTTTCGTCAATATGCCTAATATCAATACCGAGATCATGGCTCCTATAGACGTTAGTCCAACAATACCAAAACCGCTGGTAAGTGGGTCGACGTTCTCTAGAACTTTTGCCAGGCCGATAGCTATTGCCATGTTGATGGGTATATTTACCGGCCCCGTGGTTGCGCTGGCCGAATCCATTGCTATCGAAATAAATTCATCGGGTGTGAATAGTATTAATATTAGAACGAGTAGGAGCAAAAGGGTAATTATTTTTGCATAGGGGATATCGAATAAAATTTTGTATATGCCTATGCCCATCCCGACGCCGAAACCGACGGCAACTGCGTGTGTCAGCGTCTTATGAGGTATTGCTCCTATTGATACTTCTTCCACTTCAAGTGCCAGGGTTTTCAAAGCCGGCTCGACCAGCGTTCCGAGATATCCAATAATAAAAGCAGCTCCTACAATAAGCCATTTATTGCTCATGAATACTAAATTCTCTCCTACCGAATCTCCCAAGGGATGCAAGCTCATGAGCACCCCTTTCAAAAAAATATGTAGACCGAAGATGCACAATAAAATTCCAAAGATGATATCCTTGACGTTTTTTATTGGCCTTTTTAATATGACCAATTGAAATAATATGAGAATTACAGCTAGAGGCAGTACACTTCTTGTGGTTTCCAAGAAATCCTTGAAATTGGCCAATATTCTCATGTAATATTTTGACCTCCTATGTCATATAATGATGAATATTTAACCATGTGTTAAACAATATATCTGAAAAATAATTACTGTCTCAGGGAGAATATCTTGTTTTAAACATAAACTTATATCATTAGTTAAAAGCGATCTCTTTAAAAAGCGATATTTATATTGAACATGCTGCATTTGGTTTTATTCTTATTGCCCTTCTTATTATATAAGACTTTACGAATATTTGTTACACTGTGCCACATACGATCTATACCAAGGCCATGATTTAAAAATGATGTATTCATATTTGCAATGCAATTTTTTGGTGAGAGGGTTTGCCTCATGGAGATTATAAATTCTTTTAATATACTGATTTTTTATGGCATTTCCTGCTTGCAAAAAGTTTGGATATGTAGCTATACTATGGTGTAGACTATAAGGTGTAGTCGGGGAAGAGCATATTCGATGAATGTAGAGCTTAATTTACAGGGAGGTCGAATGCTATGGAAGTTCTCAAGGTCTCCGCAAACTCTCAACCAAAATCTGTCGCAGGAGCTATAGCTGCAGTCATGAGGGAGAAGGGTGCAGTGGAAGTGCAAGCTGTAGGTGCAGGGGCAGTGAACCAGGCTGTCAAGGCAATAGCAATTGCCCGGGGCTATGTAGCTCCTAACGGCATTGATCTGATTTGCATACCTGCTTTTGCAAAAATCAGCATAGATGGCGAAGAAAGGACGGCAATTAAGTTTCAACTTGAATCAAGATAATCCTTGTAGATGTTTGGGTAAATCCCCGACGTAGATGCACGAAAAAGCGCGGCATCGTGGTGGCCGCGCTTTTTACTATTCCGATCTTTTGATATCATAATTTTCAACGTCAATAAATATCATCATATGTAAATTAACAGGAGGCGTCGATGCGCTATGGATATAATTAAAGCACCGCGGGGTGTAAGGGATATTCTTCCCGATGAGGCTTGGAAGTGGGCCTACGTTTTAGAGACGTCGAGAAAAGTCGCAGGTTTTTTTGGTTATAATGAAGTACATTTGCCGCTTTTCGAACATACAGAACTTTTCTCCAGGGGTATAGGAGATTCGACGGATGTAGTGGAAAAGGAAATGTACACTTTTTTAGATAGAGCGGGTAGAAGCTTAACCTTGCGGCCGGAGCTTACGGCTTCAATGGTCAGGTGTTATTTGGAGCATGGCATGTCAAAGAAGGTTCAGCCGGTTAAACTTTGGAGCGCAGGACCAATGTTTAGGTATGAGCGCCCACAAAAGGGAAGATATCGTCAGTTTTGGCAATTAGATGTCGAGGCTCTTGGTTCAGAAGCTCCGGAAGTCGACCTGGAGATCATTGCCTTCGCTATATATTTATTTAATGCGCTTGGCCTTTCCAATCTTGAAGTCGTGATAAACTCGGTAGGATGCCCTGTTTGCAGGCCAGGTTATAGAGATGCATTGAAAAGATATGTGGGAAGTAATTTCGATGCGTTATGCAACACATGTCAAAATAGATTTGAAAGAAACCCCCTCAGGATTTTGGATTGTAAAAACGAAAGGTGTCGTGAAATAATGAAAGATGCCCCGGGTATTGTGGATTATTTGTGCGTCGAATGCAGCGAACACTTCAAAAGAGTGAAAGAGGGCATGACAATTCTTGGCATAAACTATAAAGAAGATAAAAATCTCGTTAGGGGTTTGGATTATTATACAAAGACGGCCTTCGAGGTCCTTTCGGGGGAGCTTGGCGCACAAAATGCCGTATGCGGTGGCGGAAGATACGATAACCTTGCTGAAACGATAGGTGGACCTCACGTCCCGGGTGTGGGCTTTGCGGCGGGGATAGAACGCATAGTCCTGACCATGGAAGGGCAAGGTTGCGATTTTGGCCAGCAACCAGGTATCGATGTATTCATAGTGACAGCTGATGATTTGGCTAAAAATAAGGCATTGAAATTGCTCTACGACTTGAGGCGCGAGCAAATTAGCGTCGATATGGACTACACCGGTAAATCAATTGGCTCACAGCTCAAGACAGCTTCAAATAAAGAAGCAAAACTTGCCTGCATCTTGGGCGGTGTCGAGATTGAGAAGGGCGTTGTTACTGTAAAAGACCTCAGGAAAGGTTCCCAAAGCGAAGTGGCGAATGATTCCTTTATAGATTACGTAAAGGCAAATTTAGCTGGATAGCTTGGCTATGGAGGCGAATTCAATGTTTGACGCAGTGTTCGATGAAAATTGGAAAAGAACCGTTTATTGTGGCAATGCAACCGAAGACCATATAGAGAAAAAAGTTGTTATTAACGGGTGGGTGAGAAAGCGAAGGGATCTGGGTGGCATTATATTCCTTGAGATATGGGATCATACCGGTTTAGTTCAGGTGGTCATTAACCCCGAGACGAGCGAATCAGTTCACGAAAGGGCAAAGCAGCTGAGAAGCGAGTATGTGGTTGCCATCAAGGGTGTAGTTAAAAAAAGGCCTGCCGGAACGGAAAACCCATCTTTAAAGACCGGTAATGTCGAAATTATAGCCGACGACCTCATGGTGCTATCTCCATCAACTTTGCCGCCCTTCGATTTAAATGAGGCCAGCGCCATCGATGAGAATATAAGGCTTAAATATAGATATTTAGATTTAAGACGTGAGGTTATGCAGAGGAATTTGCGCCTCAGAAGCAAAGCGGCGAATTATACAAGAACGTTTTTGACGGATGCAGGTTTTGTTGAAGTGGAAACTCCGATGTTGACCAAATCGACTCCTGAGGGGGCAAGAGATTATTTGGTTCCGAGCAGGGTAAACCCTGGAAAATTTTATGCTCTTCCCCAGTCTCCGCAAATTTTTAAACAAATATTGATGATCTCCGGGTTAGACAGATATTTTCAGATAGTTAAGTGTTTCAGAGATGAAGATTTGAGAGCAGATAGACAACCGGAGTTTACTCAAATCGATATAGAAATGAGCTTTTTGACGGAGGAGGATATCTTTGAGCTAATAGAGGACTATATGAAGGGATTATTTCGCGAGACTATAGGGGTGGAAATACAAACGCCCTTCCCGCGTTTAAGCTATTCAGAAGCAATGGAGCGCTTCGGTTCGGATAAGCCGGATTTGAGGATCCCCTTTGAGATTGTCGACTTAAAAGCAGTCTTTCAGGGCAGAGGTATTAGGGCTTTCGAAGTTGGAGAAAGAGGGGCAATTAAAGGTTTTGTGCTTCCTGGCGGAGCTTCCCTGTCCAGACAAGAGATGAGCACTATTGAGGGGAAGGCAAAGGAACTGGGAGCCAAGGGGTTGGCTTATTTTCAGCTGGGGAACGAATTGAAAGGTCCCATGGTCAAATTCTTGGACGAAGACGGAAAGAAGCTCGTTATAGAAAAATCACAACTTTTTCAAGGGAACGCTCTATTTGTAATGGCAGATCAAGATAGGAACAAAGTATGCGAGGTATTGGGACAACTTCGTTTGGAAGTCGCACGGAAGTACGATTTGATCGAAAAGGGCAAATGGGCCTTTCTTTGGGTGGTCGATTTTCCTTTATTCGAATGGAGCGAAACGGAAAACCGATATGTTTCCGTTCATCACCCCTTTACGTCTCCTAAAAACGAGGACTTGTACTTGTTGGAAAGCGAACCATGGAAGGTCAGGTCTCGTGCCTACGATATAGTTCTAAACGGTAATGAGGTCGGCGGAGGTTCTATAAGAATACATGACCCTAAGGTGCAGGAGAGTGTTTTTAAGGCCCTTGGATTGGACGAGGTTGAGGCAAAAAATCGGTTCGGCTTTTTGTTGTCTGCGCTTTCTTACGGTACACCGCCACACGGGGGGATTGCATTAGGGTTTGACAGATTGGTAATGCTCTTGGCTGGTGCCAAATCTATACGAGATGTCATTGCCTTTCCTAAAACTCAGAAAGCTCAGTGTCTGTTGTCCGGTGCCCCGTCTTATGTAGACGAGCGTCAACTTGAAGAGCTTCATATTAAGGTAACGGCCACTGATGAGGAGGAAGGTTAAAAAAGTGGGTTCTAGGTGCTTAAAGGGTCGAGGAATTATTCTTGGAGGGAGATTTGAAAATTGGATTTACGACTTAAATGGAGATGAAACGTTGAATGGCTTTATCTCCGCCGAGGGTTGGGAAGAAGCAAAACTTATGAATGCCTGGTATGAAATAAACAAAGACACTTCCGTTTCAGCAATGATATCTGATGAAAGTTTTGTTATTCGTCTTATGGGAATTGAATGTGATGAATCGGGTCATTACAGCTCATCGCGAATTAAGGTGGTGGCAGAATGCGATTTTTAATTATCAAAACCGGCGAGACAGAGCTTCTTAGGGATTCCGCCATAGGAGGTGTTTCCGATGGCGAGGTGTTCAGGAGCGGAGTATTGCTTTCTCGTCTTGTGCCAGACAACGAAGTATATTGGTATGGTGTCCCCGGAAAGTTACAGGCGCTCTTTCCTCCTGTAGAAAATTTGCATTTTATAGATATATTGGAAGAAGTCCAAAAACCCGATGTCATTTTTTACCTCGAAAGGACTCAAATCCCTTTCCCTGAGGAGTGGGCATCCAAAGTAAAGGGATTTTATTTCGACGGAAACCGTTGGCGAACAAGGCCAAGATTTCCGGAATTGGAGAACTTAATAGATTCAAACGACAACAGCAGGCATTCTCATCCTCACTGGCTTTACAAGTTGTGTGGCATGCAATGGAGAGGCGAGCCCTATTGGTCTTACATCCGTATACAGGGTGGCAATCTCCGTAAGCGTCCCTTAGTGGGGTTAAATCCTCGTGTAGGACTAAAGTGGCCACAAAAAGCTTGGCCCATGGAGTGCTGGTGGAGCCTGGCAAAAAAGCTTCAAAGCGCAGGATACGAAGTCGCGTGGCAGCCGGGAGGAACTATGGTCGGTTATGCCGATTGGATTTATAACCTCGATTTGCTTATAAGCGTTGATACGCTTGGCCTTCACGTAGCACTCGGAGGAATGGTCCCGGTGATAGGTCTTTTCGGTCCTACTTCTCCAAAGGAGATACCGAAATGGGGAGTAGGGCTCTGGTTATGGGAACGGGGAGGAAAAATGACTCATTCCGTCGAGAGGGTGTTTTTTGCAGCGCAGAGATATCTAAAATCCATAAAGAGCGGCTACGTAAAGGGGATAATTGAGACATCCCTTTTGGATGACATGTCGTAGCGAGTTCGAAGTAAGCAGCATTGCTTGGACAAAATCTCCTGTGGATTTGCCCTATAAACAGAAATGTGAGGGTTACAGTATAATGTAAACGTATAATCTCGATACTTGCTGGTATTCAAGAATTTTTTCGATGAGGAGGCGATGGTAAATGGCTAAAGTGACATACCTTGGGCATGCGGCCTTTTATATCGAGGGTAAAGGTTTAAAGGCGTTAGTAGACCCCTTTTTGTCGGGTAATCCTAACAGCGCTTGGAAGCCAAGCGATATAAAGGAGCTGAATTTCATATTTATAACTCATGGTCACGATGACCACTTGGGAGATACGGTTCAAATAGCCAAAGAAACTCAAGCCACTGTTGTGACTAATGCGGAGATATCCGGCTTCTTGTCCTCCAAGGGAGTTAAATGTCATGCTATGCACATAGGAGGAAGATACGCCTTTCCCTTCGGGCGGGTCAAGCTAACTCCGGCATGGCACGGATCTGGGATCACCGATGGGGACAAAATGTTGTATGGAGGCACTCCCTGTGGATTTGTCATCGAAGTGGACGGCAAAAAGGTATATCATGCCGGCGATACAGGACTTACTGTGGAGATGAAACTTCTCGAAGCCGAAAACATAGACCTTGCCATCTTACCTATAGGAGGAAATTACGTTATGGATATCGATGACGCCGTTAGGGCAGTCGAACTTATACAGCCCAAAAAGGTAATCCCAATGCACTATGGAACTTTCCCCGTCATAGAGGCAGACCCCGCGGAATTTAAGTCAAAGGTTGGATCCTTAGCCGAAGTCGTCATCTTGGAACCGGGGCAAAGTTGCGAAGTATAATGAGTAAAAACGGGCGAGGCGCCCAGTAATTTATCAAGTTTGGTTAGATTAGTATCTAAGGCCAAATACCGGATGAAATATCCTTTCGTCGTGCAAAAATTGGACCTGTTCTTCCAAAGCCTCGTGGGCGGTCTCGCCCAACTCCACCGAAAGCACGGAAGTTAATATGTGGGCTAAAAACAATGGCCCGATAATGCTGCTTCCGAATGTAGGACTTAGGGCGCTGGCGTAAAATTGGAGAGTGGCCACGGAACAAACGGGAGCGGCTGCAGTGTCGGTTATGGTAACGATTGTTGCCTTTTGAGATGCGCATTTTGTTATGGCCTCCGTAACTTCCACGACATAGCTGGGTAATTCGCAAACGATGACCATGTCCCCTTCTTTGATGCCCCGCACTTGCTCTAAAATCGCCAAAGAACCGCGTTTGATGAGATGCCCGGTAAGCCCCATTACCCTGAAGCGCATATAGAAAGTTTCAGCTACCAGCGAGGAAATGCCCCAACCCATGCAATAGATGTTTTTCGCTTTTTTAACTAGTTCCACGAAATCGTTAATTTTTTCTCTATCCAGCATGCGCCATGTGTTATCGAGGTTTGCGTGCTCTGTATCCAAGATATTGGGAAGTAGGCCCTCGCCCCGTTCTTTTGCTCTAGCCAACATGGTTACGGGATCTATTTGTTCCAATATGGCCATTTGGAGGGCTGTCTTTAAATCGGCATATCCCTGGAAACCCAAAATTCTTGCCACACGGACCAGTTGAGCTTTAGAAACGTTTAATTTATCCGCCACCTCGCCTATTGAATAAAAAGCCACCTCTCTCATGTTAGACAGCAAATATTCTGCTACCTTTCTGGCTTTTTTAGGCAACGTCGGTATTTTATCTCTCAATAGAGATTCGAGCTCTTCTCGGTTCATGCTCCACACCGTCCTTAAATGAATCAGATAAGATATTTTTGTTCAAAATTAACAAAAAAAGTTTACAGGTTAACTGTACAGATGTCAATCCTTCGAAGGGTTACTTTAAGGTACCAGTGCTTTCGTAGGAAAACTCGATAAGTTCTTGCCCGCTCTGGCAGAGCAATTTCCAATATCTATCCCGACTTTCGTTTTATTTTTATATCCCTGTCCCACTTTGATTTTCACGTTTTTTTCGGAAAGCCGATCTAACAATCCCTTATCTTTCAATCTCGCTAGGGCTTAAATTAAACTACTGCAACATACAGAGCAAAGGGGAGAGCTTCTGCATATCGATCCAGTTGACGTGCTATAGGTGAAGCGGCAGCTGAGTGAATTGGCTTCCGCGATAACCCCATTTCAAATACCTTTGCCTTTTTTTAGGTCCATTGATCTAACGCCGTACTTTTTTCTTTGAATTGCCCTCGGTCATTTTAAGCGTTCAGGGCAAGCACCAGATATAACTTGCTGCCTGTATCCAATTTAAATGGGATTGTAAAACTTCGAACGGCATCTTCTGCAGAGGGAACGGCGACGATAAATTCACCCGTCAAAAGTTGGGGTGGAGTGATAGATATTTCCTTTTCGTTGAATTTAATAAAGGCCTGACCGCTGATCATATTTGTCAACTCTCCAAAGGCGCTCATGGCAAGGGGGTCGTTAAAATCCGGGTTGACAGCTCCTCCCGACATGGTGGTAACGATTTCACTAAATGCCTGCTCGTCGGCTAAAAGCCCGATAGTGCCATTGACGGTTGATGTTACGAAACCTATCAAAGCCGCTGCTCGATTGTTAGGAGCCTTAGTCTCAGGAGAAATCTCAGACTTGTCTAGGACGGCACTTATACCGAGGTTTTTGCATACGCCTATCAATGCGCCTGCAAAACTGTTAACTATCTTCGTTATTGTAGCTGTATCTGCCATGACTTTACCTCCGAAATAGATTTAAATAGAAAAATGTAAGCGTTAAACCCACTAAATAATACCACTATTTTTAAGCCCCGTGTTAAGCTTCAAAACAAAATGTTTCTTAATTTAAAGCAATAATTGGAAAAATGTTGCGCAATTATTATCTTCACTTGAGGTGTCTTTATGTGCTCGTCATGATAGAATTTTGTTCGAGGCCAGAAGTTTGTTTCGAAAAGTGCCTTAAGCAATATTTACGATGCCAGGTGGGGCTTCGAAGTATATATATTTTTTGTCTATATGAGCAGATCTGGGGGTGAATGTTTTGTTAAAGAAAATTTCTAAATTGTTGGTGGTTATAATGATCGGGGCAATTTTTACGGGCATATCCATGGAGGCGATCGCGAAGCCTGTAGATCCTATTGCCGGAAACCCCATTGCAAAAATAGCAGATGAAGCGTCTCCGGCTGTGGTCAATATAGATACGGAGACCATGGTAAAAAGGCCTCTTTTTCCCTTTGCCGATGATCCTTTCTTTAGGCAGTTTTTTGGCGATCAATGGGATCAATTCACTCAGATTATCCCCATGAAGGGGAAGGGCTCGGGCTTCATAGTTTCCAAGGACGGATATATATTAACCAATAACCATGTGATCGAAGGGGCTGATAAAATAACTGTATCCTTGGCCGATGGCAGGCAGCTCGATGCCAAGATAGTGGGAAAGGACCCAACCTTTGATTTAGCCGTTATAAAAGTGACGGCAGGCAATTTGCCGGTCCTTCCATTGGGCGATTCGGATGCCCTTCAAGTAGGTGAATGGGTGGTAGCCATAGGGAATCCCTTTGGTTTGGATCATACAGTTACTGTTGGAGTCATATCCGCTAAAAACCGCTCCATAAGAGCAGGTAATGTGAGTTTTGATGGGTTCTTGCAAACCGATGCTGCGATCAACCCGGGAAACAGCGGCGGTCCTCTTTTGGATTTGGACGGCAAGGTCGTTGGTATAAACACAGCTATCATACCCTATGCTCAAGGTATAGGATTTGCCATACCGGTAAACATGGCGAAAAGCGTAATTGACGATCTTGTAAGCTATGGCAGAGTTCGCAGAGGATGGCTTGGCGTTTACGTTCAGCCGCTTACGAGCGATATAGCTCAGGCATACGGGCTGAAGGTCGAAAAGGGAGCAGTAGTGGCAGATGTCGTTCCCAATTCTCCGGCCGATAAGGCTGGAATTAAAAGAGGAGTCGTCATAACTAAGGTTGATGATGTTGAAATTAACAACGCTCAGGATTTGGTATTTCAGATACGCAAGCGTATGGCTGGAGACAAGGTTAAGGTGGAGATAGCAACTTCAAGCGGAAAAAGAAGCGTCACGGTGACTCTCGAGGAAATACCCGGTCAGACTGAGGCGCCTCGTCTTGAAGTTTCTGATTTGGAGGAAAGCTTAGGTATCGAAGTATCTCCAGTAACTCCGGCTTTGAAACAGAAATACAACATAGATAGCGAAAAGGGTGTCGTTGTTGTCAGGGTAAAGCCTGGATCGATAAGCGACAGAGTGGGCATTAGAGAGGGAGATTTAATCTTGGAGGCAAACGGAGTAGCTCTAAAAACTGTGGATGACCTTAAGAAGGCATTACAAAGAAACCCTGATTCTGTTGTTCTTCTGGTAATGCGCGAAGGACGTACGTTCTTTGTCTCCTTGCGGAAGTAAATTTTTCATATCAGTCGGAGGTGTATTTTATTGAAGGCGGAAGACGTCATTGTTATCTTAGACTGCGGTTCTCAATATACTCAACTTATTGCAAGACGCATCAGAGAGCAACATGTATTTAGCGAGATTCTGCCCTGGGATGCTCCTATGGAGGAAATACGATCAAGAAATCCCAAGGGGATAGTTATCTCCGGAAGTCCTAAAAGCGTTTTATCGCAGGGGGCACCCACAATATCTGATGAGCTTTTTGATTTAGGGGTTCCCATTCTGGGCATTTGTTATGGGATGCAACTTTTATCCCATCTTTTGGGGGGCAAGGTGGCAAAGGTCGAATTGGCCGAATATGGTCGCGCAAAAATAGAGGTGCTGGACCTCAATGCAGCTATTTTTAGAGGTCTTCCGAAGGAGTTTTACGTGTGGATGAGCCATGGAGATACGGTAGTAGAACTACCGCCTGGCGCCCGCGTTTTGGCAAAAAGCGAAAGCGGTCTCATAGCCGCTATGGCGTTTACGGAGAAACCCATCTTTGGATTGCAGTTTCATCCGGAAGTAGCTCATACTGAACATGGAATTGAAATTTTACGCAACTTTCTTTTCGAAGTATGTCATTGTGACCAGACGTGGAATTTAGGTGATTGGGTGGAAGAACAAGTCAAGCAGATATCGCAAACAGTAGGCGACGGTAAAGTCATATCTGCTTTGTCTGGGGGTGTGGATTCCACAGTAGCTGCTGTCCTTACTCAAAGGGCAGTGGGAAACAGGCTCTATTGTGTCTTTGTAAATACCGGTTTACTGAGGCTCGATGAAGCTGAAAACGTTCTTTCTGTCTATCGCAATGAATTAAAACTAAACGTTCGTTACGTAGATGCTTCGGAAGAATTTCTTAAAGCCTTAAAAGGGGTTACCGATCCGGAAGAAAAGCGCAAAGCTGTAGGCAGAACCTTTATCGAGGTTTTCGAGCGAGAAGCAGAAAAGGTTGGAGATGCCAAATGGCTCCTTCAGGGCACCCTTTATCCCGATGTAATTGAAAGCGGAAGACAGGGTAAGGGAGCATCGGTGATCAAGACTCATCATAACGTAGGCGGATTGCCCGAGGAAATGAAATTAAAGCTAATTGAGCCGTTAAAAGACCTTTTCAAAGATGAAGTTAGGGCTATAGGGTCCATTCTTGGCATTCCTCGCTCTATACTAAGAAGACATCCCTTTCCCGGGCCGGGATTGTCCGTTAGATGTCTTGGGGAGGTGACACCTGAAAAACTTGAGCTGTTGAGACGAGCCGATGCCGTGTTCATTGAGGAGCTTGACGTCGCAGGCTATTACGAAAAGGTTTGGCAAGCCTTTTGTGTTTTGTTACCCGTTAGGAGCGTGGGCGTCACTGGGGATGAACGTACTTATGGTTATACCGTTGCGCTCAGGGCAGTTGAGTCGTTGGACGGCATGACGGCCGATTGGGCTTATTTAGATCGGGAGTTGCTCGATAAAGTTGCCCGCCGTATATGTAACGAAATCCCTGGAATTAATAGAGTGGTGTTAGATGTTACAAGCAAGCCGCCGGCAACTATAGAGTGGGAGTGATGAATTTGTAGAGAGGAGTGTGGCAGGGTGCGAAATAGGATTAGAGTGCTTTTCGTCTGTGGCAAAAATACAGCCCGAAGCCAAATGGGCGAAGCTTTGCTTAACGCCATTGCAGGCGACCGTTTTGAAGCGGAAAGTGCAGGATTGGAGGCAGGGGATAGTTTAAACCCCTTTGTCGTCGAGGTGCTGCAAGAGATTGGGATCGATATTTCAGCTAAGAAGACGAAGAAAATCATGGATCTATACGAATCGGGAAAAACTTACGATTATGTCATTGCCGTCTGCGATGCGGCTCAGGCTGAGCTTTGTCCTGTTTTTCCGGGGGTAAAAAAACAACTTCACTGGCCCTTTCCTGACCCGGCTTCCTTTGAAGGAACAAGGAAAGAAAAGCTTCAAAGAACCAGAGAAATAAGAGAAGAGATGAAGGCCAAGATCGAAGAATGGATGAGAGAAATTACGTAAGACGCCATTGCCAGGATGTAAATTGGTGCAGTAAATAACAACAAAGAGGGGAGTCTCCCCTCTTTGTTGTTATCGTTAAGAACTATTCGTTACAGCAGCCAGGACATCCGGCACATCCGTCGAGCTGCTCAAAAAGTTCCTTCATAAGTTTTTCCTTTTCCTCGTTGGAAACCTCTTTATTTTGTTTTCTTTCTTCGATCGCCAATTCATTTCCCTCCCATCTTTGCATTAGCGTTTAAAGGATCGGAAAACCTGCCTCTTTCCAGGCTTTCACTCCGCCGCGCAATGCTTTTGCATTTGAAAAACCTTTGCTTTCATACTGAGCTGCCACACGGACAGCTGTGCCGTCATCAGGTCAGGCGCAGTAGAAGATTAGCTCCTTATCCTTTGGCAAGCCATCCTCCTTGCTTTGTAGTTCCTGAAGAGATATGGCTCCTTCCAGATGCACCATTTTAAACTTATTTTCATCAGCATAGGCGCAAACCAAAAGTGCTTCCCCTGCCTGTGCCTTCTTCCTCGCTTCTTCAACTCCGATTCTATCTGGCATATTTCATCCCCTCCTCTTCTGAGCTATATGTTAGGTACATCTAAATTATATCAAATTTAAATGATTTTAGCTATGTATCATTCAGGGAATAAAATTAAAAGCTTCTGTCTTTATTACTAAATTTTATAATCCAAGGAATGACGTCTTCACCATCTCGTTTCCGAGCAGTTCTTCGGAATTGCCGGATATTGTGATGCGCCCGTTTTCTAACACGTATCCCCTATCGGATATCGCCAATGCTTCTGGGACATTTTGTTCGGTTAGCAAAATGCTTATTCCATATTCTTTTAATAAACTTAGCGTATTAAACACCTCTGATACAAGCTTTGGCATTAAACCCATCGATACTTCGTCAATCAAAAGCAGCTTTGGTTTCGACATCAATGCTCTTCCGATCGCAAGCATTTGTCTCTCCCCGCCGCTCAAAGTTCCGGCCTTTTGCTGCAACCTTTCCTTTAAGACGGGAAATAAAGAATAAACCAAGTCCAGATTTTCCTTTACGTCGAAGGCTTCTTTATGAAGGCTGGCTATTAACATCAAGTTTTCCTCCACTGTAAGATCTGGAAAAACTCTGCCCCCTTCAGGTATATAGGCAACCCCCATTTTAGCTTTTTCCCAGGGACGTTTTTTTGAAACATCCTTTTCTAGGAAAGATATAGATCCCCTCTGTAGAGGAACTATACCCATGATGCCTTTTAGCAAAGTGCTTTTTCCTGCTCCATTGGCACCAAGTAAGGAGACAATTTCACCTTCGCCTACACATAAAGTAACGCCCCATAGGACTTTAATGCGATTATAAGCAATCTCAATATCTTGAACGTTAAGAAGCATATTTAACCCCCTTTGTTCCAAGATACACCTCAATCACCAAAGGATCGTTGGCAACTTCTTGCGGAGTTCCCTCTGCAATTTTATTTCCCCTATGGAGCACGACAATTATGTCGCTCAAATTCATCACAAAACTCATTGTATGTTCTATAAGGATGATCGAAATACCCAGTTTTCTGATTTTTTCTACCAGCTCGGCAAGTTCGTTTCTCTCCTGGTTGTTCAGCCCCGATGCAGGTTCATCCAATAATAACAACGAAGGGGCAGTTGCCAGGGCCCTTCCGATTTCAAGTTTTCTTAATAAACCTATGGGCAAAGAGGAGGCCAGCTGATTTTTAGAATCGGAAAGGCCGATCAGGTTTATAATCTCATCTGCCTTTTGCAGGATTTCCTTTTTTCGACAGTTTTTAAACAACGAAGAGATGTTGCCATGTAATTTGCAGCCCATACCGACAAGTACGTTTTCTTCTGCTGTCAATAAACTAAAGGGTTTAGCTATTTGGAATGTACGCGCTATCCCGAGCTTCGCCCTATAGAGGTATTGATTGACGAGAATAATTTTAGATAACTCTCCCAGCACCACGAAATACATCATTATGACTTGTCAATATTATATTAATAATTTAAATTATAGTTTTTCTAATTAGTTTAGGATAACTAGATGACTAAAATTTATATAAAAAACTATTAATATGTCGTATTCATATTTTATCATAGCAACGAAAAAATATGAATTATAGGAGCAAAAATGTTGTTCTTTATTGCACATCTTGATGTCGCTATGTAATATATATCGGCGAGGTTATGTGCTTTCGTTGGTTAAATTTTACCCCAGAAAAGGTGTTTGGAGGGATCGTTTATGTAAAACGGCCTGTTAATTGTCAAGGTTTTTAATATCAATTTAAAAGGAGGTTCATCGAATGTCTTGGGGTCTGATTAACGGCATATTTACAATCAATCTGGATGGCATGTGGACTACAGCTTTAGCTGCTGTACTGCTTTTGGTTGGTTATGGCTTGAGGCGACGAATAGGCATTTTAGAGCATTTTTGCATCCCTGCACCTGTTATAGGTGGTGTTTTAATGTCGCTATTAGTCTTGTTCTTGCACCACCGGGGTGGCAGTTCAATTAAATTCAACACTGCTCTTCAGTCTCCCTTGATGATAGCCTTTTTCACGACCGTTGGCATCGGAGGCAGCTTTGGACTGCTCAAGCGAGGCGGGAAAGCCCTAATCATCTACCTGGTGTTTTGTTGGGGAATGGCGCTTTTTCAAAATGGCTTCGGGGTCGGCTTGGCGAAGCTGTTGGGCATACATCCTGTTTTGGGTGTCATGGCCGGTGCTGTATCATTGGAAGGAGGGCATGGAGGAGCAGCAGCCTTCGGCCCTGTTGCAGAAAGTTTAGGCGTTTCTGGAGCACAAGTAGTTGCAATCGCTTCAGCTACATACGGGCTGATTGCAGGAGGTCTTTTGGGAGGCCCTGTAGCCAGGTGGTTGATAGATCGCTATAAAGTAACGATTAGTCCGAATGACGATGTAGTTTATATGCAACATCTACAAGAGGGTAAGGAGGAAAAGCGCGAGGGGTTTGCCAGTTTCGATTTTATAAAGATGCTGGCGCTCGTATTAGTGATAATGGCTCTCGGTAGTTTTGTAACGGGTAAAGTTAAGGAGTTGTACAATTTCAGTCTTCCCGGGTACGTGGCTGCCATGTTTGTGGCGGTGGTGTTTCGCAACATAAATGATCATGTGGGGTTCGTAAAATTGCACGACAAAGCCATAGAGTTAATCTCAGATGTATCTTTGGGTATATTTTTAACTATGGCGATGATGAGTCTGCGAATATGGGAATTATACGATCTGGCTGTTCCCTTGATTGTAATTCTTGTAATGCAGACGGTAGCAATTTTGTTGATAGCTGCCTTTTTGCTTTTCAGGATATTGGGCAAGGATTATGATGCTGCTGTAATGTGTGCCGGATTTGTGGGGCACGGAATGGGAGCTACTCCTAATGCGGTGGCGAACATGAGCGCTGTTTGCGAACATTACAATGTCATGTCTTACAAGGCTTTTTTAATCATACCTTTATGTGGGGCTGTGCTCATAGATCTTGTTGGTATTCCTTCTATAGTATGGTTTATAAATTATTTTGCAAATTAACACATATACGAATGTAATATAAACGTATAAGGCTATACTAAACCATATAATTACTATTTATCCCCTGAGACTTTTTCGATATTCTCAGGGGATAAATAAATTCAAGCTCATATGCGTTTTTGTAGTATCATTTTTACGTTAAATAAACGGAGGTGAAAGAGTGAAGTTATCTAAAAAAGCCAAAGCCTTTGTGTCCTGGAGCGGAGGAAAGGATTGTTGTCTGGCCATGCATATGGCGAGGGATACAGAACCCATCGTTCTTTTAAACATGGTTACGGAAGATGCAGGAAGGTCCATGACACACGGGCTTTCCGGTAAAGCCCTGCGACTGCAGTCCGACTGTATAGGATTGCCGTTGATTCAACAAACCACAACCTGGAATACCTATGAGAGAAACTTTAAAGATGTGGCAGGGAGGTTGAAGAAAGAAGGAATTGAAGCCGGCATTTTTGGCGACATAGATCTCGAGGAGCACCGAACATGGATAGAGAGAGTATGTGCCGATATTGGCATCGAACCCATGTTTCCTCTATGGCAAAAAGATAGATCGAGCCTGTTGGAAGAATTGATTTTTTCTGGATTTAAGGCCATTGTGGTGGCTGCAAAGGCAGAATTGATTAACGAGAAATATCTGGGGTGTCCTGTTGACCCTTCGTTCGTGGAATATGTCAAGGAAATAGCCATAGACATTAATGGCGAAAACGGAGAATACCATACCTTCGTCATCGATGGGCCTTTGTTCAAAAAGAAAATAGAAATTACTAAAGGTCAAATTATACATAAAGGTGGCTATATATTTTACGATATGGTGGAATTAATTACAAAAAAGAAAGAGATAGCGGCAAATGAATGAATTTGTAAGGACTCTTAAAAAGGTCGTCGAAACCAATTTAGGCGACGGTTTGCTGCTTTCGGGCGGCATAGATTCTACGGCATTAGCATGCCTTGTACCTTCAGCGATTGCCTTTACGATAGATTTTGAGTCCAAGGGTAAAGATATTGAATATGCTAAAAGGGTAACTGAAATTTTAGGTATGAAACATTTTTGCCTGAGGGTGTCTACTGAAGAAGCCATAGAAGCAATACCTATCGTCATAAAAATCCTTAAAACCTTTGACCCTGCCATACCTAACGATATCGTCGTCTATTTCGGCTTGAAACTGGCAAAAGAAAAGGGGTGCGTAAGTGTTATGACAGGGGATGGAGGCGATGAGCTGTTTGGAGGATATTCATATATGGCAGATCTCAATTTAAACGAATATATACCGAAAATAGCGCATAACCTCTCCTTTTCATCTAATAAATTGGGCGAAGTCATGGATTTAGAAATTAAGCAACCATTCCTTGATAAAGAGTTTATCGGCTATGCTCTTAAGATCGATTGCGATGATAAAATAAAGAAAATTGACGGTAAAATATATAACAAATGGATACTTCGAAAAAGCTTCGAGGATTTTCTGCCCCACGATATCGTTTGGAGACAAAAATCACCTCTTGAACAAGGTTCCGGAATGACTTTGCTTCGCGACATATTAGAATCTAAGATAACTGACGTAGAATTCGGGACAAAAGAAAAAGATTACAAGATTAAATTCAGGAGCAAAGAGCATCTGTATTACTATGAGATATATAGACGGGTAGTAGGTGAAATTCCTCAACCTTCCGGAGAAGAGCAAAGATGTCTCTATTGCGGTGCCGGTATTAGCCGAGGAAGAGATCATTGCCGAGTTTGTGGCGGAATTCAATCTCAGTGGCGTCAATAACAGCGCCAAAGTAGGCGGATTATTTGAATTGCTAAATTACATGTCACCAGATGGAAGCAATACAACCTCAAAAATATTTTTACAGCTAAATGTTTACTTTTTGCTTGACCGTGAGATAACAATTTAGTATACTATAGTAAATTGTTGATGTCTGCGGCTGGTTCGAACCAATAATTAATGATATTACAAAATATGGAGGTCGATGTGTCGATTAATGTTTTAAAGTAAGTGTACAGGAAGTGATTTTTATATGAGATTAAGGTTTTTGTTTAAGGTAAAATCCGGCGATAAGTTGGTTTTGGGAAGGAAAAATTAATATTTACTGCCCTATAATACCTCAAATATCATTAGTCTACATTTAATTCTTTTGACTTTAAAATTACTGTTTACTTGATAATAGAGTAATTTATGTTCGATCGAAACAAAGGATATTTGCAAATAACATAAACTTTATGGGCAAGCACGGCAAAGGTAAACCTATGAGTTTATGATCAATATATATGATGACTTTTCAGTAGCGGGGGGTGAATCAAATAATTCATGAGGATAACGATCGAATTTTCGCCGCTTGTGGATAGGTTGATTCTTCCTATTCACTATAACAGTTTGATTCAGGGATTTGTATATGCCAACTTGGACAATCTAATCTCAGATAGTTTGCATAATAAAGGAGTTGCTTTCGGAAAAAGACAGTTTCGTTTCTTTACCTATAGTCGTATATATGGAAGATACTTTATTAATAGCGAAACTATCGAATTCACCGGCCCACTAAAATTACATATAAGTTCCATTCACGAAGATGTGCTCGAATCCTTTGTAAAACATCTCTTAATAAAAGGCAAAATAGAATTAGGGTCACAACAGTGCGAGTTACTTCGAATAGATGTCGAAGAAAAACCAAAATTTGCCCGACCAATCCAAGTTAAAACCCTTTCTCCAATTACTGTTTACAGCACACTGACCGCAGGAGATGGACGAAAAAAGACCTATTACTACAGTCCTACAGAACGAGATTGGGAAATTCAAATTTTCACAAACTTATGGAGGAAAAGTCAGGCGTTAGGCATGGGATCCAGTGATCCAGCGTATTTAGCAGGATCAAGGATAAGGCCAGTTAAGGTTGGCAAACAAGACCTTAGGATAATGAAATATCGCGACACCGTAATCAAGGGTTGGACAGGTATTTACGAATTGGACCTGCCGGAAGAATTTTTCTATCTCGCCTATGATGCAGGTTTGGGAGCAAAGAATAGTCAGGGGTTTGGGATGATTGAAGTGACGGATTCCAAAGATGAAAGATATAAGTAATGTAAGAACGAATCTAATGTGCGTCAAATTAAAGAAAAATTGAGAGTCGACTTGAGAGCACGAGTCTCGAATATAGTAAAGGATTTAAGATGATTAGACCAAATGGTGTAGAAAGAAAAGTAGTCGTTAGAGGTGAATTTCAATATATACCAACCTAAATAGGTATGTAATATAAATATGACAGAGGTGATTTTTGAAGGATAGATATTATTAAATTAATATGGTTGGTCTGGTGATGGGATCGTCATATGTGATCCTGAAGCGACAAATGAAGACTTATCGTTCCAAGATTGGCATGGAGGTAAAGGGGAATATGAGCGTATATCGTATTTTTACTGATTTTCAGCAAGAATTTTCTAACCGACTTAGCCAAGCGGATTACATGCTTGCTGATACCCGCATCCCTTGGGTTTCACTTTATGACCATCTCAGCCTTACTGCTGGCATCGCAGTAACGATGACAAAGGAACTTCTGTCTCGCGGGCGGAGCCCTAATAACATTTGTGGTATAGATCTTCCAGAAAATGAACTAAGGGCACTGGCTTGTCTCTGTGGGTTTATTCACGACATTGGAAAGGCCCGCATGGGTGAGACAAAATATTACAATCATGTGCAAGAAGGCATCAAATATGCTCAAGAATGGCTTGAGAGTAAGAATATTCAGAATCATCTACGATCCGTTATCCTCAACGCTATAGGACGTCACCATCTTCGCGATGGGCCACAAACAATTCTTGAACAAGTTATCTGTCTGGCTGATAGTTATGCCTCAGCTGGAGATCGTCCAGAACTTTCGAAAGCAAGTACTGTCTCAGAGCTAGTGCAGACAGCTAACGAAAATCTGGATCTGGAGCATTCCTTATTTGGTGACCATAAGCCCCTTTGTTTTCTCTTGGGCGATACGGATGCCATTAAAGAATATATTTACGAAACAAGCTCATTACCTGAAATTCGCGGGGCTAGTGAAATACTCCTGAGCTTGGATGAAAAAGTACGAGAGCTTTTTCGAGAGCATTTAGCGGCAGAATCTTTAATCTACTGTGGTGGAGGTGGATTTCTGGCCATTGTTCCTGCCAGTCAAGCTGAAGAATGGCAGAAACATATCGAGGCTTTGTATCTTAAAGAGACCCATATTGCAACCATAACGGTTGTAATTTCTGAACCTGTCGGCTACATGGACATCGGGCGAGGGCTCATACCCTACGACGATGAACAAGTAAGAAAGCTCGTCGGTAGAGGTATTGCTGGCGACTTACTCTTTAGTCATTTCGAAGCACTCTTACAAAACCGAGCAAGACGCAAGAACTTTGGTGAAGTAGTTGCAAAACTTTCAAGCCAACTCCAGCAAGCAAAACGACAAAAAGAAGAGGCTTCATTCCTTGAGGCTTTACCAATTTACAGTCGGTGTCATTCCTGTGGGAAACGGGCATCGGCGAAACAGGACGATGTAAAAGCAGAATGGCTTTGTGATATATGTTATGAAAAAAGGTGCAATGGCCGAAAGGGGCGGCGTGTTTTTGTCAGGCGTTTCATTGAGTGGGCAAAGACCAATAAAGGCGTAGAAATCCCCCTAAAAAACAGTGAGGGAAAGCCGCGCTTCCCAGAAGATCTTGACGCCCTTGCAGGTGATGAAGGCAGAATCGCTTTCTTATATGTTGACGGAAATAACATGGGAGATCTACTACAACTCATGCCTTCTCCAGCTTCGTACCGCCACTTCTCGCAAGTACTGCATAGTGCCATAAGCGACGCACTTTTTTCGGCATTCTGGAACGCTTTCGGCGAGGCGCGCCTCAGAAACCTATCTTTGCCTTTTGAGATCATAGCACTCGGAGGTGACGATCTTGTAGCGATTGTGCCTGCTTCTTATGGATGGGCACTTGCCGTACAGGTCCTTGAAGAGTTTGAAAAGAACTTAGGCGTCCAGAAACTGGAATGTGAATTAAACGAGCGTCTTAAGGATGCACTCTTAAAGGCTGCTCATTTAAGTCTCTCAGCGGGGCTCGCAATCGCCGATGTCAAGTACCCTGTACGCTTTCTCTTTGATTTGGCAGAGGGACTCCTTAAAGAAGCCAAGCGCTTGGCTCGGACAACGCAAAATGGCACTATTTGTCATCTTTGGCTTCGCGCACCGGTCATTTCAGAAAGTGCCAAGGTTCTTATGGATGAACTATATAAGCGAGAGGGACGATATCTCACAGCTCGTCCTTATACAAAAGATCAGGCAAAAGAACTCATTGGAATCGCACGAGAACTTTCAACGCTTGCCACTTCTCAGCGAAAGTCCCTCGCTGAGTCCATTGAAAAAGGCATCCATGTATCATTGAACTATGCGCTTTATCAGGCAGCGCGCATTGATAAAGATAAGCAAGAGACAATTATTGAAACGTTCGAAAAGCTTGGCACTTTTATGAGCAAAAATACCAAGTCGCAAAACTTAAAAAAGTTCTGGTTTTGGCAGGAAGATAACCAGGATAAAGGGTGGCAAACTGCGCTTTTAGATGCTCTGGAACTGATCGAGCTCGGTGCCACAAAAGTAGGTTATGGAGGAAAATCATGATTTACAGATTGTGGGTTGATATGCAATTCCATTTACTATCTGGGGTGCACGTTACCGGAGAACAGGGGAAACTCTGGGTGGACAAAGCTCTCATGGTGGATTGGCATCATGGTGAACACCCAATAGTCCCTGCAACGACTCTCAAAGGCTGGCTAAGAGAGAGCGCGGAGCGACTATTACGAGGATTAGGCATAAATGCATGCGACGGGTCCACTGCGATGACGATATGTGGGACTTGCCCAGTTTGTGATCTATTTGGATCTCCGAAGAAGCGTTCTTCTCTACGTTTTCAGGATGCTGTACTGTCGGATGCTTTGACCGATGTTAGGATGAATGCTTCGCTTAGCCGATACCGGAAAACAACGCACGAGGAACGCCTTTTTTCGACTGAAATTGCCTGGCATTATGCTCTTAACGCCAAAGTTTTGGGCTTTTTTACCTCTGAAATAGATGCTAAGAAGGCAGCGGCACTTTTGTGGTTTGCCGCAAAGGCAGGATTTGCTATTGGAGCAGCACGATCGCGTGGACTGGGTTGGTTAGAGTTAGCAGAATTCCAAGCGCAAACTGATGACTCTTTGCTTTCTTACAATGAGATGACCGATACGATTACGAATTTGACACTTCAAAAGGAGGTGGACAAATGACAGAATACTTCCTCAGTTTGACTCCTGAGACCCCTCTTCATACAAGTTCACTCAAATCCAAAGGAGACTACTTGGATACCAAAAGTTATTTGCCAGGAAGCGTTTTGCGTGGAACTCTTGCTGAATGGCTTAAACTACAAGGCGAAGATAGCCAAATCGTACCGATGGTGTGGAAAATACGTTTTGGAAACTTTTTTCCGTCTCCTTCAGAACGTACCCCTGCTCTACCTTTTCCGATGACCGCACTGGAGTGTAAATTACATGGCGGGTTTCAAAACGTACCACGAAATGATGAGCGTGGCCATGGCATCAGGGATAGTTTACTTGTGGCCCTTGCCTATGCAGAACTCGAAAAAAGAGGTGCTCACTTTCCCGTTCCAATGCTTCTACGATGTGCTTCCGCAGAAGGAGGCTCAAAATGTGGAGGCCGTATGGAGCGGGTAAACGGGTTTTACGCGCATATGCCGGAAGGCTGGTTTAAAATTGAAACCCCAAAGATGCTCCAAACCAAAGTGGCCCTTAGCCGACATCGGCGGACAACACAAGAAGCCATGCTCTACCGAGTAGTGGGAATTCGCCCAAAATGCACCTTTGTCGGGCGAATTTGGTCGGAATCTGAGGCCATTGTCCAAGAAATTGAAGAAGCCATAGAAACAGTCGGGGTAGGCGCTCTCACGGGCAGGGGCTTTGGCACTGCCCGTGCTAAAGTGGTAAATCCAACGTGGGAATCCGTTTCGGAACGCCTCAAAGCATTCAACGAAAAATTGTCAGAAGTCTGGTGTGATCTTGTCGATTTAGCCTACCAAGTAAACAGCACGGCCCCTAATAGGCCTGAAGGAACCTATTTCAGTGTGAGCCTTCTGTCTCCAGCAGTATTATCGAACTCCTATGGAATGCCAACGCTCAAGCTTTTTTTAGAGATCAATGGGAAATGGTTAGAACCCGTCTTCTGGGCTACACGGCCCGATTTTATCAGTGGGTTTTCCACCGCTTGGGGACTACCTAAGCCTACTCGCTTAGGGGCAGCCATGGGGAGCGTATATGTTTTTTGGACTGATGAGCCGCAGGACGCTGTTGTTTCATGGTTGGAAGACCTGGAAGCTAAAGGGGTTGGTGACCAAACTGATGAAGGGCTGGGTGAAATTTTAGTCTGTCATCCATTCCACAAGGAGGTAATGCCTGTATGATAACGCAAGTTAAGCTTCTTCGAAATGTTGAGGATCAGTTAGACGACATTGTTCAATTAGCTGAGGAGTGTATAGCAAAGACTAATGCAACACAGAAAGAAATAACGGGATCCCAGCTGAGAAATCTTCAAAACTTGGCAGCTGCTACAAATTCCTTACGTGCTCTGGAAAACTTCATAGCATATCAAATGGGACGCGGAAATATTCCCAAAGAGGTAGGAAACCAGATCATGGAGGACTTCCAGTACCTTTATAAAAAAGCGAAAGAAATTGCCAATAACGAAAAGGCCGATGAACAATTCGAGCGCAAGTTATTGATTGAAATGATACAGATGTACCTAGGTTTTCTCGTCCGTAAATTCGTTGCTGAGCGCAAAGGAGAAGAGAAATGAGTCTCCAAGAAGAATACGCCAAACTTCTGCACTCCCATGGTTGTCTACTCCGTAACTTGCGCTCCTGTGGGGCAATTATAGAACCGCTGTATATAGCTCTTAGTAGATCGAGAGAACCCAAAAACATCTTATTGATACACAAACACTTGCGAACCGATCTCCAGCATTTGTTGGAGGTTTTGCATGCTCCTATTAATCAACTCAAATCGTCTGCTCAGGAGATTCAACTTTGGTTCAATACCCAACAGGAGGGGGTAACACAATGAAATCTTTCTTCCAGTTTGAAAATCAATGGGTCATCACAGCAGTCTTACATATGGAGACAGCCCTTTCAGTGGGAAACCGCACTTCAATTCTACCAGCAGGCTCCGACCTACCAGTCGTTAAGACTCCAGAAGGCATCCCTTTTGTACCTGGTTCCTCGCTCAAAGGCGTCGTACGGACATACACAGAGCGAATTCTGAGGACAATAAACGCACTGAACAAACAGCATCGAGGCGAAAGAATTTGGGCTTGCGATCCACTGGATAAGGGAAATTGCTGTATAACAGCTGACCAAAAGAAGATGTTACTTGAAGAAGCCGGGAACGACGATGAAAGGTTTACTCAACTCATTTGGCACAATTCATGTACTGCATGTCGTCTTTTTGGCTCTCAGTGGCTGGCCTCTCGGCTCTCATTTCAAGATGCGATGCTAAAAAACCGCGATTGTTTGCTCCGCTTAACGGAGGTGCGGGATGGCGTTGGCATAGATCGCGACTTGGGTTCTGCAAAACCTGGGCTCAAATACGATTTTGAGACCGTGCCGCAGGGGGCAGAATTTGGCATCCACATCATTGCCGAAAACGCCGACGAATGGGAAATAGGACTTTTGGTCCTTGCCCTCGAGACGATGGAGAAGGGCGAACTGCCCGTCGGCGGCAAAACAACACGCGGGTTAGGTTGGGGGAAATTGAATGAACTCAAGGTCCAGCTTATTAGCCAAGACATTTTGCTTGGTTATCTTGCCGGCAAAGAGCAACCTACCGAAAGGTCTTCTCAAGACATCCTTGAAACATTAGTGACTGACCTGAAATCATGAGGTGATAACCATGCATAAACAACTATGGAATGCGTTAAAATTAGAGGTAGAAATAGAGCCACGATCCCCCATCCTCATAAAATCAGGAACGCTCTCGCCTAATCCATCCTTACCTGATATGCAGTTTGTCCGCACGATGACTTCTCATGGCGAAAAGGTTTTCATCCCAGGTTCTTCCATCAAAGGGGTATTTCGGGGTTTCAGCGAAAAAGTGCTTCGAACGATTAGCTCGGACTTGGCATGTGAGCCGTTCCCCTCGAGTAAGGACTACTGCGCCAAAAAGGGAGAAATCAAGGACGAAAAAGACACGGCCAAGGTTTACCAGAAGTCGTGTCTTGCCTGCAAAATTTACGGCAACACTCGCTTAAAAGGGCGCCTTTCTTTCACCGATGCATTCCCCGACGAAGACGTGAAGACTGAAACTCGATATGGAGTAGCGATCTCCCGTTTGACCAATGCTGTAGCAGCAGGTCCTTTTGATATTGAAGTATTAGTACAGGGGAGCTTTAAAACATCACTGGTTCTGGAAAACTTTGAAGTATGGCATATAGGGCTTGTCTCGCTTACATTACAAGCTCTCGATGAGGGACTCGTAAAAATCGGTTTCGGGAAGAATCGAGGATTCGGCGATGTTTCGATTAAAGTTATGAGCGCAATTGTTGAGCTAGCAAAACGGCCAGGGATCGGCAAAACGGATATCTGGGGAATTGGTTCCTATGTTTCAGGTGAAGAAAGTGCCAGATACGGCTTGCATTCTAACGATTGCTTACGTGAAGTCATTGAACCAATCGAAGAGAAGGATTTCGCCGTGCTCCTTCGCCGAACATATAATAAAGACCAGTGGAAGTCCATTGCCGATAAGGCTATTGAAACTCTTGCTGGACTTACGGAGATAATGCAATGAAGGGATATGTTTACACCGGTCAACTGGATTCTGAAACACTTAAAAGACTGCTTCAAAGCCTTCCCAATGCGATACTTCTAAGTTGGGACTTATCCCAACTGGATTTCTCAGGGGGTCTACGCGATGCTGGCTGTGCTTTTAACTCCAAGACTGAAATTCGCTGGCAACGGGTGGGAGGCATCTTCCGGGTGCTAGTTCTGAGTGACGATGAAAGACCAAATATCGGTTTTGAGTTAGTCCAAGGCGATTGGAGGATACAGGATGGCAAAACTACAACAATTTCCATGAACGATCATCAGTTTTCGCCGCAGTTTAAGAAATACCCAACAGTAAACACCGCTAGCGCTAGATTGAATTATAAAGTGTTTTATAGAAATAATATTGCGATGTTTGTAAGCCCAAGAGAGGTGTTAGACGATGAGTCCCAGACAACCTGAAGCTGAACCTAAACCCTTCTTCAATGTATCTATTCCAAGGGAAGAACCTATGCGGGAAAAGGTCGTTACGCACGAGAAGTTTCGCGGGATAACAGGGCAAATAAAATTAGGTATTACAGTGCAATCTGAATATTTATTCGTTGGTTCGGGACAATACGAATTTGATCCTAAAGCAGGAAAAGATCATCCAGACGTATGGTATACGTTCTATCGCCGAAACGGGCAAGTTTGTATTCCGGGCACCAGCATAAAGGGTTCTATCCGAGCAATTGTTGAGTCAATTTCAAATTCCTGCGTCTCACAGAGACGCGGACAAGAACGAGTCCAAATAGATTCTGCTCACCAACCTTGCAAATATAAAGATGAAAAAAGTCTTCTATGCCCTGCTTGTCGTTTATTTGGAACCACAGGATTCCGAGGAAGAGTGTATTTTAGCGATTCAACACCACGTGACGATGTGCAAATGGAAATTGTGAAGATAAGCGAACTCTGGGAGCCAAAGCGTCATGCAAACGTGCGCCGTTTCTATGAAGTAAAAAAATTCCAACCAATAGCTAATCAGCGACCTGAGAGCAATTTTAGGTTCGTAGAGGCTGTCCCCAAAGAAAGTAAATTTTGTACTACTTTACAATTTGAGAATTTGAGCAAAGCAGAACTGGGTCTTGTATGCTATGCCTTAGGATTGAATGTAGAAAATGACAGGGTAGTACCTGCTTTTGCACCCAAACTCGGTGGAGCCAAGCCAAGGTGTTTAGGTGCGGTGAAGTTTAATCCTGCCTATCTGCAATTATGGCAAAATGACGACTTGACACACGGACTTAAACCATTAATCCATCAGACGGAAGAGATGTTTCGCTTTTTCATAGAATGTTTGCAGGAGTGCCAAAGAAGCAATCTGCTTCACTCTCAATCCTGGGATGCGGTAATAAAAGGACTTAAACCTCAAAACGAACCCTGCCCGAGGGGGGTTTACTGATGACGACAGACGAGAAGGTGGAATTAGCCCATAAGATAGAAGGGCCACTCGTTGGAATCGTTTACTCTGAATGGTCTAAATGGTGCGCTTATGCTCAAAGATTTGGTTTTAGAAGAGCTCTTCAATTCGCACAGGTTATGCAGGACTCACCTTCTGTAAGACCAGGGCCTAAACAGTCTTATCGAGCCATTGCTCAAGTCTTGGGAAAATTTCGCCAGCAGCTGGAACATCTTCCTCCAACTGAACTTGCCGAAGTGCTCGGTTACACAGGGCGATGGATTATTGCCCGAAGGGGAATGTCCGATGAGGGAAGGCATCGCAGATAGCCAAGTTCTAATGCATTATGACAATGGCCACTCAGCAGCAATTGACTGGTGGGAAACCAAGTTAGAAGAAGATTGGGAATTAAATATTTCACTTATTACTTGCATGGAGAGATTAAAAGGTGTTTCGGGGTTGCAGTACAACAGGCAACTTGTTTTACATGAATTTCAGTCTCGGGTTCAACTAATGTTAAAGGGAGGAAAAATGCGCCGCATTTTGCCAATTACTCGGGATATTTCCAAAATAGCATATAACCTTCTTGGGCAATATTGCTTGAAGTATACCCCTCCTCCAAAGCATGGCAGGATGGAAGCCCTGATCTGTGATATGTTTATCGCAGCTACCGCACTAAAGTATAAATTAGTTTTATTTACACAGAACCTGAGCCACTTCCAGTGGATAACAGAGCTTAACGCAGAAAAGCCCAACTACAATATTGAAGGGGATGAAATGTAGTGAAAAAAGTCTTACTAGCAACCCTCGGTGAAACACCGGTGGTCGTCACAGAAGCCATCGATCGCCTAAAAATAGACGGCATACGCATAGACTACGTAGTAATTCTTACAACAAAAGATACTGACGCTCAGGACGCCCTTGCATTGCTCAGCGAACATATACCTGTTTATTATAACAATGAAGTATGCCTTTTTGATGCCCGAGTACTGGACACATTTTATGACGTAGACACAGACGAAGCAGCCCTAGAATTTATGAAGCAGACCTGCGCAGCTTTGCGGGACTACCGGAAGAAAAACTGGGAAATTTACACTTGTATAGCTGGTGGACGCAAAGTAATGTCGGCCCTACTCGCCCTTGCGGTTCAGTTTTACGGCGCTAATATGCTTTTCCACATACTTGTAAGTGACCCGGAAATAGAAGAAAAGGGCAATATCTCTAAACTGAAGAATATACCTACAGAACATCATAATCGCATCTTTCACCCGCACATAGATAAAATCAAGATCATTCGTATGCCCTTTGTAGGGCTATTTCCTTTATTAGACGATTTACTCAGTGCTTTAAATGAAAAACCCGAACGTCCTGAGATGCAGAAATTACTAGAACAAAATAACCTATGGGAGGGCGGGAGAATAACGGAACTCGGTCGTCGCATCCTTGAGATCTTAGAAAGCGTAGAAACCCTTCCGCCACCTCGACAAACTGAAGAGTGCGAGAAAAATCTTGCACATAAGGAACCAAAAGAGGCACGGGCTACCCAGGATTGGGCAGACAAGATCTGCCGCCGTTTCCTTTTTGTGAAGCGTATAGAAGACATCGGATGGAGGCAAGGGGAGCCAAAAGTCCGACAAGAGTTGCCAAACAGGTTGATAGTTTATCTGCCAGGTCGTCGCATCTCTGGAATTGGGTTCCGACTTACTACAACAGCTCAAACCGATGGACAATTAAAGCGGGCTGCCCAAGAAGTTGAACGTTGGATTGTAAAGGAGATTGACTTATGAAAGTTTTAACATTCCTTGGAACCGGTGATTACAAGGAGGTTACATATGTATGGCAGGAAGAAAAGGCGGTACAGACATATCTTTTCCCAGAGGCTGTCACTCACATATTTGAGCCAGAAAAGCTACTGGTCTTTGTAACGGAAACAGCTAAAAATAAACTGCCATGTAGTAGTCGGCACTCTGCACATAACCAGACAACTCCAGGACCCAAAGAAGAGAGAACTTATTTAGAAATCCTTCAAGATCGCCTGGGTGCCATTGTTGAGCCAGTAGATATTCCAGAAGGGCGCTCGGAAGCTGAGCTTTGGAAGATATTTGATCGAGTTGTCTCAACGGTCAACGAGGGTGACAAAATCGTATTGGACATTACACATGCCCTCCGGTCAATCCCAATGCTTGTACTTGCCATCGCTGCCTACTTACGGCGGACAAAGGAAGTGACCGTAGAACACATAGTCTACGGCGCTTATGAAGCCCGAAAGCCGTTCAATGTTCCCCCTAACCCTGAAGACAGAGCACCCATCTTTGACCTGACGCCTCTTCTGGATTTACTCGATTGGCTTAGTGGAGCGGAGTTTTTGCTTAAGCGTAGCGACGCTACTTTGTTGGCAGAGCGTTTGAGGAATATTCACCAACGAGCATGGCAAAGTCGATCCTCTAACGATGACCTGCCAAGGTATATGCAAAATGTCGCAAGTAAATTACAATCGTTTTCTCAAGCCTTACAATTGGCTCGTCCACGTGATGCGATGCAATATGCTCATGATTTGCTACCACTATTAGATAAAACTACTGTTGAAGTTATGCGGTGGGCGAGACCTTTTGCCGTAATACTCGAGCAAATTTGTTCTGAAGCAACAAAGTTCGCTCATAAGGAACCCGATCGCTTAGACAAAGATAATCTTAATAAGCAATTGGCTATTATAGAACACTTTCTTGAAAAAGGTTTACTTATACAGGCTGTTCTGTTGGCTCGGGAGTGGCTTGTCAATTGGACCGCGCTACAACATGGCGATGGAGATTGGCTTGATAGAAATTATCGCGAGCAGGAACTCGAAAAAACACTCGGAGTGGCAGCCAAAGAATGTTGGGATTCACAATCTAATGTGCCTGAATGGTTTAATGAGCTAACAAATAGCGATGAAGTAGCTAGATTATGGGACGAATTGACGAACCTTCGTAACGATTTGGCTCACTGTGGCATGCGTCGTGATGTCGCAAGAATCCAGAATATTGAGCAAAGGACAAGAGAAATCCTAAAGCACTTAAGCGGATTGCTTAATAATGCTTCTGGTCGAACGATTTACGGAGGGCGTATTGTAATTGATTTTGAAGATCTCTATGGTGGCGTTGCTAAACTGGACGAACTGTCAAATTACCTTGAGAGGGCAAAAGAGCTCGCAGGAGAAGGCAACGAGGTTGTGCTGACAGGTCAAGCGCCAATCTGGTTATATCTTGCTGTCGCTCATGCTATACATGGAAAGGCTCGTAGGTTGCTTTACTCTTCGCCAACGACTGGGGAAGTTCTGATCTTCGACCATTCTACATAATGATATCAGTACAAGGGAGTGATGTGCTATGAGTCACTTTATAACAATTGACTTAAGCCACCCCACTGGGAACTTTTGGATAGACAATGGTTTAATTGTCCTAATAAGGGAATTCGGAGAAGGAGAATATGAGGCAGACGATGTGCTTCAGTGTCTACTCGATAAACTAGTGCAAAAAACCGGCAATAAGGATAACTACTACGATGAAGCCACGGGACAACTCCGTGAATACGAAAAAACGAACTGGGTTTATCCCACGAATTTATTTATTAAGGTTGCCGGGAATCCCGGTAAAAAGGTCAAGCTAAACGGTAAAGAATATCCAACGCAACCTCCCAAATTTGAACTTAAGCTTCAACTCAGCAAAAAACTTGATGTTTGTGACCTATGTGGAGACAAAGCTCCCCTTATCGACGCTAAAATGTGGATGTTCCCGCTCATTGTAGATCCAAATAAATTTGGTAATTTCTATTCCGGTGCTAAAAGGGGTCTGAGGCTATGTGCTCGTTGTGCACTTGCTGGACTGGCCGGATATCTGGGCTGGCTGTGGAAGGCTCAGGGACGTGACGTTTTTCATTTTTTTGTTTTTCACTCCAACCTTAAAGAAATGGAACGCCTACATCGTGAAGTTCTCCAACCATTACGCGTAGAAGGTGGAAAAGGTGGCAATGCACCCGTTGCTTTCTTTGGCCCTTACATTCACGAGACCACTTTAGGACTGCTTTTAGCTCTTTTCGCCCATATCCGCCAGTCAGACCAACTTTCTGAAGAAGGGCGCCGTTATTTAGCAGCTCTTTTTGGGGTCGTTTCAGATAGCACGCCGCCGTCACCTGTTACTCTCTATGCAGTAACAGGCATACCTGGGCAAGCTTTTGATATGAAGGCATTAAGGGAGTTCACTAAATTTCAAGCGCTATACCACCTCTATGATCGTTGGGTAAACATAATGTCTCAAAAACCCAGTGTCGATAACCCACATCAGCAAATTGTGCGGATCTTACAGCAGTTTGAAGCATATCAGAGAGCTAAACGAGAGTCGATTTGGCGGGATAAAATCGCTTGGGCTGTGTTAGAGTTTAATGACCCTTTTCCGTTTATAGAGCAGTTTCTATTTGAAGTACGCGCAAAAGAGCAAAACCCTAGACCCTTGGTTTGGGGCACGTTAGATGTTTTAGACTTATACCTTCGGGAGGTGCTTGGTATGGATGAACAATTCCAACGAACCCTGGCAGGCTTTGGTCATAACCTTGGAGCAAAAGCGCAGGAGCATAATGAGATGGGCATACTCTATGCCCTGCGCAACGCTAAAAACCCAGAGGAATTCTATCGCGTGTTAAATGATGCCCAATTTCGTTTGGATGTTACAATCCCAGAGGCACTGCTCAGGATCGAGAAGGGTGAGCGTATCGCTGGAGTAACATGGGTGCGGGTTAAAACACTACTTTCTATTTACGCCATGAACAGATTCTTACGTAAGAGCGCGCCTCAAGCAGTGGAATCTCAAATAGCAGAGGAGGATTAAAGCCATGAGTAAAGCAATCGCTATCGGTTATCTGATAAAGGTATCAGCGGCAAATGTAAACGCCTCGCACACAGAAGGTAATGTAGTTGTTACTAAAAAAGTTACTCTGCCGGATGGTAGCACGATACCATACATCTCTGGTCAAGCTATTCGGCGAATGCTCCGTGATCGATTGGAAGAACTTGGTTATACATTGTCTGAGCCGTTTGCGAAGGTGAGTGGACAGGAGGTGACGCCTCCGGTTCGCCCATGGGAATTTGTAGACGAAGACCTCTTTGGCTATCTTGATCCTTCCGGTGGGAAGCGTAGAACATCTCCTGTTAGAGTTTCCGCTGCGGTAGGGTTGTTCCCTTTTCAAGGTGATCGTGACCTTGGGACCCGATCATTTGAGCGTTTTGGGCAAACGATGGCAGCAGGAGGCAACGTATTTGAAACCGAGCTCTATGCCAACCTCTTTAAAGGCACAATACTTGTAGAGTTGGATCGAGTGGGCATATTTACGCCTCTGGAAACGGGCGAAAAGGACAAAAGAGAACTTGCCGCTGACGAACGCAGAAAGCGTTTGCAAACTCTCCTTGAAGCCTTGAAACTCCTCTGGGGCGGTGGGCGCACTGCGCGAATGCTGGCAGATCTCTCTCCAAGATTTATAGCTTATTGTCGACTTATGGTTAAACATCCAGTATTTTTAGAAGCCTTTACTGCCAGCTACGAAAATAACAAGTATTGTCTTGAAATAGAGCCTCTTAAAAATGCATTGAATAAGTTTAAAGATTACAGTGAAAGTATATTTTTTGGCTTAGAACCTAGTATTTTCGATAACGAGGCCGACCTCAGGGCAACCCTACAGGGCTACGGTGATGTTTTTTCCGTTCATGAGACCATCGAAAAAGCCAAGTCAGATGTGAGCAAATTATGGAACGGATACTTTGCGTGACAGTTAAAGCCCCCGTTGCATCGTTTAGGCGGCCTTTGGATCATAACTATCAACGTACTCTTCCCATGCCCCCTCCAACGACGCTTCTTGGTATTGCAGGAGCCGCGTTAGGGTTGTCTGACCAAAAGCTTTGGGCACACGATAGCCCTCTCCGAGATATAAAAGTTTCTGTTCTTATGAATATCGTGCCCGGACATGCCCGTGATATGTGGACTTTACTTAAAATTAAAGGTAACAAGATGGAACGATCACCTTATATGAGAGAATTGTTATTTAGTGTGTCTTATACTCTAATTTATAGTGGAAGTGAAGAGCTACTTAAACAATTAGAACAAGCTTTTAAAGATCCGGCTTACGCGCTTTCGCTCGGACGAGAAGATGAGTTGTTATCGATCGGGGAGGTTGCCATAGAGGCAATGAATATCGGTGAATCATATTTTCGTGGCACTGTATTACCGGGTGACATTAGGCAGATGCAAATTCGTCCTGTACTAAAGTCGGGAATTTGCTTTGAACCACCGCTAGTGGAGACTTTACCGCTAGGCTTTGAGTTGGATAAAAAGAGACTCCGCCAACCGAGGAACCCCGTCACACTAAGTTTCTTACCGCTGGAGCTGGAAATTGAGATACCAGACTTACCAGCCTATCAATGTCAAGGGAGAAATTATGTATGGATAAACTCTTAGCAAAGCCCGATGTCTTGCTCATCGATCATCTAAGAGATGTTTTGCGATTAGGAAGTGATATTTCGAACTACTTTAATTTAGACCAACGCATATTAATGAAAATAGCACTATCTTGTGCATTACATGATATTGGCAAAGCCACAGTTGATTTTCAACAACATATTCGCGGGAAACGCAACAAGGCATATCCTCACGCACTAGCATCTATGCCATTTGTGCTTGTAGCAGAGATTTGTTTGAATCGTAGTTATGGTTGGAATACCAATGATCTTATTGCTACTTCAGCTGTTTTGACGCATCATTCTCCATTGTCTCCTAGGTTATACATGGGTTATGGAAAGCCGAACTTTCATCCAGATCTGGACAAAATTATAGAAGCAACCTGGGGGTTGCTATATCAGTTTAAAGTAGACAAATTGCCACAATCAAATAATTTTATGGATTCAATACGGTCGCTGTTAGATAACTCGCCTGCCTCGATGCTTGACGATACTCAAATAAGCATTGGAAGCACACTACGAGGCTTGTTTCAAAGCCTTCCTACGCGCGATTTTGCCCAAGTAAAGTCAGTGTTGCACCTCGCTGATTGGTTAGCATCGGCAGGTAAGCATGATACTTCTATATTGTTTTTGAATAGTGGAAAGCAGATAGTCAAATCCCATACAAGCAAATTCCCATTACGTAACTTCCAGCTACAAGCAGAATGTAGTTGTGACGAGAATATTCAACTTCGAGCCCCCACAGGTACCGGTAAAACTGAAGCACTTTTGCTATGGGCAAATGACACGGATCGCTTAATATATCTGCTTCCTACTCAAGCAACCGTAAACGCCATGTGGAGGCGCATGCGACGGATTTATGGCAACGACAATGTAGCACTGGCGCATGGAAGAGCTAGTTATATGCTTCGCAATGAGAGCGACGAAGATCCTTTGGAGGAGCGGCTATTTGGATCTGTTTTTGCAAAACCAGTTACAGTAGCCACCCTAGACCAATATTTGATCTCACATCTTAACGGGCGTCACTGGGAAGAGCGCAGATGCCTTGCCAAACAATCTAAGATTGTATTAGATGAAATTCACGCCTATGAACCTTATACCTTAGGACTCCTTTTGAAAGCGCTTGAGACAGATCCACCTGCTTGCCTTGCGATAGCCAGCGCTACACTCCCGCCATCGTTATTAGAGTTATTCCCCGAAGGAACGCTGATAGAAGCCGAACACAACCTATGGCGACGGACTCGTCATCGATTACACCTTGAAGATAACTTGTTGCAAAATTTTTTGGAAAGAGCTTTATCTTTCGCTATTAGCGGCAAAAGGGTCCTTATAGTGGCTAATACTATTCGCGAAGCCCAAATGCTTTATCAAACATTGAAAAATGAGTTAAATTGGGATGAATGCTATTTGTTACATGCTCGTTTTACCTTTCAAGACAGACAAAATAGGGAAGAAAAAGTCAAAGATCCCAAACCAGGCACCATTTTTATCGCTACTCAAATAGTTGAAGTTAGCCTGGATATCTCATATGATGTTCTTTTGACTGAAATAGCCCCGATTGATGCTCTAGTTCAACGTATGGGACGAGTTAACCGATTTGACGATCAACCTCCAGCCCCCGTAATGATATGTTGCAGGTACTCCGAAAATTCTAGGCATGTTTACGGAAAAGAGATACTTGATTACAGCCTTGAAATTTTAAGAGACTTACCTGAATTACCGACAGATTACGATTTAGCTAGTGCTACTGAGCGGCTTTATGCATATATCATGGCCCTGGATAGCTGGAAGAGGGAATTTAATGAAGGAGCCCAAACAGTAGAAGAAATTCAAAAGGCGTTAGGTTGCTATACGATAGATTTGTCGGATGAAAGTATGCGCAGCAAATTTACCACTCGCCGGGGTCAGATTTCCATTGACGTAATACCCAAAACATTTTTACCAGACGTTTACGGTCTTTACGAAAGAGGCGAAACATGGCGCATAGTAGAATATCTGACGCCTATACCGATTTGGTGGATTAATCGTTTTCCTGAAGAGTTTCCGCCATGCAAAGACATCCGATACCTTATTACAAACCTTAGATATGACAATGAGATTGGATTACTGCCACCTTATTTAGAGGAAGATCAAGATGATACACATAAAGACCAGGATTTAAGCAATATAATCAAATAACGATGGAACAGCATAATGAATCATATCAAAATAATGAAGGTAATATCTATAGCGAGGAAAAATTTCTCTATACCGGCACCCAAGTTTACTATTACGAGGTGTGCCATAGAAAGCTTTGGCTTTACTCGCACCACTTAGAAATGGAAAAAGCGAGCGATAGGGTTGCTTTAGGATCTCTCCTTCACGAGACAAGTTACCCCCGTTTAAAGAAACACGAGGTGTTGATCGATTCTTTAATTAAAGTTGATATTTTGGAAGAGAGCGGTAAAGTTCTCGAAGTAAAGTATTCTAATAAAATGATAGAAGCTTCAAGATTACAAGTGCTTTATTATCTTTACTACTTGAAGCATAAGGGGTTTGATGGGCTTGTCGGTGAATTACGTTTTCCACGGCAGAAAAGAAAAGAAGACGTGATACTGACCAAAGAAAAGGAAATGGAAGTTGAGGCAGCCTTAGAAGATATAACGCAACTAATAGGACTTCCTAGCCCGCCTGTTGTTGAATGGTCTGGTATGTGTCGCTCTTGTGCTTATGTGGAGTTCTGTTGGGGGTAGAAAAAATATGAAACAGACGATGTATATACTTTCAAGCGGAACACTAGAAAGACAACAAAACACGATAGTTTTCAAGGACGGCGACGGCAAAAAACGCTACATGCCGGTAGAAACGATAGCTAATATACAGATATTTGGCGAACTGGACTTTAATAAACGATTTCTTGAGTTTTTGACGCAAAACGAAATCACGATGCATTTCTTTAACCATTATGGTTATTATATAGGTTCGTTTTATCCTCGAGAATACTATAATTCTGGTTACTTAATTTTAAAACAATCAGAACATTATTTGGATTCACACAAAAGAATGGACCTTGCGAGGCGATTCGTCTCTGGTGCAATTAACAATATGAAAAAAGTTTTAGAATATTATGCAAGAAGAGGAATCGATGACCTTTCGAATACGTTGGAAGAATTAAATCAAATTAACCTTGCGGTGGAAATGCAAAATTCCCCTGAAGCATTAATGGCAGTCGAAGGTAATGCCCGTGAGATTTATTACAGTGCCTTTGATATCATTGTCGATAATGAGGATTTTGCTTTCGCAAAAAGAACGCGGAGGCCGCCGCAGAATCGTCTGAACGCATTAATTAGCTTTGGAAACTCCTTGCTTTACGTCACGGTTTTAAGTGAGATTTACAGAACTCACCTCGATCCAAGGATAGGATTTTTGCATACTACCAACTTCAGGCGTTTTAGCTTAAATTTGGACGTTGCAGAAATTTTTAAACCCATTTTTGTTGATAGGTTAATATTTTCTTTAATAAATAAAAATCAATTGAAGGCAAAGGACTTTTCCTCCGGTGTTGAGGGAGTTTATCTATCTGAAACTGGACGACAAAAGTTTATAGAGGAATGGGAGAAGAGGTTAAGGACGACCATAGATCATCCAACGTTAAGACGAAAGGTATCTTATCGCAGATTGATCAGGCTCGATTTATATAAAATTGAAAAACATCTTTTAGAAGACCATCCCTATGAGCCCTATGCTTCAAGGTGGTAAAAATGTTTGTAATTATGGCTTATGATGTCAACGTAGAACGTGTAACTAAGGTACTTCACGTTGGGAGACGGTATCTTAACTGGGTTCAAAATTCTTTGCTTGAGGGCGAGCTCACTAACGCGCAGTTTGCAAGACTCAAAGCTGACTTACATAAAATAATTAACGAGGAGGAAGATTCAGTTGTTTTTTACGTCTTACGGAGACAAGAATATCTCGACAAACAAATTTTGGGCTTAGAAAAAGGTGGCCAGACGATAATGATATAAATATTATGATGATATAAATTTTGTCGACCTCCGATAGTGCAAAAACACCAAGGGATCGACACAGCCTAAAATTGATGTTCTTCTTAGTGATGATCACATTCCTTTATTACGAAAAAGCGATTTGACTCCCCATTGCTAACATCCTATAATCATGACAACCATAGAATATGAAATTGGTTTGTAGCTTACCTATGAGGGATTGAAACCGGAAGTGGTCTTCAACTTAGATGCCTTCGGCTTTGGTTTGTAGCTTACCTATGAGGGATTGAAACAGTGGAGCTTTATTCATCTATCGTTAATAGCAATAGGTTTGTAGCTTACCTATGAGGGATTGAAACTGACTTGAATTCACGTGCTAGTTCTTCTGATATGCGAGTTTGTAGCTTACCTATGAGGGATTGAAACGAAAAGTTGCTTCGCCTTTTGTGACCATACCAATTTGTTTGTAGCTTACCTATGAGGGATTGAAACTGTATTCTCGTGTCCTACTTTTACCACGTACCATGAGTTTGTAGCTTACCTATGAGGGATTGAAACGCGATAAAGCTAGCTGCTCCCATTGAATTGAGAACAGGTTTGTAGCTTACCTATGAGGGATTGAAACTTTTTTTGAGTTCATCTACGCTTATATTAGACATCAGTTTGTAGCTTACCTATGAGGGATTGAAACGGTTGACGTCCAAGTTTTGCATGAAAGTTTGCTACAAGTTTGTAGCTTACCTATGAGGGATTGAAACTACTATAAAGTTTCGGCAGTTTCTTAGCTAACTCTTGTTTGTAGCTTACCTATGAGGGATTGAAACGCGTGCTGGAAAAGTGGTGAGGATGTATGGCAGAGATGTTTGTAGCTTACCTATGAGGGATTGAAACTCTTCTTCAACACAGCGAAGAACAAGGTCATGCAATTGTTTGTAGCTTACCTATGAGGGATTGAAACTCATGATACACAACGCTTGTAGATTGGATCAAACAGGTTTGTAGCTTACCTATGAGGGATTGAAACTCTTCTTCAACACAGCGAAGAACAAGGTCATGCAATGTTTGTAGCTTACCTATGAGGGATTGAAACGAAGAAAGTAGACGAGGAAAAGAAAAAGCTGGAAGAGTTTGTAGCTTACCTATGAGGGATTGAAACTGTTTTTTTCAAAGAGAATTGGTATATCATAATTTTCGTTTGTAGCTTACCTATGAGGGATTGAAACGTAAGTGCCCTGTGTATAAATGTTACCCTTCCCTCCGTTTGTAGCTTACCTATGAGGGATTGAAACCGAGACGCTTACGTTCCTCGGCGGCTGCCTTCTCTAGTTTGTAGCTTACCTATGAGGGATTGAAACTGACACGCTGAAACATACTGGTTTTCTCCGCTTGGGTTTGTAGCTTACCTATGAGGGATTGAAACTTGTCATGGTCATCTCCAGGAAAATGGCACGCTTAAGTTTGTAGCTTACCTATGAGGGATTGAAACAAATGCAAAGCCTTCAGCCTGTACCATTCATTCCAGTTTGTAGCTTACCTATGAGGGATTGAAACGCTCGTCTGACTGCAAGTAACTTAATGATGCATCAGAGTTTGTAGCTTACCTATGAGGGATTGAAACTAGATGCTATAGCTGCTTCTGTGAGAGATGCAAGATGTTTGTAGCTTACCTATGAGGGATTGAAACTGAGGTTGTGGAGATACAGCAGGAGAAGCTCTTGATGTTTGTAGCTTACCTATGAGGGATTGAAACAATTTCTGAACAAAAAGAACCGAAGCCCCAGAAATCGTTTGTAGCTTACCTATGAGGGATTGAAACGAGGTTAAGATACAGTATTCTATCGATACCATGTCGGTTTGTAGCTTACCTATGAGGGATTGAAACCTAGCACACTAAATTCAGCAAAAACTAAAGGATGGAGTTTGTAGCTTACCTATGAGGGATTGAAACTAAGGGCAAGATAGATACTGTAGTCAACTTGCTAGGTTTGTAGCTTACCTATGAGGGATTGAAACTGGAGTGTATTGTGGGTTGTTAGGTCTGATGGTAAGCTTGTTTGTAGCTTACCTATGAGGGATTGAAACGCAAACTGATTTTCCTGTTGGAGTGATCCTCAATTCAGTTTGTAGCTTACCTATGAGGGATTGAAACATAATGAGGGGGTATACGTGGGATCATAGATTTTTAGTTTGTAGCTTACCTATGAGGGATTGAAACACCATGTATGGGACGGTAAGAAGTGGGTTCTAAATCGTTTGTAGCTTACCTATGAGGGATTGAAACCACGTCGACCCCATACTCATCATGAAGTTTCTTTAACGTTTGTAGCTTACCTATGAGGGATTGAAACAATAGAAATATGCATGAAGTAATGGGTCACTTGGGCGTTTGTAGCTTACCTATGAGGGATTGAAACTTCTTTATTTGAAGAGTCAAGCATTTTCTTTATTTTGTTTGTAGCTTACCTATGAGGGATTGAAACTCGTAATGCAAGCTCCAATGCTTACCTGCTGCACCTCGTTTGTAGCTTACCTATGAGGGATTGAAACTCGTCTCATGCCGCTCATGAATTGCAACGAAAAAGCGGTTTGTAGCTTACCTATGAGGGATTGAAACAAAGTCCGTCGAAGACGGAATGAACGGCATTGTGTAGTTTGTAGCTTACCTATGAGGGATTGAAACCTGCTGAGGAAATAGGGAAACAATATGGGGTAGCAGGTTTGTAGCTTACCTATGAGGGATTGAAACCGTGGAACAAGAATCATCCTAAGAATCCAGTAACGAGGTTTGTAGCTTACCTATGAGGGATTGAAACCGTGCTCTGCCATCGCTCCTGTGAGAACATCACGTCGTTTGTAGCTTACCTATGAGGGATTGAAACTGACAGTAAAGCACACAAGCGGAGAAGCCTTCACAGGTTTGTAGCTTACCTATGAGGGATTGAAACTGAGAACGTTCTCAATGTCCTCTTGCGACATCCCAGTTTGTAGCTTACCTATGAGGGATTGAAACATGAAGTCATGCTTGGTCCAGAGCAAGGAGCATACGTTTGTAGCTTACCTATGAGGGATTGAAACCTCAGTTAGCAGGAGTCATGTGCAAGACAGATGCGGAGTTTGTAGCTTACCTATGAGGGATTGAAACCGCATACAAATGGATGGGGTTACTTATGTTGGTACATGTTTGTAGCTTACCTATGAGGGATTGAAACGTAGTATCAATCGTGTATGGTTTCGGGTCTGGCCCAAGTTTGTAGCTTACCTATGAGGGATTGAAACTTGATCTGGTTGACTCTATTTGTGATTTTTTACGTAATTCGTTTGTAGCTTACCTATGAGGGATTGAAACCTTCGCATCTTGTAGGAAGCGCAAGCTATTAGCGTTCGTTTGTAGCTTACCTATGAGGGATTGAAACCAATATCTTGAGACGCTTTTTGCAGCGTAAAGGGGTGGTTTGTAGCTTACCTATGAGGGATTGAAACCTTGCTTATATTGCTGCCTAAGCGATTTAATAACCCATGTTTGTAGCTTACCTATGAGGGATTGAAACAAATTGTCTCCAATAATAGCAGTTACATTCTCCGCCTGTTTGTAGCTTACCTATGAGGGATTGAAACCATATCCTTGCGAGATAGGTGTACCTGTTAAAATTAAGTTTGTAGCTTACCTATGAGGGATTGAAACTCTTGTTGTCAGCAGGATTAGTTTGAAAGGTGAAGTGTTTGTAGCTTACCTATGAGGGATTGAAACATTGGAGATAACTTAACGAAGCATCCGAAACCCTGGTTTGTAGCTTACCTATGAGGGATTGAAACTTAACATCTATTATCTCATTGCTGAAAACACAATCGAGTTTGTAGCTTACCTATGAGGGATTGAAACCCTTTTATAAGGTTAGTCAAAATTCTATCCATTTCAAAGTTTGTAGCTTACCTATGAGGGATTGAAACTATTTCAACACTTCAATAAGTTTTTTACTTACTCGTTTGTAGCTTACCTATGAGGGATTGAAACTAATATCCAGCGACATATATATATTCTGTCGTACCATGTTTGTAGCTTACCTATGAGGGATTGAAACGATATTGCCCGATTACATTGCTGAAGATGAAGTCGAGTTTGTAGCTTACCTATGAGGGATTGAAACTTTAAGATAGGCTGCTGCAGAACATTAATATCAAGGGTTTGTAGCTTACCTATGAGGGATTGAAACTTTTAATTTTCTTCTTCTGGTACAGGGTACGACAACGGTTTGTAGCTTACCTATGAGGGATTGAAACTAAACCCGCAATACATTATCGACGCATGTAGTTTAAGTTTGTAGCTTACCTATGAGGGATTGAAACCCTTCCGTTTTTAGTATACAAAATACTTATTAGACAGTTTGTAGCTTACCTATGAGGGATTGAAACGAGGATTGGCATAACGAGATCATACGTGCTTTTCAAAGTTTGTAGCTTACCTATGAGGGATTGAAACTTTTAGTTTTTGCTTCCTTCCGCCTGCTATTTGTGGTTGTTTGTAGCTTACCTATGAGGGATTGAAACACATCTTTCAAAGTATATTCGTCGTAGTACTCACACCGTTTGTAGCTTACCTATGAGGGATTGAAACTTATTATAAAACTATATCAGATTGAATATTTCTCAAAGTTTGTAGCTTACCTATGAGGGATTGAAACAAGTTTTATCAAGATTTTTATCTAAATTAAATGATGAGTTTGTAGCTTACCTATGAGGGATTGAAACATCATTCTCCCAACAATTATCCCAATTATCTTCATCTTGTTTGTAGCTTACCTATGAGGGATTGAAACTATAACGAGTCGGCATGTCTTCTATCTTCGTTGAAGTTTGTAGCTTACCTATGAGGGATTGAAACGTTAACATGGGGGTTTGACCCTGGTTGCAAGCTGGCGTTTGTAGCTTACCTATGAGGGATTGAAACATGTGCCTTTGATAGACGGTTTTGCACCTCGTTCGTGTTTGTAGCTTACCTATGAGGGATTGAAACTCGTCTAGCTTTATGTTTTGAAGCCCCGTGGTCTCAAGTTTGTAGCTTACCTATGAGGGATTGAAACGTAGCTACAGTGGTCTGGTGTCCTGTGGGCAAGTTACGTTTGTAGCTTACCTATGAGGGATTGAAACTTGGACTTCGTATGTTGCTAATACTTTCATGTTAAGTTTGTAGCTTACCTATGAGGGATTGAAACCAGGGCGGTCGAGTGTCGACAAAAATTGAGGCAGAGGTAAGTTTGTAGCTTACCTATGAGGGATTGAAACTATAACGAGTCGGCATGTCTTCTATCTTCGTTGAAGTTTGTAGCTTACCTATGAGGGATTGAAACGTTAACATGGGGGTTTGACCCTGGTTGCAAGCTGGCGTTTGTAGCTTACCTATGAGGGATTGAAACGAACTTGCCACCTTCTAAGGTAGCATGCTCCATGTGTTTGTAGCTTACCTATGAGGGATTGAAGTGAGTTTATTCCCATTAATATTAAAAGAGCAGTAGATGGATTAGTAGCCTTCCTATAAGATGAAAAAAAATTTCGCTGTGCATTGTCTCATTGCTAGCTTCACTTTGGTAGTTTAATGCGCACATAATAAGCTTAATGGTTGTAGCGATGTTTCGTGAACGACAGAAGAAAAGGTGACCAGGAAAAATGCTTAGTGACTTATGCTAATGAAATCCAGAAGGATAAAGTTGAAAAGGCGCGCTTTTTAAAAAGCGCGCCTTTTGTGTGCCTAAAAATGTTGTCAAAAATGATAGGGAATACCTTTTGCAGGAATGCATTTTAATTTTAGATGTTGCGTCAAGCTGAGCATTTATGTAAAATGATTTCAATATTAATTATCGATATTGGAGGCCGATATTTATGCTTCGTAGCCTTTTTTTGGGGTTTGTAAAAATTCACATTCTTCATCACGCTAGCAAGGGACCTATCTATGGGTTATGGGTAATCGAGGAGCTCGAACGACACGGATATCGGTTTAGTCCTGGCACGATTTATCCAACGCTACATTTGATGACAAGGGATGGATATTTAAGATGCGAATCTAAAGTGGTGAACGGCAAAGTGAGAAAATACTATACGATAACCGAGAAAGGATCAGATGTGTTGAATCAAGCAATAGGTAAACTTCGTGAATTGGTCGAAGAAGTGCTTTAATTTTAAAAACGAAAGGAAGAATTTAAATGGCTTTTCAATTGGAACAAGTCCAATATAAAGACATTTTAAAAATCGACAAATTACAAATACCCGAGGCTAAAATAACTTGCATAATAGGTGAAAGCGGAAGCGGAAAGACAACGCTGTTGCGTCTTCTTAATAATCTGATTTCTCCTGATGAAGGTTCGATATTTTATAAAGGTCGTAACATTGAAGACATAGATCCAATCCAGCTTCGCAGGGAAGTGGTAATGCTTCCTCAAAATCCTACTGTTTTTTCCGGAAGCGTGAAGGATAATCTTTTAATAGGGCTTGAATTTGCAGAAAAAGACAAAGTAAGAGACGATGTTTTATCCGAAATCCTGAGGTTGGCACAGCTGGATAAACCTCTTTCGACTATTGCTTCAACTCTTTCTGGCGGAGAAAAACAGCGCCTGGCATTGGCTAGAATAATGCTTTTAGAACCAGAGGTCATATTGCTGGACGAACCCACATCCGCTCTTGATGAGGGGACGGAGGAAAGGGTCATCGAAAGCGTTGTGGAGTTCGCAAAGGGGAAGACAAGAACTTTGATAATGGTTGTGCATTCTAAAAGTATTGCCCAACGTTTTGCCGATGTTGCAGTTACAATACAAGGCGGCGGAGTTGTGGCAGAGGAGGGCTTATAAAATGATGATGGGAGTAGTCGATATAGGGTTTTTTAATTTATTGGCAGGATATGCTTTGATTCTTGTTGTCCTTGTTATGCTCAGACAACGCTACATAAAAAAAGAAACCGAGCTTTTAATTGCCGTTATGAGGATGACCATCCAATTAGTGCTTGTGGGCTACATTTTGGATTATATATTGGGTTCTCAGAGGATGTGGATGACTCTGGCAGCTGTGGCTATCATGGAGGCTTTTGCTGTACAAAACATCTATCAAAGGGTCAAAATCGATATGACGCCGCGTTTTCGCAGTATAATAGCTTGCAGTATGGCTTTTGGTACTATAATTACTATGATATTTTTCTTTTTTGTCCTTCTATCTGTAAAGCCCTGGTATTCGCCCAGATATGTAATACCGCTGTCTGGAATGCTGATTGGCAATTCGATGACGGGCATCACCTTGGGAGCAGAGCGCCTGCTTAGGGGGTTTCATGATAAAAAGGAACTAATAGAGGGAGCGCTCATGCTTGGAGCAACTCCCGAAAGAGCCTCTAGAGAAATTGTTAACGAATCCTTCACGGCGGCCATACTGCCCACGATCAATTCTATGGTTGGAATGGGCATCGTCTTTTTGCCGGGAATGATGTCGGGGCAAATCCTATCGGGTGTTCCCGCCGTTACTGCGATTAAATATCAAATGGCAATCATGTTTGCCATACTGGCAAGCGTTGCTTTTACCGTGTTTATATTAGTCGTTTGGGGCAGTAAGACCTTTTTCAACGACAGAGCCCAACTGGTGTTATATGGTTAATATAATTAAAATGCAAGATAATGTCCTGTAGCTATTACATAATAGCTCTTATCACGTCGTATCTTTTATCGTCGCTTGCTATAAATCCATTGACGTTGGTTTTTAGGCCCTGGAAATCTTTAAATTCGATGAAGGCTTTTTGTAATAAGGATATCATTTCCTCCGACATGTTTGGATTGCAAGCTAAAGCATCCTTTGGAATATCCTCAGTTTCTGCTATTATTCTCAGTGCGTTTATGTTTAGTCCTCTTGACTTTGCTAAATCTATAGCTTCATTAAAGGTCGCACCGGCATCAATTTCACCGTTTAATACGGCTTTAATGACAGTGTCATGTGTTCCCATAAAAGAAACTTTGCCAAAAAGTTTATCGGGGTCGAGGCCATGGGATTTTAATATGTGTCTTGCATAAAGATAGCCGGATGCACTTTTTGGATCTACGTAACCGAAGTGTTTGCCTTTCAAATCTTCCAATGATTTTATGTCGCCGGAGGCTTTTGCAATTATGTAGCCTTTATATGAAGCTTTTCCGTTTACCATTGGAGTAGCTATAGGTTTAATTCCAATTTTCTTCCGTGCCGTTACATATGCAAAGGGCGAAAACCATCCGATGTCAATAATGTTTTTTGCCATAGCCTCTATCAAAGCATCGTAATCTTTGACAATAATTGTTCTGACTTTGTACCCAAGATTGTTGCACAGCCTTTCGAGAATTGGAACGTACATTTGCCTTATGTTATCTGGAGAGGTAAAGGGATTTACGCCAAATATTATTTCTTTATTGGTTTTGAGTTTTGTCATGATGGTTTGAAGGTTTAAAGCGGTATCTGATAATTTGTCGCTAAACTGCGCCAGCTGCACGTTTTTTTCTTTTTGAATCTCGATATCCTTAGATAGCTTGACTACGGTGTTATATGTTTCCTCCACGGATTTTGCTATGGCATTGGAAGCTGTTTCTATTTCCGAAACCACATTCATTTGCGTAGATGACATATCTGTGAGGTCGGTTAAAGCTTTTTTAATCATGTTGACGGAATGTTCTATTTTGGAGATGATTTCAATTGAAGAGGCTGAAGCCGTTTCTACGTCTTTAAGCTTGTTTATACAGTATTCCATAGCTTTATTTGACGCTGATACGCGGTTGCTTATTTCACTAATGATGGGAGTAATTTCTGAGATGGACTCTTTGGTTTCGTCGGCAAGTTTTTTGATTTCTAATGATACTACAGAAAATCCCTTACCAGCCGAGCCTGCTCTGGCCGCTTCTATAGAGGCATTGAGTGCCAAGAGGTTTGTCTGTTTAGCTATTGAATTAATATATTCTACTATCTTGTAGATCTTCTTTGAAGATTCCTCTAGCTTCAAGTTATCATCGGAGGCGCTTTTAATAGAGGTTATGAGTTCGTTTAAAAGAGGGGATAAACTTTCCAAGGAATCTTTGTTGTGTTGTAACATGTTTGTGGCTTCCGATGCGTTATTTTCTATGCCTAAAATATCGTTTCGCATCTTCGCAGATATATTTGAGAGCTCATTGATACTGGCAGTTATTTCCTGAGTGCTAGCAGCATTTTGATGGCTGCCTTCCTCTATTTCGGCAAAGATCTTCGAGATCTGTTCAAAGGTTTTGATCGTGTCCTTCGACAGCCAGGAAACTTGCTGTGTATCAAATCCCATAGTTTCTGTTACGGAAAAGAGATTATCGTGAACTTTTTCATCTAAACTCGATTTTTGTTGATCTGTTGCCCGAGAGGATTGTCGTGTTGTTGCCGGCAACATTGGTTTGTCTGTGCTTAAAGGGGTATCCTTTTTGCTATGAAATTTAAATAATAGGAACAAAATAACGGCGGTGCCGGCTATTGTGGTTATGGTTGCTATGACTTTGGAAAAGGGCAGGAAAAGCAACACTAATTCCAAAACAGCGACGCCTATGACGCTTTCTAACCATAATTTTCCGAATGTCATGAGCCATTTCACCTCAACAATAAAAAATTTTGTAGCCTGCTGATTATCAACAGGCACTTGAGGCTGCTCTCTATTCTCTGTAACTAGTATAAAGTTTTTCTTGCCTATAATCCAACCCCTTGTTATCCTTTGAAAGGCATTTTGTGACATTAATTGCAAAATTCTTAGAAAAGAGGTCATTAATCGATGAATCGCAAGATTTTACTGGAACGTAGTAATGTTTTGTGGAGAAAGCTGTTTAGTAAAGGTATCGATGCTTCAGTCTTATTTAATATTGAAGGGTTGGGTTGGGAAGATCTTTACTATTTTTCCGGGTTTCGCGGAACCAGCGGAGCCCTGGTGGAAAGCCGCAATGAATGTGTATTGATCACCGACGGGAGATATATTCTGCAGGCTAAGGAGCAAACCCCCTTTAAAGTTGTGGACAGAAAAGATCAGGATTTAGTCTCAGTTGTGAAATCCCTGCTTGCAGATTTAGGGGCAGAAGTAGTCGGTTTTAACGCAAAAACTCTTCCGACTAGTTTGTATCTAAAATTTGAAAAACCAGCCTTCGAGATGGTCGATATATGCGATGTTTTTGCTTCATGTAGGCGTAAGAAATGCAAAGAAGAAATTGAGCTTATTAAAATTGCAGCCCAACTTGCCGGCAGGGCTTTTTTAAAGTTGCTGGACAATTTAAAGCCGGGTATTAAAGAGACCGAAGTTGCTGCTAGGCTAGAGTATGAAATGAAAATGCTTGGAGCGGAGGGCGGATGGGGTAATGTCGATTTTATCGTGGCTTCCGGAATTAGGTCGGCATTGCCGCATGGCAGGCCTACCTCAAGAGTCTGGCAATCTGGAGAATGGGCGACATTGGATTTTGGTGCCAGGTTTGCCGGTTATGTCTCGGATATCACGAGAAATATTATTTTTGGAACACCCCCCAGCAAAGCGGTTGAGATGCATGATTTACTATGCAAGGCCCATGTCGAAGCTGCATCGAGATTAAAAGCAGGTGTTACGGGCAGGGAAGTGGACATGGTTGCGAGAAATGTCCTGGCCGACGGTGATATGGCTAACTTTTTCATTCATAGTCTGGGGCACGGAATCGGTCTTGAAGTTCACGAAATGCCGAGATTGGCATCCAATTCAACGGATGTACTTGAAGAGGGAGACGTTGTGACCATCGAGCCGGGGGTATATGTGGAAGGTTATGGAGGCATGAGGGTAGAGGACGATTATTTGATCACTAAAAGTGGAGCAGAAAGATTAACTGCCGAAATCCCCATGGAGTTATTTGTAGTGTAGTATTATAATAAACGCGCAAATAAATAATGGGGAGAGATATTTATGAAGTCGGCAGTGCGTTTTATGGTAATGCTAGCTACTGTTGTTTTTTTGATGAGTAGTGGTTTCGCTTTTGCAGAAGCACCCTTTCATATTGGAATTATGACTGGGACAGTTTCTCAACAAGAAGATGAGCTTCGCGGTGCCGAAAAGATGATGGAGATATATGGCAATGAAGCCCAGGGAGGCATGATTAAGCATGTCACATACCCGGACAACTTCATGCAGGAGATGGAAACTACTATAAGCCAAATCGTTGGAATGGCGGACGATCCAATGATGAAAGCAATTATTGCCAGTACTGCTGTGCCCGGAACCACAGAGGCCTTTAGGAGAGTTAAAGAAAGAAGGCCGGATATCATATGTTTAGCTGGCAATTCCCAGGAAGACCCGGGCGTTATATCGTCGGTAGCCGATTTGACCGTAAACCCAAATGACATATATAGGGGCTATCTACTTCCCGTGGCAGCACAAAAAATGGGTGCCAAAAATTTTGTCCATATTTCCTTCCCCAGGCACATGAGCTATGAACTTCTGTCGAGAAGACGAAACATAATGGAGGTCGTGTGCAAGGATATTGGAGTTAATTTTCATTTCGAGACAGCTCCGGACCCTGTTAGCGATGTTGGAGTAGCCGGTGCGCAACAGTTTATACTTGAGAAAGTTCCTGCATGGCTGGAAAAATACGGGAAGGAAACAGCTTTCTTCTGCACTAACGATGCCCAGACCGAGCCGTTAATAAGGCAGATTGTAAATTATGGCGGTTATTTCGTTGAGCCCGATTACGCGTCTCCGCTTATGGGGTATCCCGGTGCACTAGGCCTGGATTTGACGGCGGAGAAAGGAGATTTCCCGGCAATAGTTAAAAAGATTGAAGCAGTGATAATAGAAAAAGGAGCCAGCGGACGGCTAGGCACATGGGTTTACTCCCACCCCTATGTGGTTACAGCTGGTTTAGGCGAGCTTGCTAAAAGGGTGGTAGAAGGAAAGGCAGAATTAACCATAGATGATTTCATTGATGCCTGTAAAGGCATTACACCAGGCATCAAGGTGAATGGGAGCCCTTATGTTGATATGAGTACGGGAGTTGAGAAATCCAATTACATCATGGTTTATCAGGACACGTATGTCTTTGGAAAAGGATATCTTGGCATGACCGAACTTGAGGTCCCGCAAAAATATCTTTCAATAAAATAGAAAATTATCTAATAGATAAATTAATCCAATAAGTGTAATAATAAAAAGAGGGGAACATTTCCCCTCTTTTTATTAGATTACAAAAATACTCAAAGGGTTGCGTTGCTGGGCATAGCTGACATGTCATAAGTTCCAAAAAGGCTTTTGCCGCGAGTAACTTGGCATATTTTACGATTTTGGGATGGTGACTGTTTTGCCTGCGTGAAGGGGGGTGAAATCGTCGCCGAAATAGTTTTTGAAAGCCACCATTGCATCAAACCCCGTGCAATGTCCTGCCGCTATCCAGCGGGGTTTTAAGGAAGCTAGCTGCGATACGGTTTTTTCGATGTGTTCAGGATCTGCGTCCTTTAAGTGAAAACCTCCTAATATGCCTTCAATCGGGATGCCTGAGAATATGTCCTTGGCATGGAGGGTGATGTTTACTATGCCGGAATGGGAACAGCCCGTCACGATGACGATACCATGTCCTTCCACGTTTACAGCAAGAGCGGTGTCATCGAAAAGCATATCTTTCTTTACATGGCCTTCTTCTATGGTAATCGCTTTAATGCTGGGTTCTTCGAAATCCGTTTTTCTGGGGATTTCGCCTAAAACGATAACACCCTCGCGCACCTGGACAGGATCTTTCGATAGCAGCAGCCTTCCTCCCGCTGCTTCGATTTCCAGAGGCCCATTTCCTTGCGGGACTCCAATGTAGCTGATGACGGGTTTACAAGCGAAGTGAGGCCGAAAGAGGGTAGGGTGCGCGATGATGGGCAGGTCTTTTTTCTTCGAAGCTCGAAGCAGATCGACGACTGCCCCGGTGTGATCGTAGTGGCAATGTGTTAAAACCAAAATGTCGATGCTTTCGGGGTCAATGTTTAACCTGCTCATGTTATGAAAAAGCGCTTTTGAAGACTGGCCTACGTCCACGAGCACGCACGTTTTTTCTTTCTCAGCCTTTATCTCCAAGAAGAACGAAGCGCCATGTTGGGCAACGAGGTCGGTATTTCCCGGAACGGCATCATCCATCAAAACGGTTATCTTGAGCAAGTTCACGCCCTTCATATAATTCACCCCCGCTTGTTTCGTTATCTTCTTTTGTGTTATCGTGATATCTATTTTAGTCTCAAATAAAGCGGAATGGTCAAAATAAATTAAGATAGAATTAAATGCTTTACGTAGTCTCAAAGCACAGCCTTTCCGTAAAAGTTTGGAAGATGTCAAAGAAGTTAATTTGCCTCTTTATTGCGGCCTTTCGCAAGTTCTTTGAGAACTGGATATAATTCCATGGCAAGTTTATCTCTATTGTCATACGTAACGGTGTAAACTCGAACGTCATGCCTTGTCTTTATGGATTCGATGAAGGCGTCTCCCCTTAAGGCGATCGTGGCAATCAAAGGTGTATTGCGATCCAGGAGGTTTAAGATCAATTTCTTAAAGAGGGGCGAGAAACATTCCATCTTTCCTATCTCGTCTATTACGATAAAAGCATATTTGGGGTCGAAGAAAGGGATTTCTTTTAAGAATTGTTCGAAGTTCGCTACGTCTACGCTGTATTTGCTTACTCTATAGGGGCTTTTAATGTCAACGTGGGACATAATAAGTTTCGGACCGTGCAGGGCTATTGCTTCAAAACCAGTTCGCCTTCCGCTTTCCCTTATTTCTGCCGTGTAAAAGCCCACGCAGGGCAAATTGATTTGCTTGATAAGCCTAAATATCAGAGTGGTTTTTCCCACCCCGGGGCGACCGGTGATGAGTATGTTCTTCGCGGGCATTGTGGTTATTCTTTTTCCTCCTTAATATTTTGCCTAAAACAAGGCAAGCTGTTTTGAAGAAGGAGATGGAGCCTTTTTATGACGTTTTTGTAAAAGAGTCTCCTTCGGGAGCGGTTTTCCGCCGATCGTTATGAAGTTTCTGGCTCGTTTAAGGGACGTGCCAAGTACCTTTAATCCCTGTTCATCAAGGTAACCTTCGCGCCTGGCTTTTATGATCTTTTTTGCAGTTTTTGGGCCTATGCCGGGAACAAGTATGAGGCTTTCATATGGAGCCCTTTTTATATCTACCGGGAATAAATGCATGTTTCTCAAAGCCCATAACATTTTTGGATCCATTTCGTTCGAGAGGTTTTCCGTTCCCTGAAAAATATCTTCTACTTTGAAACCGTAAAATCTAATTAGCCAGTCGGCCTGATATAGCCTGTGTTCTCTCAATAGAGGAGGATTGGTTACGTCGGGTAAAACCCCAGGATTTACCGGAATGTATGCCGAATAATATACTCTCTTTGCCAAATTGTCAGAATATAATGCATTGGCCAATTTTATGATTGTTGCATCGGATTCCGGGGTTGCCCCGATGATCAGCTGGGTTGTTGTGGATATATTAATATCATGTTCTAAAGAGTTATACCTAACCGATTTAAGTGCTCTGATAATATCACTTGAAGTTTTGTCAGGGGCTAAGAGCTTTAAACTTTCTTCTGTCGGAAGTTCAATATTGCAACTAACCCGTGTAGCCAATGACATTGCCACTTTAATAAGGTCTGGTGAAGTTCCTGGTATGATCTTTAAGTGTATATAGCCGTCAAAGCCAAATATACGCCTCAAGATTTTTGCCGTACTGATCATGAGTTCCATTGTGTAATCGGGATTTTTGTAGATTCCTGAACTCAAAAAAAGGCCTTTTATTTGGCCCTTCCTATATAGTTCATAGGTTAATTTGGCCAATTCCGCGGGCTTGAAGATCGCTCTTTCGATATCATTTGAGCGTCTGTTGTAGCAGTACTTGCAGTCATTAATGCAAATATTAGTGAAAAGGACCTTTAAAAGCGGAACATAGCCTCCACCGTTGCAGGGGCTATAAAAGATGAAATTATTGATGTCGTTGCTCGTCCCTGCTTTTATTGCTCCTTTCCTATCTTTGCCACAGACCCTGTCGTATTTGGCTGCTTGAGCAAGGATTGATAATTTCTTCATAATACCCATGTTTAACTTGGCTCCTTAAGGGTTTTACACCTAACAATCATAGCCCCATAACCATGACAATGTTGTACTTGCTAGAATTTTCTTTAACTATTATCGACAATTACCTGTCATTTGATGTATTATTATAACTCTAGATTGTTCATATTAACAGAATCGAAAAACTAATTAGATATCAAAACATTGACATTTATTGCATGCGTTATTAGATCCTTTTAAGCAGATATTCTTTCCTAATCACTTTCGTGAAAATGTGAAATAAGGTTTCGCTTAATCAAACTTCCAAATATGTTTGCCACAACTTTTTTCGTCAATTACATCAGCAACTCCAGACAAGAGAGGTGAATTCTAATGAACCATAAGAGGCTGATAATCGCCTCCAATCGACTTCCTTTTACTGTAGAAGAAGACGATAAAGGGGATTTGAAGTTAAAAGCGAGCGCAGGCGGCTTGGTAACAGGCCTGAGCGCCTATTTGGATTCGTTGCAACACTCTTCATTTACCGAAGGGAACGAATATGTGTGGCTTGGATGGCCAGGGGCTTCAATTAGCGATGAACATAAAGAACACATAAAACAAATAGCGGAATCACAATTTAATGCCTATCCGGTGTTCATGGAAGAGGAAACGATGGACGCCTTTTATCACGGTTTCTGCAATAAGACGATTTGGCCGCTATTTCATTATTTTCCGACATATGTTGTTTATGAAAAGGAAAGTTGGGAGTCTTACAAAGAAGTCAACGAACATTTTTGCGAAACCATCATGGAAATTTTGAGGCCCGACGATATCTTATGGATACATGATTATCATCTGATGCTGTTACCCCGCCTTATTAGACAGCGAATGTCGGAGGTTTCGATAGGGTTTTTCTTGCACATCCCCTTTCCTTCCTATGAGTTGTTCCGCCTTTTGCCCAAAAATTGGGCAAAAGAAATTTTACAGGGGTTACTTGGTGCAGATGTGATAGGTTTTCATACCCATGATTACACACAGTATTTCTTGAGGTCTACCCTTCGCCTCTTAGGATACGAGAACAACATGGGTAAAATGTTTATCGATCACCGACTGGTCAAAGCCGATACATTCCCAATGGGCATCGATTTCTATAGGTTCAACAATGCCGTTAACTCAAGGGAGACGCAAATAGAGAGGGAAAAACTTCAAAATATTCTTTCCGGTTTAAAGACCATAGTTTCCGTCGATAGGCTGGATTACTCAAAGGGGCTTTTAAATAGACTTGAGGGTTATAAGCTCTTTCTTGCCAACAACCCTCAATGGCATGGGAAGGTTACTCTGCTTTTAGTTGTTGTGCCATCGAGGATTGGCGTTGATAGGTATCAAGCGATTAAGACAAAGATAGATCAGATGGTTGGAAATATCAACGGCGCTTACAGTACGCTGAACTGGGTGCCAATTAACTATAAATACGGCCATGTTCCCTTTCATCAGCTGGTTGCCCTTTATTCAGTTAGCGATGTAGCTTTAATTACACCTCTAAGAGACGGTATGAATTTGGTGTCAAAGGAGTACGTTGCATCTAGAAAGGACATGACCGGAGTGTTGATTTTAAGCGAGCTCGCAGGTGCTTCCAAAGAGTTGGGAGAGGCCATCTTGATAAATCCAAATGACAGAGAAGAGATCGCTGCTTCGATTAAAGAGGCCTTGGAAATGCCCGTTGAAGAGCAGCAAAACAGGCTGGAAAGAATGCAACAGAGGTTGAAAAACTATCATGTGGTGAAATGGGCCTCGGAGTTTATTCAAGAATTGGATTATATCAAGGACGAGCAGAGAAGATTCCAAACCAAAATTCTCGACAAAAGGGCTACAGCCAAGATGTTAGACGAGTTTGAAAAGGCCAACCATTGCATCTTCTTCCTCGATTACGATGGCACCTTGGTTCCCTTTTCCGGGGATCCCAAGAAAGCTATCCCGCCGAGGGAGCTTTTGGATCTTTTACGCGAACTTTCAAAAATAAATAAAGTAGATATCGTGATAATCAGCGGCAGGGAAAGAAGTATCCTCCAGCAATGGCTCGGGGATCTCGATATAAACTTCGTGGCCGAACACGGCGTTTGGATTAAAGAGAAGGGCAAGGATTGGGAGTTATTGAGACACGCGAGCAGCGAATGGAAGAAAGACGTGCTTTCACTTTTGAAGCATTATGTCGATAAGGTGCCGGGATCTTTTCTGGAAGAAAAAGAGTATTCTGTCAGCTGGCATTTCCGCAAGGCCGATCCGGAACAAGCAGCCGATGCAGCAAGGGAATTAACGGACCTGCTTTTACAATATACGGCCAATACGGATGCGCAGATTATACAGGGTCGCAAGGTTATAGAAGTAAGAAATGCGGGTATTGACAAGGGCAAAGCAGCACTTTATTTTCTTTCCAAGAAAAATTACGACTTTGTTCTTGCCATAGGGGATGACAGAACAGATGAAGATTTCTTCAGGAGCCTGTCCACTCAGGCATGGACGGTCAAGGTCGGGATGACCCATTCAAATGCACGTTCCAATGTGATGAGCTACAAAGATGTGAGGAATTTGCTCGATATGCTGAAGAATAGAGCGAGAGGTGAAGTTTGATGAGCAATGAGTTTCGTTTTTTTTCGGAGACCCACCAGACTAGATTGCTGGGAATGAAAGCGAAAGATCCAATTCAACTTCTTGATGGTCTCAGGAAAATACCGGAATCTTCGATGTACTACCATACACACCGCTTCTTACAGCAGCATTATCGCGTTTCTCCCGAGCCGCCCAACGATTTTGCCTACTGGATAACAAATATCTTGGGACTGAGAGAGTTAGGGGAAAGCATTACCAGTGTGGATATAGTTAATATAAAATCCATCGAAGAGCTGAGAACAAGATATATAAAGAAATTAGAAGATCATATATTGAGCGGAAAGCACATCAGCGGCTGCATAGAGGGGCATGAATTTCACTTCATGGATTGCAAAACTTTTGTCTTTCAGACGGACTTTGCAGCAAATACCTTGGCGGAGTTTGCGGAGGCAATGGAGAAAATTCCAATCACATCCATATGTTTTCATATTTTTGAGCCAAGATTGCGTTACCAAAAGCGAGAGAATGATTTTTCTGCATGGTTGAGGAATATTGGCGAGCATGAATTGGCAGACAGGATATCGCGGATGGATCCCTATGCCTTTACATTGGAAGGTTTAAGAAAAAAGATCATTAAAATATTGAGGAGAGATGATTACTTTGACAACTAACATTAAAGAATACTCTTCGATAGTGGGACAGGATATCATAGATGAGCTGTATTTGTTGGCTGGCAAGCTCGAGGGAAAGGTGATAAGAAATATAAATTCGACAAAGGTTGGTGGTGGAGTAGCCGAAATATTAAATCGAATGATCAGCTTATTAGAGCAGCTGAGCGTAGATGCCCGTTGGGATACGATAAAAGGTGACGAAAATTTTTTTAACATCACCAAAAAAATGCATAATGCCCTTCATGGCGTCGACGTCGAAATATCCCTGGAAGAATTTATGTATTTTCTCGAAATCAATCGCAAAAACGCCAAAGAGATGGATTTTACGGGCGATATCTTTTTTATACATGACCCACAGCCCATCGTTTTGGTTGAACTAAAGGAATCGCTGGGGAATAAATGGGTTTGGAGATGTCATGTAGATTTTACGACGCCCAAGGAAGAAGTAATGGCTTTTCTGAAATTATATATAGAAAAATACGACAGCGCAGTCTTTTCTGCACCCGCCTTCGCCAGGAAATTGCGCGTACCGCAGGTTTTGATCTCTCCTTCCATTGATCCATTAAGCGACAAAAATAAAGATTTGTCTCAGGAGGAAATTGACTCGGTTCTCGAAAAGTTCGGGATAGACAAATCTCGACCCATAGTAACCCAGATTTCTCGTTTTGATTACTTAAAGGACCCGATAGGAGTCATCGAGGTTTACAAAAGAGTCAAAAGACACTTGGATTGTCAATTGGTGCTTGCCGGAGGAGGCGCCACCGACGACCCTGAGGGAGTTAAAGTGTTAGAAGAGGTCAAAAACGCAGCAGCCGATGATCCTGACATTTTCGTATTGTTACTTCCCCCGAAAAGTGACGTTGAGATAAACGCGCTACAGAGAGCGTCAAGTGTAATCTTGCAAAAATCACTTAAAGAAGGATTTGGGTTAACGGTTGCGGAAGCTTTATGGAAGGAAAAACCGGTAATAGCCTCGGCAGTCGGAGGCATTCCTCTACAGATAGCTCACAAGCACTCCGGAATACTGACTTACTCCATTGATGGCACAGTTCATTATCTCAAACAGCTTTTGTATGAACCGGAATATGCTAAGGGTTTGGCCCAGAACGGTAAAGAACACATAAAAAACAATTTTCTCATAACCAGGCATATCAAGGATTATCTGCTCCTATTTTTATCGCTATATAATGGTGGTGATATACTAGAACTAAATTCATGTATTCATTAAATCTAATATTACTACTATAGCGTCGTTTCTATAAATATTTAGTCAATGATTTCTAGCGTATTTGTTATCTCACCTTGTCAAGGGGATAGTGGTGATGGGGGCATCCATATTCTGAGTGATGATGCCCCTAAAGAAGTTTTTCTGCTCCCATTTGACTGAATTTTCATGTCCTCTGTAAGGTGGATCGAAATACGTACCAATATGTCCATATATACTTTATCCTTCAAAAACATATTTGTGCGGTAATCTTAAGGGAATGTTGCCAAAAAGCACGCATGCTTTTTGGCAATCCTTTATTTTTAGCGGATTATGCTTTTTTGAAAACCGTTACAGACAAAGGAGGAAGGGTCATTACCAACGAATGAAACCTGCCGTGAATTGGGACAGGAGTTGCTTCAAGACCGCCGAAGTTGCCGTGACCGCTTCCACCGTATTCTTTTGCGTCGCTGTTTAAGATTTCCTTCCAAAATCCACCGCTTGGAACACCTATTCTGTAATTATAGCGAGGTATGGGCGTGAAGTTGCAGACTACCAATACTGTTTGGTCCTCTGACTTCCGCAAAAAGGATATAACGCTGCTCTCCCAATCGGAAAAGTCCACCCATTCAAATCCGGTATTCTCGAAATCTCTTTCATAAAGAGCAGGCTCACTGCTTAAAAGGTGATTTAAGTCACGGACAAAGTGCCTTACACCTTCGTGATTAGGGTATTCCAACAAATGCCAATCAATGCTCGATTCATGATTCCATTCTCTCCACTGGCCTAATTCCCCACCCATAAAAAGTAGTTTTTTCCCTGGATGAAGCCACTGATAACCTAAAAGAGCCCGCAAATTAGCGAACTTTTGCCAATCATCTCCCGGCATTTTAGCAATAAGCGAACCTTTGCCGTGGACGACCTCATCATGAGATAATGGCAGCACAAAATTTTCGAAAAAGGCATACCATATACTAAAGGTTAACTGATTATGATGATATTTCCTAAATATGGGATCTTTAGAGAAATATTCGAGCGTATCGTGCATCCATCCCATGTTCCACTTCATGCCAAATCCTAATCCGCCCAGATGGGTAGGCCTGGTTGCTTGAGGCCATGCGGTAGATTCCTCTGCAATAGTTTGAACGTCAGGATAGTTTTTGTAGACCTCTTCGTTGAAACGCTTTAGAAAATGTATCGCTTCTAGGTTTTCCCTTCCGCCGTACTCGTTAGGTATCCATTCGCCATCCTTTCTTGAGTAGTCGAGATAAAGCAAAGAAGCTACGGCGTCGACTCTCAATCCGTCTACATGGTATTTATCCAGCCAGAAAAGAGCGCTTGAAATTAGGAAGTTTCGCACCTCATTTCTGCCGTAATTAAAAATACAGCTTTTCCAGTCGGGATGAAAGCCCTTTCTAGGGTCGGCGTGTTCATAAAGATGTGTTCCGTCGAAAAAGACCAATCCATGTCCGTCGTTTGGGAAGTGAGATGGTACCCAATCGAGGATCACGCCTATCTCGTTTTGGTGCAATACATCGATGAGATACATAAAATCCTGAGGAGAACCGTATCTGGCGGTTGGAGCAAAGTAGCCAAGTGTCTGGTATCCCCATGAACCGTAAAAAGGATGTTCCATTACCGGCAAGAACTCGACATGGGTAAATCCCATTTCTTTCGCGTAATTTGGCAAAAACGACGCCAATTCGCGATAGGTTAAAAACCTGTTGCCTTCCTCGGGGAAGCGTCTCCAAGAACCAAGATGCACCTCGTAGATGGACATAGGGCTTTTGAAAGAGTTGCGTTTAGCCCTTTCCTTCATCCACTTTTCGTCCTTCCATTCGTAGTTTAAGTCCCAAACAATCGAGGCTGTCTTGGGTGGCCTTTCCCAATAAAAAGCATAGGGATCTCCTTTGTCTACTTCGTAGTTGTTGTAGTTTGACACGATATGATATTTATAAAGCGTTCCCGAATCAATTCCCTCTATGAAACCCTCCCAGATTCCTGTCTCGTCTTGTCTTGGGCTTAAAGGATGTGCTTTTTTGTCCCAGTTATTGAATTCGCCTATGACGGAAACGGATTTGGCGTTTGGAGCCCATATGGCAAAGCGAACTCCGCCGTTGCAAATATGCGCGCCCAACTTTTCGTAGAGACGAAAGTGATTGCCCTCTTTGAAAAGATATATATCCATATCTGTAAACGGAGAAGTCCAAGTTGATTCTTTACGATTATTCATGCATAACCCCCCTCGCCTGACTTGTCTAATTTATAACAGATTCAATTCCCTTGAGGGGAATGTAAACCCAGTCAGGGCGATTATTGAATTCGTAACATATTTCATAAAAAACCTTTTCCATCAGGAAAGCTTTTAAAGTAGCGTTAAATTCTTCGTCATCAGCGGGCAAAAAGGAAGCATTCATTGCCTCTTGACGATAAGAAGACAAAAATGATGAGTATGCATTATCATACCATATCTTTGCCCAGAAAGAAGAAGCCTCGTCGTCACAGGCCAGGCTTTTGAGGGCGTAATTGGCAGCGTAATGAAGAGAACGTATCATTCCCGAGACGTCTTTCAAAGGACTTTGCTTTTTTCTGCGTTCTATTAAGCTTCTTGCCGGCTCCCCTTCAAAATCTATAATGAAAAAATCATCCCCCGTAAAGAGCAGCTGTCCCAGATGATAGTCGCCATGTATCCTTAAAATTTCTCCACCGGAGGCAGTGAAATAATATTTCAATCTGTCTATAAGTAATTTTTCGTTGTCGATAATATTTCTTGCCAGCTTGTCTGTTGGAGAGGGAAGCATTTGTATGTTATCTTTTAAAATCTTCATCGCTTGTTTCATCCATAAACGTGCTATAGCATAAGCCTCTTTTTGGGTTTCTCCTTTGAATGGCAAGGGAGTAAAGCTATCGTTTTTTCTGTCCGAAGATAAGGCCAAATGCATTTCAGCCGTCCGCTTTCCAAGCAAAGAGGCCATTGCATATGTCCTATTTATTTCTTCCTTTAAAGGCAACAAAAAATATTTGTCGGCATCATCGGCCGATTTAAGTGCTTTGATTGTATTTTTGAGTACTGCAGTGAAGTATGTCCATCCGTCGCCTATGTTTTTAACGTACTCTTGAAGTAAAGCGACTTCGCGCCAGGATTTTTCTTCGTTCAGCATATATTTCATGGAGCCAATAAAGGGTGGCACATGAGTAAATCCGGCTTCAGACAAGAAGTGCGTCATTTCTGCCTCAGGATGGGGTCCGATTTCGAGCCTTCTGTAAAGTTTTAAGAAAAAGCTGTCATTATAAATGACGGATGAGTTGCTCTGTTCCGCCGGTAGAACTTTAGATGAAATGTTTTTGCCTTGTTCGATTAAATGGGAAATACTTTTGGCATTGACAAAACCTGAAAGCACGCCATTTATCCCCTCGACAGTTTTGCCCCCGATTAATGTTTCGAACAAGGCATCCCTGAAGCCAGCGTCAAAAATGCCTTCAATTATATGTGTGCCGTTGTCTAGAGCAAAAATGAGTCCTATTTTTTGTTCCTTCGAGGGTGTTTTTTCAATAACAGAAAGGGGCATTGAGTAATGCTCGATGGAGTCGTCGTCTAAAACGACCCTCAAAATCAGCATGTATGTCTTTAAATTTCTTTTCATGGGCAAGCAGTCTAAAATATCCACCTCTGCGATGTCTTTAGTCTTGGAGGCAAACCAGCGACAGCTTGGCAGGTAGGCAGGCAAATGTTTTTTTAATCCCTCAGAAATATCATTAAAATTGGTTTCAAACATTGTCTTGATATCACTCCTAACCCCATTTATTGCACGATTACATGAAGTAGTCGAAATCCGACTCTCGGCGTAACCTTCGGTGCACCTTGAAGACATAGGCAGGGATGACGAAGGGATCGATCTTCAACCGCATGTGTTCTCCATGGAGGATGAATTTCTCTCCCCCTAACAGGTCTTCCAGCAAATAGGATTGCCCTTCCTCGATGCCGAGTGTTTTTAAAGGGATGTGCAGTGTTGCTTCATGAACGTGAAAGGGATCCAAGTTGGCCGCCACCAGGATGGCATTGGATAGATCTTCGGTGACCTTTGAATAAGATATCACGTTTTCGTCATCAGCTTCACAAAAAAATATGTTATTAGTCTCCTGCAGGGCAGCGTTTTCTTTTCTTGCCCTGTTAATTCTTCCTATTATTTCTTTCAAATTACCCGGTGCATCCCAATCCCAATGTTTGATCTCGTACTTTTCGGAGTTAAGGTATTCTTCCCTGCCAGGCACCGCTTCGGATATACAAAGCTGGAATGGAGGTCCGTATATTCCGTAGTTGGAAGAAAGGGTTGCAGCCAACACCAACCTTACGATAAATGCAGGTCTCCCCCCGTATTGAAGGTATTCGGGGAGTATATCAGGTGTATTGGGCCAAAAGTTGGGTCGGAAAAATTCTTTGGCCTGAGTTTGTGTCAGTTCTTTCATATATTCCGTGATTTCCCACTTGGTATTGCGCCATGTGAAATATGTGTAGGATTGATTGAAACCGAGCTTCGCCAACCTGTACATGACCTTAGGTCGCGTGAATGCTTCGGATAAGAAGATAGTGTCGGGGTAAATTTTCTTTATTTCTCCGATAAGCCATTCCCAAAAAGCAAAGGGTTTGGTGTGGGGGTTGTCAACTCTAAAGATCTTTACTCCTTGTCCTATCCAAAACATAACTATGCTCTTGAGCTCTTCCCAAAGTGATCTCCAATCATCGCACTCAAAGTCGAAGGGGACGACATCTTGGTATTTTTTTGGCGGGTTTTCTGCGTACTGGATAGTTCCATCGGGTCGCCACCTGAACCACTCGGGGTGTTTCTTTACGTATGGATGATCGGGAGAACACTGAAAAGCCAAATCTAGGGCGACTTCTAGACCCAGATCGGCTGCTTGTTTAACGAAGGAGGCAAAATCGTCCATTGTGCCTAGTTGAGGATCTATGTCCTTATGATCTCCCTCCGATGAGCCAATGGCCCAGGGGCTTCCCGGATCATGGAGAGTAACTTCTAAGGAATTGTTTTTGCCCTTACGGTTTGTTTTGCCAATTGGGTGAATGGGGGGGAGGTACACAACATCAAAGCCCATTTTAGCGATTTCGGGTAAAAACTGCATCGCATCGTTAAAGCATCCGTGCACCTTACCTTTCCCCGGATTAGATCGCGGAAAGAACTCATACCAGGAGCTGAAACTTGCCTTCCTTCGGTCCACTGTAACCCGAAGATTTTTTTCGTAAAAGGAAGTAAAAGCTTCATCGAAACATGACATGTTAAGGCGTTGAAATTCCTTTGTGTTTAATAATGAGACTATGGCATGTGTATTTATGTTAGACGAGAGGCGGTCAAGTCTTTCTGCGAATTCCAGCAGGATATTTTTTTCATTGTCCCGATGTCTTTTGGAGGCATGGTGCAGCATGTTTGCTCCAATTATTAATTCGACAGAAACATCTTGTCCTGAATCTATCTTTTTTAAAAGGTCCTTTCGCCATGTTGAAAAATGGTCGACGCCTCCTTTTATAGTGTACAAATACTCTCCCATACGTTCGACGGGAAAGTGGGCGCGCCATCTGTCATTGAAAAGAGGATACATAAGGACCTCCTTCCAATCCTCTTCGTCAGATTTGCGATAAAGCAAAAAGGCCAGCACTTCATCGTGTCCGTCAGAGAATACGTCGGCTTCGACGTAAACGCCGGAACCCACAGTTCTTTTTATTGGAAATCTCCCGCAGTCTATTTCGGGATATACATTTTCTATGACAACCCTGTTTCTTCCATCCATTCCATCCATGAGTTATTCTCCGTCTTTTTATACTTTTACCATATTGTATAGTTTAAATCTTTCGGGATATAGGCGAAGTCATCCTACCCTCACGTCCAAGCATTCTCCGATTTTCCTGAACAGTTCTGCCCACCTATCGGCATCTTTTTCATCCAGCTGTTCTTTGACTTTAGGATAGGCGTCCTTTGTCAGATGAAAATATACATTTTGCGCTCTCCATAGATATAGTGGCAATTTAAGTTCGTTGAGCAAATCAAGCGTGTCGTTAATTTTGCTTAAAATCTCTATTTCGAAAGGTTTATCTTTGAGCATTGCAAAGAAAGTGTCCACCAAAGAGGAAGAGGCGAGGCCAATCGCATCCCTGTCTAAAGGTATATCAAGACGTTTGGCATCTTCTGCAACTCCTTTTAAAGTTTTAAGGTCGAAGGTATTGTAATTCAAGAGTTTCAGAAAATCGGCATTAAGCGTAACTTCCGCTACCTTTTCCAACGGTTTCGGGATCGGGGTGCCGATTTCTTTCATAAAGTTCATAGTCGTATAGTTCGATTCCAAGATGCCGCGAAATACTACGTCTATAATGTTGTGTAGGGGTTCTTCGAAGATGTAATTTATAACCCTTCTTTGCTGATCTTTGAATAAATGTCTAAGCGTATAATTATGAGTCCCGAAAAAATCGTCCATAAGCTGGACCAAAGTGGAAATATCTCCTATTTTTAACGCCTCTTTCATTTTTGAAATAAGGTCTTCGAATTCGCCGTTACCGCTATGTACTTTTAAACCGCTGAGAACATTGTGCTCGCCCATATGAAGTGCAGCGAAGGCAATTTCCTTTTCTTCAAAGGTGACGTTGGAGAAAAAGGAAGCCTCACCTGCGCATAAAGTCAGCTTACCGGCGCGCACTTTTTCAAAGCGGTCGCATTGCACATTGTAACAGTAGATATCTATATCCTCCTGTTTTTCTTCGAAGATCGAGGATATCGCATAATGAGCACCAACCCTTAGCATATCAACCTGAGATGGGCGGACGTATACTTCATAAGCTTTTCTCCCGTTTCCTATGTGCTCGATGTTGCTCGGTGCTTTTTCCAAAATGGAGAGGTATTTTGCTTCGAGCTGCGAATCGGTGAAGTAAGAAGCTAGTTGGATTGCCCTTGAAGCGTATTTCATCACCTGAGTTGATTCGATACCGGAAATCTCATCGAAAAACCACCCGCAACTCGTGTACATGAGCATGGCATGACGTTGCATCTCCAAGAGTCTGAGCGCATTGACAACCTCTTCATCTGAGAGTTTTTTGCACGATTGTTCCTCGAGAAAGGCGTAAACGTCATCATCCGATCTGTCTAAAATAACGCGTATATATTCATCTCTTGCCTTCCAGGGATCTGAAAAGATATCCTTTGCCTTTTCCTCATATAAAAGGGAGAGTTTGTCTCTTAACCAGTCGTTTGCCTCTCTGAGGGGTTTTCTCCATTCCTGTTGCCAACCGGGGTGTAGTCCGCTGTTGCAACCGCAGTTACTTCTCCAGCGTTCGATTCCGTGAACGCAGCTCCAGGAAGAACCATCTATTATTTCGACTTCGTGATTGGGAGGATATTTTTCGAGATATTCGCCGTAAACCGTTATTTTGGCCAAATTATTAGATTCGATGAAAGATAAGCAATAGGCCAAGGCCATGTCCCCATAACGATGGTGATGTCCATAGGTTTCTCCATCCGTCGCAATGTTGACCAATTGAGCTTCCTTGCTGTCGGAAAAACATCCAATGAGGCGATTGGCTAATTTTTCGCCATTGACTAGTAGACCGCCAAAGGAGACATCGTTAGATATCGGGCCATCGTAAAAGAATATGTTTATTTTTTTTCCGGACGGCAGGTTGCAGAGATAAGGAAGTCTTGGGTCGATTTTAGCGCCGCTTGCGTCTTGCCATTCTTGCGCCCCTATTGCCCTGTATCTTGCAGCCTGATGGGGAGCCAATATCGTAAACTTGATGCCGAACTCTGCCAATGTTTCTAAGGTTCTTATGTCTACGGCTGTTTCGGGTAGCCACATTCCCTCAGGTTTTCGGTTGAAATTACTCTCGAAGGTCTTTAATCCCCAATAAACTTGAGTGCGTATATCTCGATCGTTTGCCAAGGGCATGATCATATGGTTGAATGCTTGAGCAATGGCACTTCCGTGGCCCGAAAACCGTTTTTTGGATTCCTCGTCAGCATTTATTATTGCTTCATATGTTTCTTTCGCATGTTTTTTCATCCAAAGAAGCAGGGTAGGGCCAATATTAAAACTTATCTTGGAATAATTGTTCGTAATTGCAATGATATGTCTGTCGTTACCAAGGATCCTTGAAGCAGCATTAGGAGCGTAGCATTCAGCCGTAATGCGCTCGTTCCAATCGTGAAAGGGTAATGCCGATTCTTCTAACTCCACTTCTTCAAGCCATGGGTTTTCTCTTGGCGGTTGGTAGAAATGTCCGTGAATACACACATATTTTTCCATTCGATCACGCTCCGCGAAATCAGTTCTTATATTTTCATTATCGACATTATCTCTCCAATGGGAATATCGGACTGTCCTTTTTCGTGGGAAAGCTCCAGATCCAGCTCGAGAAGGGCTCTTTCCAGCAAAAAAGCGTTAAGCCATATTTTGATGGAATTATCATCTTCCGGCAGGAAAGACTCGCCCCGGGAGTTATCAACATAGCTTTTTAGGAAAGTCTCTCCGACGAGTTCACGCCATAACTTCATAGACGATGAAATCAATTCTGTTTCTTCTGCGAAAGATGAGGCTTTTCGCAACGAGATCCTGGCAGCTCTGTTTAGAGAGTAAAGCATAGAGGCAACATCTCTTAAAGATGAGCGCTTTATCTTTCTTTCTCCTAGAGACTTTGTCATATCACCCTCAAAACCCGTAATGAGGAAGTCTTTGCCGGTAAAAAGTACGTGCCCAAGATGATAATTGCCGTGAATTCTTATCTTTTGAGTCTTGACTTTATCCTGGTAGATAAGGCGAATTTTATCGAGAATGTCGTTTTTTATCTTCATGACCTCCTCGGCTTGCGTCGCAAGGTCTTCGGGAAGTGAGCCAATTTTATACGACAGTGTTCTGATAGAATGCCCCAACTCATTTCTCATCGACTGATACACTGACCTTTGATATAGTTTTGTGAAGGGTTCTGGAGCAAACTCCGGAACTTTGCGGGAAGAACTGAGAGCTTTATGAAGCTCGGCAGTGCGCTTTCCGAGCAGAGATATCATTTCTAGGAATAGTCCGTCTATGCAATCTGAAGCAGTCTCTTTCGGTAACTCCGCTTTGCCCAATGAAAGCAGGCGCTCGAAAAACAGCTCACCCATATTACGGACATATTCCCATCCGTTCCCTTGATTTGGAATGTTTCTTTGCAAAATGCCGATAGTGGTTTCTTCGGTTTTAGATAAATACCTGAAGGAACCGATGTAGGGCAATATATTTTTAAAACGCATTTCTGTTAGATAGCGCAAAATGTCCTCGCTTACGTTTATTCCCTCTTCCAGTTTGTGATAAAGTTTGATGGCGACGGAAGGACCGTAAGTTATCAGGTTAGACCAGGGGTAGTATATTTCTATTTTTAATTGTGATGTTTTTCTATCTTCTGTAATGTCGAGATCGCTGGATAAATTAATTTTTTTGCATATTATCTGCCCTATGTTACCCTGAACCCTTTTCCTCTTCGACATAAGGTCGATGAGGTTTTCGATCAGGTCGGGAGAATAAGTACCATCGCACAAAATACCGTTGCGGCCCCCGATTGAGACATTTGCAATAATGCATTCCGGATGGTTTTGTCTTGTGTATAACGCTTCGTTATCCATCTTTAAAGTAAAGGGCAAAAGGCATCGATCTTTCTCTCCCTGAGGATAGGAGATATTAAGAAACAAGAAACCGGTTTCAAAATATTGATTTCCCGATATGGAGATGATATCAAAAATATCGATATTCCTAATATTTTTATTTTTACCGCCGAAATATGGACATTTGTTAAGGTATTTTTTTATCGCATCTTGAAAAGAATTACTTGAAAGGATATTGACAGATAAATCTGCAATTTTATTAATTTCTATGGTGGAAAGTGGTTCATCCTCCGCCTTGATGGAGATATATTCTCTTTTATTCAGCAGGTTAAACCAAAAATAATCATGAATTCCCAATGTCAAAGTATATGGTTTATTCGGTTCAATTCTTGGGAAACGGTTTCCGCTAAAAATTTCTTCCGGCACGTATCCTTCATATTGGGATAGATTGAGCTCTGTGACCTGGCAAAAGCGAGAGAGATTTATGACTACCAATATCGTTTCGTCCTCGAAATTCCTGGTAAAGGCTAATACCTTCGGATTGCCCGAATCTATGAAATTTATATCTCCCCTGCCAAAGGATTTAAAGCGTTTTCGTACCGAGATAACCCTACGCATCCACCAGAGCATTGAGGAAAGATTGCGTTCCTGCGTCTCTACGTTGATCATTTCATAGTGATATTCTGGATCTATTATTACCGGAAGGTAAAGTTTATGGGGGTTTGTTTTAGAAAAGCCTGCGTTTCTATCGGGGCTCCATTGCATGGGAGTGCGAACTCCGTTTCTGTCGCCTAAGAAATAGTTATCTCCCATTCCAAGCTCATCGCCATAATATATGATAGGTGTGCCGGGCAAAGAAAAAAGCAAAACATTCATAAGCTCTATTTTGCGCCTATTATTTCCCATTAGCGGGGCCAGTCTCCTGCGGATTCCAAGATTAATCCTTGCCCGCGCATCTTTTGCATATACGCGGTACATGTAATCGCGCTCTTCATCGCTTACCATCTCAAGAGTGAGCTCGTCATGGTTGCGTAGAAACATCGCCCATTGGCAGTTTTCCGGAATTTGCGGCGTTTGCTCGAGTATATCCACTATCGGAAAGCGATCTTCCATCCAAAGCGACATGAAAATCCTTGGCATGATGGGAAAGTGAAAGGCCATGTGACATTCGTTACCCTCCCCAAAGTAAGCTACGGCGTCCTCAGGCCACTGATTCGCCTCTCCTAAAAGCATTCTGTTGGAGTAGCGGGCATCCATATGAGCGCGCAGTTCTTTTAAAAACTGATGAGTCTCGGGAAGGTTTTCGCAATTTGTTCCTTCGCGCTCGTAAAGATAGGGCACGGCATCCAACCTCATTCCGTCAATGCCCATATCGAACCAGAAATCTAGAACCCTAAAAATTTCTTTTTTTACCCTCGGATTATTGTAGTTAAGATCCGGTTGATGAGAGTAAAAACGGTGCCAAAAATAGGCATTACCCACAGGATCCCAGGTCCAGTTTGAATTTTCGAAGTCCTTAAATATTATTCTTGCCTCGGAAAATTTATTGGGATCGGAACTCCATACGTAAAAATCTCTCCAGCGAGAGCCCCTTTTGGATTCGCGAGCCCGCCTAAACCAAGGATGTTGATCCGAAGTGTGATTTAACACCAGCTCCGTAATTACTTTTAAGCCAATATCGTGTGCCTTTTTTAGAAAAGAGCGAAAGTCTCTTAAAGTACCATAATCTGGATGAATGTTGAAATAGTCCGCTATGTCGTAGCCATCGTCTTTTAAAGGGGAAGGATAGAAGGGCAAAAGCCAAATTGCCGTCACGCCTAGGTTTTTAAGGTACTCTAATTTTTCCGTAAGTCCGCGGAAGTCCCCTATGCCGTTCTCGTCGCTGTCGTAAAAGGATTTCACATGGGTTTCGTAGATTATGGCGTCTTTATACCATAAAGGGTTATTATCAGTGGCGGGAATGCTTCTCACTAAGCACAAAACCTCCTTATAAAGATGAGGAAGAAAGAATAAATTTTCTTTATTTTACAACAATATTTCTACCCGAGTCAATGCAAATTAGTCATAGTATTGATATAATAACATATTGCTATGCGATATAACGCGATTATGTTTAAACCTTCTTGCTGGATTGTGTAACTATTTTTTAGTATAATAATTCCCGTTTATCTAGGGTTTAACGATGCATATTATATTGCTAAGGTGTCACTATAATTATACTTTGGGGGGTTGTTGCATGCAAGTGCGAAAACAAGCTTTTAGTTCTGTCGAAATTATGCGTTTTTTAATTCCCTCTGCTTTAGGTGTCCTCTTCTTCCTTGTTCCCTTTCCTCAAGACGGAACATTCAATACTGTCCTTGGAATAGTTATCGATTGGGGGAAAGAGGCATTAAAGCCAATTCTGGTAGTCACAGCCATGACATTGGTTGTGGCGAGCGCAATTATCACTATTTATGCTTCATTGTTTAAGCCCTCTTTTATTATGAAAAGCCAATTTTTCAAAGATTTATTTGTAGTTAGTCCGTTGTGGAGCATCTCTCGTATATTGGGAGCAATATTTTCTGTAATGGTATATTATAAAATCGGCCCCGAGGCGATCTGGAGCATGGATACGGGAGGTACTCCGGTGCTGGTGCTTGCGCCGTCACTTTTGGTAATTTTTAGTGTCTTGGCTGCTGCAGTTTCCCTGCTTACGGATTTTGGGTTGATGGAGTATGTTGGGACGCTGGCTCGTCCGCTGATGCATCCTCTTTTTACGTTACCAGGCAGATCTGCTATCGATACTTTGGCTTCGTGGCTCGGAAGCAGTTCCGTCGGTGTTGTGATCACCACTAGATTGCACAACGAAGGATATTACAGCGATAGAGAAGCGGCCATAATTTCCACCTCCTTTTCAATTTTAAGTGTTGCCTATATTTATGTTATGGCTGACTTCGTGGGTTTGCCGAATATGTATTTCCAAATTTTGATCACAATTTACGCCGTGTCGTTCATTTTGGCCATTTTGGCCCCTCGTTTTTGGCCCCTTAAAGGCATTCCTGACAGCTATTCGGGAAGATCCGGTAAACAGAGGCCTGAGGCAGAGATTCCCCCTGATCATACTCTTCACTCATGGGCCTTGAAGACAGCAGTAGAGAGGGCCAAAAGGGAGGGCATACATACAGTAATAAGGACTTGTTATCAAACCTTTTGTTTTTTAATAGTCTCCACCATGCCTCTTGTCGTCTCTTGGGGAACGATAGTTCTGATAATTGCAACCTATACGCCTATTTTTCAATGGATTTCCCTGCCCTTTGCATACATGCTGGAATTAGTGAAAATTCCTGAAGCTTACAAAGTTGCACCCGCATTTGTGTTGGCTTTTGCCGATCAGTTTTTGGCCGCAGTTATAGGGGCTACGTGCACTACAGTTGCCGCTAAGTTTATGTGTGCTTGTATATCAGCTACGGGGTTAATATACATGACTGAAATTGGTGTGTTGATTTTAAATTCCTCTATCCCTCTGGATTTTCCGAAATTGACAGCAATCTACTTTATGAGGGCCGTGCTTTCGGTGTTTTTACTTGCTCCCTTCGTTTGGCTGTTTTGTTGATATAAGGCGACGTAACGCCTTCGTTACCTCTATGTGATATAGGCGTTACGCATCTTTGTTAATATTTATATGAAGTCAATAAAAATGCGGGGGAGGGTAAGAAATGAAGAAATTAGTTTCGCTTTTGATATTGGTTGTATTGTTTGGAATGGGTTTTGGGGGTGCTGCGTGGGCAGCCGGTCTGACTATGAAGGGTTCTACTACCGTTTTGCCAATAGCGCAAGCGGCAATTGAATCTTATGCTCAGCTTTATCCTAATACCGAATTTTCCCTTACTGGAGAGGGAAGCGGCAATGGTATTAAGGCGCTAATAGATGGCACATGTGATATAGCTAATTCCTCGAGATTCATAAAACTTGAGGAAGCAAAGTTGGCTTTCGAAAAAGGTGCGTATCCCGTCCCCTTTGGAATTGCCATAGACGCTATAGTGCCAATTATCCATCCAAAAAATCCCGTCAACAACTTAACTTTGCAACAATTAAAGGATATATATAGCGGCAAGATCACCAATTGGGAGGATGTAGGCGGTCCGGATAAGAGAATTGCCGTTATAACTAGAGATACCAGTTCAGGGACCTATGAGGTTTGGGAAGAAAAGGTTATGAAAGGCGAAAGAATCACACCAAGAGCACAGGTCATGGCATCTAACGGCGCAATAGTCCAAGCGGTGTCGACAAACGAACTAGCCATTGGATACATTGGAATAGGCTATCTAAATAGCAGCGTAAAAGGAATCACAGTCGAAAACATCGAGGCTAAGCCCGAAACAGCTCGAACCGGTGAATTTCCGATATCGAGATACCTTTTTATGTTCACGCGAGGTTGGCCCACAGGGGAAACGATGAGGTTTATAAACTTTATGCTAAGCGATGAGGGCCAAAGAATTGTATCGGAAACAGGGTTTGTTTCAATAAGATAGGTTGTTAAGTTGAATAGTTAGTAAATAATAGACAAATGCGGCGAGTTATATCCGCCGCATTTGTCTATGTAAGGATCCTATTCGATTGGAACTAAGCCCGCTGGCCCGCCTGAGGGGGTAGCTGAATCTAACTTGTAAAGGCTGATTTCTTTTTGAAGATCATTCGCCAGTTTTTCCAAGTCTTCTGATGCCTGCTTTAATGCTTCTACGCGTTCTTCCAGTTCTTTCACGGATTTTGACATGCTTTCAGCTTTTTCCCTGGTAGTGTCAACTCCTTGTGCAACTCTGTCGATCGATGCTGCCATCTCTTGCGTGCTTGCAGATTGTTCTTCTGCTGTGGCGGCGACGTTTTGAATTTGATCGACGATCAGTTCAATGGCCCTCAAAACATCTTCAATGTGTTTTTCCATCATCCGTGCTTCTCTTTCTCCGGCAGCTGCCAGTTCAACGCCTTTGTTTGAAACGTTTACGGCCTGTGCTGTTTCCTCGATTATGGATTTAGCTAACGAGCCAATTTGCATGGCCGCTTTGTTGCTTTCTTCGGCAAGCTTTCTTACTTCATCGGCAACGACAGCAAATCCTTTACCGTGTTCGCCGGCTCTTGCCGCTTCGATAGCTGCGTTTAATGCGAGCAAGTTCGTTTGGTCAGCGACTCCTGAAATGGTAGAGACTATGTTTCCTATTTGCCCGGCCCTTTCGTTAAGTTGAGATATGACATCGGCAATTTGTCTGAAGGAGTCGGCCATATCTTTTACCCTCATAGCTGCGCTGGAAATCAGGTCTCCCGTTTGTTGTGCATTTCCTCTCAGCAACTCTGCCTGATTTGAGGCTTCGGCTGCTGCCTTTGCAGCACCTTGCGCTGCAGAAGCAACCTCTTCGATTCCGGCATTTGCTGAAGAAATGGCATCGGCATTATCTTCTGCGATGTTTTTAAGCTCCTCTGCTTCATTTGTTACAATGTCGACGAAAGATCTCGTTGCTTCAGATATATCATCTAGTGCTGATGCTTCTTGTGATAATTGGTCACTGCGATGTCTCAAGTTTAACAATGTCTGTTGTTGGTGTTCTATTAGTTGGTCCAAAGCTTTGCCTACTTGAGATAGTTCATCGTTTCCTGACATAGATGTCCTCGCTGTAAGCTCGCCTTTTATAACGCTTTGCGATACTCTCAACAGCTTGCCTATGGGATTGGTTATGGCCTTGGCAATGAGCAGAATAAACAGTCCTAAAGCGATCATACATATGAGTCCAATTAACAGAAGTTTTATTCCCACCGCCTTTAGCGGCGAAAATATGTCGTCAGTATTTGCAGTTATCCCTATGCTCCATCCGTTATCCAGGGGAGCAAAATATATTTGTTTTCTTTCTTCCTCCATAATATATACACCGTTAGACTTTTCGCCTTCTGTCATCTTTAGTGCAATGTCAGCCAAGCCCTGAGAGACAATGTTCGATGGTTTTGTCAAATTAAGCTTCATGATATAGTCCCTATTTGGATGTGCTATTACATTGCCGTTTTGGTCTAACAGGATACCGTGACCGTATCCAAGCAGTTTTTGAGATGTCACAAAGTTGATAATGTCATCGATCAGGATATCGGCACCCACTATTCCCAAAAGTTCGCCTCTTTTGCCTCTTGCCGCGATGGCAACAGTGGCAACTAGGCCGTCTACATTTACTGCTTCGTAGGGTTCAGTAAATATTACTCCTTCGGATTTTTCCGCCATGACGTACCAGGGTCTTTGGCGCATGTCCATGTCGGCCGGCGGCTCCCAGCCTGTGGCGCTGATGAATTCGTTTTTTGGGGTGCACATGTAAATTTCTATAAAACCTAAATTTGCATAGTGTTCAAGTGTTTTGGCAAGGTAGTCTTTTATCAGATAGCCGGAAATGCCATAATTTTCCCACATGTAGGTAATGTTTTCCGACATAAGTTTAACGACGCTCGTGCGTGTATTGATCCAGTTAGAAATGGAAGCTGTTGCCGTATCTGCTGCTAGCCTGCCTCCTTGGTTTATTTGGTCGATTATGATGGCTCGACTACCGCGGTAGGAAAAGAACCCCATCGCACATATTGTTATCAAAATACCTATTGCCAACACAATTAGCCTACGTTTTACACTCAAGCGTCATGCCTCCTTAATTTTTGGGTGTTTTTAAGTTATTGTTTTTAGGCCATTTATGCTATTATAAGCTTTATTAATGTGTATCGCAAAAGAACGCTGGCACATCTGTATCTAAAATTCCTAAGCTAACAACAGTCAATTCGATCCTCTTAAGGCAAGTGTAGCATTATTTAAATATTTTATGGGAATAGACGTTGCATATGATTAATCAGCTTTCGCAAAGCTAAGTTCTTTCAGTTTTCATGCTATTATAGTATAATAATAGCAAATAAAAGACAAGGGTTGTTGATGCGGGTAGTGCATAATCGTAAGCTGATATTATATATGTGAATAAATGGCCATGTTTGATTGATGTATTTTAAAGATAGTTTCGCGTTTTCGGAGGAACACTGGAAATGAAGAAATTATTTTCCAAATATAATTATATTTGCCATACTTGTTTGACATTGATCATATTGCTGTTGATATTTTGCCATCGATCTGATGCATATAAGGATTATTACAATGTATTGGTTCTACATTCCTATAATCCTGAATATGTATACACTAAGATATTTAACTCTTTTCTTAAAGAAAAATTTGGCGAATATGAGAAACCAGTGAATATATATTTTGAATATTTAGATGCAAAGAGATTTGACTATAATCAATATTATCAACAATTTAATGAATATATAAATATAAAATACAAAAAAAGAAAAATAGATTTTATTTTATGTTTTGACGACGATGCACTTCAATATTTATTGGCTGAGCGGAAAAATTTAGGGAGTATATCCTCTATTCCTGTTATTTTTGGAAGCATTGCCAATAGGGAATTGGTATATTTCTCTTCCTTGGAAAGTAATATGACGGGAGTATTTGAAGATTTAGATATCGCTGCAAATGTGGAGATGATGTTTCAAATACTTACGGCAAAGAACATATTTGTTATTAGCGACAGAACCACTTTGGGCATGGATCTTTATGAGAAGGCCAGGCTTGTGTTCAAAAACATGGAAGATATTTCAGTAGAATATCTGATAGGGGTGCCATGGGAAGAGATAACCAAAAAACTACAAAAGGCGCCAGATAAATCTGCATTATTTCTTATTTCTTACTTGAGGGATGATAATGATAATGTATATTCATTGGAAAGGGTAAACGAGCTGCTTAATGATATATCGCTGCCGGTGTTTACGTTATTAACCCCTCTTGTTAATCTCGGAGGTGCCCTTGCATCGTATGTCCCTACACCTGAGGTGCAGATAGAGGCGATGATAGAAATTTTAGATTCTATATTGGCTGGTAACGATATAAGATATATCCCAATTACTATGAACCTTCCTAAAAATTTAATCGTTAATTATCCTATGCTTAAAAGATTTGAAATCCATAAATCTTCGCTTCCTCAAAATCATATATTAATAAATATTCCAGAGACATTTTATATGAAATATAAAAGAGTTCTTCTCCCGGCAGTATGTATATTATTTGTTTTATCAGTTATAGTGTTTTTATTATTAATAAATATTAAAAAGCGAAAAAATGCGGAAATATCGCTCAATCGCGAAATAACATTTTTAAAACAATTAATTGAAACAATCCCTGAAGCAATATGCTATATTGACAACGAGGGATATATCAAGTTATACAATAAAGCATTTGAAAACTACCTTTCCTCAGATAGCGGCCAAATCGGAGAATGTAAATTATTCGACTGTATATCAGATATATCGCTTAGGGGAGATTTAGAACTAGAAGGTTCTAATTTAACATCAGATGGTGATTTCAAAGCAAGTCAACATCTTTTTAAAGATAGAAATGGAAGGATTCATTATTTGAAAATCAATAAAAAACAGGTTACAAATGGTGACGGCACGTTGGGTTTTCTCATAGTCATGACCGATATTACACAATTAGTTCAGATGCAGGAATCCTTGAGAGGGCAAAAAAGACGATTAGAATTAACGTTGGCGCGAAGTAAAGTTGCTTACTACGAACGAAACATTAAAACGGGTGAGTTGCAATTGAACCCTCTTGCTTATGAGATTTTAGGATATGATAAAGAAGAGATTAAATCAATATCTCAATTTAAAGCACTAATACATCCCGATGATCGTCAATCGTATGAATCAACTATAAAGCAGGCATTGGAACAAGATAGGGGTATTTACAACAACAGACTCAGGATAAGGAAGAAAAACGGAACATATATGTGGGTTGAGACCACAGCCGTTGTAACTGAACGCGATCTCGATGGAAGGCCTTTATTTCTAGCCGGAATATTTTGGGATATAACTGATGATAAAATTCGAGAAATGAAAACAAAGCAATTAATTGAAGGACTTTATACAAGCGCTACAATAGATGCCTTAACTGGTGCTTTGAACAGAAAGGGATTACAGGACAAGCTGTCCGATTTGATAACCAAGTGCCGGGATTATGGAAAAGATATCAGTATTTTTTTATTTGATATTGATGGTTTCAAACTGATAAATGACACTTACGGCCATCTGGTAGGAGATTTAGTGCTGAAAGAGTTGAGCGAAACCGTTAGGAAAACTATAAGAGAGGATGATGTATTCGTCAGATGGGGTGGAGATGAATTTTTACTTATTTCAATGATATCGTTAAACCAAGCTTTGCACATTGCCCATAGGTTAAGGAAAAACGTGGAAAGTCGCTCATTCTCAGGTATGCACGTAACTATAAGTATCGGAATATCCCAATATTTACCCGACGAACCCTTTGAAAGAGCAATAGAAAGAGCCGATAAAGCCTTGTACAATTCAAAATCCAGAGGCAAAAACTCGGTTTCTGTGGAACGAAGATAGATCTTGCTCTTTGCGTCTGCATGAAGATATTTACTGGCATTTGCAAGTTACTTTGAAGGGAGGAGGCATTTTGAGAATGTTGGACAAAAGAAAGATAAGGGAAATTTCGGAGGATCTTCAAAAGAGAGGAATCGATGCTTTTCTTTTGGGTCCGGGAGACGACTTGGAGTACCTTTGCGGGCTTAAAACTGGTGAGTGTGAGCGATTCAAAGGGCTATTTATTTTGGCCGACGGCAGTTATTTTTGTATTACGCCCCATCTTTATTTAGAAGAATTTGAGGCGGCATTCGGCAGTGAGGCTCCCATTTATGTGTGGAATGACAAAGATTGGTTTTATCCAGTTTTAGCAAAGGCAATGAACGATTTTAACCTAAACGATAAGAAACTTGCCGTCAACTTTGGAGTTAGAGCCGTGGACGCCATAGAGATTTCCGATCGACAGGGAGTAAAGTTATTAAACGGTTGGCATTTTTTGGAGAGAATGAGAATAATTAAAAGCCCTTCGGAGATAGAAAAGCTCGAAAGGGCAACGCAGATTTCCGACGCAGCTTTTAGAGAACTTTTGGGCTTTATAAGACCGGGATTGACCGAGGGGGAGATAAAGAAAAAACTGATAGAGCTTTTTGAAGAGCATGGAGCTGATGGTCCTGCATTTGATGTCATAGTTGCGCGTAAGGAGAACGCCTCAAAACCACATTACAACGGCACAAAAGGTGTTATAGAAGAACGGGATCTGGTGCTGATTGACTTTGGATGTAGATATGAAAGTTATTGTTCTGACACCACTCGGACGATCTTCGTCGGAGATCCATCAGATGAAGAAAAGAATCTTTATGAAGTAGTATTAAATGCCCAGGAAGCAGGAGAAGCTGCCGTAAGGCCCGGAGTCCTGGCCGAAGAAGTGGATAGAGCTGCAAGAAGTGTAATTGAAGACGCAGGATACGGTGAATACTTCAATACCCGCCTCGGTCATGGTATAGGCGTTGCAATCCATGAAGCGCCTTACATTATGGAAGGTAATAAAACACCTTTGGAACCGGGAATGACTTTCAGTATAGAGCCCGGTATTTATATACCAGGCAAAATTGGCATTCGCATTGAAAATATCGTGGTCGTTACAGATGACGGATGCAGGTCACTTTGTAAACTTCCCAAGGATATTATCGTCATTTGACAGTTATCCGATAGAACTTTATATTTTATACAGTAGTTAAAAAATTCATTTAATAATTTCGAGGGGGTGTTGTTATCATGAGCAAGAGTTGGGGTAGAGTAATTGCGTCGATTATTGCTATCGCACTCCTGGTCAGTTTTGCGGTCTCCGGTGTTGCCTCTGCCGAGGAGAAGGTAATAAAGATCGGCACGCTTTTTCCTTTAACCGGGCCTGTAGCCTTGGCGGGACAGAGGTGTAAGGCCGCAGTTGAAGCTGCAGTTGAAGTGATAAACAACTCCTATCCGGACATTCCTGTTCCTTTAGCTGATCAAGAAGGCATTTTGGGTGGATATAAAATTGTATTAATCCACGCCGATCATCAAGGGAAGCCCGATGTCGGTAAAAGCGAAGCGGAACGCCTCTTCGACCAGGAAGGTGTTTTCGCAATAATAGGAAGCTATAACAGCGCTGTAACTAAACCGGCAAGTATGGTCGCCGAGAGAAGAAAGAGGATATTTATGTGCGGTGCATCGAGTTCAGCCGCACTTACTAAGAGGGGTACGAGATATTTCTTCCGTATTGCTCCCACTGACGAGACCGAATCCATCGAGTTCGTGAATTTCATTAAATGGCTTAACGAAACTGAAGGAACAAATTACAAGACCTTCGGAGTTATTTATGAAAACACCGAATTTGGAAAGCATGCTGCGCAGGAGGCCAAAAAGGCTATCGAAGAGGCCGGCTTCGAATACGTTGCAGACGTAGCTTTCAATCCTGGAGCTACAAACCTCAACAGCGAGGTACAGATGCTGAAAGGGAAAAACCCCGACGTCGTGTTTGGTGCATGTCTGGGCGCAGACTACATACTCTGGATAAAAACTATGAAACAACTTTCTTGGCTTCCTAAGGTAAGTTTAAACTACTGTTCAGGTTATCAAGATCCATTAATTGCAAAGCAGCTCGGTGGCGATGGAGATTATTTCATGGGTACCACCGGATATTCTCCGGAACTGGCAGAACTAATGCCAGCTGTAGCTCCTGTTGAAGAAATATATAAATCTAAAATAGATCCTCCCGTTCCCTTTGATAGCGATAGCATTCAAGAGGCAGTGGCAATGCTTGTACTGGCCCAGGCTATCGAAAAAGTTGGCTCTCTTGATACGGAAAAAATAGTAGATGCCCTCTATGCCAACGAGTGGGATTCACCGCTTTCCTTGGGTGGAAAAGTGGCATTTGCCCCGGGCGGTCAAAACATAAAGGCCATGAGCACAATTACCCAACTAATTGGCGGAGAATATCGAAGGGTATTTCCTGAGGAATTTGCAAATGCCGAACCAGTAGTTCCTATGCCATCCTGGGACCAACGTAAATAGCGATCAATTGCATAGAATTTGGGAAGAGGGTTTCTTGAAGCCTTCTTCCCAAATTTTAGATTGAAGGAGGAATTGCCGATGGCAATATTCCTGCAGGTAGTATTGGACGGACTGCTTAATGGAATGTTGTATGCGTTAATAACCGTTGGATTATCTCTGATTTGGGGTGTAATGGACGTCATAAATTTTGCCCATGGAGAATTTTTGATGGTGGCGATGTATGTGACTTATTGGTTGGGTTTTTTAATGAATGTCGATCCATTGATTTCATGGATTGCTTCTGCGGCATTTGTATTTATTTTATCTGTTATTGTTTATAAGTTGGTTATAAGTCAACTCATTGGTAAGCCTCCTCTTTCGGCTCTTCTTGCCACTTTTGGGTTGTCGATGCTCATTAAAAACATATGTTTGAACAGATTTTCACCAAACTTTAAGTTGTTGTCGGACACGTATTTGGGGGGCAGAGTCATACCCATGGGAGATTTAATTCTCCCTCTCCCTCAGCTTGTAATTGCAATCGTTTCCTTAATAGTCATCACATGCATATACCGATTTATGACCCGAAGCAGAACGGGATGGGCGATACAGGCCACTGCCATGGACAGGGATGCGGCTGAACTAATGGGCATAGATACCAGCAAAATCTACGCTTTAGTATTTGGCATTGGAGGGGCCTGTGTCGGTGTAGCAGGAGGATTGCTTCCCATGTATATGCCTGTGCATCCTGAGGCAGGAAGCCTTTTTAGTTTGATAGCCTTTGTTTGCGTTGCGTTAGGCGGGTTTGGCAGCATTGTGGGGTCGTTGTTGGCGGCAATACTCGTCGGATTGGTAGAGGCTTTAGTCGGATTTTATGTAGCTCCCATATTTAAGTATGTGGCAGTTTTTGGACTTTATTTAATCGTTATATTAATAAGGCCTAAGGGTTTATTCGGGTGGTGATCGGTCGGATGAGTTGCACAAAAAGAGGCAGGAAATTGTGGTATGGCGTTCTTCTCCTTATTGCAGTTTTGCCATTAATTCCCGGACCGCTTCAAAGCCCTTTTGCTCAGCATGTACTTGTTTTAACCTTGCTTTTTGCATGCATGTCTCAAGCTTGGAATATTTTGGGTGGTTATTGTGGGCAGGTTTCATTTGGCCATTCGGTCTTTTTTGGGATCGGCGCTTATGGAGCTGGCATGGCAGTGGTAACTTACGGTCTTACGCCATGGCCTGGCGCAATAATCGGTGCATTACTCGCAGCGATTGTGTCGCTCATTATAAGTTATCCCTGTTTCAGGCTCAAAGGGCATTATTTTGCCATTGCTACCTTTGCAATAGTAGAAATATTTAACCGACTATTTATGGTTTGGTATTGGGTGGGTGGGGCTCTTGGTCTAGATTATCCCATAATAGAAGAAGGTTGGAAGAATTTCATGTGGTTTCAGACTAAAACTCAGTATTATTACGGTGCTTTTGGGCTATTTATCTTGATTTTTTCCTTTGTGCGCTGGATGGAAGTCAATAAATTGGGCTATTACTTGAAAGCCGTTAGGGACGGGCAGGAAGCCGCTGAGGCATTAGGCGTTAACAGCACGGCCGTTAAGTTGACCGCGATAGCTATTTCTGCTTTTTTAGCGGCTTTATGCGGAGCCTTTTTTGTGCAGTACAACTTGAGGGTCGATCCGCCAATGGTCATGTCGCTGGATATGTCAATGAGGTTTGTATTGATAACGATCCTCGGAGGATTGGGAACTTTTTGGGGGCCCTTGCTGGGAGCAGCCATACTAATTCCCTTGCAGGAGTATAGTCGTGCAATATGGGGCGGGTTGGGCGGAGGAGTCGACCTGATAATATTCGGAATTTTGATTGTCCTCATCGTAACTCGTCAACCGAAGGGTGTTATGGGTTTCATAAATTTATTGACTACACGTTTCAAAGCAACAAAGGGAGGCGATGATTGATGGCTTTGCTGGAAGTACGTAACCTAACCAAGAAATTCGGCTCCCTTGTTGCTAACAATGACGTATCCTTTGATGTCGAAGAGGGCGCCATAGTTGGCCTAATTGGGCCCAATGGTGCGGGGAAGACGACCCTTTTTAATTGCATCTCAGGAGTTTACAAACCGACTTCCGGAAAGGTCTTTTATGACGGCACCGATATAACAGGTTGGCCTCCCCATAAAGTTGCTCGCTTGGGAGCAGTTAGGACATTTCAGGTTGTACGTCCTTTGATTGATATGACCGTCTTCGATAATATATTAGTCGGTGCTTTTTTAAGAACCTCCAAACTCGAAGTTGCTTCTGAAATAGCAGAATCTTGCCTAAAAATGTGCCATCTTGATGATCACAGGGATAAAAAAGCGGGGAGCCTCACTATCGGCTTAAAAAAACGCCTGGAGTTGGCTAGAGCCATGGCTACGCAGCCGCGCCTCTTGATGCTCGATGAAGTGATGGCCGGGTTGACTGGCACAGAACTAAAAGAAGCCATTGATGTAATAAAGGACATTAAATCGAGAGCGATCACATTGTTGGTTGTAGAGCATATTATGGAGGCAATTATGCCTATTGCAGACAAAGTCGTTGTATTGGATAGTGGGGTGAAGATAGCGGAAGGGCCACCCAGCGAAGTAGTTCAGGACGAAAGAGTTATAGCTGCATATTTAGGAGAGAAGTTTAGCAAACGACTTAGGGAGATGAAGGCGTGATGACTGACTTTGCGCTGGAAGTGAGGGACTTATACGCAGGCTATGAGGGGGTACCTGTGCTTCACGGTATTTCATTTGAAGTAAAAGAGGGCGAGATAGTTGCGATCGTTGGAGCAAATGGTGCAGGCAAGACGACCACCTTGCGTACTGTTTCAGGCTTATTACGCCCAAAAAGCGGCTTTGTAAAATTTTACGGGGAAGATGTGACTGGACTTCCCGCTCATGTAATGGTTAGAAAGGGCCTTACTTATGTCCCTGAGGGCAGAAGGATCTTTGGCAAGCTTTCTGTTAAAGAAAATCTGGAACTTGGAGCTTTTAAAGAAGAGAACAGAGAAGTCGTTGAGCAGCGTTTAGAATGGGTCTGTTCTTTGTTTCCTATATTAAAGGAAAGGCTTAATCAAAAGGCTGAAACCATGAGCGGTGGGGAGCAACAAATGCTTGCCATTGCAAGAGGACTCATGAGTGCGCCAAAGGTAATACTTTTAGATGAATTGAGTTTAGGCTTGCAGCCTAGTTTGGTCGAAAAGGTATTACAGATTGTTACCGAAATAAGACGATACGGAGTAACGGTGTTATTAGTTGAACAGCGTGTCCTCGAAGCTTTGGAGATTGCCGATAAGGGTTACGTAATCCAATCCGGCAGGGTCGTTATGTCAGGCTCATCGAAAGATCTCCTCGAGAGCGAGGAAATAAAACGAGCATATCTGGGTATGTAAATACATGATGGCTGTACATTGAGGCTGTCCCTATATATTTGGGGAATTACTGAATTACTGTTTGATCGGAATTAAATACACCTTGATACTCGATGAAACATTATATTTAAACGGACGTTTCATAACTAGAGTTACATTACGATTCTCGAATCAAAAGGGATTGTGGCACCTTAGGCCCCGAAGGTAATATGAGAAGCCATTTGCTTTCTTCTAAGTTAAGTTCCAGGGCAATGGACCAGTAAGGGTTTTAGTGCATTTCATGTCTATGCTGAGGACCTACTTAAGCAGCGATGATAACAGTCACGGCAGAGCAGGTAAAGTAAAAACTAAACAAATTTTGATGTAAATATTTATTAAAAAGGAGGAAGCTTAATTGAGTCCGATTACCGCGTTATTGATCATCGCTATTGTGTATGCTATTGGAGATTTTGTTTCGCAAAAAACTAAGGCTATTTTTTCCATGTTATTTGTTTCCGGAATTATATTTATGATTGGATTTTGGCTTGGAATTCCAAAGACATTGTTTGAGGATGCTGTTATTGTAAAGCTTGCTTTAGCATTGATCCCCATACTTATGGTTCATATGGGTACGTTGATGAGGCTTAAAGATTTGCAAGAAGAATGGAAAACGGTTGTCATTGCCTTTAGCGCCATAGTATTTGCCGGTGTTGCCCTTTTTGTAATAGGTTCTCCTATAGTGGGTCGTGAGTATGCTATACCGGCAGCGGGCCCTATCTCTGGTGGTGTTGTAGCGACGCTTATTATGAGTGAAGCGGCAAAGTCCAAGGGTTTGGAAACGGTGTTGGTTTTCCTTACACTCCTTTTAGTACTTCAGAACTTTGTTGGTTTGCCCATAGCTTCTATTTGTTTGTCACGAGAAGGTCATCGGCTTAGAGATATATATAGAAGTGGTGGTGTTTCCATAGATGGGGCGCCTCTTAAATCAGAGGATAATTCCATGGAAAACAATAGAAAATGGAAATTTATACCTGCTACACCAAAAGAGCTGCAGACACCGTTCATCTTGATCATGAAAACTATGCTTGTTGGGTGGCTTGCTGTAATGGTGGCGCAGCTTTTGGGCGGCGTTATAGATAAATTCGTAATGGCTTTGATTTTTGGCATAATATTTTACGAAATTGGATTTCTTGAGCCAAAAATTTTAACAAAGGCGAATTCAGAGGGCTTTACCCTTTTTGCCTTGCTGGTTCCGATTTTTATGAATCTGAGCAAGGCTACTCCAAGCATGGTTATTTCCCTAATAGTTCCTATAGCTTTGTCCTTTGCCATAGCCGTAGTGGGAATTATCATCTCTTCTGTGATTTTGTCTAAAGTTTTCGGGTATTCATGGGAAATGAGCCTTGCAATCGGTGTTTGTTGTCTGTTTGGCTTTCCGGGGACCTTTATAGTGTCTCAGGAAGTGGCAAACGCTGTAGGAGAAACTCCCGAAGAAAAGGAGTTTGTGCTCACTAAGATACTGCCAAAGATGTTGGTTTCCGGCTTTACTACAGTCACCATTGCATCGGTTTTCTTGGCAGGATTCCTGGTAAAGCTGATATAAACTTTTTAAGGAGCGTGATTTTTTTGAAATTTGAGGAAATTTTGGAGCTTGCCGAGAGATTTGAAGAAAAGGTCATAAACTTTCGTCACGACTTTCATGCTCACCCTGAGCTTTCCTGGGAGGAGGAAAGAACGTCCAAAATTATAGAGCAAGTGCTAAGAGAACTAGGGTTTGACGGCGTACGTCGTGGCTTTGGAGGGACAGAGTCGGGAGTTGTGGGAGATATCGCAGGAAGAAAGGAATTTCCCATTGTAGCCCTTAGAGCTGACATTGATGCCCTGCCCATTGAGGAAGAGGCGGATGTACAGTGTAAGTCCAGGAATAAAGGGGTAATGCATGCTTGCGGGCATGATGCCCATGCAGCGATACTTTTAGGCGTTGCCCATGTGCTTGCCTCGTTAAGAGATAAACTTCCATGTAAAGTGCGTTTGATCTTTCAACCGGCGGAAGAATCGGGAGTTAAATCCGGGGCTCGTAAGCTTATAAATGAAGGCGTGTTAGATGGTGTTGAGGCTATTTGGGGCCTTCACGTATGGAGTCCGCTTCCGGCCGGAACAGTAGGCTACAGATCAGGTCCTATAATGGCGTCGTCGGATATTTGGGAGGTAGAGGTAAAGGGTAAAGGCGGTCACAGCTCAAGGCCTCACGAGGCCAAAGACCCTACCATAACAGCTGCAAATATAATAATGTCTGTGCAGACTATCATAAGTCGTGAGTTGGACCCATTGGAAACTGCTGTATTGAGCATCGGCAAGCTTGAAAGCGGGAGTGCACCTAACATAATACCCGATAAAGCCTTCATTCAAGGCAGCATTCGCACCACTAATTCGAAGGTACGTGACGGACTGCCAGAAAAAATAGAACGAATCGCGAAAGGCATAGGCAGCGCTTTGAGGTGTGAAGTGAAGACCAACTATGTTCCCGTTTACCCGGTCACCGTAAACGATCCAAGCATGATTGAAACCTTAAAAGAAGTTGCCTCAATTATGTTCGGAGATAAATCTTTGGTTGAGATACCCATAACTATGGGTTCTGAGGATTTTAGCTTCTATCAACAGAAAGTACCAGGAGCTATATTTTTCCTGGGCATTGCAGATTCCCAAAAGGGCACTGACGCCGAGCATCATAATCCAATGTTTAAGACTAATGATGAAGTGCTAAAAAAAGGTGTAGCGCTTCTAGCGGCTCTTGCGATGGAAGGAACAAAAAGGAGTGATCGGTGATGAGCAGTAAGCCCAAAGTTCTGGTGACCAGTCGCATCCCTGAAGAAGGGATGCGCATTTTAGAGGAATATTGCCATGTCAAGGTGTTCGACTACGAAGGTGTCTTTCCTAGAGATTTATTTTTAAAGGAAGTCAAAGGAGTAGATGCCATCGTTTGCCTGCTTGCCGACAGAATCGATGACGAGGTGATGGACGCAGCTGGCCCTCAGCTCAAAATCATCGCTAACTATGCTGTAGGTTTTGACAATATAGTTGTGGATGCAGCTACAAAGCGTGGGATCATGGTGACCAACACGCCGGGTGTGCTAACGGATACGACGGCCGATCTCGCCTGGGCGCTCATTTTGGCCACGGCTCGCAGGGTCGTAGAGGGTGACAAATTCTTGCGCCAGGGAAAGTTTAAGGGATGGAAACCCATGCTTCTTCTGGGTACCGACGTGCATCATGCAACGCTTGGCATCATTGGTTTTGGCAATATTGGCAGGGCAGTAGCCCGCAGGGCAATTGGCTTTGACATGAAGGTCGTATATTACAGCGCCCATAGAGCCTCCGAAGAGGTGGAAAAGAAGTTAAACGCCGAATATAGGCCGCTTGATGATCTGCTTAGGGAGGCCGATTTCATATCTATTCATGTGCCCTTAACCAAAGAAACCCGGCATCTGATAGGAGAGCGGGAATTGAAGATGATGAAAAAAGAAGCCTACCTAATAAATACCGCAAGGGGGCCTATCGTTGACGAAAAGGCCTTGGCGAAGGCGCTGAAAGAAGGTTGGATCAGGGGAGCAGGTCTTGACGTCTTTGAACGAGAACCAGAGGTAGCCCCAGAGCTTCTTGAGCTTGACAACGTTGTCCTGCTGCCGCACCTAGGCTCTGCATCATACGCCACTCGCGCCAAGATGGCAACCATGGCAGCAGAAAATGTCATTAAAGCGCTCAAAGGAGAAGTTCCGCCCAATTTGGTAAATTCCGAAGTTGTGAAACGCAGATAATAATATTACATAGAAAGGACTTAAAGAGGTATTGAGCAAGCTATAGTGTAGAATCTTGCTGTGTTCATTTGGGGCCAAATGTCATATGAAGAGTTGCTTATTGATGGCTTCAATCAGTCTGTAAACGTTTTGTCGTTGACATCAATTTATGTCGGATATATAATCTTCCCGCTCAGGTTTTGTTAATGCTAAAGGCTTTGAGCGGGGAGATTTTTTGTGGCAGATAAGTGTGAGGATTTTTTGAAGTCTCGAATCGAGATGAGCTTGCTTTACGATATCTATGGCGGTCTTTTGACCGATAAGCAGAGAAAGGCCTTTGAGCTTCACGAAATGTCCGATTGGTCTTTATCTGAGGTAGCTGATGCCATAGAGGTTAGCCGGCAAGGGGTTTTTGAGCTCCTTCAACGTGCGCGAAAGAGGTTAGTTGAAATAGAGGAAGTAGTGGGTTTTAAACGAACCTTACTTGCTCTTGAGGAATATAAGAAAAATCTGGAAAAATTGTTAGATCAGCACGAAAAAGAACTTTCGGAAGAATTTAAATCGAAAATGTCAGAATTGCTTTCGCAATTGAGAAAGATAGGTGATCAAGATGTTTGATTCCTTGAAGGAACGGCTGGAAGGGATATTTTCCAAGTTAAGAGGCAAGGGGAGACTTACTGAAGAAGATATCAATGATGCGCTTCGCGAGGTCAGAAGAGCGCTCCTCGAGGCGGATGTAAACTACAAAATAGCAAAGGATTTGGTAGAACGCATTAAAGAACGCTGCCTGGGACAGGAAGTCTTGTCGTCGATAACCCCAGCGCAGCAAGTATATGCTGTCGTATATGAAGAGCTTTGCAACCTGATGGGTGGCAAGAAAGAAAGGCTAAATTTCGCCCCTAAACCGCCATCGGTATTTATGTTGGTCGGATTACAAGGTTCCGGTAAGACCACCACGGCGGTAAAACTGGCGCTGAAGATATCTGACAGCCACAAACCAATGGTCGTGGCCTGTGATCTACGTCGTCCTGCTGCTGTAAAGCAGTTGAAAGTACTGGCCGACAAAGCTCGTATACCTTTTTTCGGTCCCGAAGAGGCTGGTTCGGGCAACGTGATGGATGTGACCAGAAAGGCTTTGAGCTATGCCGATGCTCATTTGATTGATGTCATTATATTTGATACTGCAGGACGTTTACATATTGACGATGACCTTATGGCAGAACTGGAGCAGATGCATAAACTTCTGGATCCCAGTGAGGTGCTTTTAGTTATCGATTCCATGACGGGTCAGGAGGGAGTCAACGTAGCCGAAGCCTTTAAAGAAAAAGCCGGCATAACAGGTGTGGTTTTAACTAAGCTCGATGGAGACGCTCGCGGAGGTGCCGCTCTTGCTGTAAAGGCAGCCACAGGTGTACCAATTAAGCTCGTTGGGGTAGGAGAACACCTGGAAGATTTGGAGGAGTTTGACGCCACACGAATGGCCCAACGTATACTTGGAATGGGAGATATGGAGGGCCTGCTCGAAAAAATACAGAAATCTGGCGATACCAAAGAAATCGAAAGAGTTCAAAAAAACCTCCAAGACAACAGGTTTACCCTTGATGATTTGTTGGTCCAGCTTAGACAAATTCAAAAGTTAGGACCACTTGACAAGGTTATGGATATGCTCCCTCTTCCGGGAAAGGTTAAGTCTCAAGTGTCAGATATAGATTTCAGGCGCATTAAACATGTCGAAGCTGTCATACTCTCGATGACGCCGGAAGAAAGAAAGAAACCCGAGATTATAAAGGGAAGCAGAAAAAGGAGAATTGCAAGCGGTTCCGGTACGAGTGTTCAAATGGTAAATCAAGTTTTAAAACAATACGAGCAAATGAAGGAGATATTTAAGCGCTTTGGAAAGGGTAAGGGCAAGTTCAAGGGCCTTAAACTTCCAAAGGGATTATTTTAGGAGGTGTAATATATGGCAGTTAGAATCAGGTTGGCTCGTCATGGGCGAAAAAAAAGGCCATTTTACAGGTTAGTTGTGGCGGATTCCCGTTCGCCCAGGGATGGAAAGTTCATTGAAATGATAGGTACCTACAATCCCTTGACCGATCCCGCAGATGTTAAGGTGAACGAGGAAAGGGCAATGTATTGGCTTAAAGTGGGTGCTCAGCCTTCTGAAACAGCCAGGTCGCTTTTGCGAAAAGTCGGAGTGTGGGATAAATTCATGGAGAGCAAGAAGGCTTGATATAAATGGCAGATTATGCTGAGTTGATAAGAACAATAGTATCCCGGTTGGTTACCAAGCCGGACGACGTTGATGTAAGACAAGAAATCGAGGATGGAAAGGTTAAAGTGTCTATAAAAGTGAACCCGGAAGATATGGGTCGTGTCATCGGTAAATCTGGAGCCACAATCAAGTCAATACGCGTTATAGCCAAGGCAGCGGCCATCAAATCCAAAGATAAAATAGATGTAGTGGTTGAGGAGTAACCGGTTGAGGAGTAACCAAAGAGGTGAGATGGCATATGTTTTCTGAGGAGTTGGTAACCGTAGGCCGAATTGTGGGGGCTCACGGCATAAAAGGAGAGTTACGGCTTTTGCCTTTAACGGACTTTCCTGAGCGTTTTAAAGATATGGATTACCTCGATGTCTATCGCCCCAACGGTTCTTTTTGGTGCCGACTCACTATAAATTCGATTCGGGAGCATGTTGGCAAGGGGCAATTTATCGTAGGTGTAGACGAGATAGTCGATAGGGATGCTGCTGAAAGTCTGCGCGGTGGCCTTGTAATGGTCAGACCTCAAGAAAGAGTGGAACTTCCCGATGGGTTCTACTGGATTGACGATTTACTTGGTCTTGCTGTCGTCGATTACGATACGGGTAACAATCTGGGTACTTTGGTGGAAATCATGCCAACGGGGAGCAATGATGTTTACGTTGTAGAAACGGAAAAGGGAAAAAGGCACATGCTTCCGGCGATATCAGAAGTTGTAAAAGAGATCAATATCGATAACGGTTTTGTAAAGGTGCATTTGCTGGAAGGATTGTGGGAATAGTGCGCTTTTCTGTAGTGACTGCTTTTCCGGAGTACTTTGAAGCCTTTTTGAACACGAGCATTATAGGAAGGGCCGTCAAGGAGGCAAAAATTGAGGTCGAGATCGTTAACTTAAGGGATTACGCCTCGAACCGATATGGCCAAATAGACGACTATTCCTATGGCGGTGGCGGAATGGTTATAATGCCCGAACCTCTTTATAGGGCTTTGGAGGATATCAAATCCGCCGGTTCTTGCGTTGTATATCCTTCGCCCCAGGGGGTGGTACTGACTCAGGACCTGGTGGAGGCGTTGACTAAGAAGGATCACATCGTGTTAATATGCGGTCACTACGAGGGAATTGACGAGCGTTTCGTCGAAAAATGTGTGGACCTTGAAATATCCATAGGGGATTACGTTTTAACGGGCGGAGAACTGCCTGCTATGGTCATAATTGACGCCATTTCTCGCCTTATTCCGGGAGTGGTCGGAAAGGAAGAGGCGGTGTCGGAGGATTCCTTTTATAAGGGAATGTTGGATTATCCCCATTACACGAGGCCGGTTAATTGGCAAGGTCTGGAAGTTCCAAAAGAGCTTACGTCGGGAAATCATCAAGAGGCTGCAACATGGAGAAGAAGGGAGGCCGCTGCCAGAACGCTTAGGCGGCGCCCCGATCTTTTGTCCAGGGCTGGAATTAGGCCCTATCTGACAAAAGGGGTTTATTTAATGTTAGCGCACTATCCTGTGTTAAATAAAAGCGGTAATGTGGTGACTTCTGCGGTAACGGGCCTCGACCTTCACGATATTAGCAGAAGTTGCATGACCTTCGGGGTAGATAAGTTTTTGGTGGTTACTCCCCTTAGGTCGCAGCGCGAGATGGTTTCCAAAATAGCAGGACATTGGCAAAAAGCTCATGAAATGGGCCTCAATCCGCTGAGGGCCGAGGCTTTAAACTTGCTTAAGGCCATCGGGTCGATCGACTCAGGTTTGGCTTGGATAGAAAAAAAGGAAAGAGAGAAACCCTTGGTTGTGGCTACGACTGCCAAACAAGTCAAGGGGGCGCTTCCTTATTTGGAGCTTAAAAGAATAGCGCTTGAAAAAGATGTTCCTTTGTGCATTCTCTTTGGCACAAGTTGGGGCCTTGCCGATGAAGTTTTTGACCATGTCGATCTGGTTTTGAAGCCTATAATGGGAGGTAATGGAGAGTATAATCATTTGTCCGTAAGGAGCGCAGTAGCTGTTGTGTTGGACCGACTTTTTGGATGGAGATAAAGATTTAAGCGAGGGAGGAAAATAAAAATGGATCCAAGGATTGCATTAGTTGAAAAACAATACCAGAAACGCGAGCTGCCGGAATTCAGGCCCGGGGATACCGTTAGAGTTCACGTATGGGTAAGGGAGGCCGGCAAAGAGAGAATTCAGGTTTTTGAAGGTGTCGTGATTGCCAGGAAAAATGGCGGCTTAAGAGAAACGTTTACCGTAAGAAAAGTATCCGGCGGTATTGGTGTGGAAAGGATATTTCCCTTATACTGTCCTAACGTGGAAAAGATAGAGGTCGTTCGCCATGGTAGGGTAAGAAGGGCCAAGTTGTATTATTTGAGAAAGCTTTCCGGTAAAGCTGCCCGCATAAAAGAACGCCGCAGATAAACGAGATAATGCTTTGTCTGAAATTTGTCTGAAAATCGAAAAAAGGCTTGCATCAATTATGTATGCAAGCCTTTTTTATAAGCCTAAATTCAAGAATTGTGTATAATAGAACAAGTCAGGTATATAATATATGATATGCAATGATAGATGGTTTCGATCCTTAAACTAAACTTTATAAAGAGGATCGAGATACATTAAAAGACGACTTGCGGTTAAATATCGAAGGGAGGATTACCATTGAAGAGAATTCTTGTCACGGGCGGAACGGGACAGATCGGTTCAGAGCTGGTGCCTGCGCTTAGGCAAAAATATGGAAGCGATAATGTGGTGTGTGGAGGTCATAGGCGCAACCCGGACCCCGAATTGGCAGAAGGCGGCCCATACGAAGTTGTCAATGTCGCCAATGCAGATGAATACGTCGATGTTGTGAAAAAATATGGCATTAACGTCATATATCACCTGCCGGCCATATTATCTGCAAAGGCAGAAGAAAATCCGATGGGCGCCTGGCACGTAAATGTTACCGGTTTAATAAACGCCTTGGAAATAGCCAGGGAATATAAATGCTCTCTCTTTGTCCCCAGCTCCATTGCTGCTTTTGGACCGAGCTCTCCGAAATGGAAAACCCCACAGGATACTATACAACGACCTCAAACCATGTATGGCGTTACCAAAGTGACGGGAGAGCTCTTGTGTGATTATTATTTTCTTAAATATGGCGTGGACACTCGTGGAGTCAGATATCCTGGATTGATTTCTTACAAAACCCTTCCTGGCGGCGGCACGACAGACTATGCCGTTGAAATATTCTACGAAGCCTTAAAAAACAAAAAATATACATGTTATCTAAAAAAAGACACTCGCATGGATATGATGTATATGCCCGATGCTTTAAAGGCTGCCATCGACCTGATGGAAGTTGATCCGTCCAAGCTTGTTCACAGGAATGCCTTTAACATTACGGCTATGGCCTTTACTCCCGAGGAGCTTGTTTTGGAAATAAAGAAACATATACCCGAGTTCGAGATTTACTATGATGTAGATCCTGTAAAACAGGGCATTGCCGATTCATGGCCCGATATGCTCGATGATAGCTGTGCCAGACAGGAGTGGGGATGGAATCCCGAGTACGATTTACCAACAATGGTTAAGGATATGCTTGAAAAGCTGTCGAAAAAGCTGGGAATAGATTATAAGTAGTACTTTCATCTAACGATAAAAAGCGGGGGCATTGTATTTTTCGCTCCCGCTTTTCTGGAAACCTTGAACGTGTCCTGAATTTTAATTAAACAAAGCGCTCAAACGTCTTTGTCAGTTTATCCCACGATATGTCGCGATCGTAAAGTGGTTTATCGGAATTTTCATAAGCTGCCAGAGATTCCTCGAAGGTCTTTCTGTTGTTTACGTATATTACCCCAAGGGGTAATTTATTCGTTTCAAATGCTTTCTCTAAAGCCATCTTTCGGTCGCTTGCATCGTAGTCATCTCCAAGATAATATGTGTTTTCTTTAAACCATTGATAAGTGTTGATTTTGTTAAAGGTAACGCAGGGTTGAAATATGTTGACAAAAGAAAATCCTTTATGGGATATGGCTTTTTTTAGTATCTCTTTTGTTTCTTCTATGTCTCCTGCAAAGGCTTGGGCAACGAAAGAAGCGTCGAGGGATACGGCGAGAGCAATTGGATTCAAAGGCAAGCTTGCCACTCCTTTCGGGGTTGTGGGCGATATGTATCCCATAGGGCTTGTTGGGGAGGCCTGCCCCTTTGTCAAACCGTAAACCCTGTTATCGTGAACGAGAGCTGTTATATCCGGGTTTCGCCTTATTGTGTGAATTATATGGTTTCCCCCTTCAGCATATCTGTCGCCGTCTCCTCCAACGTCTAGGACGACCAGCTTGGGATTGGCTGCTTTTGCCCCGGTAGCGTTCGAAATAGAGCGGCCATGGAGGCCATGAAGAAAATGGGTATTTACATAGTGATTTAATTTAGCGGCCTGTCCTATTCCGGAACAGATCAGCACGTCTTGGGGCGTAAGATCGAGCTCGGCCAAGGCTTTTTTGACTGCATCAAGTATGGGGAAATTGCCACAACCGGGACACCACATTATATCTATAGGGCCAGGAACATCGAACATTCTAACATCTGTCATTTTTATCCCTCCAAACTATATATGCAAACAACGCAGCTTAATTAATAATTCTTCAACCGTAATTTCCATTCCAGATGACGTCAGTATTCGATAAGATGCTTCAATGCCGGTAAGCAGCTTAATTAAGTTGGCCATTTGAGCTGTAGCGTTCCCTTCTATGTCTACTATAACCTTTGCTCTTTTCAAATAATCTTTTGTAGAGCTGTGCAACGGGAAGGGCTGTCTTATTTGCAAAAAGGCCGTTTTTGGCCTTGAAAATTTCTCCATCGCCTCTTCGATGATATGTTTAGTAGATCCCCACCCTATTAAAAGTACATCGTAATCTACGTCTCCATAAAGTGCAGGCGGAAGAGAGTCTTCCTCTAGTCCCTTTAGTTTGCGCATTCTTTTGGCGTTCATTTCGCTTCGAATTTGAGGATCTTCATCCATATTTCTTCCCGTCTCTCCATGTTCATTGCTGTCAAAGGCTATTAGTCCCTCGCCGTAGCCAGGAATACCTCTTGGCGATACACCATCTTCAGTTATGACATAACGCTTGTATGATTCATCTGTTTTTACGATATGTTTTTCGACCTTAAGGCCTTCGCAAGAGAAAGCGGGAAGGTTATACGACGAGTCTAAAAGATACTGATCGGTGAGGATGAAAACGGGGACCTGATAGCGGGCCGCTAAATTGAAGGCATGTTGTGTCATATAAAAAGCTTCCTGGATCGAACCCGGAGCGAGTATTGCCCGTGGAAATTCGCCATGTCCCGCGTAGAGGGCTAAATTTAAATCCGCCTGTTCAGTTCGCGTGGCAAGACCGGTAGCCGGCCCGGGGCGTTGCCCTAGATGTATTACCATTGGGCTCTCGCCAATCCCGACTAAGGACAACCCTTCGCTCATCAAATCAAACCCTCCGCCGGAGGTCGTAACCATGGCACGGCCGCCAGCGTACCAGCCCCCGATGGCCATGTTCATGGCAGAAATTTCATCTTCGGTTTGTTCGGTCACTATTCCAAACTCTTCAGCAACCTGTGAAAGGTGGGAAAGAACCCCTGTTGCAGGGGACATGGGATAACCGAAGATCATATTGCAACCGCCTGCAATTGCCCCCAAAGCCACTGCATCGCTTCCTGTAAGAAGAAGTTCTTTTCCAATTTCGCTGTTGTGGTCCATCTTTACGGTTATGTCTTCTGCAAGTTCCCGTGCTATTTCGTAGCCCTTTTTAGCTGCATCAATGTTCTTGGTTACTAAACCCTTGTCCTTTGCTCCAAATCTTTCGTCAAAGTACTGTTCTAAAAGGGACATATCTACGTCAAAAAGGGACGTTATTATTCCGGCAGCGACGACGTTGGCGAATAGAGGGCTACCTAACTCTTTGGCAAAATGTAGCAAAGGTACGTCAAAAAACATTTGGCCCCTTCCTGCCAGTTCCTTTCCCATTTCCTCTATGTCGCCTATTATAACAGTATCGCTGCTGATGCGTTCCTTAAGGTAATTCCTGAGTCCTTTGTTTAAACAAATGAGCAGATCTATGCGATTTACGAAGGCTCGTACGCTCTTTGATGAAACTCGAATTTCAGTAGAGTTGTTTCCTCCTCTGACTCGAGACATATATTCTTTAGTGGCAAATACGTTAAGCCCGCTTCTTTTGAGCACTTTTCCAAGAATATCCTCGACCGTTTGAATGCCTTGACCGGCTGCTCCTGTAACTACTATCGAGATGTCCTCATTCTTACCTTGGGGTAAGGTAATCACCTTTTCCACTCCCCTTTTTTAAAAATGTTTTAAGTAAATATAACAATAATCATCACATATTTCAAATAATAAACCCGTTGGAAAATAAGTTTAATTTGAATTAATCGATGATAGAGTTCATAATTGGTATTGGAAAAAAATAAAGAGCGGAGGGTCTTAAAGAAAAGTGAAAAATTCATCAGTCATATTGAAAGGCGGCGTTGTATTTACTGTAACCAAGGGTATATTAGAAAACGTTGATATATTGATCGAAGAGGGGATTATTAAAGACATAGGCAAAGGACTCAAAGGTGTTTCCGAGTGTGAAGTGGTTGACGTGACAGATCGTATTGTCACACCCGGTTTTATCGACCCTCACACACATATTGGTCTAATAGAGGAGGGTTATCCGCAAGATGAAGAAAGTGTAAACGAACACACCGATCCTGTAACGCCACATCTGCGCGTTATTGATGCGATAAATCCCTACGATAGAGCTTTTGACGAAGCTATATCAGGGGGAGTGACGACAGTGCAGGTTTTGCCCGGAAGTGCAAATGTTTTGGGTGGTCAGGGAGCGATCATCAAAACTTATGGTCGAATAATAGATAAAATGGTTAGAAGATTTCCTTCAGGTATGAAAGCTGCTTTCGGAGAAAACCCGAAAAATTTATACAAAAAGAAAGACCGTTCTCCCGCCACGAGGATGTCAGTGGCTGCAATTTTGAGAGAATCGTTTATGACGGCTCAAGATTATGCTCAAAGGCAAGATCGTGCTCAAAGAGAAGGCAATATTTTTGACAGAAATATGAAATGGGAAGCTTTGCTTCCCGTATTGAGGGGCGAATTGCCCTTAAGGATTCATGCCCATAGGGCCGATGACATGATAACAGCCATTCGTATAGCCGATGAGTTTAACCTCAAGTTTACATTAGAGCATGGTACAGAAGGGGACAAGATAACCGAGGTCCTCGCTCCGAGGCAAATTCCTGTAGCTTATGGTCCGGGTATCACCTCAAGATCTAAGTTGGAACTTCAAAACAGATCGTGGGAAGGTGCCGTAGAACAATACGAAAAAGGCGTTCATCTGTGTTTTACTACTGACCATCCGGTTGTTCCGTTAAATCACCTGGTTTTGCATGCCTCTTTAGCTGTCTCTGCAGGCATGCCTTCAGATGAGGCTTTGGCAGCCATTACAATAAAAGCAGCCGAACATATCGGAATGGAGAAGGAGCTCGGATCAATAGATAAGGGCAAAGTAGCCGATCTTCTGGTGTGGGACGGGGATCCTTTAAGCTATTCCAGTCATCTTCTCCTTGTCGTGGTCGAAGGAAACATAGTGAAGCGTTCTTTGTAGTTTGAGCGTATCCTTTCCATTATCCTTCGATGAGTGCCTAAAAATAAAGACATACATACATAGGCAGGAGGGAACGGCAACGCCTATGTATGTATGTCCCGATGAGGAAGGGCTTTTCTAAAAAATATTTTACTACAAATTACATACAAATGCCAAAGGGAAAAATGAAATTTTGTTTAGAGGAGGACAAATAAGAATGCAAATTAGGACTTTAAAGCAACCCGATACCCTTGGAATGCTAGCGCCTGCGAGCCCAACCATTGAGGAGGACCTAAAGAAGGCCGAGATCGCGATTAACAAGTTGGGGTTTAAGGTCGTCGTTGGCGAGTCTTGTTATGCCCGAAGGGGCTATTTGTCGGGTGATGATCACTTAAGAGCCCGTGATGTAAACAAAATGTTCGTGAATGAAGATATTGACGGAATAATTTGTCTGCGCGGTGGATACGGGAGCATGAGAATACTCGATATGCTGGATTTCGATATTATCAAAGACAACCCTAAACCTTTTATAGGGTATAGCGATATAACGGCTCTGCTTGTAACCTTTTTTCAAAGGGCAAAAATGCCCACCTTTCACGGACCTATGGGAATAGATTTCGCGAAGGGTTTAGATGAATTTACTAAAAATAGTTTCATATCTGCAGTTTGCGGCTCAACGGAAAATATGATCCTATCCAATCCCGAAGGCCGACCGCTTCGTGCTTTATTTCAGGGAGAAGCAGAGGGAGAAATTGTCGGGGGAAATTTGTCCATAGTTGCTGCTACGTTAGGAACGCCCTATGAAATAGATACTCGGGGGAAACTGCTTTTGCTGGAGGATATTGACGAAAAACCCTACAAGGTAGATAAAATGCTTCTGCAAATGCGCTTAGCCGGGAAACTGGAAGAGGCTGTAGGTTTTATTTTGGGAGATTTTAGAAATTGCGAAGAGACAGATGCTTCCAAAAGCCTTAATCTTGAGGAAGTATTCGCTGATTACATAATCCCCCTCAGAAAACCCACAATAGCTAACTTTTCAGCCGGGCATTGTGATTCTAAAATTACCGTACCCATAGGCCTGAAGGCGCATTTGGATGCATCCAATTGTAAAATATGTATTGTGTCTGATTTTAACAATTAACATGATCACGTAAGATTACCCTCCTTAATTTTTCTCTTTCATTGTATCTAAAATGTTTATTAAAAGCTGTACATGAGAAGTTGCTATAGGTTATAATGTCAAAAATATTTTTTGAGGGAGGTCATTTTAATGTTATCGTGTTGATCATTTAGCATAAATATTTTAGCAAGGGAGTGAGTGTTATGGGCTTAGTAATTTGGAATTTTCTTTCAAAAGTTGAAAGAACCATTATGGTGATATCTTCCATAGTTATTGTTGTTCTGGTTATGATACAAGTAATACTTCGATATGTTTTTAAACACCCTATCATGGGAGTAGAAGAAATGGCCACCCTCCTGGGTTTTTGGATGTATTTTATAGGTGCTGCGAACGGCTCAAGAGAAAGAAGTCATATTAAAGCTGATTTGCTCAACGTTTTGGTTAAAAGCCCCAAAAAACACGCAATTATTAAGTCTGCGGTTACTTTGTTTACTTTAATTATGGTTGCAATTATGACTAATTGGACATGGCATTATGTTCTTTGGTCGCTAAAGACCTTTGAAAAATCTCCGTCTCTAGGTATACCGATGATATATTCACAAATTGCCTTATTTGTGGCTGCTGTATTAATGTTGTTATACACGTTTATTGAGTTTTTGGATTATTTCCTTCAGGCTCTAGGCAAAAGACCAATACGGATGACAATGATCGAGTTGGATAAAAAAAATGAAGAAAATGGAGCCTTTGAAGCCAGGGAGGGTAAAAGATAATGCATATTATAATTGATATAGTTATCTTGATATTGACTATTGTACTTGGTGTACCGGTTCCCTTTTGTTTTATGGCCGCAGCTCTATATATGGGAATTGTTGCATTTCCTGATTTTTCTTTTCTTATGACCGTTGGATTTAGAGCGCTTAATTCCCTCACGTTGCTTTCAATACCTTTCTTTATTATTGCGGGAATGTTAATGAGCTCTAGTGGTATAGCCGAGAGGCTGACGAGTTTTGCTGACTCCATATTGGGTCGGATGAAAGGCGGTCTTGGCGCGGCAACCATATGGGCTTGCGCTATCTTTGGAGCAATATCCGGAACAGCATCTTCTGCAGTAGCAGCAATTGGTACAATTATGATCCCAAAATTGGAAGAAAGGGGTTATCCCAGATATTATTCAACAGCCATAGTTAGCTGTTCGGCAATATTAGGTCAATTGATACCTCCTAGTGTCCCTATGATTTTATACGGTTGGGTTACCCAAACTTCCGTTACTGCTTGTTTCCTCGCTACCATTATTCCAGGAATTACAATGGCGACGATTTATTCCATTATAAATTTTTATATGGTTAAACGAAATTTTCCATTGGTATCGGTGGAACCCCCTGCGCCTGGAATTGAGAAGCTTAGAATAGTGGCGAGGGCTACAAAGAGGAGCATTTGGAGTTTATTGATGCCTATTATAATTCTCGGTGCAATTTATGGTGGGGCCACTACCCCTACTGAAGCTGCTGCAGTAGCAGTGACATACTCGGTTGTTGTTGGTTTTTTAATTTATAGGGAACTAAATATAAAATCCTTTTTTTCTTCATTGACTGATGCTGCCACAACAAGCGGCGTAATAATATTAATGCTTTTTTTTGTCACTATTTTGGGAAGGCTCTATACAATGCAACGTGTTCCAATGACTATAGCAAATTTTCTTCTGTCTATATCTGATAACAAAGTTGTTATTCTCTTAATGGTAAACGTATTCCTTATAATAATTGGAATGCTCATGGATGATTTAAGTGGGACTATGCTTGTTGCACCACTGCTTTTACCATTAATGACGCAAATTGGCATCCATCCAGTTCATTTTGCAGCTATATTAGGAACAAACCTGGGCCTTGGAAACGTTACTCCTCCCACTGCTCCAATACTTTATCTGGGCGGACGCATCGGAAAGGTCCAGTTTAATGAGTATATATCCACAGCTCTTATCTTCATGGTTTTTGGAAACTTGCCTGTAATCATACTTACAACGTATTTCCCCTGGTTTTCAATGTTTTTGCCACAGTTGATTATGGGTGTAAAATGATATATTATTTTTCCACGGATATGTATATTAAATGAGGGGGTGATGTGTTAGGTCAACAAAGAGTTATGAGCAATGAGTGGCTGTTGCGTCAGAGTAGACAAGGTAATCAAGGAAGCTTAAGTGTAAAGTAAAAGGAGGAGATGATATGAGTATTAAAAAGCCCGCTATTATATTGATAGTAGTCTTTTTTATGCTATCGGGTTTTCTTTTTTTAGGAAGATCCACCTTTGCAGCTGAACCAGAGTATAATTGGCGAATGTCTCAGATTCATCCTGAGGGCAGTGATTACGATATTCGAGCCAAGGAGTTTGCACGAAAGGTTTTTGAGCGTTCGAATGGCCGGATAAAAATTGATGTTTATTCAGGTGGCGTATTGGGCGACTGGACCGAGGTATTTGAAATGATTATGCGTGGTACCATTGAGATGGGGTTGCAGCAGGCAAATGCTAATTTTGACCCTCAGCTTAATCTGGCATACTACTTTCCCTATCTGTTTACAACCTTTGAGGAAGCGAAGGAAGTTTATGGTCCTCGAGGTTGGACGTTCAGGGTTAATCAGAGTCTATGGGAAAAACACAACATAAAAGCGTTAGACGTCCTTCCCGTTGGTATGGCTGGGCTCTCCTTGAGTAAATTACCTGACAAGTACGATGTTCCAACAGTACAGAAGGGAGTTAAGGTGCGTGTAATGCCAATTAAACCTTGCGAATGGACTTATGAGGCTCTTGGATATATTCCTACACCCATTCCCTATGCCGAAGTTTATACATCTCTCCAAATGGGGATTGCCGATGGTCAAATGGGTGGTCCTCCCTTTCAGGCATGGCAATTTAGAGATGTGCAAAAAGTATGGATTCAATATAACGATTACATAGAAACTTGGTGGTTTGTCATAAATAAAAGTCTATGGGATAAACTTTCACCTGAGGACCAACAAATCTTGACCCAAGCCGCCCAGGAAGAGGCCAGAATTCAGTGGGATAAGGCAGAAGAGGTGGACGAAGAATACAGACAAAAACTTGAAGATGAATATGGTTGGACTATTGTTATGTTGTCCGATGATCAACTAAATAGTATTGCCAATCATGTTAGGAAGGTAGTCTGGCCTAAAATGGAAACTATTGTCGGAACTGAGCTCATGAATCGTATATATGAAGAATCTGGGATTCCACGCCCGTAGATAATAAGTAGCATTGAAATAAATAACGAGGGGAGTTATGCTCCCCTCGTTTGATCTTACCATCCTCTCAGGAATTTTAAAATGTCGTCAGATACTCTGTCCTTTAATACATCTTGAATAGCTTCATCGATTATGTTTAATCCACGATCTAATTCTTCCTGAGATATATTCAGAGGCGGTGCTATGCGTAGCACATTGCCATGTTTGCCAAAGGTTATTAAAATTAAACCCTTTTCCCATGCTCTCCAACAAATCTTTTGCGCAGTGTTTTTATCGGGTTCTTTTGTACCTGGTTTGATAATATCAACGCCGATGAGAAGGCCTAAACCCCTGACGTCGCCAATTATCGGATAACTATCACTCATTTTCTTGAATTCGTCCATGGCTTTTTTACCAATGTGGGCCGCTCGCTCTGATAAATTTTCTTCTTCCACGACCTCAATGGTAGCCAAAGCAGCAGAGGCATTTACGGCATGACCAATGTGAGTAAAGACTAATAAAGGTTGTGGGACGCTGTCCAATATTTCGGCTTTTCCAACAGTTGCAGAGATGGGAAACCCCCCGCCTAAAGCTTTAGCTGTGACAAGTAAATCGGGTTCCAACTTAAAATGTTCTATTGCCCATAACCTTCCCGTTCTTCCCATACCTGTTTGGACCTCTTCGTCAATGAGGAGAATGTTATGGCTGTCAGCAAGTTCTTTAAGACCTTTAAAAAAATTCATAGGGGGAACGATTGCTCCCGCATCGCCTTGTATAGGTTCCATAATTATGCAAGCGGGTTTTTCCTTTAAACTCGATATTGTTCTGTCAATAGCTTTTAAGATATTGTTACTTAACTTCTCAGGATGTTCGTATCCGTCGATACCAAAAGAGTTTCTATAGGGATCTGGAAATTCAACGAATTGAACATCCATAACACCCAAACGTTTTTTAGCATCCTGATTAACAATACCTGTCGCAGATAACGCTCCATAAGTCATTCCGTGATATGAATCTTTAAAAGCCATTATTGTATGCCTTCCGGTGAAAGCTCGTGAAGCTTTTATGGAAGAATCTACGCTATCAGATCCAGAAAACCCAAAAGTAACTTTTTTTGAAAAGTTCCCTGGCGTGATTTCAGTCAATTTTTTTGCTAACTCTATAGGTTGCTTTTCGTAAAAATAAGCCATAGTATAATTAATAACTCTATCAATCTGGTCTTTTGCTGCTTTAACAACCCTTGGATGATTATGGCCAATATTAAATACTGCAGCACTGGTCAGAAAATCAATAAATTCATTGTTGTCAACATCAATTACGGTAGATCCACTAGCTTCTTTTATAACCAACGGGTAGTATTTAAGCGAGCATGCCTTGGGAATATACCTGTCTTCTTCGTCTGCTATTTTTAAATTTTCTTCTAATGTTTTTTCGGTATAACGTTTCACCTTTTCCCACATTGTATCTCTTCTCCCCCTTTATTGTTAAAAGTAAAATAATTTTTATATTCTTGTGCAGCTAGAGGTTGCTATGATATCTACACATTTTGTAAAATAGATCTTAGCTTCATCTCAATGTCAACATTAATCGGTACTATGTTGTTTAAATGATATCATAATAAGCTCATATGCAATAAGCAATCGGGATAATTATTGTTCTATGGATTCATGAACACGTTCCTTTTTTGCCTTTGCAATCTTATATATGCCTATAGTAAATATAGCTATGCCATGAAGTATGAAAAATCCCCACGAAATCGTTCCGTAACCTTTAGCTATTAAAGGGATTAGTCCAAATGATGATATAGCGATCCCTAAAAGCGCCATTCCAAACCCAATCGTTCCCCGCAATGAACGAGATATCTCTCTCCCCCTTTTGTCAAGCATATAAGAATTTATCCTTTCATTGACTGCGTGTATAAATCCCGTTCCTGTTTCAATCATTGTTCCAAAAAGGACTATCATATATGCGACAAGCAATGATGTTAGGCCCATTTCTTGCAATGCGAAATAGGTGGGGACTTCAATTGTCAGAACATCGGGATAAACTCCAAGGAGAACGATATAAAGAAAAAATCCAGGTAAAATTGTGAGCAATCCGGCAAAAATGCCTGATATTATGGCTTCTTTTCTGGTTTCAATAAAACGGGTCACAAAAAGAATGGCTGGTAAACAGCCTAGGTTATAAAAAGCATATTGAAAGCCGCCCATTATCCAACCAGGTTTATTTATCCCCGATGATAAACTATTGGTGATGTTATCACTAAATTTCATAAAACCAATTATTAAAAATACTATATAAACAATATAAAGAAAAAAAGACCACCATGATAAAGCTGCCGCGATAGTTCGGCTTCCAAAATAGGTAAGGATAGCTATTAATAGTAAAAACGACCCTGCGCCAATCAGGGGAGGCAAATTAAATGTTTCTTTTAAAATGCTACCCGATGCGGCGCCGCAAACTCCTAATACTATAAAAAGAAGAAGGATGTAACATATCTCGTATAGAGGCCATGCCCCTCCGATCAGGTTTTTAAAGAAACTTCTGTAATCATAGGTTCGAAATAAGCGGGCAAATTCAAAGCTTGCGGCACATACGGCTGCCCACAATATAGTGGTGACCAAAAACATGCCCAGAAGTCCGTTTTTGGGACCGTACTGGATAAAGTATTCAACGATTTCCCTTCCAGTGCCATATCCTCCGGCAACGACGACGGATTGCAAAACAAACCCAGGAAGCAAATATTTCTTATAGAAATCAAAATTCATAAACCACTCCAAAAATGAAAAATTTTGCTTATGTGAATCAGTAGGCATATTAGACTTCCCCCTTCAAAAAAATTTATTGGACAATACGGTACCACAATTTTAAAGAGCAGACAATATCGTCATTGATTAAAAATATTTTTAAAAATATTATGTTAGGGTATAGCGAAAAGAATGTAATATCTAAATATAATGGGATGAAGCTAAGAATGAATAGCGGATAGGAGGCTGCTGTGGGAAACCAGGTATACAATATGGTGTTAACTAATGACACAGAGAAAGAAAAATGATATAGCTTAATTTTTTTGCTTAGTCCCAATTAAAACTACAGTCTGTTTGTTAGTGATTTTGACACTTTTTGTCAGTTTCAGCGATACTCTAATTCGATAATATGATGTTCAAGTTTAATTTGTTATTAAAATTATGCGAGGGATTTCGATAAAGCATATTAGATCATTGATTCTCCGATCCATTTGTTCTTCCATCTGCCCGTCCGTCCGTCTTGACTAATAAAAATAAGTTGCGTATAATGCGATTGCAATGCCGAGGTGGTGGAATTGGTAGACACGCACGTTTGAGGGGCGTGTGGGATTTCCCGTGGGGGTTCAAATCCCCCCCTCGGCACCATAGATTAAAAAAAGAAGGAGCCTGTTTTGGCTCCTTCTTTTTTTTGATAGCGTTAAAGAGAAGGGGTATCGCAATTTGTGTGTATTAAGTTTCCTCTCCTGAATCTGTTAATAAAGGAGATATGATAATATATTTACATGTCCGATATTGTTAGGAGGGGATGAAATGCCATCGTTTGTGGACCTAAACCGACTTTTTAAGCCTAAAAAAATTGCCATAGTTGGGGCATCATCTAACATGGAAAGCATATCAGGTCGACCTTTAAAATTGCTGAACCGATACAATTATAGAGGGGATATTTTTCCTGTGAATCCTAAATATGATTCACTTCATGGATTCAAGTGTTATCCAGATATTAGATCCCTTCCGGCATCTCCGGATGTTGCTATTATTGGAGTAAGAGCTGGTCTTGTGCCGGATATTTTGGAACAATGCGGAGAGAAAAAAGTTCCCTTCGCTGTCATATTTTCTTCGGGGTTTGCTGAAGCTGACGACCCTCAACTTCAGGATAAAATAATTTATATAGCAAATAAGTGGAATATCCATTTGGTAGGTCCGAATTGTCAAGGTTTGGTAAATTTTGTCGACGGTGTTCCTCTGAGTTTTTCTGCTTCATTAGATGCAGAACCCCTGGAACCTGGACATATTGCTTACGTCTCGCAAAGTGGAGCTTTCGGATTTGCCTCTTTTGCCCTAGGTGCCGACAGTGGCGTAAAGTTTCGCTATGTAGTAACTACTGGCAATCAAGTAGATTTAGATGTAGTTGATTTTGGGCGGTTCATTATTGAAGACAGAGAAGTTAAACTTCTTATCCTTTACATGGAAGGTTTGAAAGACGGCTCAAAGTTCCTGGATTTAGTGCAACAAGCCAAAAAGAGAGAAATTCCAATTGCAGTGCTGAAAGTTGGCAAGAGCGAGGTGGCTAAAGAGGCAGCGAAAAGTCACACGGCTGCTCTTACGGGTGATAGGGAAGTTTGGGATGCCGTATTTAAGCAATATGGTGTTATAAGCATTTCTGACGTGGAAGATATCATCGATCTGGGAACCATATTTTCTTCTCCCAAAAGGGCTACAGGCAAAAAGGTAGCGGTGTTAACTACTTCCGGAGGAGCAGGTATAATCATGACGGATTTGTTGGATGACTATGGCCTGAATGTGCCGGTTTTGGATGAAAACACTCAGGAGAAGATAAAACCCTATATACCCCCCTTTGGCTCCAGCTCAAACCCTATAGACATGACTGCGCAGGTGATAAACGACCCCAAAGGTTTCCCTGGCTGTTTAGATGCGGTGCTCGAATGTCCTGACATAGACATGGTCACCGTCATTATATCCATGATTACCGGTAAATCGGGCGAACAGATGGTCCAGGACCTCATAGCTGCGAGTCAAGGGACCAAAAAACCTATCAATTGTACCTGGCTGATTGACCGTAAACATGGGGAAGTTTTTTTGAAACAGCTTAAGGCTGCAGGTGTACCGTTATTTCAAAGTTTGCGCAGAAGTGCTTTTGCACTGAGCGCACTTGCCAACTGGCATGAAGTTATGTTGAAACCTACGAAGGATATAGAGGTCAGGGGAGAACCATTTTTGTCCAAACTTCCATTAATGATGACGGAATATGACTCAAAGAAATTGTTGGAGCATTGGGGCGTTCCGGTGACAAATGAGAGGCTTTGCTTTTCCTTGGAAGAGGCCATAGAAGCAAGCGAAGAGATTGGGTATCCCGTGGCTTTAAAGGTTATGTCTCCTCAAATTCTTCACAAAACGGAGGCTGGAGTAATTGCCCTAAACTTGCAAAACGAAGAACAAATTCGCAATGCCTACGGCAGAATATTAGAAAAGGCCAGGAAATTTAACGCTGAAGCCAACATTGAGGGAGTATTAGTTCAAGAAATGGTCGGTAGCGGTTTGGAATGTATGATAGGTGTCAAAAGAGACCCGATTTTTGGTCCGTTTGTCGCCGTCGGTTTGGGAGGAATATATGTCGAAGTGCTGAGAGATGTTTCGTTGCGACGTGCCCCCATCGATGAGAATACCGCTATGGAAATGATAGAGGAACTTAAAGGTTATCCCCTGCTTGCAGGAGCACGTGGCCAAAAACGAAAGGACATAAACGCTTTGGCAAAAGCAGTGAGTTTAATATCGAGAATGGCATGTATAGAAAGTGAGCTAAATGAATTGGATGCAAATCCGGTTTTTGTACTAGACGAAGGAAAAGGAGTGTTGGTTGCGGATGCTCTAATATTGCGCAAAGAGAAGGAGTGATGTCAGGTGTCGGTGTTTCTGATACTATTGGCCTATTTGCTGGGATCAGCTCCTATGGGATATTTAGTTGTCAAACTAGTAAAGGGCGATGACATCAGGAAGTATGGTTCAGGCAATATAGGAGCTACAAATGTCGGAAGAGTGATGGGTAAAAAGTGGGCAATCGCTGTGGGTATCTTCGACATAACAAAAGGCGGATTGGCCTTACTAATTGCAAGGGTCTTGGGGGTATCTTCTCCGCAATTGCTGTCTCTTTTAGGAGTAGTAGCTGTTTTGGGACACAATTTTCCTGTGTGGTTGAAATTTAAAGGCGGAAAGGGAGTGGCAACTTCCTTCGGCGTTATATTTATGTTTTATCCTCTCGCTTCGATCCTTGGCGGGGTTGTGTGGTATTGCGTGATGAAGGTGAGTCGTTACGTTTCTTTAGCATCTATGATATCCCTTGCTTCAACGCCGATATGGTTGAAGTTGTTTGGCGCCGATATTTCTTATATCGTGGCCTCGTCCTTTTTGGCGTTCCTTACGATAGTTAGACATCATGCAAATATCAGAAGGTTGTTGGCAGGGACCGAGCATAAAGTTGGCGAAAGAGCTACTTAAGGTTTTTGAGCGCATGATTATATAATTCGAAAGGAGTATAATGACCATCTGCTGTTGAAGGGTATTTAAAAGATTGAGAAGGGAGTTTCGCACATTTGCCTATTTTTTACATTATACTAATTGGCCTATCTTTATCGATGGATGCATTTTCGGTATGCTTGAGCGTTGGAGCTTGCCGAAAGGATAGTCATCTTACGGTTGCCCTACGAATGGGAAGTGTGTTCGGTTTTTTTCAGTTTATTATGCCCATCTTTGGATATTTTCTGAGTTACTATATTTTGCGCAAGTTTTCTCCCTATGACGAATGGATAGCTTCGGTTGTTCTTATTTGTATTGGCCTTAAAATGCTTAAGGATTCAAAAAGGGAAGAACAATGCAGTCCTAGGGACATTACTAAGGGGCTGGCGTTGTTATTTCTTGCGATTGCCACTTCGATCGATGCATTGTCCGTGGGAATTGGTATTGCAGTGGCGAATATTCCCATCATGTTCTTTTCCTCTGTTGTTGGTTTTGTTACTCTATGCATGTGTTTATTGGGAGTATACTTCGGCAGAGCTCTGGGCTTTCTTTTGGGCCGATGGGCTTGTGTTTTTGGCGGTCTTGTAATTTGTCTTGTAGGAGTCAAGATGCTATTCTTGTAACGACCGAGATTTCCTCACTATAATTCCCCTAAAAATGTTTTGTATCCCTAAAAATATTCTTGACATATTTTGACCTTCATGCATATAATGAGCATGGTCGCACTAATGCCATAGGCTGGATGGGGGTGCATGGATATGGAAAGCCTCACTGAAAAGATAGAAAAATACATACGAAGCCTGCTTGAGGCTAATTCGGCGGATGAGATCATATTGCGACGCAAGGAGTTGGCAAATGTTTTCGGTTGTGTGCCAAGCCAAATAAACTATGTATTGCAAAGCAGATTTACGCCTGAAAGAGGTTTTATCGTAGAGAGTCAAAGGGGAGGAAATGGTTACATTAGAATTATACGGGTATGTCTTTCCGGCGTGGAGGACAGACTCAATCATATTGAAGAGATAGTTGATGGAGTAATGACACCACAGGAAACAAGGCGCCTTTTGAAAAATATGGAAGAACGTGAACTGTTGACGCTGAGGGAACGTACCATGTTAGAAGTTATCTTGAGATTTGTCGATGAAGTGTTGGTATCCTTTTTCGATCTACCCGCCTATCGCAGAGATGAAATTAATACTGAACTGGTTAGACGGGTGCTCAAAAGCTTGGCCATTATATAGGGGGAATTTACAATGATGTGCGAACGATGTCAGGAACGGGAAGCAGAGGTGCATATCAAGCAAATTATAAACGGTGAGGTAAAGGAATATCATCTATGCAGAGAATGCGCAGAGACTATGGGTCTGGAGGGTATCGATCTATTCCCTCATTTTAATTTTGATTTGTCATGGGAAAATCTCTTGGGTTCCCTCTTCGAACCCTTCGCTGCCAAAGAATTGCGCAGGCCCGTGAGAACTGAGATTAAATGCCAAGGCTGCGGGTTGGATTATTCGACTTTTCAAAAAACCGGCAAGTTTGGATGTCCTAAATGCTACGAGTCTTTCCGAGATTATATTAAGCCCTTGCTTCGAAAAATTCATGGAGCTGATCGTCATAGGGGGAGTAAGCCTGAGTTGAGTTACATCGAAAAAGATGCTACAGGAGACGAACTGGAACAATTAAAAAAGGAGCTTAAAGAAGCGGTAGAAAAAGAGGAGTACGAACGTGCGGCGAAAATTCGCGATCGTATCCGCGAATTAACATCGAAAGGTGATGGTAGCGATGGCAAAGCGTGACTTGTTAGCACATCCAATAGAATGGGTAAAGGGGAAAGGAAGCAATTCTAATATAGCTGTTTCCAGCAGAATAAGATTAGCGCGAAATTTAAGTGATTTTCCTTTTACCCATCGATGTGATCATGAAAAATTATATGCCATTGTTGATCAAGTTAAACAAGTGATATCAGATTCGGACCTTTTAAAAGATAGCGATGTTGTAGAAATGGACGCCTTGGATTCCTTGTCCAGGTGGGTGTTGGTAGAGAAACACCTTATTAGTCCGCCCTTCGCAGGCGACGGACCTGGCAGGTTAGTAATAGTGGATTCAAAAGGTGTCATATCGATAATGGTCAATGAGGAAGATCATCTTAGGATTCAAGTTATTTTGGCAGGTCTTGAGCTTAACGAAGTGTGGAGAATAGCTAAAAAGGTCGAAATGATGTTCGAAAAGTTGGGTTATGCCTTCGATTCTGATTTCGGCTATCTGGCGGCATGTCCGACGAACGTCGGAACGGGAATGCGTGCCTCGGTAATGGTTCATATACCGGCGCTTGAGATGTCAAAGCAAATCACTACTTTGATAAATGAATGTAATCGCATTGGCCTTACAGTAAGGGGAACCTATGGGGAAGGAAGTGATGTGCTGGGCTCATTATATCAAATCTCAAATCAAATTACCTTGGGCCTCGGCGAGGAAGAGCTGATTGATAAGGTAGCTTCTGCTGTACGACAAATTGTTACGGAGGAAGAACGCGCCAGAGCGGTGATGAAGCGTAAATTAGACAGTTCCTTAGACGACAGGCTTTGGAGGGCATTTGGCGTTATGAGATATTGCAGAAACATCAGCACGAGAGAAGCTCTTGAACTGATTTCGCTAATCAAAATGGGCAGTGACATGGAAATAACTCCTAAACTTTCAGTGGAGGATTGGAATAATCTTGTTCTTGGCGTACAACCGAACCATGTTCAGTTGTACGCAGGCAAGGAACTTACGCCGGATGAGAGGGATGTGTACAGGGCAGCCTTTTTGCGGGAACGTCTTAAAAGCATAGAGCCTAAGTAAGGATAAGAGGGGTGATGTAGAATGTGGCAATTTTTTACGGAGCGAGCAAGAAGGGTGGTCCAATTAGCTCATAGAGAAGCACTGAGGTTGGGTCACGATGTAATAGGTACGGAACATATATTGCTGGGCTTATTGGCCGAAGGCGATGGAGTAGCAGCGCATGTGCTGATGTCCTTAGGCATAGATTTAGATGAAGTTCGCAAGAGGGTTGAACAATTGGTTGGCAAAGGACAAGCAAAGGACAAACCGATAGATCTGCCTTTAAGTCCCAGGGCCAAGCGAGTTCTGGACTTGGCTATGAGGGAAGCTCGAAATATGGGTGTCAACTACGTTGGAACAGAACATATCCTCCTGGGATTGTTGGCCGAGGGGGAGGGAATTGCAGCTCAGGTTCTTACCAGCATGGGGTTGGATATGCAAAAGGTGTATCAAGAAGTTGTTCGATATCTCTCCGGAGGGGAGGTAGACCAAATGGGCCAAAGCCAAGGTTTGTCAAGGAAGAAATCTCATACCAAGACTCCGACTCTCGACCAATTAGGCATTGATTTAGTTGAGATGGCTCGTCAAGGCGAACTCGATCCCGTTATCGGTCGTGAGCGCGAGATACAGCGGGTAATTCAAATTTTGTCGCGCAGGACTAAAAACAACCCCTGCCTCATTGGTGATCCAGGCGTAGGAAAGACTGCAATTGTCGAAGGATTGGCTCAGAGAATAGCTACAGGTGAGGTCCCGGAAGTTCTTAAAAACAAAAGAATAGTCCAACTCAATATTGGCAATTTGGTAGCGGGAACCAAGTACAGAGGTGAATTCGAGGAGCGCATGAGAAAACTGGTCAAGGAGGTTCGCGACTCCAAAGACGTGATCGTCTTCATCGATGAAATTCACACCCTAGTTGGTGCAGGCGGAGCAGAAGGAGCCGTCGACGCTGCCAATATCTTAAAGCCAAGCCTTGCCAAGGGAGAATTTCAAGTAATTGGGGCTACGACTTTGGACGAATACAGAAAATACATCGAAAAAGATTCAGCTTTAGAGAGGAGATTTCAACCTGTTTTTGTGGGTGAGCCCAATATAGAAGACACCATAGAGATCTTAAAGGGTTTGAGAGATAAATATGAGGCGCATCATCGGGTCAAAATAACGGATAAAGCTTTGGAGGCAGCAGCAAGGCTTTCTGCTCGTTACATAAGCGACAGATATTTGCCTGACAAGGCTATCGATCTTATCGACGAAGCTGGTGCGAGGGTGCGACTTTCTACTATGAATCCGCCGGAGTTTATAAAGGAGCTGGAAAAGAAGCTCGAGACGGTGAGAAAGGAAAAGGAAGCAGCAGTAGCGTCTCAAGAATTTGAAAAAGCCGCCGCCTTAAGGGACGAAGAAAGAAAGTTATCAGAGGAGTTGGAAGAAAAACGGAAGGAATGGCAGGCTAAGAAGTCGCAAGAAGAACCAATAGTCGACGAAGAAGACATCGCATTGGTGGTTTCAGAATGGACAGGCATTCCCGTCACGCAAATGACGGAAGAAGAAAGCCAACGGCTGCTTCGCATGGAAGAAGAAATTCATAAACGCATTATTGATCAAGAGGAAGCTGTATCCATAGTGGCCAAAGCGATCAGGAGGGCCAGAAGCGGCTTGAAGGATCCCCAGCGACCTATAGGGAGTTTCCTGTTTTTAGGCCCTACTGGCGTTGGCAAAACTGAGCTAAGCAAAGCCTTGGCGGAATTTATGTTCGGCGACGAAAATTCCATGATCCGTCTCGACATGAGCGAATTTATGGAACGCCATGAGGTTTCCAAACTCATAGGTGCACCTCCCGGCTATGTGGGATATGAAGAAGGAGGCAAATTGACCGAGGCTGTCAGAAGGCGTCCCTATGCTGTGGTTCTTTTCGACGAGATAGAAAAGGCCCATCCCGATGTGTTTAATATACTTTTGCAAATCCTGGAGGATGGAAGGTTAACCGATGGACAGGGTCGTGTTGTCGATTTCAAAAACACGGTGATCATTATGACGAGTAATCTCGGAGCGCAGGATTTGATGAAAGGTCCGGCCATTGGGTTTGCTGCCGAATCGGAATATCAGATCGATTTCGAGGCCGCAAAGAAAAATATATTGGATGCGGTAAGAAGGACCTTTAGACCGGAGTTTATAAACAGAATAGACGAAATAGTGGTCTTTAAGCCTTTAGGCGAAAAGGAACTTCTTCAGATTGTAGATATCATGATCGATGACGTAGCTGAAAGACTGGCCGAAAAGGGTATATTCATCGAAGTTAGCGATGCTGCAAAGGGGTTTTTGTTGAAAAAGGGATACGAGCCCAAATTTGGCGCGCGACCCCTGCGAAGGACCATACAGCGATATATCGAAGACAGGCTGGCTGACATCTTGCTTGAAGGAAAAATAAAACCGGAAAGCGTAATCAAAGTCGACGTCTCAGAAGACAATATAACTTTTATTCCTGTGGCAAAGGGGAAGAACAACAATAAAAAGAAAGCTGTCTCCAAGGAATCTGCACAATCTTAATACGCGCTAAAAGCGAGAAATATAATTTAAGGCCGCGGATAGTTACTTTTCCGTGGCCTTTTGCTATTATAATCATGAAAGCTGAAAGTTCTTTCAGTTCATCCGATAATTATATTTTATGTTAAGGTGGTGTAATTAAAATGTACGGTTTCGATATTTTTTTGTTGCTCTTTCTTTTTTTGTTGGTGCTTCCCTCCTTCAGGCAATGGAACCTCGAACGGCTCCGACAAGGGCAGATCAAGAAAATAGAGCATAAACGCAGAAGTCGAGTCATTACACTAATCCACAGACAGGAATCCATCGGTTTTTTGGGAATGTTCGCAAGAAATTTCATTAGCATCGAGGATTCCGAAGAAGTGCTTAGGGCAATAAAATTAACTCCTAAAGATATGCCGATAGACTTAATAATTCATACGCCCGGAGGTGTTCTCTTGGCAGCCGAACAAATTGCAAACGCATTGTCTAAACATGATGCCAAGGTTACCGTATTCGTTCCCCATTATGCTATGTCTGGTGGAACGCTAATTGCCCTTGCTGCGGACGAAATAGTGATGGATGAAAATGCAGTTTTGGGCCCGGTAGACCCTCAAATTGGTCAATACGCAGCTGTTTCCATTCTAAAGGTCCTTGAACAGAAACCAATTTCAGAAGTAGATGACAATACTATCATATTGGCTGATATGTCAAAAAAGGCCATTACACAAACTCGGCGCTTTGTTTATGACCTCTTGATAAGCAACGACGTTCCCGAGGAAAAGGCAGAAGAACTCTCCAATGCATTAACCGATGGCAGGTGGACCCATGATTATCCTATTATGTATGAGGAAGCAAAACTATTGGGCCTCAATGTAAAAAGTGGAATTCCCGAGGAGGTAGCATCTTTGATGCATTTATATCCTCAAGCCGGACAGAGACGCCCCTCCGTTCAATATGTTCCCATGCCTTATCAACGTCCGACATCTAATGGGAAAGAATAATTTTAATGTCTGCAGATACTTGGCTAAGTTTCAGAACACGCGTTAAATAGTCCTGATATAGAAACTTCAAGTGGTTATATAATATATGTCGTTCCTATGTCTGCATGATAAAATATATCATAAATGAGACGCACAGCTGTATGTGCGTTCGACAATTATACAAGCAGTGCAGTCGATAGAAGAGGAGGTGAAGAGGACATATAACCCATGCTATGTCATTTTCATGGTAATCATTAAAATATGAGAGGAGGTAGAAATGAGAATGAGCGAAAATGGAAGTTCGACGAGAAAGCCCACTCTTTTTGAAGCTGTTCTGGCTGTTTGCGTAGCTGCTGTCTGTATTGGAACCGGTGTTTTGGTTTTGGGCGTAGATGTGCATATTCCACTGGTGTTCTCTGCTGCCTTTGTGTGTTTGATGGGCCGTTATTTGTTGCATTTTCAATGGAAAGATATGGAAGAGGGCATGTTTCGCGGTATCCTTGCCGGGCTTCAGGCTGTTTTGATATTAATGATAGTGGGAATGATAATTGGCTCATGGATACAGGGCGGCATCGTGCCGACGCTCATATATTATGGTTTGAGCATCCTTTCACCCAGCATATTTTTGCTTGCAACTTTGATAATTTGTTCTATTGTTTCATTGGCGACGGGCACCTCGTGGGGTACCTCAGGCACTGTAGGTTTGGCCTTGATAGGTATTGCTGCGGGGCTGGGGGTTCCAATGCCGCTGGCGGCCGGCGTAGTTATTTCCGGTGCATACTTTGGCGATAAGATGTCGCCTCTTTCTGATACTACAAATCTTGCTCCCGCAGTTTCAGGGACGACCCTTTTTAGTCACATAAGGGCTATGGTCTCCACAACTTTGCCCACCTACGTAATAGTTGCCATTATTACCATAGTATTGGGCCTCAGGTTTGCAGGCGGGACTTTGGACGTGACGAGGATAGTTGCTTTTCAAAAGCTGCTAGCTGCAGAATTTAACATAAGCGTCGTTGCCCTTATTCCCCCTATAGTGGTAGTTTTGCTGGCAGCTTTAAGGTTTCCTGCAATACCAAGTTTATTTGCAGGTGTGGTACTGGGCGGCATAATGATACTTCTTCAAGGCAGCGGACTGGGAACTATGGTCACTGCGATTCATTACGGTTACAGCCCTGCTTTTAGCGCGGAAGTTGCAGGAGCGGAGAGTCTCGATGCCGTAGCGGGCATCCTCGCTGCGCAGGGAGTCAGCGATGTCGCTCCCGAACTTGCTCAAGAAGTGGGAGGGATGCTCAGCGATTTGCTCGAACGCGGCGGACTCGATTCTATGATGTGGACTGTTTCCTTGATATTATGCGCACTTTCCTTCGGTGGCGTCATGGAGCGTTGCGGAATATTGGAAGTATTGCTGCAGGCCCTTTTGCGCCATGTGAAAAGCGTTACAGGACTGGTTACATCGGTAATAATTTCTTGTATAGTTTCCAATATTTTCTTGGGGGATCAGTATGTTGCAATAGTGCTCCCTGGCAGAATGTTTAAGCCTGCCTTCGATGAAAAAGGACTTCACCCTAGAATGCTTTCCAGAAGTTTGGAAGATAGCGGCACATTGACATCGGTTTTAGTTCCATGGAATACATGCGGAGCTTACCATGCAAGCGTCTTAGGAGTGCCCACTATTCAGTATTTGCCCTTCGCTTTTTTTAATTACCTTAATCCGATCATGGCCATTGCTCTAACAGCTATGGGCAAATCGATATTCTGGCGCAAGGATACTGATGAAGATATCGTAAGCGTATAGTAGAATTATCGACGGAGGCATGATTGATGGAGACCATCATCGAATCACGATCAAGCTATTCAACTCCCACGTGGATGAAATTCATTTTATTTTTTTTCGGGTGTTATTGCATTTTTTCGGCAGTATTAGATTTTTCTTTTTATAAGATTATATTAATCATCGCTTCCTTTTACGGTATTATATATAAAAAGAAAATCTACATTTCATCTGATGGAATAATAAAAGAAGTATATGGAATACTTGGAATATCCAAAGAATTTCTTCCATGGGGAGATGTAAAAGCAGCTACTTTTGCCTACAAGGGCGATATGATGATGGTCTTTTTTGAAAGAGGAATCACGGGATGGAAGTTATTGTTTAAGCGTTCCGATGAACCTTTGCTTGAAGAAATAATCAAAAAATATGCTCCGCAGGCGGAAATTGATTTTTTAGGCAATTATACCAAGGACTCTAAAAAGCAAAAGTTATAAATTAGGCATATTTCAAATGCCCCGCCAACTCGCGGGGCATTTGAAATATTTAGTGGGAAGCTAAAGCTTTTCCTCGACGGCTTTAACTTTGCCGTCCATTGTCAATTCTTTATCTCTTCTTTCATCAATTTTAAGACTAGTTGTCACTCTTGACACTCCTTTTTCGAATAAACAATTGTGGGCTGCTTTAGTGGCATTGAGCACTTCATCTAGTTCACCTTCCAAGACAGTGCTCATCGGCGTCAACCTGACTTTCAGATTGAATTTTCTCAAGGTTCTTTCCACCTCGGCTACATAAGAGCTTACACTAGGACTGTTTGTGCCTAGGGGAACCACGACTATCTCGGCGATAACTCTTCCCACCTTTGACACCTCCTTCAGATTGTTTTATTTTCTAAATCCGCTGGATTTTTAATGCTAATGTCTTGGGTCTCTTAAAATATATCATTTTTGGTAAATGCTTTCAAAAATAGGTGGTCCTAGACGCTGGCGAAATAAGTACTTTAAAGGGGTTTATAAGGTATGGTAATATGATTTAAACATATGGATTATCTGTCTTAGGGAGGCGATGTAAATGCAATATATTCATAGTGATAAAGCACCTAAAGCAGTTGGGCCCTATTCGCTTGCGGTAAAAGCAAACGGATTTGTCTTCGTTTCGGGGCAGCTGCCTCTAGACCCGGAAAGCGGCTTGATTGTAGAAGGTTCTGTAGAGGAACAGACATTCAGGGTGTTGCAAAATATTGAGGCAATTCTTGAAAGTGCCGGGTCAGATATATCAAAAGTCGTAAAAACCACAGTTTTTGTAACCGATATTGCCAATTTTCAGGCTATTAACAAAGTGTATTCAGAATTTTTTGGCGATAATAGACCTGCCAGGTCTCTCGTTGAAGTGAGCAAACTGCCAAAGGAAAAGGCTCTACTTGAGATGGAAGTGATTGCCTTAGCATAATAATACCGTATTATCTCAAAAAATATTCCGAAAATTATAAATAATGGAAAAATATAGAATATAGTTTTCAAGTTGACAAAACAGCTACAGGTGATTAAACTCTCATTTGCTGGGTGCGGCAATGGAAGACAAAGCCAAATACCGTATCCAAACCCTATCTCCTCCTCAAAAAAAGGGACCCGTTGAGGTCCCTTTTTTATTAAACTTCCATTTATAATTCATTCTGTTTCTGTTAAAATACACGTGCTTGACGCGTAGGCAAGAACGGAAATATTAGAAATTAATCTACCACAGGGGGGAATATATAATGCAACCCAGATCAATGCAAATGACATTGGAAGATATGCTTTCTTTGATGATGGCTCGTATAGACAGCGTGGCCATGTCCGAAGAGAGCATGAAGACCAAGTTCGATGTATTGGGTCGAGCCCTTTATAAAAAGGGTATTATAACCGATGACGACATCGTAGATGCGGTCAGAGAGCAGGGAAAGCTCATGAAGGCAATTGGTGCTACGCAAAACGATCTGACTGATGAAGAGGTAAAGGCCATAGCGGAAAATATCCTTCTATGGCTCAAGGGAGACGCCGATACGATTAAAAAGAGCATGGAGGAATACGAGCAAAAACTTCGTGAGCTAGCCTCTCAGGAAAACAAGAAACCACGCCTGGATGTAGCATCTCCGGCAATATTATCCGAACTGGATAAAATAACCAAAGGAGGCAAGCCGGGCAACAAATTGATTCTATAAAATAACAAATATAAACACGAGTTCATGTAAGCTATCATGCCTATTGGACTCGTGTTTAATTTTATTTTGTTCGGTATGAAGTTATCAAATAAGGAATTGCTATGAAATGTTATTCTGAAGTAGGCTGATTATTATAGTGTCCACATTCTTCATTCCCTTATTGCTCAATTCGGCCATATTGTCTACAGTTTCTTCGAGAGTCTCTCCTATGATGCCCCTCGGGATATCGTGTCCGTTTTTTTCTAAGGCAATCATCGCTGCAGTATAGGCTTCATAGGCACCGGTACCTACCTTAAGGGCGCAGGTGTCTTTGGCACCGTCACATATCATGCCAATCAAGTTGCTGACGTGAATTTCAATTGCATCCTCCACTTTAGTCATATCTTGAGAAAGAAGGTATGTAATTCCGGCTGCGGCTCCGGCGCCTGCGGCAACGGTGCATCCGCAGATCGGACTTAGCCGCCCAGTTCTGCTTTTTAAGAAACTTGTTGTGAGATGGCTCAAGGCCACGGCTTTAGCAGTTTCTTCCATTGTTTTTTTATAAAAATCTGCCACCAGGTAAACCGGAAGAATCGCTGTTATACCGTGATTTCCGCTTCCGGCGCTGCTCATTACCGGTTTAGAAATTCCTGCCATTCTTGCGTCTGCGGCAGCTGCGGCGTAAGCTTTGATTTTTAGCGGAAGGGCGGAAAAATCGTCGGATTTGATCATCTTGAAAATAGTTTTTCCTACTCCAAGACCATAGTCGTTGTCGGGGTCTAGACCTATGTGCGCGACAGCCATATTCATTTTTATTCCTTCGTAAATATACTTTATATCTTCATCATCTATGTCGTTTAATAGAGAAGTCAATTCATTGAATGTCATATTTTTAATAGCATCAAATATGCTTGCTTTTTCCGAATTTTGAATTACGCGGAGTCTTTTGCGTTTTGAAAGTATAAGTTTCCCATCCATCATAATCTTCGTAATGTTATCATGCCTATCCTCAATAAAACAAGAACATGTACGTTTGTCGGTTATTATCGTAACTTTTACATATACTCCGCTTTTTGAAAAATTTGGAGATACGGTAACAAGGCCTGCTTTGACAAGTTGCATAGCTTTTTCGATGTCGCTTATATCGCAACATTTTAACGCTTCCAGGCCATACTCCGATTTGCCGCAAATAACCCCTAGCGCTGCTGCTACGGCATTTCCCTTTAAATCCTTGACACCCGGAATGCCTACTGCATAACCATTCTTGTAAATATTAGGGCTGACATCGACTTCTATTCTTTTGATTTCCTCGGAACCTATTTCTTTTCTTGCCCGGGCTGTGGCCAGCGCTACAGCGCCGGGCTCGGTACAACCAAGCGCAGGCACCACTTCCGTTCGCAAAAAATCCTTTATTGCAAACAATTCTGTCCCTCCTTTAATACTTAATAATTGTTATTGCATTCTATAAAATTATCCCTCGAAAATTGTCTTGAAACAAGCACGTTTCTGAAAAGCCATTATGTGTGATATAATTGCCACATACCTCATGAACAAAGGAGTTGATCTTAAGTTGAAGATACAAGTTCTTGGCACAGGATGCCCTAAGTGTAAGAAACTTGCGGATATGGCTGAAAAAGTTGCGCGAGAACTCGGTCTAGATTATGAAGTCGAAAAGGTTACAGATATTAATAAAATAATATCTTTTGGAGTAATGACTACCCCTGCCTTAGCTGTTGACGGGAAGGTTGTCATTGCAGGTAAAGTTCCGTCGGAAGGGGCGCTGAAGGATACATTTAGAAACTTATCGGGTAATTAGATAACCTCTGAGCACAACTTTAACGAGCCTGCCTAATGATGGAATTTAACGCAGCAGAGGCAGGCTCGTAGATGCATAGTTGCTCTGCATGTAATTATAATTTATGGCCAAATTCCGCGTATGCGCATTGCTTGTGATATTCTTCCGATTGCTGTTACGTATGCAGCTTCGCGCATTTTTATTTTTTTTCTGCCTTTAATTTCCCATATTTCCCGGAATGCCTCGGTTATCCTGTTGTATAGTTTTTTATCCACAGTCGATTCGTCCCAATATTCCCCTGATCTTCCCTGGACCCACTCGAAGTAGCTAACGATCACTCCGCCGGAATTTGCCAAAACATCGGGAATTATTAAGACTCCATTATCGGAAAGCATTTTCTCCGCCTGCGGAGTAACAGGGCCGTTTGCCAATTCTAAAATAATTTTGGCCTTTATATCGCTGACGTTTGTCTCGTTTATCATCCCTTCCAAGGCGGCGGGTATTAGGATATCCGCATTACTCGACAATAATTCTCTGTCTGTTATATTCTCGCCCTCCGGAAAATTGGAAACCGTCCTGTTTTTCATTTTATGTTCCTTTAGCTCGCTGGCAGGCAAGCCCTTTGGATTATAAATTCCACCTCTGGTATCCGATACAGCGATTACTTTTATTCCCATCTTTTCCAATAAAAGATGCATATAACTTCCGGCGTTTCCATATCCTTCGATGGCGCAGGAGAGATCTTTATTATTGAAATTTAGTGCTTTTAACGCTTCAGTGAGAACGTATACACCGCCCTGTGCAGTTGCTTTGCTTCGACCCAAAGAACCGCCCACTTCGACCGGTTTGCCCGTAATGACGGAGGGCTGACTGAAGCCCTTGATCTTTTCGTAGGTATCGGCTATCCATGCCATGATTTGAGGATTGGTATTTACATCGGGAGCGGGGACATCATAATCTGTGCCTATGAAACGCGATATTCCCAAGGCATATGCCCTGGTCAACTTTTCCAGCTCGTCAATCGATAGATCTGCAGGTGAGCAATTTATGCCTCCCTTTCCGCCTCCGAAGGGCAGTTGGGCTACAGCGCATTTTATAGTCATCCATCCGGCTAGAGCAATTACCTCATCCCTGTTTACCTGAACATGATAGCGTATTCCACCTTTATAGGGTCCAAGAGCATTATTGTAGTGACAGCGCCACCCCTTGAAAACCTTTATTGAGCCATCGCTCAAACGAACGGGAAGAGATACCTCTAATATTTCTCTTGGTTCTTTTAGAATATCGAAATATTCTGGATCAATGTCGATGTATCTTGCGGCATCGTCGATTTGTTTTTTTAGCATTTCATATGGATTAAGCTGCATATAAAGATCACTCCTTCATAATGTTATTAAATCAAATAGACATTCAGGCTGCATGATGCGCACATGCATATGTATAACATAAACGTGACCCATGGGCTGAATTTAATAATCCATGTTTATATAGCACTTTTAATAAAAAGTCAAATATTAAACTAAATGTATATATAAGTTTATGCATTATATAGCAGAAGATATCTCTTATTAACAATGATATATGATGCACAAACAAAAAGAGGTTATTGGAATTTAAATAAGCTTGAAATAGCTATTTGAGATTATTCCAATAACCTCTTTTTAACTGAGTGGGAGAGGCAATTTTTACTGAGGTTAACGTTAGGCAATTTTTTTTATTATTTATAGGCATCAATTATAATAGAATCTATCGAACCTCCTTGCCTCCAATGTATGTTTTTTGGACCCTTATATCTTTAATATATCTGGGTTCAGTTTCAAAGGGGTCTTTGTCTAACACTATAAAATCGGCCGGCTTGCCTATTGCCAAATTTCCTATATCGGGGTCTAGCATGATATTGCCTCCTCCTGCAGTATAGCAATAAATGGCGTCTGTTATGTCTAGCGCTTCGTTTGGTGTCGCTGCGGCTAGAGGGATATCCTCACACTTCCCCCTTGTAACTGCAGCATAGACGGTCTCCCAGGGATTGAGTTCTTCCACAGGCGAATCTGTTCCAAATGCAGTCGGTATTCCGTAAGAGAAAATACTTTTAAAGGGGTGTATGAACTCTGCCCTATCTGAGCCTAATCGGTCAATAGCCCACCAGTCCGTGATCACGAAATGCGGTTGGATTGAGGCATACAAGCCTATATCCTTCATGCGTTTAATTTGGTCGGGTCTTAAAACGGAAAGGTGCTCGATTCGGTGTCCTCGATCATAAATTTTAGCTTCCTGAAATGTGTCAAGTATCATGTCTATTGTGGCATCGCCTATTCCGTGAACAGCGATCTGTAAATCGGCAGCATCAGCGGATTTGACCAACTGTAAAAGTTCTTCTTTGCCTATGTTTGGGAATCCCTGCAGGTCAGCCATATCCGAATAGGGCTTGGTAAGCCATGCTGTGCGGGCACCGAGCGACCCATCGGCGAGTATTTTAATACCCTGTATCCTTAACATGTCGTCGCCGAAGCACCTCTTTATGCCTAGTTTGTCCAAGGCGGATAAGATATCGGTATTTTCGTACATTTTTTCCCCGATTTGACATCTTTTTCCTGGTTCTAGATATACCCTGACTCTTGTGGTAATTTCTCCGTCATGCCATAGCGACATTAAAGCAGACAGCATCTTTGCGTCACAGCTTACAAACCCAAGACAGGTCAACCCCAGTTTGGAAGCATAAAGAAGGGCATCTTTCAGGATTTTTTTGCACTCGGAAATAGAAAGGCTATCTTTAAATATTTCCCTGGCTCGTTGAAATTCACTTTCCACCACTATGCCCGTGGAGGAAGTTATGCCTGTCATCTCTAAGGCTTTTGAATTTAAGACCGCGGCATGAAGACATACCCTTGAGAGCATTATGGGTCTTTCTTTCTCAACGGCATCTAAGTCGTCTTTTGTAGGCCACCTTTTTTCCCTGAAAAGCTCTTGGTCCCAACCATGTCCTAAGATCCACGAAGTTGAAGCCTTTGAAGCGAAATTATTTAGTTTATCCCGAAGATCTTCGATGCTTGCCGTATTTCTTAAATTCAGAGAGTTAATGTACATTCCAAGTTCATCGATGTGTAAATGAGAATCAATGAAACCGGGTAGGACAATTTTCCCTCCTAAGTCTACTGTTTTACCTTTTAAAGATTTGGTTTGCTCCGAAATCTCAATGTTCGATCCTGTGGAGGCGATTTTACCATTAACGACCAAAAAGGCTTCGAAATGTCGGTTGTTCCCGACGTTCCCGTAGACCTTACAATTAATGAATCCAGTAACGTAGTTCATGACTTTAACTTCCTCCTGTTAATCATAAAGAGATTGTTATCCTACGCTAAAGATTACCATAAATTATTCCAGCCAGCGTAGAAAGCAACACTACAAGGATGACGTATGTGACAGTTTTCTTTGTTCCCAGTACTGTTCGTATCACCAGCATATTTGGCAATGATAAAGCCGGGCCTGCTAAAAGAAGGGCAAGTGCCGGTCCCTTACCCATTCCTGCGCCCAAAAGACCCTGCAATATCGGCACTTCCGTTAGCGTTGCAAAATACATGAAGGCTCCAACGATAGACGCGAAAAAGTTAGAAAAGATTGAGTTGCCGCCCACTAGATAAGATACGTATGCGCCTGGGATGATACCCTCGTGCCCGGGGCGACCGAGGAGAAAGCCGGCAATCAGGACGCCAGCGAAAAGCAATGGCAATACTTGAAGCGCATATCCCCAAGTGGCGCTATACCATTCGGATCTTTCCTCTGCTGAAAACCATTTTTTAATCACTAGGGCAGTAAAGGAAATACTGATCGTTGCTACTATCCATTTAACGTTATAAAGCTGTGCCCAAAACCCGATATCCGCCTTTGGAGCTGCAAGGTTTGCGAATATCAAAAAACTAATCATGCCTGCCATAACTGATGCCGATTGCCATAGAGGATGAGATGTACCATCTTCTGCTGGGAAGGCAAAAGCTTCCTGCCTCTTTTCTTCGTCTTTTCTAAATATAATTGACATTGCTAGTCCGATGACTACGCTGAAAAGAATTGCTCCAACCGCTCTGGCCAGGCCCATCTCAAAACCCAGTACTCTCGCCGTTAAAATTATGGCCAACACATTGATAGCTGGTCCGGAGTAAAGAAATGCGGAAGCAGGGCCTATTCCGGCTCCTCGGGCATAAATTCCGGCAAACAAGGGAAGAACGGTGCAGGAGCATACGGCTAAAATTGTGCCAGATACCGCTGCAACGGCATAGGATACGGACTTCTTTGCATGGCTTCCGAGGTATTTCATGACTGACTGTTGACTGATGAAAACGGAAATGGCGCCCGCTATGAAAAAAGCAGGAACCAGGCAAAGCAAGACGTGTTGTCTGGCATATTCATGAAGCATTGCAAGGGCTTCCGAAGCAGCGACTGTTGCTCTGGGCGAATCGGCCGGTATAAAGTAAAAAAAGAGAAATGCAAGAAGAATTAAAGCTAATTTCTTGTTGTCGCTCATAAAAATGCCTCCTAACTAACTAATATAATATATTTATGTTAAATTTCGTAGTTATCTTGGGAGCACGAACATTTACAGTCAAATTGAATTTTCACCGGATCGCCAAAAATGGCATGCTCTATGCACTGAAGCATGGGAACTAAGCAATGCAATTTAAGTCTGTAGTAAATATATAAACCCTCTCGTCTTTGCTCGATAATTTCCAAATCTTTCAGGATGGCCAAATGTTTGCTCACAGTAGTCCTGTCGCAGTCAAATAAACTTGCAATTTCACAGGCGCACATCTCCCGTTTGCCCAACAGTTCGATGATTTCGATACGGACTGGATGCCCCATGGCCTTTAACAGCGTCGCCTTTTTGCCTTGAGTTTCCATATCCATTATTAACCCTCCTTGACAAATATGTGGCAATATTATCACATATGATGCAAATGCGCAATTTATGTTTAAGCCAGATTGGAATGGTTGGAATCTTTTACTGGTACTACCGGTTACGTCTAAAATGTGGTATAAAATTAATTAGTTGGAAATGATGTTTTTATTTTTCAAATATAGAGAGGGTGGTAAGAAATGACTTCTTCACGAGGAAGCGCCAAGGAAGTGGCATTGGGTGCTCTTTTTGCAGCAATTGTAGCCGTAGCAACAATAATTCATATCCCCATGCCTGGATATAGGATTTATTTCAATTTAGGTGAAGGCGTTATATATTGTGTTGCTATATTGATGGGGGCAAAATATGGAGCTATTTGCGGGGGTATCGGAGGAGCTCTTGCCGATATCGTGCTTGGCTATCCCTTATGGGCACCTTTTACTTTCGTGATCAAGGGAATCGAGGGTTTTGTGGTTGGGAAAATGCGGGAGAATCGAAAAAGGGCAGTGATAGCGGGCGCATGCGTAATGATTGCAGGATATACATTGGTTGCAGGTATTTTATATGGATGGAAAGTTGCTCCCATTGAGTTTTTCACCGATTTGGCCCAAACCGGCGTAGGTGCGATAATAGCTCTGGTCATTCTGCCCTATATCGAAGGGCCTATTAGAAAGCTTCTTGGAAGACAATAGGAGATATTCCCTAAAATCAGGGTTGTTCCGTAGAAAGATAACTGCATACGTTGGCGTTTGCGTACGCAGTTATCTTGTTTGAATTAACAGATTATACTAATTAACTTTGCCGACGGATGCTCCCAATTCTTTGGCTTGATCTAACCAATTTCCTTCTTCTATATCTCCAATATCATAAACATTATGGGCACATATTTTGCCTGCCAACTTGAGCCCTAAAAGGGATGCGGATCTGTCGAAGGATTCCAAAACTGCGTCAAAGACGTCATCGCGTTCGTCTCCGGCAGTGACCAATAATACGCTTTGCTTGTCCTTAACGGTGGTTTTTGCCTTGTCTGACACATAGGGCAACATTCTATCCCAAACCGCTTTAATTTGTGCGCTCCAGCTATACCAGTAAAGGGGCGTTGCGAAAACAATGACGTCGGCATGATCGATGGACTCGTACAATTGAGACATATCGTCTGCTACTATACAATGTTTGCCCTTGGACCAGCATTGCCTGCAATCCGAACAACCTTTTATATTCATATTGTGGAGTCTAAAAAATCTGGCCTGGGCACCTTGAGATTCAGCGCCTGTGGCAAAGGATTTGGCCAACCTCTCGCTGTTTCCGTTTTTTCTGGGACTCCCGAGCAAAATAACAATCTTTTTCATGATATTTTCGGCACTTGAATGCCGATAGCTCATCTCCCTTCCTGATATTTTTTCTATACATAATATTAACACTTTTTTAGCAGTCCCTTGACAAACGGACTTTCATGAGTAATACTAAACAACAGAAACGTAACACTTAAGGAGGGTTCTCTTCTGATGAACAAAGTTTTAAGCAGAATATTCTTTGCGGTATTTGTTGCTTTTTGTGTCTGTCTTTCGTCTTCTCCTTCGTGGGCTCATTTCCAGGTAATATTGCCCGATAAAAACGTAATTTCTCAAAACGAAAATTCTGAGTTAAACCTAAGGCTTCTTTTTACCCATCCCTTTGAACAGGAAATGATGGATATGGAAAAGCCCGAAAAGTTTGGTGTCGTTGTTCGTTCTGAGAATATTGATCTTATGAAACATTTAAAGGTTCGCAAAAACGATTCGGATTTAAGATACTGGGAAGCTGTCTTCGATGTAAAGCGGCCGGGAGACCACATTTTTTATGTAGAACCCTCACCTTATTGGGAAGAGGCTGAAAACAAATATATCATCCACTATGCGAAAACCGTCGTCAATGCTTTTGGCATGGAAGAAAGTTGGCAGAAACCCCTCGGGCTTAGGGTTGAGATAGTGCCGTTGACGAGGCCTTACGGATTGTGGCCCGGCAATGTTTTTCAAGGCAAGGTTATTATGGAAGGGAAGCCCTTGGCAGCTGCCGTAATAGAAGTGGAATATTACAATGAAGGAAAAAAAGTTAAGGCTCCCTCAGATGTTTATGTTACACAGGTAGTGCGGACCGATGATCAGGGGGTATTTACCTATGCCATGCCCTGGGATGGTTGGTGGGGTTTTGCTGCACTGGTTGATGCTCCCGAAAAGATGAAGTCTCCTGGCGGAGAAAATGCTGATATAGAGCTTGGGGCAGTTATTTGGATAAAGGCGGAGAGAGGGAACTAATGCATATTTCAGAGGGTGTACTGTCCTTATACCCTTTGACAATCGGAGCAGTTGGGGCCGTTATCGGCATAGTGGCTGGACTGAAGAAAATGGAGATAGACGAAGTTCCTCGAGTGGGGATTGTATCTGCAGCTTTGTTCGTTTCGTCTTTAATTCATATTAATATCGGGCCAGCCAGCGTGCATCTACTGCTTAACGGCATAGGTGGCCTTTTGTTGGGAATTAAGTTGTTTCCCGCATATCTGGTTGCGCTTTTTTTGCAGGTATTGTTGTTTCAATTTGGTGGTTTGGCGGTTCTTGGGGTTAACATCTGCACAATGGCTATTTCCGGACTTGTAGGCGGTCGTTTGGGGAGATACGTTATAATCTCAGGAAAACCGCCCTGGCTTGGCGGAGCCGCGGCTGGAGGGATAGGGGTTGTTTTAGCCGCTCTTTTTACTGCGCTTGCCTTGGCTTTTAGCGGAGAGGTTTTTTTGATAACGGCTAAATTGGTGTTGCTTGCCCATATTCCTGTTGTGATTCTTGAATCCTTGATAGGTGCTTTTATCGCGTCATTTATCTACAAAATGATACCTTCATTGCTAGGGGTGGACGAAAAATGAGAGTAAACAGGGCACCTTTATTCTTCGCGGTTATTCTGGCATTGTTCGTTATCGTTTATCCGGCGACCATTGCTACGGCTCATAAGCTTAACGTATTTGCCTACTCAGAGGACAGCTCGATCCTTGGGGAGGCTTACTTCAACGATGGGGCACCGGCCAAAAATTGCGAGGTATTGGTCAAGGCAGAAGGGGACGGCTCTGTTGTAGGAAGAGGATGGACGGATGAAGATGGCAAGTTTTCGGTGAATATTGACCCGTCAAATAGGAAAATTGTAACTGTAGTAGTCGATGGAGGTATGGGGCATCTTGGAAGAGTAAATATAAACTTATCTTCATTTGATAATAGTACCAATATGTCTGATTCTAATTTTATTGATAAACTTCCTACGGAGGAAGAGCAAATAGAAAACTTGGTTGTCACTTTAGACGAAAAGGAGATTGCTTCTATTGTAAAATCTGTCCTTCGTAGCGAGATAGAACCGTTGCATGCAGAAATTATACAACTCCGTAAGGAGCTCTCAAAACCGGGGTTTAATCAAATCATGGGCGGCGTAGGTTACATTTTTGGCTTGATAGGCATTGCCCTTTGGTTTAAAAAGGGAAGCGGTGACGGGCATGATAAACGTTAGTTACATCAATTATCATAGTAAGCCAAAGGGGAGTTTTTTAGAGCGTATTCCGCCTTATGTAAAGTTGCTTTTAACTTTTTCCGTAGCCTTGTGTGTGGCTCTTTTAAATTCCCTCATGGCTCAGATTTTTTTGTTGATGTATTCTATTGCCTTAGTCGGGCTTTCGGGAGTACCGGTTAAAAGGCTTTTAAAACGTTTGATGGCCGTAGATGGGTTCGTTTTAATGCTATGGTTGACTCTTCCTTTTTCTTCAGAAGGGGGAGTTGCAACAGCCACGCTCATAACAATTCGCATCCATGCAGCTGTATTGGCATTTATGGCACTTCTCCAGACGACTTCCATGCCTGAGATATTGCAGGCTTTATGTCAACTGCGTTTTCCGTCAAAATTGGTAGCTCTGCTTCATTTTACCTACAGATATATTCATGTATTGGCTGAGGAGGCTTCAAGGATACACCGCAGCATGGCATTGAGGGGGTTTGAGCCTTCTTTGAATTTGCGAACCTTTAGAGCCTACGGATATTTAATTGGCATGTTACTATTGCGAAGTTTTGTTAGATCGCAAAGAGTTTATAATGCTATGCTGCTTAGGGGTTTTAATGGAACCTATACTTTTCTGACCTTTAAATCCAGGCTTTCACGACCCGACTTTTTAAAGCTAGCTGTCCTTTACGCCCTTCTTGTGGGGTGTTTAATGGTATGAAGCCGTTGTTAGTTGTAAAAGATCTTACCTTTGCTTATCCGGGCAAACCTCCGATTTTTAGTGGACTTAACTTCGAAATTTATACAAAGGAAAAAGTGTGTATTATTGGCAAAAATGGGGCCGGCAAGACGACATTTTTTTATGCGATCATGGGTTTGCTCGGACAACTCCAGGGAGAAATTATTTTTGAAGGCAAAAGCATTCGGACTAAGGAAGATCTGCGATATTTACGCCAAAAAGTCGGTTTTCTCTTTCAAGATCCCGAGGACCAACTTTTTTGCCCCACTTTGCTCGATGATGTGCTCTTTGGCCCCTTGAATATGGGGCTTAGCAGAAAAGAGGCTACGGATAGAGCATGGGGCGTTTTAAAGGAACTTAAAATAGAGGATCTGGCCCATAATCCCCCGTACACGCTTTCGGGAGGACAAAAAAGGCTAGGCGCTCTGGCGGCGATTCTTGCTATGGATCCGCAACTTCTTTTGCTCGATGAACCTTCAAGCGGTCTCGACGAAGAGGCTGCTAGCAATCTGTCGGGAATTTTAACTCATCTTGATAAAACCATTATTATGGCTTCCCACGATATGGATTTTGCGGAGGAAGTTGCAAGCTCTTGGTATGAGTTGTCATCGGGAATTTTAAGACCATTACACGGAAAGACCCGTGTATGTATCTGAGAGATCGCTTCTCAAGTTTTCGACAATAAAATCTAACGTTGTTTTTTGGAAAAGAGTCAAATTCACTCCAAAAATTTCACAAATAAATTACGTACAATTTATATATACTGAAAAATTTTTCCTGTTGTAGTATCATTGAATAGCACCCTCGAGTAGTAGGCAACAGTTCATTTAGCTATTGGACCACTAAAAACCGTATGAACTGCATATAAAGCCGATGTTTTTAGTTGACATCATGGAAATGCTGGGAAGAATAACGCAAATAGAGCCAATAACTACTTGCCATAACTTGGAAGGTGTGGTATTTATTAATGGACGATGCGACTAAAAAGCCTTTAATATTTATTCTTGCAGTCGCTATATTATTAGTCCCCTCCTTTGTCGTTACGGTTCGTAGCGACATGATTTCTGGTGCAGTAGAGATTACTAATATCATAGTGTGTGAGGATTTAACCAGTGATCTCGTGCCCGTTAATGTAGTTTCGAGTTCTTCCGGTTTTTCCTATGGTATAACGCAAGTGTGTGTCGCCTTTACCTACCGGGGCAGCAGTTACTTTGAATCTTGTGTTGAATGGTATTACGAGGGTGATTTGATTCATAATGAGAGTGTTGATTTAGATGGAGAAGGGGTGAAGGTTTTTTATTTACTGCGCGACGATGGTGCTCCCTTAAAAAAAGGATTATATGAATTTTATATAACTTGCAAAGGCGTGCGATTAGCTGATATTTCCTTTTCGATAGGAGGTTTTGAGAGTGAAATTGTTTCTTGACACTGCAAATATCAACGAGATTGAAAAAGGTCTTGAATGGGGGGTCATCAGAGGCGTTACCACAAACCCCTCTTTAGTTGCGAAAGAGGGTTCCATTTCCTTTCGGCAACATGTGAAGAAGATAGCGGAGATTGTTAAAGGTCCCGTTAGTGCCGAGGTAATATCGACTGATACCGATGAAATGATTGCAGAGGCAAGATCGTTGAGTTCTTTGGATCCAAATATCGTGGTTAAGATCCCTATGATACAAAACGGGATAGCAGCTACTAAAAAGCTATCTTCAGAGGGAATTCCCGTAAATGTCACGTTGGTTTTTTCGCCCCAACAGGCTTTGCTTGCAGCCTTGGCGGGAGCTGCCTATGTCAGCCCCTTTGTCGGTCGGCTTGATGATATTGGCGAGGATGGAATCGGGTTGGTTCGAGATATAGCGCAGATATTTTCGATCCATAACATAAAAACTGAGATTATTGCAGCGAGCATCAGACATTCTAGACATGTTTTTGATGCTGTCGTTGCAGGAGCGCATATTGTTACGCTCCCCTTTAACGTTTTGGAGCAAATGTTTAATCATCCTTTGACGGATAAGGGTTTAAAAAAGTTTTTAGCTGATTGGGAGGTATACGTTAAGCATCATGGGAACTAATGCCATTGAAGATCAAGCAACGGAAAGCACCAAAAAAATAGCGGTCGAGGAAGAACAGGAAGTGGTAACGGCAGTTCCGCGCCCCAGATACACCTTCAGGGAATTGATTAAGGCCACAATCCAGGATCTACGCCAGATAGCCAGAGAAATTTCCGTTCCTTCTGTTACAACTTTAAGGCGTAAGGATGACTTGGTTGTTGCTATTTTAGCTAGGCAGGCTGATAAACTTGGATTGCGCTTTAGCGGGGGAACGTTGGAAATTCTGCCCGAGGGATACGGTTTCTTGAGACCTTCAGGGCTGCTGCCCAGTGATCACGATATATACGTTTCTGTGTCTCAAATCAGGCGATTCGATCTGCGTAATGGCGATGTGGTTTGGGGAATGGTTAGACCCCCGAAGGATCAGGAGCATTACGATGCGTTGTTGCGGGTCGAGATGGTAAATTTCTCCGATCCCGAGATGGCCAGACAGAGGCCCCATTTCGAACGTCTCACGCCGATATTTCCGAATGAAAAGCTTAAATTAGAAACAAGATCGGACATATTGTCAACTCGTTTAATCGACCTTTTTGCCCCTATGGGAAAGGGACAAAGGGCTTTGATAGTATCTCCCCCAAAAGCCGGCAAGACTACGCTTCTGAAGGAGATCGCCAATGCCATTACCGCAAATAACCCCGAAGCCATACTGATGGTGCTGCTTATAGATGAAAGACCTGAGGAAGTCACGGATATGCAACGCTCCGTTGATGGGGAGATTATCGCATCTACCTTTGACAGGCCGGCCGAAGAACACATAAGAGTGGCTAATTTGGCCATCGAAAAGGCTAAGCGTCTGGTCGAGGTTCATAGAGATGTTGTTTTATTGCTTGATTCTATTACTCGTCTCGCTCGGGCGTCAAATTTGATCGTTCCGCCATCGGGCAGGACTCTGTCAGGAGGTATGGATCCTGTCGCGTTATATTTTCCAAAGAAGTTCTTTGGTGCTGCCAGAAACATCGAAGAAGGCGGGAGCCTTACTATAGTGGGTACGGCTTTAGTGGACACCGGAAGCAGGATGGATGACGTGATATACGAGGAGTTCAAGGGCACTGGAAATATGGAAATTCATCTGTCTCGAAAGTTGGCCGAGCAAAGGATCTTCCCTGCTATGGACCTTCTCAGATCTGGTACCAGAAGGGAAGAATTGCTCTTAAGTCAAGAGGAGATGACTAAGATATGGACTCTGAGGAGGAGAATAGCGAACCTCGACGAAGCTGAGGTCTTGAATTTGATATTGGAAAAACTAAGGCAAACATCCTCAAATAAGGAATTTTTGGTGACTATCAAGGTTTAATATCAAAATTACGGTTGCATCCTTTTCGTTTTTCAGGTAATTTTAACCTTAGGAGCTAAATCAATACCGTAGCTTAGGTTTTAGGAGGGGGAGAGATGTTCGAGCACGATCCTGTTAATGGTAAGTCCTTTAAGAAAAGGTTGGATTTCCTCGTATTTGTTGCGTTAATGATTTCTGCTACGGTATTTATAACTGGAGCTGCCCTTCAAAGGTCAAAAGTAGAAGCACTGGAAAGCTTGAGTTTTTTGGAAGCAAAAGAATTTGGCTTGCCGGGGTACTTGATCGTTGATGTAACAGACCTACTTATTCCCGATGGAGACATGGGTGCCATAGGTCCTTTGCCAGACGGTTCCGGGGCAATAATGTTTAAGGAGAAGACTTTGAACAACGCAGACTCGCAAGAAAAAGAGCCGGGAAATGATGTCCAGGAAAAACTAAACAAGTTGCAAGAAGAGTATTTTAACGGGCAGGATACTGCTTTCCAAGCCGGAAACGACAATAGTAGCGGTGAGATAGTTCTCGAAGAGGTAACGCCCGATTATCGGGTACATGAAGTTCAACAGGGCGAAACCTTGGCCAGCATAGTCAAAAGATACACGGAGTATGGAATTTCGATCGAAGATATCGCCAAGGCCAATCAAATTAGCAACATACACAAGTTGAATGTCGGCGATATTCTCTTAATCCCAACATCTAAGGACAATGTCGACGTCGTTTTGAAAGAGCTGTTAAAAAGGCGCGCCAAAGCCGAAGAAGAAGCAAAATCCGCCCCAAAGATAGAAACCCGTACTTATACAGTCCAAGAAGGCGACAGCCTCTGGACGATAGCAAATAAAGTGAATTTAGATATCAATACTTTATTTGGCTGTAATGATCTGAAGAATCCTGACTTACTGAAACCAGGCAGCAAATTAAGGATCCCCAACCAGGACGGTATATTTTACAAGGTAAACAAGGGAGATACTTTAAGCTCTATTGCAAAAAAATACGGAATTTACATTGAGGCAATTGCGGCTGCGAATTCTATTGAAACTGATGCAGTCTTGATAGCCGGAAGCGAAATCTTCTTGCCGGGAGCAAAGGATCTGAGCAGTTTTACAAGCGGGACTTCGAGGGCCAGTGGAAACAGCGGTTCTATAGGATTTAGATGGCCCGTAAGAGGACGACTTACGAGCCGATTCGGATATAGGCGAGATCCCTTTTCGGGTCGTAAAGATCTTCATACGGGTTTGGATATTGCTGCCCCGAGGGGTACTCGCATAGCTGCTGCAGCGGCTGGTCGTGTTGTTCACGCCGGATGGATGGGTGGATATGGCCGCACAGTCGTAATAGATCATGGTCGAGGATATAGGACATTATACGGCCACTGCAACAGCATTTCGGTAAAGCGAGGTCAGAGGGTTAGCGCAGGTCAGGTAATTGCGACTGTTGGAGCGACTGGCAGGGCTACGGGACCACATCTACATTTTGAAGTCAGAAAAAATAATTCTCCCGTCAATCCTTTGAAGTACTTGAGGTGATAATTGTGATTAAATTTGGGACCGATGGTTGGCGTGGAATAATAGCAGACGATTTTACCGTCAATAATGTAAAAAGGGTTAGTTGGGCGATAGGTAAATATATACTTAAAGAATACGGTGATAGGGCAAGTGTGCTGGTGGCTCGTGATGGCCGTTTTCTGGGCGAAAAATTTGCAGCCATAGCTGCCGGGGTTTTGGCAGCTATGGGGCTTAAGCCGACGATATTGGAAGGACCGACAGCTACTCCAACGTGCGCTTATGCTGTGAAGGAATATGGTGCAAGAGGAGCAATAATGTTCACTGCAAGCCATAATCCTCCCGAGTATCAGGGGCTCAAATATATTCCCTATTTCGCGGGTCCGGCCACTCCCGATATCACCGGCAAAATTGAGTCTTACATAGCGATGGCGCCGTCTTCTGTAGACACTTCCGACGAAAACATAGAATATGCCGACCCCACCGAATCATATATAGCCCACATCAAGGGTATCGTTCAATTGGAAGGCAATGCCCAAAAGATCGTTGTCGATACATTACACGGTGTTGGCGGCAGATATTTGCCTCGAATATTGCGAGAGTGTGGGTTTGAAGCAATTTCTATAAATGAAGATATAAGGCCTGACTTCGCAGGATTAAGTCCGGAGCCCAAAAAAGAGACTTTGGAGTCTCTCATAGGTAAGGTTAAGGAATTGAATGTAATTGGACTTTCTACGGATGGCGATGCCGATAGATTTGGAGTTGTCGACGAAAAAGGTGAATTTTACCCGGCAAACTATATATTAGCCATACTATATTCATATTTGCTGGAAACCGGTCGCACCGGTGGAGTGGCAAGAACTGTGGCTACGACACATATGTTGGACGAAATAGCTAAACTTACAGGCCAACGGGTTTGGGAAACCCCCGTGGGATTTAAATATTTAGGCCAATTGCTCTTGAAGGAAAAGGTTTTGTTGGCAGGGGAAGAGTCCGGGGGAGCCTCCATAGCAGGACATATCCCTGAAAAAGATGGCATCCTTATCTGCCTTCTGGTATTAAAGGCCGTCGTTGAAACGGGGCGCAGCTTAAAGGAATTGCTTGGAGCAGTATACGATAAAATTGGTGCAAAATATGTCTCCACAAGGCTCGACTTCAAAGTTGCCCATGATCAGAAGGAAAAAGTAATTTCTCTAATCGACAGTTGGCAGGATCGTTCTCTTTGCGGCGATGCTGTTATATCTGTAAAAAGAGATGACGGATTGAAAATAATCTGCGAGAGGGCGTGGATTTTATTGAGACCATCGGGAACTGAAGACGTAGTTCGCCTTTATGTCGAGGCAAAGGGAGAAGATATCTTGCAAAAATTTAAAGAGAGTGCAGTGAACGTATTCGGACTTGATGTAAAATAAGCAGTTTTTACCATGTCAAATAAATTTATATTTGCTACCTTTGGCCGAGAGAAGAGCCTCCTCGGCCTTTTTAGATGATATGATATTGACTATCTTAAAATAAATTTAAGGCTCGTTACGGAGGTATACATATGAGTAAGTACGTTTTTGTTTCCGGAGGCGTGGTTTCATCTCTTGGAAAAGGCATTACGGCAGCATCGCTGGGGCTGTTGCTTAAACGAAGAGGCTATAAGGTGACGGCTATTAAATTGGATCCATACATCAATGTGGATGCCGGCACGATGAACCCCTATCAGCATGGTGAAGTTTTTGTGACCGACGATGGTGCAGAAACGGATTTGGATCTTGGGCATTACGAGAGGTTTATTGACGAATCTTTAATGGCTAAAAATAATGTCACTACAGGTCAGGTGTATTCCTCTGTAATAAAAAAAGAACGAGAGGGCAAGTATCTGGGGGCCACCGTTCAGGTCATACCGCACATTACGAATGAAATACAGGAGAGGATTCAAAAAGCTGGAGAAGGCTTTGATGTAGTATTGGTAGAGATAGGTGGAACTGTAGGGGATATTGAGGGTCAGCCTTTTTTGGAAGCCATCAGGCAGTTTGGTTACAGAGTCGGCAGGGAAAACGTAGTATATTGTCATGTCACTCTGGTTCCCTTTATACCCACGGCAGGAGAATTAAAGACCAAACCAACCCAACATAGCGTAAACGAGTTACGGCGCATTGGAATTCAACCTGATGTAGTTGTATGCAGGACAAGCCTTCCTTTGCAAGAAGAACTGAGAGATAAAATAGCTCTATTTTGCAATGTAAAGAAAAAGAACGTTGTAGAAGCCATTGATTGTGATAATATTTACAAAATACCCATGCTGCTGCGCGACCAGGGATTCGATACCATGGTTATGGAGATGCTGAACCTTGAAAACAGCGAAGAGCCAGATTTGACAGAATGGGAAAATTACTTACTACGGAGCGAAAATTCTTCAAAAAATGTCGAAATAGCCCTAGTGGGGAAATATGTAGGACACAAAGACGCCTATCTCTCCGTCAAGGAAGCATTGGAACATGCGTCGGTCAACAACGGTGCTCATGTAAGCATTCGTTACGTTGAGGCGGAGGAGCTCGAACGACATGGAGTCAACATTCTAAAAGGGGTGAATGGCATATTGGTGCCCGGCGGATTTGGTAGAAGAGGAATTGAAGGAAAGATCATGGCTGCGCGATATGCTCGCGAAAATAGGATACCTTACCTCGGGCTGTGTCTGGGAATGCAAATTGCCGTAGTAGAATTCGCCAGAAACGTTTGTTCCATCGTTTCTGCCCATAGCTCCGAATTTGATCCGGGAACGCCCAACCCTGTCATTCATTTATTGGAAGAACAAAAAAACATATCCGATGTGGGCGGCAGTATGAGGCTTGGGTCCTACCCATGCGAAATAAAACAGGGTACTCTGGCCTATGAGGCATACGGAGAAGCTATGGTCTACGAAAGACATCGTCATAGATGGGAATTTAATAACGATTACAGGAGTCGTTTGGAGAAAGAAGGTTTACTTGTTTCAGGAGTGTGCCCCGACAGAAATTTGGTTGAAATTGTCGAATTAAGGGATCACCCGTGGTTTGTCGGTGTTCAGTTTCATCCCGAATTTAAATCTCGCCCTACGAGACCGCATCCCCTATTCTCGTCTTTCGTAGGGGCAGCTTTGAAGAATGGCTCTATTATAAACTGAAGGGAGCGACTGTCATGACAGGGAAACTGAAAAGCCTGCTTATAGTAATGGCAATAGCGATGATTATCTCTAGTAACATGGCTGCATACGGGGAGGAAGCCCTTGATAAACCCCCTTTTGAGATTCTATCCCACATCGAAGAGTTGACCTATGGGCAGCCTAAAAGCGGAGGATTAATGTCTCGTTTGTCCGAAATAGAAAAAGCCTATTTCGGCAGAGAGTTGCCGGGAAGCCTTTCGGAACGTCAGCAAGCTTTCTTGAATTTTCTGGAGAATGGATTGCCGGATCAACCGTCCTTCATTTTTAAGTTAGGGGTATGCGAGTGGATCGTAACACAGAAGATTGGCGACGGTAATTTGAAGGAACGCCTAGAAGCTCTTGAGAAGCTGCTGGAGGGTGAACCTAAAATAGACGGGCCCTTTGCGATGAGGCTTGAGCGAATAGTAGGATTAATACTTCCTGAGGGCATAACATGGGAGGAAGTTGAAGTTCCCGACAAAAAGGTTTTTAAAGTGGCCTTGAAGAACACTCTATCGCCTCAGGACGTAAAGGTGGGAGATCCCGTTGAGCTTGTAATGCAGGGCGATTTTGTCATAAATACATCCTTGATCGCCCCTTCAGGAAGCTACGTTCTCGGTAGAATTGACAGCATAAAACCTCCCAGGAGTTTTGGTAGACCTGCAGAGGTTAAAATCGCCTTCGATCATATCATACCTTTAGATCTTGTAAATAAAATCCCGGTAATGATGGGCGAAGAAGCAGAAAAAGCCAGCCAGGCCGACGATAGCGTAATTGCAGCGGCCGGAGCCAGTTTTGTCGGTGCTATTTTGCTCGGTCCTCTCGGTTTTGCAGGTGGAATGCTCGTGAAGGGCGATGTCAAAGACATACCGGCAGGTACCCCTTTTTATCTGGAAACTGCTAAAGTTACGACTGTAAGGGCCTATCCCGTGCCCGAGATATTACAAAGCATAATTAACCCGTCGCAGACACCTCCTCCTCCTGCGGAAGAGGACGAGCAAACGAAAAATACATCTACGACTATCAATAAAACCAAATAGGGATAAAGATAATTACATTATGTCTATTTGTTAACGACTAATGTATATGTTGTTGGAGGGGTAAAGTAATGAAGAAAATTATCTTAATTTTGACTTTGGCCGCAATGATTTCTACAGGAGGAGGCATTGCATATGCCTTCGATGTATCGGATATAATAGGCGTTATCGGGGGAGGTTTTTTGGTAGAGACTATAGCTGATCCCCTTAACGATTTCATAAACACTGTCACGTTAAATAGAGGTGTGGCTTCCGAAGAATCTACCAAAGTTGTGCCAATAGTATCCGTAGGCCAAGGGACGCGCATAGGTGCTGCCCAGGTTTCGGGTCCGAAATCGGCCATAGATAATACGAAAGCTGTAGCAAGGATTGATGCCAAGTTTCAGGATCGCTTCAGGATAGAAATTTTAATACCCATTGATTCTCTAAACCCTTTGGAGCGATTTAGAAGAGTTCAAGGAGTGGGTGTTTCTGCTGTTATAGATTACAAGCTATAATCGCAAATGTACAAAGAAGGGGTTCATCTTTTGAGGAAGGTAAGCTGGATAGCTTTGATTTCGATATTCTTCTGCCTATGTCCTCTTTTTGCGGGGTCGGCGTGGGCAGAAGATGTTGCCATAGAACTGGTGGAAAAGCTCCAAGGCAGCACGGCCTTTTGCTGGGGTACGGATTGCCTGGTATGGCTGGTCCATTATCCCGAAGATATTGTAGACCCTTGGGTTTCCATTGAAGCTAAAAGACAAGGGTTCGGCGAACAAGATAAAGAAAAGTATCGCCGGGCCTTTGTCAAGGATTTAAGGCTCGATGAAAGCGAGCCTTTTCTCCTTACGATATATAACTTCGGCATAAAGCCTCTGTCTTTGAATCCTTTATCAGAACATCTATTTTTGAAAAAAGACGGAGAGAACTTGAGCCTGTTGGCTTATGACAGCAGCTTCGATGAACCCATATACGGTTTATTGCAGGGTTTGGTATATTTTCCAAAAATCGACGCCGAAGAATTTACCGTCCTTTTAGGCGGGCTTGAGCCGAGAGAAATGCTTTTCCCTTTTGGGTCGAAAACATTACAAGCAGAGGCCGACATTCAAAAACATACAAAGGCAGAGGAAACCTGGCATGGTAGCGAAAATGCTGGGGAAAAACCGGAATTTGAGAAGATCGTGGTAGAGCTTCCCGCTAAACACACGGTAGAAAGTGACGATAAAGAAACAGGAATGAAGGAGAAGAAAGCCCCTGATGAAACAATTCCTTCTGAAAAAGAGGATGTCGCCGGTGAAAGCGACAAGATTGTTGTGCCGAGGATACCCCCCGGGCCCGATCCGTTGCTTAGGGTACAAGAACCGCAAGAGACAGATACGGACGTTCTTTTGAAGAACATTTTGAAGGATATCGAAAAAGAAACTTCCATGACCAAAGAGGAGGTTGTAAGGCTTTTTGTAGAAAGCTGGATAGCCGGAGATACTGAAACTATGTATGAGCTTCTATCGACTGAAAGCCAAAATGCCTATTCATTTGAAGATTTTAAGAAAGCAGCGATGGAGTCCAACATCAGATGGGCCTTTAGCGATGGATATGATCTCGCGTGGATCAATGACAACAGAGTAAAAATTAGCGGGATTCAGAAAATGCTCCTTTTAAAAGTTGAACGAAGTAAGGTGTTAGGTGTTGTCGAAGAAAGGAGAAGATGGCGAATTGTTTGGTAAAAAGAGGCTGTGGCTTATAATTCTTTTTATCGTTTTTGCCGGCTTCTTCGCTGCTTTTTTGGTGAGGGATTTGTATTTGACTGTCGAAAGTGATGACGGTAATAAAAATGTCTTTGCAGTAGAAAATATCCATTATCAAAATATAATTGACGACAGTCTGTATATATTGGACGCTAAAAAAGGATGGAAGACGAAAGATATGTATGTTCTTGAAGATATTAGTATTTCCATTAAAGGAAGCAGCGATACCGAATGGAAGGTGCAGGCTAAGAAGGGGAGCGTTCCCGAATTGTCCGGGGGTGTTGTCAGTTTAAAGGATGCCAAAGGCATTACACAGGTAAGTTCGGATAAGTATCATTGGGAATCCCCTGAGATACACTGGAAACCTGACGAAAAACTTTTTTTCTTTGATAACGGCATTCGTGCCTTTGGCGATTTGATAGAAATAGAGTCCCAGAGAGGAGTGGTGCGCCTTTCCGGTGAAATGCAATTGTCTGAAAGGGTTAAAGTAGTATATAAAGCGCAAGACTTGGCAAACAAATGACATCACTTTCGTTCCAATAGAAGGGGAATAAACATGATGAGACGCGACCATTCGAGTCTACGCAAAAAAGGTATTTATATTTTTTTATTGATATTTTTTGTATCTTTCGCAAGCACTTGTGCCGTTGCTCAAGATGCTTCCTTGCCAATCACGCTGGAAGCGGATAGGGTGGTTTTTTTTGAGGCTGAGAACCGTGCCGAGGCCGAAGGGAGCGTTGTCATAAAGCGAGCCGATATGACGCTTACAGCTCCTTACGTTGAGTATTACGTAAATGACTCAATGGTATTTGCCCAGAGCAAGGATAACGAGCCTGTCGTTTTAGAATGGGGCGAAAGGATTTTAAGGGGAGATAAATTAGAGTACAACTTAATGACTCAGGAGGGTGTAATGCAAAACGGATCGGGCCAAGAAGGCCCTGTTTACGTATATGGCGGGGATGTCATGGTAGCGCCCGCAGAGGCGGCATTAGAGAAAGGTTGGTTGGGCAAGGAGGATTTAAAAAAGACCGACAAAGAGGTCCACGTCGCCGTCTGGGAAAGGGCGAACTATACGACTTGCGATGCGCCTCAACCTCATTATCACCTTTATACTACGAAAATGACTGTAATACCGGGAAATAAAGTGGTTCTAAAGCGTCCCAAGGTTTATATGGACGGTAAATTGCTCTTCACATATATTTTTAACTATGAAGTCAGTTTAAAAGAAGGAAAGCCGGGCGGTCCCTTCGTTTATCAATTCAAGGACGACTCGGACAAGGGAACGGGAATCATAGGATACGGCCCTATCGTCACGGACGACAGGCTGTCCGTAAATGCCCATCTGGCTTATTGGTCTGATATGAATGAAGAGTGGATATTATCGGGCAGTTACGTTCTTACCGATCAGTGGAATTTGTTTGCCTCGGCAGCCTATTTATATAATTCGGATGAGGACGAAAAGAGATATCGTCCCAGCTGGGGTGCAGGCTACCATAATGCAGGATTTTCCGGAAGGATTCATTGGACTCAGGCAGAAAGCGTTTCTATAAAAAAAGAATCGGGAAGAACTTACAAGGGCATACTTTGGCGGTCTCCCGAAGTCGAGTTGTTCACTCCCTGGATCGATCTGACCTCAAAGACTAAATCGCGGCTCGCCCTTTATTGGGGACATTATGAAGCTATGGGAGTTAGAGGTGGAGATGAGGCATCGGTCGACAGATGGGGTTACGGTTTCGACTTTTCTACTTCTTTTTCGCCCCTGGATAAAAAGAACAATAATTTCACTCCCTTCATTTGGTCTAGGTATCAGTGGTTCAAGTACGATGACCCAAGTCAACGTCAGGAAATTATCGATGCAATATGGGGTTTGCGTTACCGTATCGGGGAATTCCCCATGGTGACAAGCTATGCTCAGCGTTGGACGACGGGCGAATCGCCGATGAGTTGGGACAATTACAGCGATAGGCGAGAGATCTTCCAGACTGTTGGGATTCCTTTGGGCAGTCGCTGGAGGGTTGCCGTAAGGATGGCTTACGATTTTAGGGACGAACATTTGGATGAGGTTGTGGGAAGCCTAGTATACGATGAGCATTGTTATGCCTGGGAGATAATATATAAAGATGAGAGACCGTTATATTCCGATGATGAAGACGACTGGATCGGCTTGAGGTTGGTTATAAAAGCTTTCCCTGAGAGCAATATTACCTTTGGAGGAGAGGTCGAAGAGATAAGAAGTCCGGCCCAGGAGGTTGGTTTTATAAAATGAGAGTTTTAGTGTTGTATGGAGGCGATAGCCCGGAACGTGAGGTCTCTTTGGCGAGTGGGAAGGCTGTATTGGAAGCAGCTTCAAGGTGTGGGTTCGATGTATTGGATGGCTGTGTTGAAACGGTCAAAGACGTAGTTAGGCTGATGAATGAGCGTGATTGCGATGTAATATTTATAGCCTTACACGGAAGCTGGGGAGAAGATGGCAGGTTGCAGGCCTTTCTTGATTTTTACGACATCCCCTACACAGGGTCGGGATCTGAAGCATGTATGCTTGCTATGAATAAAGTATTGAGTAAATACAGGTTTCAAAGAGACGGAATTCCCACCCCCGATGGTGTTGAGGCCAACTTATTTCAAGAGGGGATCAATGGCGCTTGCAAAAAAATCTTGGAATACTACGATTATTTTTTGAATGGCGGTAAAATGGTCATCAAACCGGCGAGGTGTGGCAGTACATTGGGCGTTTCCGTCATTACATCCTCCAGCGACTTATATGAAGCTGTTCAGCTGGCTTCAAGCTACGATAGCCTTATCATTGCAGAGCGTTACATCTCTGGAAAAGAGATAACCGTTGCTGTTTGGGATGACGGCAAGCCACAAGCCTTTCCTATAATCGAAATAGTCCCCAAAAATTCGCTTTATAGCTATAAAGCGAAATATACACCCGGCAACAGCGCATATTTCGTGCCGGCGCAATTAGAGGATTCGATCGCCAAAAAGGCTCAAGAGGCCGCGCTCATGGCCCATATCAGCTTGGGGTGTGAGCTGTACAGCAGGGTAGATATGCGCCTCGATACCCAAGGAAATCCCTATGTATTGGAAGTCAATACTGTTCCAGGACTGACGAGTACCAGTTTGGTCCCTAAAGCTGCAAAGGCGATCGGATGGGATTTCGACAGATTTGTGAAAGAACTTATCCAAAATACGCTGAATAAAAAGCTCTAATTAAAATTAGACATAAAGAGAAAAGAAAAGACGCTTATAAGCTTTCTTTAAATATTTTGTCTTTACACTTCTATATTAAGAATTTTAAGACGTCTAACGCCGCGAGGCGCCCTTGCTATAACCTCATCTCCCACGCTCTTTCCTATTATCGCCTGCCCTACGGGACTGGAGACAGAAATTTTGTGATTATTGGGATCGGTTTCTTCCGAATTAACGATTACATAGGTGAATTCTCTATTCAAGTCCAAATCTTTCAATGTTACCTTGGTCCCTAAAGTCACCTGGCTGGTATCTATTTGGTCGTTCTCTATCACTTTAGCTTTGGATAACTGTGTTTCCAACTGTTGAATTCTGGCCTCTAGTTTTGCCTGGGCCTCTTTAGCTGCATGATATTCTGCGTTTTCGCTCAAATCGCCAAAGGATCTGGCCTCTTCGAGTTGCTGAGATATTTCCGATCGGCCTTCGCTTCTTAGTTTAATCAATTCGGCCCTCAACTTCTGATATCCTTCACGTGTCATAAGGATGACATCGTCTTGTTGGGTTCTCTGTGTCGACATATACCTTACCTCCTTGAGGAAAGAGCTTTATGGATCGCTTAGGCTTTAAGAATTTTACAACATTTATCGGCTATGTCAATCGAAACATCGTAATTGCCCGTGAAATGACGAGGTTGAGGGTCTTCCTTTACTGGATGTGGCTATTTATTTTTCATATAAGTCGTGCAGTTTGATTTTTTGTCTTGATTTCCAACTATCGATTTCGTTTTGAAGAGATAACATCGATTCGTGAAGACGATATATCCTAAATCTGTTTGCCGGATCTGTATACAATGTTGATCGTAAGTTAAATCGATGTTGTTGTATGTGACGTATGTTATGGTTTATGTAAGTGGGGATTTTGACTTTATATGGCACGACGGCAGAATAATATCTGTATCCTGCAATATGATTTGTCGCATGTCCGTGGTTCCATTCTTTTATCGTATTAGGAGTAAAAATATTGTGCTGTGTATAACCTAAATGTTTTCCATTGAATCCATAACTTCCTTGAGCCAAAGCTAAGCCAAAAAAGCATATCAGTATTGTTACCGCTAACACCGCTATTGCTGATTTTTTCATGGTATGTCACCTCTAATTTAGGTTTACCTAAATTGTATCCCAAAATGGAGAGAATTTCAATGGTTTCACAGCGATTTCCGATGGTGAAGGCGATAATGAGTGTAATGGCAGGATATTAAAGCAAAACAATACTTGACAAAGTCATATGGCTTGGTTTAATTATCATGCACATTTCATTAAAATTTTTTGAAAATATCGGAGGAACCTTAATGTCAATATTGTCTGTTGCATTAGTGATTGCCGTTGGTTTTTGCTCAGGTTTTTTGAACGTGTTAGCTGGAGGGGGAAGCCTGCTCACCATACCTCTTTTAGTTTTTATGGGTTTAGATGTATCGGTGGCTAACGCAACCAATCGCGTTGGTGTTTTGTTTCAAAACGTCTTTGCTGCCCAACACTTTCATAAAAAATCACTTTTTCGACTCAAAGATTGTTTGTTTTTTGGGTTGCCCTCTCTTTTAGGTGCTGCCTTGGGCACATTTGGAGCGGTTAGTTTGGATGAGAGATATTTGAGGATAGCAGTAGCAGTGTTGATATGTTGCATGGCCGTACTTTTGGTATTGAAGCCGGATATGTGGGAGCGCGAACGCGAGATTTCCTTGCCCAGATGGGTTTTGATCCTTGCCATGTTTCTAATAGGGGTTTACGGAGGATTTATACAGGCGGGTGTAGGTTTTTTCCTTTTATGGGCACTTGTCGGGCTGGGAGGTAAGGATCTTCTTCACGCCAATGCGTTAAAAGTCGTAGTCATAGCAATGTTCACCACATTAAGCTTAGCGATTTTCCTCCTTAACGGGATGGTTAACTTTCCATTAGGTGTCGTTTTGGCAATAGGCAATTTCATGGGGGGTATTGCAGGGGCGCATTTTGCCATTTTAAAAGGAAATAGGTGGTTAAGGTTGATACTGTCTGTTGTGGTGACGGTAAGCGCCATAAGGATGTTGTTAAGTCTGTGATGTTAGACCATGGATAAGTGCCTATAATGTCTTTGTAAGATAAGATCAGCAAAGGGAATGATGTCAATGGCTTTTAGTTTCGCTATCGATATATACGGTTGTCAGATGAATCAATACGATGGAGATCGGTTGAGAACATCCTTAATACGAAGAGGCTGGATTGAGACCGATAGAAACGAAGCTGATGCAGTGGTAATTGTGACCTGTAGCATTAGAGAAAAGGCCGAGCAAAAGGTGTTGAGCGAGATTGGGCGTTACGGGAAACTCTACAAGACAAAGGGTAAGCCTCTTTTGGCAGTTATCGGATGTATGGCCCAGAACATGGGGGCTGATTTGCTTCGGAGGTTTCCTCAAGTTAAGGTCGTAGCAGGACCAAGACATATAGGATGGGTTCCCGATGCTTTAGAGAATGCAATGAGGCATAAAACTGTCTTATATCTCGACGAAGATCCCAGGGAAATGATAGATCTACATGATGCTCCAATGATCAGAAGCAATCCCTATAAGGCATTCGTAACCATTGCCCATGGATGCGACAATTTCTGCACTTATTGTATTGTGCCCTATGTGCGGGGGAGGTTTGTGTCGAGGCGACCTGGCGAGATATTAAAGGAAGTATCCGAGCTCGTAGATGATGGTGTCCTCGAGGTCACTCTTTTAGGGCAGAACGTCGACTCCTACGGCAAGGATCTTAAAGAGAGTTATCGATTTTCTAATCTCCTGCAAGATGTGGCTAAGGTTCCCGGACTATTGAGAGTTCGTTTTACCACTTCTCATCCACGCGACTTCACCGAAGACGTAATAGAAGCAATGGCAGAGGAATCGAAAATTTGTCCGGCCGTTAACCTTCCGATTCAGTCTGGAAGCGACAGGATTTTGAAGAAAATGAACAGGGGTTACACTGTTGAGGACTACGGAAGAATAATAAAGCGCCTGCGAGAGGCCCTGCCCGAAGTTTCTATAACCAGCGACCTAATCGTTGGTTTCCCTGGTGAGACGGAGGAAGACTTTCAATGCACGTTGGAGATGTTGAAAACGATGGAATTCGACTTAGTTCATACCGCTTCTTATTCTCCGAGAGAGGGTACTCCGGCAGCCAATATGTCCAATCAAATCCCTGAAGAAGAAAAAAAGAGAAGACTTTCAATCGTAAACGAATTACAAGACGCTATTTCATTTAAAAAAAACAAAATCTTAGAGGGTAAGTTTTTTGAAGTATTGCTCGACGACTTTGCCCCTAAGGGCAAAGGTATGTTGCAGGGCAGGACGCCTACGGATAAGGTGGTGCTTGTGCCGGGAGATGAAAGCATGCTCGGCAAATTGTGCGAAGTGCGCATAACTGGTGCGTCTAATTGGTATTTATATGGCGAAATAGTATCTTTTAGAGATTTTAGCGATGTCCTCGAAGTCAGAATTTAAAATACAGGAAGCGAAAAGAAAAATTGAAAAATACAGCAAAGGGAAAAGATTCAAAGGGATAGCTGCAGCTTTTCTATGCTTAATCTTGGCAATCGGTGTTTCGACAGCCTATTTGTTAGGCAAATCGAAAGTCCATGAAACAGATGGAAAATATTACGGCCTCGATGAGCTTATAAACGCCAAATCCGAAGGAGCAAAAAGAGAAAACGACGCAAATGGTGCAGGAACGTCCATTCCCGAGAAGGTGTGGGTTTTGTATATCACGGGAGCAGTTAAAAGTCCGGGCGTATACAAACTCCCGGAAGGATCCAGGGTATACGAATTGGTGGCAGAAGCAGGGGGGCTTACCGAGAAAGCCGATTCAGTTGCCGTCAATTTAGCGGCGAACTTGAAGGATGGGTGTCACGTCCATGTACCAGAAAAAGGAGAACATATCCAGCTAACGTTGAGTGAGCAAAAGGGAGCGGTCTTTATAGACCAAAAGGGTAAATTGGGGCCTTCGAAAATCGATGGAGCTACCTTTGAGGACTATCATGGTAGTTCCGATTTAGTAGATCTGAACAGTGCAACTGCCGAGATGTTGCAGTCGCTGCCCGGAATAGGACCCAAGACAGCTCAAGCGATATTATCCTATCGGGAAGACAAGGGAGGTTTTCGTTCTGTCGAGGAGCTGCTTGAAGTAAAGGGAATAGGTCCCAAGAAGATGGAAAAAATCAGGCCTCTGATTACCGTCGGCTATCGATGAAGTTATTTAGAGAAGCTCCTTGTTTATCCTTGTTATTATCCCTAGTGATTTCCATCCTTTTGACGGGAAAAGGATTCCCTTTTTGGCTGTCGGGCATTGTCTCAGGGTTTATTTTTTTGGGCTTAGGATTTTGTGCCCACGATGGAACACCGAATTCTTCGTATATTTTAATCCTCTGCTTTGTCGTTAGCATGTTTGGTAGCCTGTGGTCGAGCTATAGGGTAGAGACCGATCTCTTTTTAAGCGGCAGGCTCGAGGAAAAGGCCGTTGTTGCTTTCGAAAGGCCCTGGGGCAGCAAAAGGGCAGTCGTATTCAAAACACCTACGGGAAAATTTGTCGGTTTTACATCTCCATCTTTAGCTTTAAAGGAAGGAGACTCCGTCGGTATAAAAGCGTCGGTATTGCCGATAGAGCGCAGGAATATAGGATTTAATCCCTATACTTATTGGAGGTCTAGGGGTGTAGTGGGTCGTCTGGTAGGCCTTCAAGTGAAAAAGTCCCGCAAGAGCTCTCCTTTGAGCGTTTATCGTTGGCGATCATCGTTGAAAGAATGGATACTGCTGAATTATCCTCCAAGAATTCGGGGATATCTTTTGGCAATGCTTTTGGGCGTGAGGGACCCGGAATTGGTGAAACTCCATTCAAGCTGGGGCACCTCCCACTTGTTGGCTGTCTCCGGCTTCCACGTCGCCCTTCTTGTGGGGGTAATCTTTTCGACTTTAAGAGGATCTAGGCTCAAGGTACAAATATCCATTCTTTTTTTATTTGTATACTTGATCTTTACAGGTTTTGCAGCGAGCGCTACCCGTGCCGGATTGATGGTTGCCTTCGCTTTGATCGGTAAGTTGATCGGAAGACCGATAAAGCTTCTTCAGGCCGTCAGCTTAGCGGCCATATCCTTAATATTGTGGAGACCGTGGTTCGTGTGGGATATCGGATGGAAATTATCCGTGATGTCTGCTCTGACAATCGGTTGCATGGACATTTTCCCCAAAAAGTTTTTGCCCTTTATACTGAGTTCTCTCCTTTGGGTTGTTAATGCCGGTTGTGTCCTTGCAACATTTGGAACGCTGCCGTTGGCAGGGCTTGTAATTAATCCTATTGCCATTCCGATGTTCGGTATTTTGTTTTTGACAGTAATTCTTTTTGCTCCATTTGCTTTCTTGCCCTTCGAAATGGGCAGGCCTTTTCTTCTCTTGACAGAGGGAGTGTTGGTAGCCGTTGAAAGGGCGCTTGATCTGATTTCATCTTTGATGCCTGCAACACTTACGGAAGTTTGGCCCTGGCCCTTTATTTCCCTTGGAATATTTTTTATTATATTGGCCAAAAGATTAAATTTTAACAATTTTAGGAATTTTTGTCTTTCATGTTGTGGGTTGTTCGTTTATATGCTGTTATTATCTTGATTTAATGGGAGGTTTTTGCAATGCTTCTTGTGCTAGATATAGGAAATACCCACACTTGCGTTGGTATCTTCGATGGCGCTTGCCTGATCGCCGATTGGAGGCTCACCTCTGAAAGGCGTACCGAAGACGAGCTGGGGATATACCTTACGGGATTGCTTAATATGACTAAAATAAGTCAAGATCTCATCTCAGGGTCAATAATATCGAGCGTAGTTCCGCCGTTGGAAGCTGCCTGGAGCCGTGGCATATGCAAATACTTGGGCATCGAATCTATGGTTGTAAATTCAGAGCTTGATCTTGGGATCGAAGTGGGGTACGAAGCACCGGCCGAAATCGGAGCAGACAGGCTTGTAAATGCGGTGGCGGCTGTTCATCATTATGGATGTCCTGTAATAGTTGTCGATTTTGGCACGGCAGTTACCCTTGATTACGTGACGTCAAACTGCGTTTACCTCGGTGGTGCAATAGCACCTGGCTTGCTTGCCAGCATAGAGGCGCTATTCGGAAAGACGGCAAAACTCCCCCTCGTCACTCTCGAGCCTCCAAAGAGGGTCGTTGGCAGATCTACGTCAGAATCGATGAGGTCAGGTATACTTATAGGATATGCAGGTTTGATAGATGGTTTAGTTGATCGAATGTCGCAAGAGCAGAAGGAAACGCCAAAAGTCATTGCTACGGGAGGGCATGCCGAGATAGTCGCTAGATGGTCGAGTAGAATAAATACAGTTGATTCCAATTTAACGTTGGAGGGCTTGAGGCTTATATATGAACAAAATGCCAAATAACCCTCTATGGCTTGCCCCAATGGCAGATATAACATCCTGGCCCGTCAGGAAGATGTTTTTTCGGGTAGGTGTCGGTTTGGCCCATACAGAGATGGTTGCTTCCAGAGCTTTGATGGAAGGACATTCCTCTGCATTTTATTCATTGCAACGGCATCATGACGAGGGTCCGTTGGTGTTGCAGCTTTTTTCTGGAGATGTGGCTTCCCTTTTGGAAGCAGCTCAGGAAGCCTTCCGAATTAGCTCCTTTGAGGCCTTAAGCATTAACATGGCCTGTCCTTCGAAAAAAGTTATGGCATCCGGTGGCGGCGCGTCATTAATAAATCGCCCCCATGTGGCCGCTGAGATGATTAGACAGGCCAAAAATTTAGGATTTCCGATATGGGTTAAAACCAGAATTCCCAGTCGCAATTTGAAGGATGTAGCAAGTTGGTGTGATCTATTGATCTCTGCTGGCGCCAAGAACGTAGCTTTGCATGGAAGAACCGTTTCGCAGGGGTATAAGGGAAGTTCCGACAGAAATATTATCGGCGAGGTAGCCAGAGCTTTCCCTGGTAAAATAACGGGTACAGGAGACGTTTTTACCTCAGACGACGTACTCGATTATCTAGAAAAGGGCTGCATAGGGGTTTTAGTGGCGCGAGGTGCCTTGAAAGATCCTTTCATCGTTTTAGATGCCCTGGCGAAGTTGGGCTTTCGAAATGACAGAAAAGCTACCTTTGAATTTCAGAGGGAGATATTTCGTTCTTTTCTATCCGATTTGTGTCAAGTTAAGGATAATTTAGCCATGCACTTGCTTCGTCGCTTCTTATCATGTATTTTTAAAGGAATGCCTGGGGCTTCACAATTGCGATCTTCTATGGCAAGAGCCCATGGCATTACACAAGCCTTTGAAATATTTAATTCTTTTGCCAATAATTTTAGTGACTTTTGCGCTAAGGAGGAAGCAATGAATGAGCACCGAAAACACTAATATGGAAGAACGATCTACTCCGGAAAGGGAAATAATAAAACAACGGATGGAAAAATTAGAACGGCTTCGCAAGGATGCCGGATTTAACCCCTTTGTGATCGATAAATGGGATAAGGAGCATAAATTATCCTTCGTTCGTTCTAATTTTTCCCATTTAGGACCGGACGAGATGGACGAAGACGCCCTCATTAAAACTGCCGGTCGCGTAATGGCAATCAGAAAACACGGTAAGGCATCATTTGTCCATCTCGAAGACGATACCGACAGGCTTCAACTTTATTTTAGGTTTGATACTCTCAATGAGGAATACGAATGGTTCAAGAAGTGGGTAGATACCGGAGATTATCTTGGAATCGTCGGACATCCCTTCAGAACAAAGAGGGGCGAGCTATCGCTTTTGGTGACTGATTTCAAATTATTGAGCAAGGCTTTAAGGCCATTGCCCGAAAAATGGCACGGCCTGAAAGACACAGAGGTTCGTTATAGACAGCGTTACTTAGATCTCATAGCCAATCCTGAGGTGAGGGAAGTTTTTCGGAAGCGAGCAAAGATCATAAAGACCTTCAGAGAAGTATTGGAGTCCCACGGGACGCTCGAGGTCGAGACGCCAATGTTATCTCCCATAGCAGGAGGGGCGACGGCCAGGCCTTTCATTACGTTTCACAATGCTTTGGGCATAAACCTATATCTTAGGATAGCCACCGAGCTTTACCTGAAGCGACTGATCGTCGGCATGTATGAACGCGTGTATGAAATAGGTAAGAATTTCAGAAACGAAGGCATAGATTCCATGCATAATCCCGAATTTACGGCAATGGAAGTTTACTGGGCCTATGCCAACTACGATGATATGATGAACCTGACCGAGGAAATTATAGTGGCCTGTGCTGATGCTATGGGAAGCAGGCAATTGCCCTACGGAGAGCATATGATAAATTACGAACCCCCTTTTAGGAGGGCAACCATGGTGGACTTGGTCAAGGAACATTGTGGTGTTGATTTTTTAAATATTACCGACGAGGAAGCCAGAAGGATAGCAAAGGAAAGGGGTCTCGAAATAAAGGGAAACGAGAGCAGGCTTTTGATCATGACAGAATTTTTTGATAATTTTGTGGAGGACAAACTTATACAACCTACTTTCGTATTGGGTTATCCCGTGGAAATATCGCCACTTGCCAAACGTGATCCTGATAACCCCGACTTTACCCGAAGGTTCGAGCTTTTTATATGCGGCGCTGAGGTCGCAAATGCCTTTAGCGAGCTTAACGATCCGCTGGATCAGAGAGAACGTTTCCTGGATCAACTTAAAAAGAGAGAAGCAGGAGATGAGGAAGCCCATGTCTTCGATGAGGACTTTGTAACAGCCCTGGAGCATGGTTTACCGCCAACGGGCGGACTGGGCATCGGAATAGATCGATTGACGATGTTTTTGACCAATTCAAGTTCAATCAGAGATGTCATTCTGTTTCCTACGATGCGTCCCAAGGAGTGATGTTGGTGGATTTGGGGGAAGCTAAAAAAAGGGCAGAAGAGCTGAGAAAAGAGATAGAAAAACACAACTATTACTATTATGTCCTCGATTCTCCGGTTATTACAGATGAGGAATATGATGCCCTTTACAGAGGGCTGGTAGAGCTTGAAAGGCGTTTCCCGGAAATTATAACTCCCGATTCTCCTACCCAAAGAGTGGGCGGGAAACCGAAAGAGGAATTCAGGAAAGTAGTTCACGAGATTCCCATGCTTTCCATGGACAACGTTTTTACTCAAGAAGAGCTTCAAAGTTTCGTCTCCAGAGTATATCGAATTCTGGAAAGAGAAGTAGATTTTACTACAGAACTGAAAGTAGACGGCATTGCCGTGTCTCTCGTTTATGAAGATGGACGCTTTGTTTTGGGAGCCACGAGGGGAGATGGAAGGGTCGGCGAGGACGTGACGGAGAATTTGCGGACCATAAAGAGCCTTCCCTTGCGGCTTATGGAACCTTTGCCTGGAAGACTTGAGGTCAGAGGCGAAGTTTACATGACCAAGGAAGACTTCGCCTCGCTCAACAGATCCCGCGAAGAAGATGGGGAGCCCCTTTTTGCCAACCCGAGGAATGCTGCTGCCGGCAGTTTAAGACAGCTTGATCCTAACGTGACCGCCCAGCGCAGGCTTCGCATTTTCGTCTATCAGGTAGTTCATCCGGAAGAGTACGGCCTGTTTTCTCAGTTTCAAGTCCTTTCCTGGCTGCGAAACAAGGGCTTTCCCACGCAGGGGAATGAGAGGCTCTGTAAAAACTTTGAAGAGTTGTGGAACTACATAGAAGAATGGAAAGAAAAAAGACACTCCTTGGCCTATGCTACCGATGGCGTGGTGGTTAAAGTAGACGATCTGACAGCCTACGAACAGCTGGGAACTACCGCTAAAGCTCCAAGATGGCAGATAGCGTTTAAATATCCGGCGGAAGAGCAAAGGACGCGCCTTTTGAGGATAGAAGTTTCAGTCGGCAGAACGGGTGCCCTCACCCCCGTTGCAATACTAGAACCGGTCAGGCTTGCCGGTACAGTGGTCCAGCGTGCAAGCCTACACAATGAAGACGAAATAAAGCGCCTGGATGTGCGGGTTGGAGATTACGTATACGTGCGCAAGGCGGGCGAAATTATACCGGAAGTAGTTCGAGTGGACTACTCTGCAAGGACGGGCCAAGAGAGACCTTTTGCCATACCGGAGAATTGTCCTGTTTGCGGAGCAACAGTTGTCAGGTTGGTAGGCGAAGTTGCTTATCGATGTCCGAACAAGTCATGCCCGGCTCAAATAAAGGAAAGTATAAAACATTTTGCTTCCCGTGACGCCATGGATATAAAGGGTTTGGGCGAAAAGATAATAGAGCAGTTGGTGGATAAAAAGATGATCGGCGGATTTGCGGATCTGTATAAGCTGAAAAAGGAAGATCTAATTTCCCTCGACAGAATGGGTCCAAAATCTGCTGAAAAATTAATAAATGCCATTAACAGCTCAAAGAACAGGCCCCTTTCGAGGCTTATATATGCCCTTGGCATTAGATATGTCGGTTCCAGGACGGCCGAAATATTAGCCGAAAGATTTAAAAGTATGGATAACCTGGCTAAGGCGGACATCCAGGATCTATCGGACATTCCGGGTATTGGCCCTCAGATCGCTTCATCCATCGTGGCATTTTTCAGAGATGAAAAAAACCTTGCTACCATAAAGGATTTGGCCAGATGTGGCATTAAGATGGCGGAGGAGGAGTCCGAAAGGCAAGAGGGACCTTGGGAAGGGTGGAAAATAGTTTTTACAGGCGAACTTGAAAAGGCTACCAGGAACGAGGCAGAAAATATAGTTAAATATCTTGGGGCAATTCCATCTAGTTCCGTGAGCAGAAATGTGGCTTTCGTCGTAATTGGTCGTAATCCGGGAAGTAAGTTGGCAAAAGCCCAGGAACTTGGTGTTAAAATTGTTGATGAACAAACTTTTTGGAAATTGGTCGACGAAGCAAAGTCGAAAAAAGGAAATTGAGGAGGTTTGTGCTATGAGTGGGACATCGGATGGACTAGTCGAAGAAATAAGACGCGTAGCCAAATTGGCCATGCTGGAGCTCAATGAAGATGAAATTAAACATATCGGTACGCAATTTAAAAATATTTTAGATCAGCTTCAGACTTTAAGCGAACTTAATGCAAAGGATATAAATCCCTTTAGTTTAGAGGATGTGGAACCCATGCCCTGGCGTAAAGATGAAGTTGTGGCGTGGAACAGATACAGCGAGGTGCTTTCCCAAGCTCCGGTCTCCGAAGAGGGCTACTTTAAGGTGCCGCGAATTGTGGAGGGCGATCACGATGAAAAATAGCGAGTTTTTGAAGTTATCGGCTTTAGATCTTGTGGAAGGTTACAAAAAAGGTGATTTCACGGTTTCAGATGTAATAGAGACGGCCCTGGAATACATAGAGGTTAACGAAAGAAATTTGAACGCCCTTATAACGCCTCTCTACGAAGAGGCCCGTTCCAGATCGTGGATGTTGGATGCTGCTTTAGCGAGGGGCGAAGAGTTGGGGTCCCTTTTCGGAGTGCCCGTTGTAGTGAAGGATAACATTACAGTCGACGGGGTAAGGACTACCTGCGGAAGTAGGATGCTGGAAAATTGGATTTCTCCCTACAGTGCACATGTAGTTGAGTGCTTAGAGCGCGCCGGAGCGGTGATAATTGGCAAAGCCAACATGGATGAATTTGCTATGGGAAGCTCTACGGAGTTTTCTGCCTTTGGCCCGGCCTTGAACCCATGGGATTTGTCCAGAGTGCCTGGGGGAAGCTCGGGAGGTAGCGCTGCATCCGTTGCTGCAGGTTATGCTCCCATTGCTTTGGGAAGTGACACCGGTGGCTCCATTAGGCAACCTGCTGCCTTTTGTGGGGTCTATGGATTAAAGCCGACATACGGCCTAGTCAGCAGATTCGGCTTAATTGCCTTTGCTTCTTCGTTGGATCAAATTGGCCCTTTTGCCAGAAGTTTGAAGGATGTAGCGGCAATTTTACAGGTCATATCTGAACCTGACGCCAGAGATGCTACATGTACCAGAAAGGAAAGGCCGAATTACGCCGAATTTTTAAACGTAACTTCCCTTGAAGGTTTTAAGGTTGGATATTTGGCGGGTTATGAATCCCTAGAAATTGATGATGAGATAAAAAGAGCAATTTCCCAAACCATAGAAATATGCAAGGAGTCTGGTGCTGAAATAGTGGAGGTCGATTTGCCGATATCGACACGATACGGCCTTCCTTGTTACTACACTATAGCGCCAGCCGAAGCAAGCTCCAATTTGGCCCGTTTCGACGGAGTGCAATACGGTTTTTCCGTGGCTGCCGATGATTTGAAGGAACTGTACCTCAAAAGCCGCGGCTCAGGTTTCGGCCCCGAAGTAAAAAGGAGAATACTGATCGGGACTTTCGTCCTAGGTTCCAGCAGATACGATGCCTATTACTTGCAGGCACAGAAGGTGAGACAGCTCATCATCAGAGAATTCAATGCAGCCTTTTCAAAAGCCGATGTCTTGATAACTCCTGCAACGCCTACGTTGCCCTTTAAACGAGGCGAGAAGCTGACTGACCCCGTCAAAGCCTACATGGCAGACCTTTTTACTATACCCGTTAATTTGGCGGGCTTGCCAGCTTTGTCGATGAGAGCATCGATGAGCCAGTCCGGGCTGCCCGTGGGCGTTCAATTGATAGGGAAGAAGTTTGGAGAAGGCGATATTTTAAAAGCGGCTTCGGTTATTGAACAGGTCGTAGGACCGGCTGCAACTGCTTTAGGGGGCGATCGAAAGTGAACGAATTTATTCCTGTAATAGGACTGGAAATTCATGTTCAATTATCGACGAAATCCAAGATGTTTTGCTCTTGTTCGACTGATTATATTGGCGCCAGGCCAAACAGTCATGTATGCCCTATCTGCCTGGGTTTGCCGGGATCTCTTCCGGTCATTAACGAAAGGGCCATAATGTATGCAGTCAGGATGGCCTTGGCTATGCGGTGCAAAGTCAATACCCATACGGTGTTCCATAGAAAACATTATTTTTATCCCGATCTTCCCAAGGCCTACCAGATAAGCCAATACGATTTGCCCCTCGCCGTTGATGGTCATCTTGAGGTAAATGATGACGAAAAGGCGCACAAGATCAGAATACAAAGACTTCATTTGGAAGAAGATGCCGGAAAACTTGTCCATGCTGCTATCGGCGGAAGGTTGATGGGTGCTGATTATTCTCTTGTAGATTATAACCGGTCGGGAGTTCCTTTGATGGAAATAGTCACCCAACCTGACATAACATCCCCAAAGCAGGCAAGGGAGTTTGTGTCTAGATTGCGTCAATTGGTCAGATATCTCGGGGTTTCCGACGGCGACATGGAGTCGGGATCGTTGAGAGTTGACGCAAACATTTCGATAATGGAACCGGGCGGCAAATGGGGTGAAAAGGTGGAAGTAAAAAATATGAACTCCCTAAAAGCTTTAGAGAGAGCCCTGGAGTACGAATACGAAAGGCAGAAGGAAGTTAAAAGCAAAGGGGAGACGATAGTTCGCGAGACCAGGCATTGGGATGACGATTCGGGTAAGACCATTTCAAGCCGCAGCAAGGAAGAAGCAGAGGATTACAGATATTTTCCCGATCCCGATCTTCCTCCCCTTGTCGTGGATGAGAGAACCATAGTTCAGTTGTGCAAGGAACTGCCCGAACTTCCGTGGGAAGTAAGGGACAGATTTATCAGCGATTACGGTTTATCCCTCGAAGAGGCGGAGGTACTTACGGAGCGGCGCGATGTGGCTCTTCTCATGGATGATCTAGTCAAACGAGGATCTCCCGTTAAAGTGGCGTCAAACTGGATAAGGACTGAAATAATGAGGGTATTGAACGAGAGAGCAATTTCTGCAGAGGAGCTTACGATACCGCCGGATGAGATGGCCCTTCTTTTGTCTCGAATCGATAGAGGGGATCTTTCGACGACAGCTGCGAAAGAGGTTTTCGCCATGATGTTGGAAAAATCATTAAATGTCGATGACGCCATTAGAGCTTTAGGGTTAAGCACAGGTAAATTAACAGGCTCCGATTTGGAAGCAATTGTCGTCAAAGTTCTAGCTGAAAACGCTGAGGTTGTAGAAGAGATAAGAGCTGGCAAGGATAAAAAAGGTAAAAAAGTTAAATTTTTACAGGGCATTGTCATGAGAGAAACGAAAGGACAGGCAGATCCGAAAGAGGTGCAATCGCTCATCATGAGCAAGATTTAAATTAGGGGGGTAGGACGATGGGAGCGCACAAACCTGAGGATACGAGAACGATTGCGGTAGCAGCTCACGGAGGTGCAGGAAAGACATCGCTGGTCGAGGCAATGTTGTTCGATGCGGAAGTTATTGGACGTTTAGGTAAAGTAGAGGATGGCAATACCGTCAGCGATTATGACGCCGAAGAACAGAAGAGACAGATTTCTATCAATACATCTGTCGCAACCTTCGACTATAATGGCAAAAGGATGTTTGTTCTTGATACCCCTGGTTATGCCGATTTCATTGGAGATCTGCGTTCGGGAATGCGAGTGGCTGACTCGGCGGTTATAGTTGTAAGCGGAGTCGATGGCGTGGAAGTTCAAACTGAAAAGGCCTTCGATTTTGCCGAGGATTTTTCCGTACCCGTACTGTTTTTTATAAATAAAGTGGAAAGGGAAAATGCTGATTTTTACAGGACATTGAAAGAAATTCAGGAGGTTTTGACGGATAAAGCACTTCCGTTGTTTTTGCCCGTCGGTCAAGAAACAAATTTTAAAGGCTTAGTAAATGTGCTGACCGGAAAGGCCTTTATATATAAAGGCGATGGAAGTCGAGAGTATGAGGAGACTGATTGTCCCTCCGAACTCGAGGAAGGGCTTTCCTCTGCCCGTGAAGCCTTGGTGGAGAGGGTAGTCGAAGTTGACGATGAGCTGATGATGCGTTACCTCGACGGAGAAGAACTGGAAGAACAAGAGTTGGTAGAGGCATTGAAAAAGGCGGTGTTAAACAGGATAGTGATGCCCGTATTGCCCGGTTCGGCTCTTGCGAATATCGGAATATTCCAGCTTTTAGATACCATAACCGATATTCTGCCCTCCCCAGTAGATATGTTTCCCAGAAAGGGGATAGATGCAGAGGGCAATGAAGTAGAAGTGAAGCCCGATCCCAATGAGAAATTCAGCTCTCTCTGTTTTAAAGTCATGGTCGATCCCTATGTGGGAAAGCTATCATTCGTTAGAGTATTTTCAGGGACCTTGACTTCGGATCAATCTGTATTCATTGTAAATAAAAAGGTCGAGGAAAGGATAAGCTCTCTGAGGTTCATGAGGGGCAAGGAAGGGAAGGACGTTAAGGAAGTTACAGTGGGAGACATTGTGGCTATCCCCAAGTTGCAAAACGCCGGTGTTGGGGATACCGTTGCAGTCAAGGGAGTCGATTTTACGTTTCCCGCGATCCAATTTCCGAACCCCATTTATAGCCTGGCAGTCGTTCCTAAAAGCAGGGCTGACGAAGATAAGCTGTCTAACGCTATTCATCGCATGCTCGAAGAGGATTCCACGTTGCGCTATGAGAAAAACGTTGAAACCGGAGACCACCTCCTTTCAGGCATGGGAGATTTACATCTGGATGTAGTCCTGTCGCGCATTAAAGAAAGATATGGCGTGGAACTCGAAACTCGTTTACCCAAAGTTCCATATAGAGAGACCATCAAAAAGCCCTCTAAAGCGCAAGGCAAATACAAGAAGCAAACCGGTGGCCGAGGACAATACGGGGACGTGTGGCTTGAGTTGCAGCCTACAGAGCGGGGCAGCGGTGTAGAGTTTGAGGATCGCATTGTCGGTGGGGTCGTTCCCAAGCAGTACATTCCTGCCGTCGAAAAAGGACTAAGGGAGGCAGCTCAAAAGGGTGTCCTTGCCGGCTATCCTGCCATAGATTTTAAGGCCGTTCTTTACGACGGCTCTTACCATGAAGTCGATTCTTCAGAAATGGCCTTTAAAATAGCAGCTTCAATGGCTTTCAAGAAGTGTTTTATGGAAGGCTCTCCCGTCTTGCTTGAACCGATCATGAACGTGGAAGTGGTAGTGCCCGAGGAGTATCTGGGCGATGTCATGGGCGATTTGAACTCTAGAAGAGGGAGAATTATGGGTATCGAGAGCAGAGGGAGATTCCAGGTGGTTAAGGCCCAAGTGCCTCTTGCGGAAATGTTCAGGTATGCCATCGTCCTTCGTTCCATGACTTCGGGCCGAGGCAGTTTCTCCATGGAATATTCTCACTACGAAGAAGTCCCTCAAGACCTGGCCAAAAAGATAATAGCTCAGGCTCAAGCTGAGGCGGAAGAAGAGTAAATATACTTTGCCCTAGCTCGAATATAATAATTAAGCGGGAGGATCCTCCCGCTTAATTATTTGCATTTTCTGACGTTTTTCAGATTTCTGTGAGTGCTTTGATTAACGAAGACAGGGTTTTGCTCTTTTTCTGAGGTATTACGGTTATTTCTTGTTTCAAGATCTCTCCCGATACGTTTATTACCTTTCCCTGCCTTTCGTACCAACCCGCAATTGGCATTACCAGATCTGCTTTAATATCCTCGAATGATCTCGATGCCAAGAGGGCACATTTGGCACGATTGTCCGCATTGACCCCTTGTAGGACTTCAACGGTGGCTTGATCGGGTTCGACCAACATCAGCTTCGTTACCTGGCCCTTCTTGATCATGCTCAGATTATCGATTGTCGGAGTTAAAAGATCTCCAAGTACGCGTAAAGCTCCCTCTGTATTAGCACCCCGATAGAGAGGTATGTAGGAGCATTTATCCAGGGTCGAACATAATTTTACGAACGCCTTGGCTGAAGAGGCATTTGAGGTGACTTTTGGTCCCGCCAAGAAAATGGGATATTTGGCTGATTTTAGTGTATTTATTGCCCTGACAAGCGTTGTCTCCTTTATCCCCGACAGCTCCGATGTCTTTTTGATCAGCCTTTCATCCGTGAAAGATTCGAGTATAGGATATATTTCCGCTACATCGGTCTTCAGTAAAATTGTGGTACCCCTGTCGAGCAATCCAGGATCGCTTCCCAAGTAAATTACCTTTAAGCCATCTTCTCTGACATTTTTGCGTAACATCGTGGTGATCAAAGGTACTTCCTGATCCATGTTTTCGTCAATAACGAAGACGACATCGGATTCATAGATTTGTCCCAGCCTACATCTCTTCAAGTTTGCCTCCTCGGCAAGGGATGTGAAAGCTTTAAAGTCATCGGCTTCCAAAATTGAGACTGCGATATTTTGCCCTTTACGGTTTAAAAACTCTTTTATGGACTCATATTCTTCGTTGCTCAGCGAGTTCCCTAAAAATAGCGAGACAACTCCTTCGGAATGAAGGAAGTCGACAAGTTCAGGCAAAGTTTCCTTGATATCTTTATTTATTTCCGGCCTTTGTCTTTTTAAATGGAAAGTTCGCGCCTTGAAACAACACAGCCCGCGAGTGGGCGAAGTTGGGGAACCCAACTCTGTGGTAACCCGCACTACGTTACGTTTCCCCTTGTCGGCATTTACATATATCTCGCACCCGAGAGAGCATTCACCGCAGGTGGTCTTTGTGGCCGTCGGGATTTCACTGTGAGGCCAACGCTCTATTCGTTTCTCGGTAAGAGCGCCGACGGGGCATAGCTGCACGCAAAGGCCGCACCCCGTGCATTCCGATTCGTCCAAGGGCTTCATGTATGCATCGTGTATTGTCGAGACAAATCCCCTGCTTACAAAATCAATGGCATGTAGTCCGACGATCTCATCGCAGGTCCTGACGCATCTTCCACAAAGTATACATTTATCCATGTTTCTGTCGAAGTATTTCAATTTTTCCTCAAGGCGCTTTATCCTTTCTCCGCTAAGCCGTGTAGGCGAAGCCTCATATTCGATCGAATAAGAGCGCAATTTGCATTCGAAGACGTCGGGACATCCGCACTCCATGCATCGGCTGGCATCTATTTTTACCTGCTCTTCCGTGAGCCCCATGTTGAATTCTTCGAAGGGTTTTTCAAGTCTTTCCTCTGCCGGGAAGATTTTAGGGATTTCCCTGGGTTGTTTTTTCTTGTCCCTAAAATCTTCGGGCCCTAGGTCTTCTCTTGTGACGTCGCATTCAAAGGGGCGCTTGGGATATCCGCGAGTAATAAAATGATGTATAGATTCAGCAGCAAAATGGCCTTCCCCTATAGCCGCAATTGCTATATCGGGTCCGGTCCTCAAATCTCCGCATAGAAATACCTTTTCGAGAGGGGTGGCGTAGTTGTCATCGTCTAAAATCTTTCGGCCGTCGTGGATTTCAGGCGGCAGAAAGTCGAGTACGGCCCTTTGTCCTATTGCAGCTATTACGGTATCTACAGTCAAGGTAAATGTTTCTCCCGTAGGAATGGGTCTTCTTCTTCCCGATTCGTCGGGCTCGCCAAGGACCATTTTTTCGCACACAAGTTCACGGACCGACTCGTCACCTGAGATTTCCTTGGGTGCTGCAAGGAAAATAAAGTTTACCCCTTCTTCCATTGCCTCTTCGATTTCAGCGTCCTCGGCCGGCATTTCCTGTCTTGTGCGTCTGTAAACTACTGTAACTTCTTCAGCCCCAAGCCTTTTGGCGCATCGACAGGCGTCCATTGCGGTATTTCCTCCCCCGATGACAGCGACTTTCTTGCCTATCTCTACGGGAAGATGGTTATTCACCTGATACAGGAAATTTATTCCGCCAAATACTCCCTTTAGGTTCTCTCCCGGGACGCGTAAAGGTGTGCTTTGCCAACAGCCAAAGGCGAGCAATATGGCATCAAATTCCCTGCGCAATTGCTCTAAAGTTATATCTCGTCCAAGGGCAGTGTCCGTCTGGACCTTTATGCCCCACGACAGCAACCAGTCTATTTCTTTCTGCAGGATATCTCTGGGCAGCCTGTACTCTGGGATCCCGTATCGCATCATGCCTCCCAGATGCGATTCTTTCTCGAAAATAGTTACGGCATAACCTTTTTTTCTCAAGAAAAAGGCAGCCGATAATCCAGCGGGGCCTCCCCCTACAATAGCTACGCTGTGGCCGTTTTCCTGTATTTCGTCTATGTGGCCCAGCATGCCGTTTTCTATGGCCCAGTCTCCTACGAAACGCTTGATCTCCCTTATGGAAACAGGTTCTTCGTCGACGAAATTGCGTCTGCACTTTTCCTGGCAGGGTGCAGGACAAATTCGTCCTATGGAAGCAGGAAGGGTAACGTTTTCGTGGAGCAAGTCCAAGGCTTCTTTATAAAAGCCGGAGGCAGCTAAGTTTACGTAACCTTGAACATCACCTCTGGCAGGGCAGGCAAGAGTACAGGGCGGTCTGCAATCTCCAACGTGATCCGATAGCAAAAGCTCCAGAGCTGTCCTCCTTGCCGCGATAGTTCTTTCCGTATTGGCGTATATCTCCATGCCTTGGGATATCTTATTGGAGCAGGCTCGTACCAAAGCCTTGGCCCCCTTCACTTCCACCAGGCAAACAGAACATCCTCCGTGTGTCGAAAGATGCGGATCGTAACACAGAAAAGGTATGTCCACGCCACAATCCTTGCACAGATCTAATATCGTCTGTCCCGGGTAACCGTAGCCTTCACGACCGTTTAGCAATACTCTAATGTTTCGCTCCATACCCAAAAGCCTCCTCAATCAACAAATATAGCAGAGACAGGACAGGTCTGTTTGCATTGCCCGCATCTCACGCATTTGGCGTCGTCTATTTCGTGGGGTTCCTTAACTTTGCCGCTAATTGCGCCAACGGGGCATATCCTGGCACATCTAGTACAACCTATGCATAGATCGGTATTTATTGTGTAGCGAATGAGAGAAGGGCACACCTTTGCGGGACATTTCTTGTCCTTAACATGAGTTTCGTATTCCTCTCTGAAGTATTTTAGCGTAGTCAACACAGGGTTTGGGGCCGTCTGTCCAAGACCGCATAGGGAACCTTCCTTTACCTGTAATGCCAGTTCATAAAGCAGATCAAGATCCTCCATCTTTCCCTCTCCGTTGCTGATGCGTTCTAATATCTCTAGCATTCTTTTTGTACCTATTCTACAAAAGGGACATTTTCCGCAGGATTCGCGTTGTGTGAAGTTCAGAAAAAACTTTGCCACATCGACGACGCAGCTTGTTTCGTCCAAAACGATCATACCTCCGGAACCCATGATTGCTCCCGTGGCTGTTATGGATTCGTAATCTACAGGTGTATCGAGGAGCCAGGAAGGTATGCATCCTCCCGACGGCCCGCCCATTTGCACTGCTTTGATCTCTTTTCCGTCGGCGATTCCGCCGCCAATATCATATATTACTTCTCTGATGGGCATTCCCATTGGAATTTCGATGAGGCCTCCTTTGGCTACCTTGCCGGCGAGGGCAAATACCTTCGTTCCCTTGCTTTTTTCCGTACCAAAAGCTGAGAATTCCGATGCTCCATGTCGTATTATCCACGGCACGTTTGCATAGGTTTCCACGTTGTTAATGTTGGTCGGCTTTCCCCAAACGCCGCTTTCGGCTGGAAAGGGAGGTCGGGGTCGCGGCATTCCCCGTTTTCCTTCTATTGAGGCTATCAGGGCTGTCTCTTCGCCGCAAACAAATGCCCCGGCCCCTTCTTTTATCTCTATATCGAAATTAAAGCCGCTGCCAAAAACGTTGTCTCCCAAAAAGCCTCTTTCGCGTGCCTGGTCAAGAGCTATGTTTAGCCTTTTTATGGCCAAAGGGTATTCTGCTCGACAATAAATATAACCGTGAGAAGCACCGACGGCGTAGGCGCATATAGCCATTCCCTCTATGACGGTGTGGGGGTCACCCTCCAATACGGACCTGTCCATAAAGGCGCCCGGATCTCCTTCGTCGGCATTGCAAATCACATATTTGGGTTCTCCCTTGGCTTGTCGCGTAAATTTCCACTTAAGCCCCGTTGGGAATCCTGCACCACCACGACCCCTAAGGCCTGATCTGTACACTTCATCTATGACTTCATCGGGAGACATTTCCTTCACGGCCTTTGAAAACGCCTCATAAGCCCCTCTGGAAATGGCCTCGTCTATTTTTTCCGGGTCAATTATCCCGCAGTTTCTGAGAACTATCCTGACCTGTTTTGCCATCCTATTATTTTCCGGCGCCTGAGTTTCCTCATCGCTGTATATAATCTTTTCTTTTAGGGCTGAAGTGGGGCGAAAGGAGGAGCCGACCAATTCCTTGGCCAATTCGGGTGTCATGTATCCATAAATGGTTCTCTTGCCCTCGATTTCTACTTCAACTAAAGGTTCATATGAGCACAGGCCAATACATCCGACCTTTTTTAAAATAGTATTTTCGTCTCCGACAAGCACTTTGGAGAGTTCCTCATAGACGGAGTCTGCCCCCGATGCCAAACCACAGCTTGCCATTCCAACGCGCACTATTGTATTAGCCATTATTGCCTTCACCTCTTTTGTTCGTTCTGTAGCTATCCAGAACCTTTACGGCCCTATCTGGTGTCAGGCGACCATAAACGTCTTCTCCGACCATCATAACAGGAGCCAGGCTGCAGCATCCGAGACAGGCGACAAGCTCCAACGTAAAAAGTCCGTCGTCTGTCGTCTCTCCTTCCGAAATTCCCAGATGTCTCATCACTTCTTGGGCTATCAGCAAGGATCCCTGTACATGACAAGCCGTTCCTCTGCAGAGTTTTATGGTATATTTGCCTAAAGGTTTAAATCTAAACATGGCATAAAATGTCGCTACACCATAGAGACTTGCTTCGGGAATATCGAGCTCTTTGGCTACCCTGCTCAATACTTCTTGTGGCAAATAGCCGTAACTTTCTTGTATTTTCGATAAAAGCGAAATTGTGATGCCCTTTTTACCCCTAAAGGTCTCGATAATGTTCTGTAAAGCCTGCTCGTCATCTTGTTTTGTTGAAAGCATGGGCTTCCCTCCTATTTGAAAAGCTGGTCAAAAAAATGAATTTAGGGATAATATAACACTATTGATTCGTACTTAGAAGATCCTCGGGCTTTTTTTTATCGCGAGTTGTTGCGCCTTTGCGGGTATTATGCTATATTCTTTACGTATGTTTGGTAACCCTAATTTTTCAAATCAGAGGAAGGTGTAGAATATGACTGTGAAAGTTTATAGTACTCCCACATGTCCGTGGTGTACAAAGGTAAAAGAATATTTAAAAGACTTGGGTGTCGAGTATGAGGAGGTAGACGTCAGCAAAGACAGGGCTGCTGCTATGGACATGGTGAGGCAAACTGGCCAAATGGGTGTGCCCGTAACCTTCATAGGCGATAAGTTTATTGTTGGTTATGATCCTGAGGCAATTAAGGAGCTTTTAAAGGATAACAGCATATTAGATTAGCTTAATTTTAAAGGGGGAATACCTTTTGGACGAGCTGTTGAGCGTAAGCGTCGGAGCTGCTTTTGTAGGTGGAGATCGTCCCGTCTTGAGAGAAAATATCGATGATCTTTCAAAAATGGTGGAAGAAGCCGATGTCCTGTTGCGGGAAAAAGGGAGGGACGACGTTGAGGGCTTTGGTTGGATTAACCTGCCCTATCAGGATTTGTCCGAAACGATTAAAATCGGGCGTTGGCTTTCCGGCTTTGAAGCCATCGTGCAAATAGGCATTGGCGGATCTGCTTTGGGAAACAGAATGCTTGCAAAGGCACTCCTTCCCCCTTTTTACAACGAACTTGATGCTTCCGTCAGAAAGGCCCCCAAGTTTTATCTGCTGGAAAATCCGGATCCCAAGACGGCAGTATCTTTACTGGATCGGCTTGATTTGTCGAAGACAGCATTTATAGTCGTCAGCAAATCGGGAAGCACGACGGAAACGGCTGCGCACTTTTTATGGGCATGGCAAAAGGTCAGGGAAAAGATAGGAGAAAGGGCAAGCGACAATTTTTTGATAATTACCGATCCTAGAAAGGGCATTCTGCGCAAATTTGCCAAATCTACAGGTTGTAGGAGTTTGAATATTCCAGAAAGCGTGGGGGGCAGGTATTCTGTTCTTTCCTCGGTAGGGTTGGCAACGGCTTCCGCTTTGGGTATCAACATCGAAAAGCTGGTTCAAGGTGCCAAGGAGATGGATCAAAGGCTTGTCTTGCGGTCGCACCTTTGGGAAAATCCCGCATGGCTATTGGCCTGCATTAACCTGTTGCACGCTAAAGCCGGCCGTAATATGGCCGTTATGATGCCCTATGGAGACGATCTTGCCGATTTTGCCGAATGGTTTGCTCAGCTTTGGGGAGAAAGCCTTGGCAAAGAGGGATACGGCACCACTCCTGTGCGTGCTCTCGGAGCTATAGATCAGCATTCCCAGCTTCAACTTTACGCGGAAGGCCCTGACGATAAGCTAATTACGATCATCGACGTAAAAAATAGGCCGTTATTCCTATTGCCGGACGTCGTAGATATAGATGCATTGAAGGATTTGGAGTTTTTATACGGAAAGGCCCTCGGAGATCTGTTGAGTATAGAGGCTCGTTCGACGGCTTCGGCTTTGGTAAAAGCTGGAAAGCCGGTTATTTACCTTAACATTCCTGAAGTTTCTGAGAGATATATTGGTGCTTTGGTGTTCTTTTATGAATATGTAACAGCTCTTGTCGGTTTTTTGATGAAAATCAATCCCTTCGATCAACCTGGAGTGGAACAGGGGAAACGGTATATATATTCGCTCATGGGCCGCAGGGGATACGAGGAATATGTGAAGGAAGTTGAAGAATATTTTGGTGCATGCCAAAATACGGAGATTATAATATGATTCCAAGTTTGGAATTCATAACGGAGGAAGTTATAAATGACAGATACCCCCTTGCTTCAAGTAGATGAAGTAACGGTAACCCGAGAAAACGGAAAAAAACTTCTCGATCAAGTCAATTTGCGAGTCGAGCATGGAGAGATAACTGGAGTGTTGGGCCGAAACGGTGCGGGAAAGACGACGTTAGCCCATACTGTTATGGGCCTTCCTTCCTATAGGCCCAATTCCGGCAGGATTTTCTTTGAAGGAAAGGATATTACCGATCTTTCGATTACCGAAAGATCGAGATTAGGGATAACTTTAGCATGGCAATATCCGGCTAGATATGAAGGAATTACCGTTGCCGAATATTTGAGGTTGTCGCGTAAGGATGCAACGAGAAGAGAACTGGAAGAGGCTTTGGACTTTATTCAGATGGAACCCTTTTACCTGGATCGTTTTGTCGACAAGGCTCTATCCGGAGGAGAGAGAAAAAGGCTGGAGCTTGCGTCTATCTTTTTAATGAGGCCCAAGCTTGCCATCTTAGACGAACCCGATTCGGGAGTAGATCTTCTGGCTTTGGGCGATGTGATAAAGCTTTTTAAAAAATTAATAGATTTCGGTAGCAGCGTATTGGTAATTACCCATAGAGATGACATAGCTTCGGCTTGCGATAGGGCTTACCTGCTTTGCAACGGCAAGGTCATGCTCGAGGGACAGCCAATTGCCGTAAAGCAATACTTTATATCGCTGTGTAGTCCCTGTTCAGACCCACTTTTAGCCGGAGGGGTGATTTCCAATGAATCTCAGTAATGAATATATGTCACTGATAGAAATAGCCGAAAAGGCGGGAGAACCCATCAGGACCGATGAGGCTCATGTTATAGTTCATGCCAATAATATCATCGCTGCAAAAGACATTCCCGGTCTTGAAATCGACGCCGAAGAGACTGAATTTGGTATTAGGGCATCCTTTACCGTAAAAGCAGGAGCTATTTTAAAGAAACCAGTACATCTTTGTTTCGGCCACCTTGGCAAAGAGGGAAAGCAAGTCATAGAAAGCAGGATCGTGCTGGAAGAAGGCGCGAAAGCTAAATTTTACTCCCACTGTATTTTTCCGAATGCTGTAAAATTCCTCCATGCGATGGAAGGCGATATAGTAGTGGGCAAAGGTGCTGACATGACTTATGAAGAAGTGCACGTTCACGGACCTGAGGGAAAGATCGAAGTCAGGCCGCTGACCCGCGTCGTAGTGGATGAAAAGGGCAGGTACGTGAGCAATTTTTCGTTAATCGAGGGAAGGGTAGGGATTCTGTCCCTCGACGTGGAAGTAGATGTCGTCGGTCGGCTTGGGAGTGCGGAGATAACCTCTAAAGTTTACGGAAAATACGACGATATCTGCAACGTTAAAGATACGATAAGGCTATCCGGGGAAAAGTCTAGCGGATTAGCCAAAGCTAGAGTTGTATTGAAAGACAACAGCTTCGGCAAGTTCTACGGAGAAGTGCAAGGAGCTGCTGACGGAGCGAAAGGTCATGTCGATTGCACTGAAATAGTGCAGGGAAATGCGAAAGCGGAAGCCGTTCCCGTCGTCTCCGTGGTTCATCCCGGAGCCGAGATAACCCACGAAGCTGCCATAGGCCGTATAGCCAACGAAAAGCTGTGGGGTCTGATGGCCAAGGGTTTGACCGAGAACGAAGCTATTGACGTTATCGTTTCGGGCCTTTTGAGGTAGGTCTGATGTCGCAATGGATATAGTGTCGAAACTTTATGATGTGGCAAAGAGGGGGCGGGAAAATGCTCATGCCCCCTACTCCGGTTTTTCGGTGGGTGCCGCTTTGCTCGCCCAATCGGGCCGCATTTACGCCGGATGTAACGTTGAAAATTCCTCCTACGGACTAACTATTTGTGCCGAAAGGGTTGCTCTGTGTTCTGCCGTCGCTCAGGGAGAGCGGGTCTTCGAGATGATGATTATATGTGCCGACTCTATAGTTCCCCCCTGTGGAGCGTGTCTTCAGGTAATGGCCGAATTTGGTGATATGGAAATAATATCGTTTGATATGGAAGGTAAGTTTCAGCGAAACCGCCTTTCAGAGCTTCTTCCTCAGTCCTTTCGCTTGCCTAAGTAGCCCAAAGTGTCTTACGAAGTGCCCTTAAAGTGCTGTATTCTCCTTGTGGCGCTTCTTCAAGTATATTTTTCAGGATTTCATTTATTCTCTTTCTCTTCGTGTCGTCCCCGTAAGGACATTTTGGTCCCCGTTCCGGCAGGTCCATCTCGGAAGCTGCCGATATCAAAGTTTCCTCAGGAAGGAATATCAATGGCCTGATAACCCATGTTTGCGTTCTGCTTTGCCACGTTTTTGGCTGTAGCGTATGAAGTCTTCCGGAGAAAAAAATATTCAACATTAACGTAACGGTGGCATCGGTTAGATGATGTCCTAAAGCTATCTTCCTAAACCCTCTGTCCTTTGCGATCCCGCTCAAAATCCCCCTTCTCATGTTCGCGCAAAAACTGCAGGGGGATTTTTCCCTTCTGATTTTTATAATTTCAAATATAGGATAGGCATAATGTGTAAAGGGTACATCGAGGCTTTCGCAAAACTCCTTAAGCCCTGCGGGATCAAACTGCCCGCCCGTTGGATCTACAATCATGGCTTCTATATTAAATCTGATGGGGCTTACTCTTTGTAAGTGTTTTAGAGCAATGAGGAGCAACGAACTGTCCTTCCCTCCGGATAAGCCCACTAAAACATTATCGCCTTCTTCGATCATGGAGTAGGCGCACACCGCTTCACCGACGCCGCGTTTGATCTTCTCGGGTAAATCGAACATCCACATCACCACGCTGAGATATTAATATGTATGTAATATGAATTACAATAACTGAGACAAAGAATAAAAGCTTTTTAAGCCTTGAAGTAAAGTATATTCTGCAATAGGATATTTTCAAATGATGTGTAGGCAAGAAATCACAAAGAGCTATTAGGTAATATGTCCAGGTTTTCTTAAATATAAAAACACAAAGGTGATCGGGCCGGCATGAAAATCCTTCGTTTTTTGATTGACAACAGCGTTTATTTTTACGTTGCCTTTATGTTGGCGGGAGCGCTAGTAGGATATTTCGGAAGAGTTCCAAACTTTATAAAAAGGCATAACGGGAGAGTTCAGACGTTATGTCTTATTTTATTACTCCTGGCTATAGGTATTGAGATTGGAAGCAACAAAGAAGTGCTCAAGGCGTTAGGTAACTTGGGCTATAAAGCTGCCGCGGTTTCTTTTTTGTCTGTTTTGGGTACAATATTTTGTATAAATATATTCGTCAGATTTCTGACAAAAAGGGAATGATGAATCATTGATCGTCATCATTGTTGCCTGTTTAGCGGGCGGCATCTTAATTGGAAAGCTCGCGATATTTTCTTTAAGCAACATAACTAATTTGATTATCACATTAGGATTGTTCGTGCTGCTCTTTTCCGTGGGAATTGATCTTGGCTGCAATAAGGAAGCACTTAGAAATATCAGAGAAGATGGGATAAAGCTTTTTATCGTTCCTGTGGCAACGGTTTTGGGGACAGGGTTTGGTTCTTCTTTGGCCTCGATATTATTGAAAATGCCTTTAAATGAGACCCTGGCAGTTGGCGCCGGTTTCGGATGGTATTCTCTTTCAGGGGTTCTTATCACTCAGATGCACAGCGTAGAACTGGGAACCGTAGCCTTTCTTTCGAACGTAATAAGAGAGGTCATTGCCCTGATATCGATACCGCTGATAAGCAGGTATATCGGATCCTTCGAAGCAGTGGGCGTGGCGGGTGCAACGGCAATGGATACCGCCTTGCCGGTTATCGTAAAGAGCAATTCTCCTGATATTGCAATTTATTCTTTTATATCGGGTTTTTTGCTGACGCTTCTCGTTCCCGTCTTGGTGCCCCTTGCATTGGGATTGTGATGGCATAAAAGTTAGTGCATAAAAAATAAATCAATACTATAGCGGTGAAGGGTGGCACGTCATATGTTTTTTCTATCAGTAGTCATTACGTTGATATTCGTTATATCCATAGGCGTTATCGCATCGGGAAAGAAAATAGACGAAGAAGGATATTCATTGGCGGGCAGAAGGGCAAGCCCCTTTGCGGTTTCTGGAATATTGCTAGGCGCCCTCGTGGGAGGAGCATCTACAGTCGGGACTGCGGAGATGGCTTATGTTTATGGTTTATCAGCTTGGTGGTTTACCCTTGGAGGAGGAATAGGATGTCTTCTTTTGGCACTCTTTATAGCCGAGCCCCTGAGAAAGTCTAAGGTCACTACATTAGCACAGTTTCTGTCTAATCACTACGGCCTCCGGATGAGCAGGTTGGCTGCAGTGGGTTCCGCCATCGGGACCCTTATGGCCGTAGTAGCCCAGTTTCTTGCGTCGAGCGCATTATTGTCGGCCATAGTGCCTTTGCCATCTTGGGCTTTGAGCTTGCTCGTCGCTTTTCTTATACTTTTATTTATCTATTCTGGGGGCACAAAAAGCTATAGCGCTATAGGACAGACAAAGCTTATTTTATTATATCTCACCCTCATTGCCTGCGGTGTAGTTGCCTACGGCATGGGCCACACTCCCTGGGCCCTGATAAGAGAACTTCCCAGATTTCCCTATTTCTCTTTGTTTGCAAGGGGTATTTTAAAGGAATCGAACGCCTGTCTTTCGCTGATCGTCGGAACTCTGGGAACGCAAATTTATGCCCAGGCCATTTTGTCGGCCTCAAACGAGAGCACGGCAAAAAGGGGAGCGCTGCTATCAGCAATTTTAATGCCACCTATAGGTCTCCTTGGAATTTGGATAGGGTTAGCCCTGAGGAGGGAGGGCGTGATTATCGAACCCTCGCAGGCGCTTCCCTATTTTTTGTATAATTATTTTCCCAAAGTGTTCAGCGGGGTAGCTTGGGCAACGCTTTTTATCACTTCGCTGGGTACTGCGGCGGGTCTATCTTTGGGAGTTGCCACAACAGTATCTTACGATCTTTTCGTTTCTTTTAAAAAAATTACTTCAAGCAGAGTCAGTCTTCTGGTAAACCGGCTAAGCCTTTTAGCCGTGATACTCATAGCTTTTATTGCGAGCCTTAAAGCTGCCGGTTCTTTCATACTTCAATGGAGCTATCTCAGCATGGGCCTCAGAGGAGCTGGGGTATTTGTACCACTCCTTGCAACGGTCCTTTACGGAGGGATGTCTCCATCGATGGCCTTTGCTTCGGGTGCGGTGGGGATTGGAACAGCCTGTTTATGGCCCCTTTTGAAGCTTCCCGGAGAGGGAATTCTTATGGGCGTGTTTTTTTCGGCCCTTTTGATGCTATTCGACATATTGCAAAGGGGAAGGATAAAAGAAAAAGCCAGCCTTTAACGTAATAAAAGCTGGCTTGTTTCAAATCTCAGAAATTAAGCTCCAGAGCCTATGGACGACAATTGAGTGACAATTCCTGCAAGCCAATTAGCCTGAGACGTAAGCTGAGAGAGGACGATTTCCATCTGGCTGTATTGTTCTATCAGTCCCTTTTCTTTGATGGCAAGACGTTCTTCGAAATCTGAGATTCTTTTGTCTATTGCCGTAATTCTGTTATTCAGGTAATTTATCTGGCTTGCAACGCGTCCCTTGGTGCCAGTCGTGTTTCCGATTGCTACAGGAACGTTGTCTATCGTATTTCCGATGAACGTATCCATCTTTGACATTACCGTTGTCATTAAAGCTGCGACATCATCGGAATTCGTGGTCATGGCGCTCATAAACTTGTCTACGTCGAACTCCAACATTCCGCTTTTGCCGTAGTCCACGGCTTCGGTTGTAATGCCGATCTGAGAAAGCATTGTGAAGACACCGTCCGTGGCGATGGGGTCAGAGATTAAAGATCGCATTCTGGACTTGGTTTGCCACAACAGGGAATCTCCTCTGAGTAACCCTATCTTCTTTTGGTATTCCTCCTGTGGGTCTTCGATAGGTTTTTCCAAAACCCTGATGTTTATCCAATCCATGGCCGCATTATAGGCATCAATAAAGTCAGTGATGGCATTAACCGCCTTTTCGGCATCCAATACTATATCGGTCACGACATGGCCTGTGCCGTTGAGCTTTAAAGTGAGGCCCTCTATAAGGTCGGAAATCTCATTATCGGATCTTTGGACTTCTAGTCCGTCAATTTTAATTTTTGCATCCTGTGCCGCCTGCAGTTCATTAGTAAAATCGGATCCATTCCAAATTTCCAGGGCGCTCAATATGCCATTGTCATCTGTGACCGTTATGGCGTTAGCTTCTCCCGTCTCATTGCTGGTAATTATTAACCTGTTATCCATTATCTTCGCCGATATACCTATACTCTCTCCCTCGTCAGTCGTGGCCGAATTGATCTTTGATGCCAAAGAGGAGAGGGTGTCGCTGGCCGTGACCTGAATTGTAGTGGTCTTATCTCCCGATCCTATAACAAAGCTTCCCCCGGCAAATTCGTTTATTAGATCTCCTATGGTCTGCGTCGGATCGTCAAGCCTTTTGCTGGTGATGCTGTGGGCTTTGGCCAGCTGCAACACTTCAATATCGTATCTTGCGATTTCCGCATCGGCTGTTGCCGTTATACTCAAAACCGAAGAGGGGTCCAGAGAGCTGCCAACGTTGGTTAGTTCGGCCGTTTTGGTTCTGTACGTGGACTCAAGTTTTAGGGGTGTCAATGTCGTTCGCAAACTTTTGAAATTCGCGCTGAATTCGTTGTAGAGATCTATTTTAAATTCCAGCTTTTCCTTTTCGGCAGTCCAAATGTCGGTAACCTTGCGCTCCTGTTCCATAACTTTATCGATCATCGTGCCCCAATCTATCCCAGAGACCAAGCCTGTTACCTGAAAGAGAGGGTCGATTGTAGCCATGGAGATAACCTCCTTATTATTGATCGGAGAAATTTTCATTATTTATGATAACATGGTTTAACGCTATAAGTAGTATCGACATATTTTGTATCTGCCTTTAAGGTGCTTTGGCAAGCAGAGTCAGGATATGACGGCACGAGCTTCGCTTTTTCGTTCGTGATGGTAAAATATTCATGTCGGAACAGCGAAAAAAGGTATTTTTGGCAGGAGGCAGTTTCTTTGCGGATAGATCAGAATAAAATCGAAAGGGTGTTGGTAATAGGCCTTTCATGTCTTGGGGATATGGTTATGGCCTCTGCTGCATTGTGGAACTTGAGGCTTTTTTTGCCGAAGGCCGAATTTACCCTATGGGTGGGCCCAAGGGCATTAGCTGCCCTTTCCGAAGACCCAATGTGGGATAAAATAAGAATCTATGATAGGGGAGGTGAATTTTCCGGATTCAAGGGGAGATTGAGGGCGATTAAGCTCATGAGGCAGGAGAAATATGACCTGATTGTCGACCTCAGGGCAACTGCAATGCCCCTGTTTTCGGGAGCCCGCTACGCGCCCCTATGGGGTTTGCGGGAGGTATTTTTGCCCAAGACATTACATGAAGCAGAAAGGACTTTGCAGGCCTTGACGTCTCTTGGCATTCCAATACGGATAAGGCAATTGAGGTTTTTCGTGCCTTTCGAGACGAAAGAAATGGTTAAAACAAAATATAAAGATGAGCTTAAGGATCGAAAACTGGTGATATTTAACCCCGGAGCCAACTGGCCACCTAAGAGATGGCCTGTAGAAGGGTTTGTAAGTTTGGGCAAGCGCTTGATCTCGGAATTCGGTGCCGTAATAGGTGTGATAGGATATTCCGAGGAAGAACGTGCCCTGGGCATGGAAGTTCTGAAGGGGCTGCAAGAGATCAACGCTCTTGATTTAACGGGAAAGGTTCCGCTGACAGAGCTAGGTGCTCTTCTTGGTATGGCCTCCCTCTTCGTTACCAACGACACGGGCACATTGCATATAGGAAGCGCCGTGGGCGTCCCTGTGGTGGGCCTTTATGGGCCATCAAGTCCAGAAAGATATGGCCCTTGGGGGACGAGGCATAGGGTGGTGGCCCCCTCATTGCCCTGCGCGCCCTGTGTCGGAAAAGAGTGCGTATACGGGGATTTTGCATGCATGTCAAAAATAGGTGTTGATGAGGTCTTTAGTGCATGTGCGGAGCTTTTAGTATGAAAGGAGCGTTATGATTGATCAAATTCATAGAGGATCAGATAAATGATTCCATAGAATTAAAAAAGATGCTCTTGAGCGACGATTTGCTTGGTTGCGTGAAGATGGCAGCCGAATTGATAATTCTTGCCTATAAAGGCGGAGGCAAGGTTTTGTTTTGCGGAAACGGCGGTTCAGCTGCTGATGCACAGCATTTGGCAGCAGAGCTGGTGGGGAGATTTAAAAGGGAAAGAAAAGCCCTTCCTGCCATGGCCTTGCATGCCAATACAAGCGCATTGACGGCGATCGCCAATGACTACGACTACTCCGATGTCTTTGTAAGGCAGATAGAGGCCTTCGGTAGGCCCGGGGATGTGCTTGTAGGGCTTTCCACCAGCGGCAAAAGCGCGAATGTATTAAAGGCCTTGGATTATGCGAAAAAGAAGGGTTTAAAGACGATCGGTTTTACCGGTCGAAAGGCGGATACAATGTCTTCCCTGTGTGATGTCCTTTTGAGCGTGCCCTCGGAAGATACCCCCAGAATCCAGGAAGTTCACATGCTTTGGGGGCATATCATCTGCGGTTTGGTGGAGGATGGACTTTTCAATGAAAGAAAATAGAGGCAGACTGGCTGTAATACTTGCCGGCGGTTTGGGAACACGTCTTAGAGGCGTCGTCTCGGACGTTCCCAAGGCCTTGGCGCCCATAGCGGGGAGGCCTTTTTTGGATTGGCTGTTGACCATGTTAAGCTGCAGGGGGATTACAAAAATTCTACTGCTTCTGGGGTATGGTGCAGATAAGATTATGGCCTTTGTCGAAGACGGGAGCAAATGGAACCTTAAAGCGACTTACAGCCTGGAGAAAGAGCCCTTAGACAAGGGCGGAGCACTGCGAAATGCATTGCCCTATATCGACGAGGGGACCTTTTTCTTCATGAATGGAGATACTTTGCTCGATATGGATTTGGGTGAAATGTTCGATTTTCATGTCGACAAAAGGGCAAAACTGACTATTGCAGCCAGGCCATGGAAGGATCTGACCCGGGTAGATCCCCTGAAGGTCGATGAAGAATCCAAGGTAGTATCCTTCGGAGAAAAGAACGTCCCGCCAGAGGAAGGCGGTTTTTGGTTGGTGAATGGGGGTTTTTATGTAGTCGATAGAGATATCGTGGAAGAGCTTCCATTGAGACGCCTGTCCTGGGAGAAGGAGGTTGTTCCGCAATTGGTTAGAAGGGGTGTTGTCTACTCATTCCGTTCGGGCGGTTATTTCATAGACATCGGCGTGCCAGAGGACTATTTTAAAGCTCAAAGGGAAATACCTTATATTCTGGGTTCATAGGAGGGTTTGCAGTTGAAAAGAGCATTTATAACTGGGATCGGGGGGTTTATCGGATCTCATCTGGCTAAAAAAATGTCCGAAGTCGGATATGAAGTATATGGATCTTATTTTCGTCCAACTTCTGACGTAGAAATGGTAAAACCCTATGCGGTTAAGACCTACAACATTGACGTAAGATATAAGCCTCATCTTAAAGAAGCTTTAGAGGAAGTCGACCCTGATGTAGTGTATCACATGGCAGCTCAAAGCTATCCCATGGAGTCCTTCAAAGCCCCGTCTTATACAATGGAAACCAATGTCTTGGGAACCTTAAATTTGTTCGAGTCCCTTCTGGAATTGGGTCTGAAATCTACAAGGATCATGCTTGCTTCTTCGACGGCGGCTTACGGATTTATCGATCCTTCCGAAACCCCCGTGAAGGAAAATCAGCCCTTCAGGCCTGCCCACGTATATGGCGTTTCAAAGGCAACACAGGACCTGCTTGGCTTTACCTATTTCAGTTCTTACGGGCTTGATATAATAAGGCTTCGCATTGGGAATTGCGTAGGTCCTGGCAGGAAAGGCGAAGTAGTTTCAGATTTCACATATAGGAGGGCCGCAATAGAGCTTGGAATGACAGAGCCCGTGTTTCGAGTGGGTAACCTCCATACGAAGAGGGCTTTCCTTGACGTAAGAGATGCCGTCGATTGTTTTTTGTCCCTCGAAAAACACGGAAGGAGCGGAGAGGCCTATAATGTTTCGGGAGAGAAGCCATGCTCGATCAAGGAACTTTTGGATATAGTCCTCGAAGGTTGTCCTGTCAAGGTGAAAATTGTTGTGGACAAAAATCTCGTCCGCGAAAAGGATGAACCCATATACTGGAACGACCTTAGCAAAGTGAAAGATGAAGCAGGCTTTGTTCAGAGGTTCTCCTTGAGGCAAACGGTTGAAGATATGGTTAGATGGTGGAGGGAAAATTTAAAATAATAGGATAGAGGGTGACTGCAGTGTATGTGGATATCGACGGTGAAAAGAAGGACGTCAAGGAGTTGGTCATAGAGGCCTTGGAGGAGACGAAAAAATACATTCCTGTTGTAGTGCAGGGAGTAGATCTCGTCGCACAGAAACTCGAAAGCGAAGATACGCAAGAAGCTTTAATGTTGATGTCGAAGCTCATGGAAGGTATCAGCTGGGTAATGAAAGTTATACAAAACAGCATAATGTTGTTGGGCGTAAAGGGCGAAAGTATAGCAGACGGGAATTTGCTCGATGCCAGTCAAGCCTTGACTCATTCCCTTGAAGACGCCATGCCCTGCCTGCAAGAGGGTAAATTTTTCGAGCTGGCCTATCGTTTGCGCGAAGAAATACTTCCCAAATTCAGGGAGATGAAGCCCTATGTGGACGAACTTCACGATATAGCGACAAAGGGAGAATGAGGGTTTGCGCTCAGCGGTTTTCCTCGATCGTGACGGCACTTTAATAGAGGATGTAGGATATCTCTCTTCTATTTCTCAAATTAAAGTCCTTCCGCGCGTTGTTGACGGCTTGAAGTTGTTCAAGTCGATGGGATATCTTTTGATTGTGGTGACGAATCAGAGTGGAGTTGCGAGAGGTTTTTTCAGCGAAGAATTTGTGCTAAATGTTCACGATATTTTAGGTAGATTATTTAAGAATAATGGCGTTACTATCGATGCCTTTTATTATTGCCCTCACCATCCTACGGAGGGCTTACCACCTTACAATGTTAATTGCGATTGCAGGAAGCCCAAAACGGGGATGATAAAAAGGGCTATCTGTGAGTATGATATAGATATATCCAAATCTTGGGTAATAGGCGATTCGCTCGTAGATGTGCAACTTGCAAGAAATGCAGGGTGCAAAGGTATACTTCTCAACAGAGATGATGATCTGCATTCGATCTCAAAGGAGTCCTTTTGCGATACTTCACTATACGAAGCCGTTAAATATGATTTATTTGAGGCGGCTTTGTACATTAAATCCGATGTTTCTTTACGTTCTCTTTGAGGTTTTGGAGGAGAGGGCAAAAAGTACCTTTTGAACATATTATTGTTCTTTAAACGTATTGTCGTGTTGGGAGGAAGCAGCCTTTGTCGCTGAAGAGGGGAATATTATATTTTATCGGGTTAACAATATGCGTTGGCGTATTAGCCCTATATTACACCAGTGACGAGGAAACATGGCGATTATTTGCTTCAGCCAAAATGTCGTGGCTGTCTTTGGCCCTTATTTTTTCTATCGCAGCTTGGATATTTGATGCTCTTCGCATTCAGGCAATAGCAGCGATAATTGGCGAGAATGTTTCCCTCAAGATGGCTCTTTCGCTGGTCTTTTTGAATGCCTTTGGCTCTGCCGTTACCCCCTTTCAAAGCGGCGGAAGCCCCCTTGTAATATATGCTCTTTACAACAACGGGGTGTCTGTCGGAAAAGGGGTAGCCCTAACCATAGTGAGGACGATAATAACAGTGCTCGTACTCAGCGTTTTTGTGCCTCTGTCAATGTTTCTGGTTCCGGAAGCCTTTATCGACAGCCTTACGATGAAGGGCATGTTTCTTTACGCTGTTGTCTTTGTCATCTTGTTTTGCGCTGTAATTGTCATAAGTGTAGCAAAGTCAGATTCCATCAAACACATTGCTAAAGTAACTACGATACGCATTGGCAAGTTAAATGTCTTCAACTTGCGCATCTTCTCGGCAGTTCGTTTTTTGAATCGACAAATCGATCTGTATGTGCATAATATGCAATTATTGACAAAAAGCGGATTTTTGAGGTTATCGCTGGTTTGCCTTTTAACTTTGCTTTATATTGTCTTTACCGTATCGGTGTTCCCTCTTCTCGCCTATGCCTTAGGCGTGAGTGTATCCTTTATGAAAGCCACGATACTTCAGGGGCTTTTCTTTTTCGTCCTATATTTCATACCGACTCCCGGAGCAAGCGGTGTAGCCGAGGGGGGCGGTGTGGTGGTGTATAAGACCTTGGTTCCTCTCAATATGGCAGGTCTTTTGTCGCTGGGATGGAGGTTTTTTACGCATTATTTAGCCATAGCAATAGGCGTTGCCGTCGCCATTAGAACGATAGGAATGAACATAATAACTAAAATATTGGAGAGGAAAAGCGAAAATGAATCTTCAGGAAGTCAGGAAGACAGCCTTTAAGTGGAGAGGCGGTCTATGGACTGCCCTTTATTTGATTATACTATTTTTGGCAAAGCCGACCCATCAAAGCATTATTTGGGGGCTTATTTTCGTTACTGCAGGCCAGGCGATAAGGTTTTGGGCAGCCGGTTCGATTGGATTATACAGAGGAGTAGAGGTAAAGGCTTCAAAATTAACGACTTGGGGTCCCTATGCATTTGTCAGAAATCCCCTTTATCTGGGAAATGGCCTCATTGGTTTGGGGTGGGCGATTATGGCAGGCGGTTTGAGCGTTTGGATCTTTTTGTTGTCCTTTTATATAATCTATTGCCTTTTGATCATACCCTACGAGGAGGGGTTTCTCCAAAACAAATTCGGCAGTGAATATCTTAGTTATAGGGATAGAACCGGGACTTTAATTATAAAAAGGTGGCCGAAGATGGAGGAGATTAAAGGACCGTTCTCACGGGAAGTTCTGGTAAAAAGCGAAAGACACTCTCTGCGGGTAACTATAGTGGGGAGCTTGTTGATCATAAGTAGATTGTGGTGGTAAAGATGCCAGAACTTGTGGTAATAAACAAAAAACCTAGTATATTAAGCCGTTGTGTTTTGCCTTCGCCTGCTTGTTCTTTTGAAATTATATATATCGAGGATATTGTCCTTCGCGTGATTTCCTCCTATTTGGAGCCTTCCATAGATCCGCCTTTGTGGTTGCTCGAGGCGTGGAACAGATTTTGGAGGGGCGAAAGGCCTAAGGTGAAGTTGGGAACGCCCAGAAGGCCATCTAGATTTTCTGAAAAGGTATATGAAGTAGTGGAAGGTATCCCCTTTGGGCACAAAAAAACTTACGGGGAGGTCGCCGCATTGGCGGGAAATCCAAAGGGAGCACGGGCAGTAGGCACTATCATGCGCTACAACCCATGGCCCCCCTTTGTGCCCTGCCATAGGGTAATAGGCAAGGACGGAGATTTATTGGGCTATGGAGGTCCGCAGGGCATAAAAATAAAGGAAGCCCTTATAGCCTATGAAGCCAAGGTATTAAATAATCCTTCCGCCGAATAACCTCTCCCAGGTTTGTGCATACACTTTATTTTTCGGAAGAGGGTTAAGGGCGATCCCCTCTTCTATGGCAGCTTGGGCCACGGCCTCCGCTATGCGTGGAGTAACCTCGTCGGAAAAAAGAGGCGGCACTATGTTGTCGGGAGATAGCCGCTTTTCGTCAATTGATTGGGCAAATCCGTCGGCTGCCCTTAAAAGCATATTTGTCGTTATTGTCGCTGCGCGGACATCAAGGGCTCCTCTCATTATCCCCGGGTATACCTGAAAACTGGCTATAGGATTGATGGTCGTAGTCCAATATAAGCTACTAGCCACTATAGCAGCTCCCTTTTCTTTTGCTAAAGCGGGATTAATTTCCGGTTCCGGCAGTGCTAAGGCAAATACAATGGGGTCTTGGTTCATGAGCTTAATGTAATCAGGTTCGAAGGCGTCCTTCGTCGATAGTCCTATTAGAACATCGGCTTGAGATATGGCTGCTTTAATATCTTGATAGTCCACGTTTAGGTCCAATCTTTCCGCCAATTCCGCTTGTTCCTTGCTCATGTAGGGGTTTGTCTTTGTCAGTATGCCATGACTGTTTACCATTGCTATTCGGTTTGCTCCTGCTGAAAGCAGTAATCTTGCTGTCGATATGCCTGCCTTGCCTGCTCCCCATATAGCTATCTTGATATCAGAAAGATCCTTGCCTACTATGCGTAAGGCGTTTTTCAGAGCCCCAAAAAGGGCTACGGCAATTCCGTAATGATCATCGGAAGATACAGGAATATCCAATGAGCTTTGAAGTTTCCTTAATATTTCAAACGATGTCAGTGACGATATGTTGGACAGGTTTATTCCACCGACAGTGGGAGTTATCAACTTACATGTCTCGATGATCTCTTCGGCGCTTTTGGCTTCAAGGCATAGGGGGAAGGCGTTTATGTCGCCAAATACTTTGTATATAAGGCATTTGCCCTCCAATATCGGCAAAGCTGCAAATGGATCCTGTTCCTTGAGGCCCAAAATTGAAGAACCGTTTGAAACTACAAAGATTGAATTTCCCCTTCCCGTGTATTCAAAGGAAGCATCATTGTTCTTGCTTATCAGGTCGGCGGCGGCATAGCTTCCTGGAAAGTATGCACAGGCCAAGTCGTCTTTGGTGCGAAGCCTTAATGATGGGTATGTCTTAACTTTGCCTTTAGTTCTTTTGTGCAGTTCGATTGCACGATGCCATTCCATTAACATTAAGTATCCTCCTCAAGAAAAAGATTCGAAAGATTTTAAATCAATCATTTGGCCATCAAAGGGTGCTATAACCTTGCAGCTTTTGGTAGTCAAGGATGAGGCAATTTTTTCAGGACCGGCATCGATTACTCCTCGACCAAAATGATTTAGCATGATCAGTTCCGGAGCCACCAGGTCTCTGATCAGAGCGACATGATCGACGGCTAAATGGTCAACACCATTTCTGATGTGATTGAAGGTCATGTTGACTACTAAAACCTTGCAACCATGATATCTTTTTACTATTTCTTCATTGTATCGTGTATCGCTTATAAAACCAAAGGGAGCAATCTCGGGATATCTCAATATAAAGCCATAGCACTCCACTCCGTGATGAATCAACCGGACCGCTTCCAACATTCCCTCGCAGAGCGGTATCAGTCTTTTATCCTCCCAGTAGTGAATTTTGCCAATTTTTGTGTTGAAGTGAGAAAGCAATATTTGCCCCTCTCCCATTGCAGCATCTTGAGGGAGGATGAGAGTGCCCCGTCTTTTAAAGCCGCCATGTGTAATTGCCTCAACCATAACATTTATGTCATTACTATGGTCCAGGTGTTTATGTGTAAGCATGACCGTTTCCAGTATTTCCGGAGTAAAGGGTGTACCTGCTTCGCAAATTTTTACCAGCGAACCTGGACCCGGATCAATTAAGACGTGGTTGCCGAAAAGGCCAAGCCAAATGCCACCCGTGGAGCGGGTTTGGTTTATCATTACGAACCTGGCGCCGCCTGTACCTAAAAACTTAATGAATGCTCCCTTGAAGAATAGATCGGCAATATCGTTCATTTTGGAGTTACTCCTTAAAAAAAGGCAACATTTCCTTGAACTCGAAAGTCCCCGATTTGCTCAACCACTGATAGATAATGCTTTCTGTTGGCAATAACATGGCACCAAATTGCGAAAGGACATTGAGGGCAGCAAGATGATGCTCTTTACGCCTGCTTCCTACACCCTCTATGGCGATCACCACTTGGTATCCGTCATTTAACAGATCCATTGCCGTGGCCAATATGCATATATGGGTTTCTATGCCTGCTAATATTACCTGTTTCCTTTCCTGTCCGAGAAAATCTTTGAAATTGCCCTCATCGCAACAGGAAAAATGGATTTTTTCAAACCGGGGAGTTTCGGGGGGAAGCAACTCCAATATGTTGGAAACAGTTGGGCCCAAACCCTTCGGGTATTGCTCTGTATATTTCGTCGGGATAGAGAGCACTTGGGCTGCCTTCAAAAGCAGTTCGATATTTCTTACAATTGACGTGTTATCGAAGATGGCGGGTAACAAACGTTCCTGTACGTCTATTATCAACAGCTGGGATTTGTCTTTTTTCAGTGTATAAGGCGTCATTCGGCCTGATCCTCCTTTTGATTGATTGTCATATTTATTTTGCTTCAAATACAGTAATTTTTCCACTGGAAATTTTATTCCCGTTATGTTATTCTCTTTCGGCCATCGGTTGTATATGGTGGCGGGAGGTGTAGGTGGCATGACAAACAAGAAGGATAGGCGTAGTGCAAACGACGATAATCAACTTTATGTGGAGGATTTGCTTAAAATGATGTCTATGCAAGATTATCCACCATTCATTGAGAGGTTGCTTTCTCAAATTCAGGGTTTCATGTGGGGGTTTGTCTCCAACGGCGAGGAGGTTAAAAGAATAGAAGAATTGGCCTCGGAGGGTTACGACCTCGACGATCCGCAATACTTATTGGAGCAGTTGGCATGGCTTAGAGAATACGCTGACATTGTAGGTCCGGAGATAGACGGTTTCGGGCATGAGGAAGCCGTCGTTCTCTCATTTACGCCAGTCGATAACGATGAAGCGATGAGATGGGCAATAGATCATGCGGCGCTGTTTGCAAAAGGAACATGCCGAAGGATATGGATTATTGCCGAAAATTGGGAATTGAGCGATGTAATTCAGTACTCAAAGCACATAAAATCATTAACGGAAATGGGCGTTTCCCTTCGCTTCATCCTTTTGACTCCCTGGGGCTGGACGGAAATTCCGTTGTTCAGGGAAATAAGTGGAGACGAAAAGCGCGGTCTCCTTTGGAAAGAAAGGTTTCGGAGAAGGAATAATCATCTTCAAAAGGGAAACGATGAGGGAAAGACATCTTAGCCAAAAATAGAGGGGGGTTACCCCCCTCTATTTTTTAAAGGGTCCAGATAAATCACTCTTCGGCCATTTGGACAAGTCGTAATACGGTTTCGGGCTCTTCGTCAAGTTTGGTCATGGTGATATTGAAATAACCGAAGATAATCAAAGTCAAAACGGTCAAAATATTAAAAAAAGCATATGGTCCATACATAAAGGGAGATATCCCTAATGTTCCCTTTATGAAGGCTCCGCAGGTGTTCCACTGAACCAATGATGACGTAACCGTTCCGGAACACTCCAGAGCTCTCGACAAATTTTTAGGGTGAAGACCCATTTTTTGGTAGGCATTTGCATACATTCGGCCCGGCAAGACGATCGAAATGTACTGTTCGGGAAGTAGCATATTTGAAGCTATGCATGTCCCTGCTGTTGCTGCAACCAAATTGCCCGTGGTCTTGACTTTGGTGAGAAGGGCATCAACAAGGACCTCGAGTTGCTTTGTCCTTTCCATTATGCCTCCGAACATCATTGCTATTATCGTAAGGGATATCGAATACATCATTCCCGTCAAACCCCCGGCGGTTAAAAGTTCATCGATCATTTCGTTGCCGGAAATGCTTTCGTATCCGCTGTATCCTGCGTTAACTATATCTCCGAAGTTAACATCTTGAAATATCGCTGCTGCAATCGCTCCTGCTATGATGCCGATTGTGATACCTGGAATGGCAGGTGCCTTTAAGGCGATGCATATTATTACTATTATTGGCGGCAATAAAAGCAGAGGATTGATGTTGAACTGCAGGGCGAGAGCATCTTGTATAGATTTTATCTGAGACAGATCGACATTAGTGGAGGAGTATTTCATTCCTAAGAATAAAAATATCAAAATTGCCAAAGGATAAGAGACTGCACTGACTTTCAGGGTGTGTTTAATGTGGGTAAATAAGTCTGTTCCGGCCATTGCTGGAGCAAGATTGGTCGTGTCCGAAAGAGGCGATATTTTGTCACCAAAATAGGCGCCACTTATTATTGCGCCTCCCGTTTGTGCAGGAGGTATCCCTAGACCAGCTCCTATACCCATCAGGGCGATGCCCATTGTCCCGATGGTTCCCCATGAAGTACCTGTGGCTAGAGACACTATGGAACAAATTAACAATGTCGCTACGAGGAAAAACTTTGGCGAGATGACCATAAGTCCGTAATAAATCATTGATGGAACTACGCCCGCTTTTATCCACACTCCTATAAGGACTCCGATAATTGCAAGTATCACTATCGCTTGTAAAGCCTGGGTAATTCCCTGCATCATGCCCATCTCGATATCTTTCCATTTGTAACCGACCTTGAGTGCGATAATGCTTGCAAAGAGCGATCCCATTAATAGTGGAACGTGAGGATCTGTGTGATATACTGCGAGGCAGATTGCCATTACGAAGACGAGCGCCCCTATTGCGATCAACGAATCGATGATCCTTGGCCTAGGTTCTCCTTTTGTTTCCAATTAAAACGCCCCCTAACCTGTGTAGTTATTTTTCAATGGACACTTCGACAACGGCCGTTGTCGAAGTGTCCATTGAAAAGTTATGTTTATGGCGAAAGGTAAATTTTTTTAACTTAATGGCGGGGCTATTACCCTCCGCTGATCATATGTATTACTTGAACTTCATCGCCGTCGTTGACGGTGGATGTCTCAAATTTGTCACGAGGAATGGGTTTGTCGTTAATCCAAACGCCGATCATGGGAAAGACAAACCTTTTGGCCTCGAGGATGTCTTTTACAGTAAGTCCCGGACGCCACTCCATCTCCTCGCCGTTTACTCTTATCATATTCTTACTCCTCCCAGTTATCCTCGGGCTTTGAGTGTTTCCTCACCACTTCTACGACATCAGGATAGTCGATTCCTAAACGTTTCAAGGTCTCTACTGTTGGAATGCCGTTTTTGTTCCAGCCCCTGCGCTTGTACACTGCATCTACCAGCTGCTCCCATTGGGACAGGCGATATTCCTGTAATTTCCGGATCTTTTCTTCGGTGGTCAGACCTTGAGAATCTATCCCTGCCGCCTTTAATTCGTTATCGTAATATTCCGCCCTGGCCTCCCACTCTTCGGGAAAAACGGGTCCAATTGCCCTCAAGGGTATGTTGTGGTTTCTTCGAGTTCCCTTGCCCAGTCTCAGTTGGAATACTCTTTGGAAGTTGTATACCCTTTCGGATTGGACTATTAGCTCTTCTTTGGTGATGTTCTTCCCGGTTACGGCGTTGAAGAGATCGACGTAGTTTTGTACGTGTTCCGGAACTTTTGCGGCCTCTATGCCTTTGTATTTGATCACGTTGTCCGCAGGTTCGATATCGTTCCATGGTAGTTTGCAGAGACCAACCAGGGAGAACCATAGCCTGAAGTTGGGGAAGTAGTGGAGCGCCTCGGCTTTATCCTCGAAGGTGGGAAGTTGTTTGTTTACCCTGTCCATGAAAATAAGCCAAGCTTCGTCGTGTTGAGGGCCTTTAAGGGTGAGGAAATAACCGCCCCATTGAGCTACGGATTCTTTCGGGACGTACTCTGATACTTCTATGCCCTGGCCTTCCATCCCTATCTTTTCCATCACGTCGAAGGGGGCTCCATATTTTTCCGCGAATACCTTTTTCATTTTATGTATGCCAAGCCCTACGATGCTGGCAAACTTATCGTCTCCGCGACCCATTCTGTGTATCAATTCCATAAGATCATCTTTAGAGCCGAACTTCAGCTCGAGCCCGTTGGTGATATCTTTATTTAGAAAACCCAATTCGTAGCATTCGCATACGAAAGCGAGCCCCGTTCCCAAGGATATGGTATCGATGCCGTAATGATCTGCGTAAAAGTTTGCTTCAATGATCCATTCGGGGTCGAATATGCCGATGTTCGATCCCAACCCTGCACATGTCTCGTATTCAGGGCCGTCGACGGTAACTTTTTTGCCCTTCAAAGGACCTGTCTTTAGTTCGAAACCATCTACTGCTTTCGCGCAAGCCATGGAGCAGCCATACCAACATCCGTCAGGTATTCCTTGCGTGAATAGTTTTTCGAATATTTTAGAGTGGATTTTCGAAGCCTCGGGGTGTTGGCCGAACTTATAGTTGTGAACAGGCAGGAGATGATATTCGTTCATTATTTCGTTTAAATGAGGGGTGCCCACTTTGCGCATTTTGTTCTGTTGGTCGTCCAAGTCTTTAATCTCTTTGTGGAGCTTAAGGCCCGTCCTTTGCAGCACCGATATATCTGCAGGGTTGTTGCTGGCAGGACCTACGCCCCTTTTTCTAACGACGATGGCAGCGAGTTTTTTATCTCTAAAGACCGTTCCGCCGCCTCCTCTTCCTGCTTGTTTCAGGCGCGGGGTTTTGCGCCTCAAGTCGTAGAAACTCATGTTGAGACATCCCCAGTTAGTGGTTTCTGCCCCTTTTCCGGTTGATACGACCGATATGTTGCGTTTGTCCTCTTCGCTGTCTGCAAAATACTCGTGCAAAGCTTCTGTAATGGTAACGGCATTTATATCTTCGAAGGGAGATTCGTAAACTTCAACTTTATTGTTGTCTCCATCGATGAAAAGTATTACATCCCTATCGGATTTGCCCTGAACCTCCAAGGCGTCCCACCCGGAAAATTTAAGCAAAGGACCGAAATAGCCTCCTGCGTTACTGTCGTAGGTCTGCTCTGTCAGTGGTGAGATGAACACGGTATAACATTTTCCGGAGCCGGGGTATTGGGTGATGCCGCACAAAGGACCTCCTGAAATCACTAACTCGTTTTCAGGATCGTTCCACTTTGTGGTGTCCTTCACTGCGTCCCAGAGCAGTTTAAGTCCGAATCCCCTTCCGCCAACGAACTTTTCCTTCATATCTTCCGTAACTGGTTTTTCTTTAAAAGAGCGATCGCCAATGTTGACGTAAAGTGTCCTTCCGGCATATCCTCTTTCGATTTTTTTCGGCTCGTATTTCCATTCCGCAAGAAGCTTCATCTTCTCCACGGATTATCCCCCCTTTGTTAATCTTGCTTGAGCTCGAGCGCCTCCGACGGGCACTCTTTGCTGCAGATGCCGCAGGCTATACATTTGAAAGGCTTTTCTCTTTTTTCGACAACGAACATGCTTTCCGTCGGGCAAAATCCTGCGCACATGAGGCATCCGACGCACTTGCTTTCATCAATGCGTACCACTCCGCTGTTATCCCGTTTGATGGCCAAAGTAGGGCAATAATCGATGCACTCGCCACACTGATTACATACGTTGATAGCATAACCCGATTCGCTGCTGCTTACTTGAATCCTAGATAGTTCTTTGTCCTCTTCTTTGAACCAAGTCTTTGAACAGGTTAACATACAACTTTCGCATCCCACGCATTTTTCCGGATATGTTGCAAGCCATTTCATCCCTTTCCCCCCTTTTGTCGCCTTATAAATTTCCTTTCCCCCTAGGGCGAATCTGAAATGCCTCTGTGTCATAATTATATAGTATAAATTATTATTTAACTATACATAACAATCTAATTTACAAAAAATTTTGTTATGATAGATGTGACAAGGATGGTGGGAGGTTGCAAATATAGATATGAGAGCAGTTGATATTATAAAGAAGAAAAGAGACGGGATACACCTGAGGGAGGAAGAAATAAATTTTTTAATAAAGGGTTGTTCATCCGATGTTATTCCTGACTATCAAATAGCAGCCTTTTTGATGGCCACGTATTTTAGGGGTATGAGCTACGAGGAAGTTGCATCTTTCACCTTAGCCATGGCCAATTCGGGAAAAATAGTGGACTTATCTTCCATAAACGGCGTTAAAATTGACAAACACAGCACAGGTGGAGTGGCCGATACGACAACTTTAATCGTTTGTCCTCTTGTAGCTGCTTGCGGAGTCCCGATAGCTAAAATGTCGGGAAGAGGGCTCGGACACACCGGAGGAACCTTGGATAAGCTCGAATCTATACCGGGTATGAGGGTTTCTTTGCCCCTTGAGAAATTCATCGATATAGTAAACACTATAGGCATCTCTATAATTGGCCAGACGGAAGATCTTGTCCCTGCTGACAAAAAGCTTTACGCACTGAGAGACGTTACCGCCACAGTGGATTCCATTCCGCTCATTGCCAGCTCCATTATGAGTAAAAAGATTGCCGGCGGATCTGACGGCATAGTATTAGATGTAAAAGTAGGAGACGGTGCCTTTATGAAGGATGTTGATGAAGCTGTTAAATTGGCGAAGACTATGGTTAACATAGGCGAAAGTGCAGGCAAAAAAACGGTGGCGGTAATAACAGATATGAATCAGCCTTTAGGACAGGCAATCGGAAACTCCCTGGAGGTGATGGAAGCCTGCGAGGCGTTGAAGGGCAGGGGTAATAGCGATTTAATGGAGGTATGTTTTACACTTGGAAGTTTAATGTCTATCTTGGCTGGCGTAGCGAAAGACAGAGAGGAAGCCTTGGATCTATTGAGAGATGCGCTTAATTCCGGCAGGGGAATGATGAAGCTAAAAGAAATGGTCATGGCTCAGGGCGGTGACGTGAATGCGCTGGAAGATTATTCTTTACTCCCTCAAGCAAGATTTAAATACGAACTAAAAGCAAAAGCAGATGGCTACGTCTCAAAGATGGCTGCCGAGGGGCTTGGGATATGCGCTATGAAGCTTGGGGCTGGAAGAGAGAAAAAAGAAGACAGGATCGACCTGTCGGCAGGTATATTTCTAAACAAAAAGGTAGGAGAACACGTAAATAAGGGAGAAAATATAGCCACACTCTACGGAAACGACGAAAAACGCCTCCAAGAGGTATTGCCAGAAGCGGAAGCTTCGATAAAGATTTCAGGGCAAAAAGAAAGCAGGAGGAAGCTCGTATATGGGATTGTCAGGAGAGATGGCATTGAGATGTTTTAACCCTCAATCGAAGATGTCGCTACGAAGGGGGGTAATGGGCAAAAAATTGCAGTTGAAAATAGCCTCTTTTGATGATAATATTTCCTAGCTCGGGGCGTAGCGCAGTTTGGTTAGCGCGCCTGGTTCGGGACCAGGAGGTCGGAGGTTCAAATCCTCTCGCCCCGACCATTTTTTTGATCAATATTGACTATTAAGCTGTGTTTTGTTAGAATTAGCATCGGAGGAAGGGTGATGGATAAGAAAATAGTTGCTCAAAACAGAAGAGCCCGACACGATTATTTCATTCTTGAAACCTATGAAGCTGGTCTTGTTTTAACTGGCACGGAGATCAAGTCGATTCGTGCGGGACGAGTTAACTTAAAAGATGGGTATGCCAAGATAGAAAAGGGCGAATGCTGGCTATATAATGTTCATATATCACCTTATGAAAAAGGTACCTACTACAATCACGACCCTCTGAGACCGAGAAAGTTGTTACTTCATAATGACGAAATTAAAAGGCTCATCGGCAAAACTCAGCAACAAGGTTTGACACTTATTCCGCTTTCAATCTACTTAAAAAACGGAAAATGGGCAAAGGTCGAGTTGGCGTTAGCCCAGGGCAAGAAGGTTTACGATAAACGTCATGCCATAGCGGAAAGAGATGCCCGGCTTCAGATGGAAAGGGCACGAAAGATTACGAAAACTTAAACGGGGGCGAATGGTGTCGACGGCAAGAGGAGGGTCGTGAAGAGCGGGCCGAGGTCCCCGCAAACCTCGTTAAACAGGCGGGAAAACAATAATTGCCAACGAAAATTACGCACTGGCTGCTTAGTTAGCAGTCACGTCTGCGATGTCGCCGCCACCGCGATATCGACAGGCGTCACAATAGGTGGCTAGTTCTCAGGCAGCTCCTCCCTGCCTGAGGGGACACTTCAGGAGGATAGGCAAGCGCGATCCTGTCCCTGGGAGAGCGCTTAGCCGAAAACTAAAACAGGGACTATGCCCGTAGAACTTCACGGCTGGCCCTTGTCGGACGGGGGTTCGATTCCCCCCGCCTCCACCAGAAGACAACGAGCAGTCCCCAACTGGATATGGGGGCTGCTTTTTTGTTTGGTATGCATATGGTTTGTATATTTTGCTGTATAATACAAATTTGTTTGCCTCTGAGCGGGGTGTAAATTGCATTGGAAAGAAGGAATGGAAAGAATTATGAATGATATCTCCAAGATACGCAATGTGGCCATTATAGCCCATATCGATCACGGTAAGACCACTCTCCTCGATTCTATTTTTAGGGCAACGAGGCTGTTTAGGGAAAACGCGAAAGTCGAAGAGCGGGTAATGGACAACGATGAACTAGAGCGCGAACGAGGTATAACCATAAGGTCCAAACATTGTTCCGTTCAGTGGAAAGATTACTTGATAAATATCATCGATACACCCGGACACGCAGATTTTTCTGGGGAAGTAGAGCGAGTACTGTGCATGGTAGATTCGGTTTTGCTTTTGGTGGATGCTAACGAGGGGCCAATGCCTCAAACCAGATATGTCTTGATGCGCGCTTTGAAAGCCGGGCTTAAGCCCATCGTGGTACTAAACAAAGTTGATCGGCCAAACGCAAATGTGCAAGCTGCTTTGAATGCCACCTTCGACTTATTCTTGGAATTAGGTGCAACGGACGAACAAGCGGACTTTCCCGTCCTTTATGGCTCGGGGCTTCACGGCTGGTTCGTCAAAGACATGGAAGATGAAGAACGCGAGGGAATGGACGCTCTCTTTGAGACGATAATAAATTACGTGCCCGCTCCTCTTGGCGACGTCAACAAACCATTTTTGATGCAGGCAACTACGTTGACCTGGAATAATTACATAGGAAGAGTCGGATGCGGAAGGATACTGCAAGGAAAGATAAGAAAAGGCGACGCGATCGTCAGGACGAGCACCAGGTGGCAGGACAAGGATAAAGGCGAGTGGGAAATAACCGGTCGAGAATTGGCGAAGGTGAGCCATCTTTGGCTTACAAAGGGATTGAAACCAGTGGAGGTTGAGGAGGCATCTGCTGGCGATGTGGTTTGGATTGCTGGCCCTGAGGATATAATGATCGGTGACACCCTGTCCTTCGAAGAAAATGCGGATTCCGTGCTCACTCCGCTTGACATAGAAGAACCGACGGTCTCGATGTTCTTTCTCGTAAATAGCGGACCCTTTGCAGGCAAGGAGGGCAAACCCGTCACCTTGAGACAAATGAAGGAACGGTTAATGCAAGAGGCAAGGGCAAATGTCGCGCTGAAGGTCGAGGATATCGGCAGACCTGACGGGCTGAAAGTATCGGGCAGGGGAGAGCTACATCTCGCTATTCTGATCGAAGAGATGCGGCGCGAAGGGATGGAATTTTGCGTATCCCGACCCGAGGTAATTACTAAACACGACCATGACAACAATCTATTGGAACCTCTTGAGCAACTTATTATTGATGTGCCCGAGGAATATCAGGGAGTAGTCATAGAAAAGATCTCCAAAAGAAAGGGAGAATTCATGAGCGTTCAAAACCTTGGGACCGGTTTGCTTCGTTTGGAGTTCAACATTCCGACCAGGGGGCTTATAGGTTATCGGACTGAATTTCTTACCGATACCAGGGGTTTGGGAATAATGTCATCCCGATTTATAGGTTACGATTTGTGGCGGGGGGAAATATCCGGTCGAAACAGAGGATCGATGGTCAGCATGGATACAGGAGAGGCGACGAGTTATCAGCTGGATAATTTACAGCACAGAGGTACGCTATTTATATCGCCTATGGATCATGTTTATGAGGGAATGATCATCGGAGAGCATTCCAGGCCCAATGATTTGCCATGCAACCCTACAAAGAAGAAACACGTTACCAATCATCGTTCCGCATCTAAGGATACTCCGATAATTCTCGACGTCCCAAGGAAGCTTACTTTGGATGCAGCCCTTGAATGGATCGCCGAAGATGAGCTTGTCGAAGTGACCCCGCTTTCCGTAAGGGTAAGGAAGAGCATTTTACGGCAGGAAGACCGCAAAAAGGCTGCGAAGAAAGTGGCGGTTACGGTAAATTGATATTCACCTTTTAGCTGGTTAGGTAGTTTTAGTACTTGCGGCAAGCTGTCTAAGTCTTATTATAAAATACTTCTCTAGGTATATTGGCTTTGGGCCTGCCGAAACAAATGAGTTGTGAGTCCTCCTTGAACTTTCATGGATAGTGGGGTATCCTTTCCAAGGATATGAAAATAAATTAAACGGGAAGGTGAGGGGTATCCATGAACATGTTCGCTAGCGCTTATAAAAAATATATCCTACTTACATTTCTAATTGGTATTTCGTTTATGCTTTTTGCCGGTGCGGCGATTGCACAGCAGGGAGGATTTACGCTACACATACCCTTTACCGGCATCGAAATGGGTACTGAAGATGACGTCAACGTCGATGTAAATTTAAGGAACGCCACAAATAACGATATTGAAGTAGCGCTGAACCTGGAGAGAGATCCAAAGGCGAACAATTGGGACGTCAGGTTCATAAGTTCTCAATGGGGTGGTTTTGGCGTCAACAGGGTTCGTTTAGGTACCGGAGAGGAAAATAGAGAAGTCGCAATTAAGTTGCATATCAAACCTGGAGAAAATGCCGAACCCGGAAATTACAAGTTCGTAGTGAAGGCTTCGGCTAACGGAATTACGAAAGAGTATCCTATTTTTGTGCATTTGAAAGGCGGTAAAGTTGCCGTCGATTCGGGTGCGGGGAAATTGGAACTCGAAACCAAGTATCCCGTTTTAGAGGGCGCTGCAGGCAAATCTTTGAGTTTTGAGATTAAGGTGAAAAATAACTCCGATAAAGATGCGGTAGTAGATTTTGTTACTGTTGCTCCGTCGGGTTGGAATGCCTATGTGACTCCCCGATGGGAGACGGAAAAGCGCGTAAACTCGATTAAAATTGCCTCAAATTCTAGCGAGACCCTGAACTTTACTGTCGTTCCTCCCATCGAATCCGAAAAAGGGGAGTATCCTTTGGAGTTTCATGCCAAGGTTGGAGACAGTGACGTTAAATTGGATTTAAAAGTTATCGTCGAGGGAACCTATAAATTGCAGATAGCACCGGAGAGCAGAAGGCTCAACTTCGATATGGTAGCTGGGAAAGAAAGCCAGCAGGTATTTTACGTCTGGAACGAAGGATCGGCACCAATAGAGAACATATCTTTCTTGGTGGCCAGTAAGCCTGAGGATTGGGAAATAACCTTTAAGCCCGATAAAATAGGCGTGCTTGAGCCCCTTGCAAAGACCGAAAAACCGGAAATAGTCGAAATCACTTTTAAAACACCCGAGAGGACGATCCCCGGGGATTATCAAGTAGTGCTTACAGCAGCAGGCGACCAAGATAGAAAGTCTATAGAACTGAGAGCCACGGTCAAAGTTCCCACTACGTGGGGATGGATAGGCGTAGGTGTTATCCTGATCGTCATCGCTTTGTTGTTTGGAATTTTTGCAAAGCTCAAGAGGCGATAAAGATGGAATTGGTGGTTGAGGCTCGGGATATCGAAAAAAAATATGGCGATTTCAAAGCGGTAGATGGCATTAGTTTTCACGTGGCCCAAGGCGAGATCTTTGGGCTTCTCGGGCCTAACGGCGCAGGAAAAACTACGACCATATTGATGCTTTTGGGGATGACAGAACCAACGACAGGGGAAATAAAGGTTTGTGGATATGACCCAAATAAGGAGCCCCTCAAAGTCAAGCGGATTGCTGGTTATTTGCCGGAAAACGTCGGTTTCTACGAAGATATGACGGCGAGGGAAAACTTGCTTTATCTTGCAAGGTTGAACGGCATCCCGGATGATGTTGCTCTCAAAAAAATTGATGATATTTTAGAAACGGTGGGCCTTTCGGATGTGAGGGACAAGCTCACTGGCACATATTCCAAGGGAATGAGGCAGAGGCTGGGTCTTGCCTCTGTCCTTATCAAAGATCCCAAGCTGGTTATCCTGGATGAACCCACTACAGGGATAGATCCAGAAGGAACAGAACAGGTATTAAGCTTAATTTATAAGATGAGCAAAGAAATGGGTGTCAGTATTTTGCTCAGCTCCCATCTTTTATATCAAGTTCAGCAGATTTGCGACAGGGTCGGCATAATGTTTAAGGGCAAGATGGTCGCCATGGGGAGCATAGAAGAAATAGGCCGGCAAGCCTTGGGCGAACGTGAAGGGATTATGAAGCTGTCATACGAGTATATTAACGAGGAGGCATTAAATAATCTCGACGGAATTGAAGGGATTGTAGAGAAGAGAATTGACAATCATTCGATCATTCTAAAATTTAACGAGGATAAAAAACTTGATATAGTGCGCGAAGTTGTAATGAGAGGCTTCCTTCCTATAGAGGTCAAGGGGAGAGAGTATAGCTTAGAAGAGATATATATTAGATATTTTCGGGAGGAGTGATTCGGGATGGGCGGATTACTTCCCGTGTTTTTAAAAGAGCTCACGGATCAGTTTGGAAGTAAGAGGTTCATGTTGATAACCTTGATCATAGTTATCACAGGGCTCTTTTCTTCATATACAGCCTCTGAGGCGTTGAAGGAACAACAGTTTTTGAACGAGGAGTATTTATTCCTTGGTCTTTTTACTTCATCGGGTGGAGGATTGCCTTCATTCTTGTTTTTCATCAGCTTCTTTGGGCCTCTGCTGGGCATCATTTTGGGTTTTGATGCGATTAACGGCGAACGCACAAGGGGCACCTTGAGTCTCATCCTTTCTCAGCCGATTTATCGCGATGCGATTATAAACGGAAAGTTTCTTGCCTCTTTAGCGACGGTGGCCATAATGATAGCCAGCATCATGGTCATGATTGCCGGTATCTCTATTGCGAAATTGGGAGTCGTTCCTAACGGACAAGAGGTAGTGAGGGCGATTTTGTTTTTTATTGCCTGTATTTTATATATTGCCTTTTGGATGAGTTTGGCGATACTTTTTTCCATTATTTTTGAAAAAAGTTCTACATCTGCTTTGACCTCCATAGCCTTGTGGATTTTTCTGTCCTTCTTTGTATATATGATTGCAGGTGTTGTAGCCGATGAGGTCTATCCTATCACGCAACAATCTACTCCGGAGCTTTTGGCAAAGCACGAGAGCTTGAGGACCATGTTGCTCAGGTTTTCTCCTGCCGTTCTTTTGGAAGAAATATCTGCTGCCCTTTTAAATCCGACAGTCAGAGTCTTTGGTCCCATGTTTGAAACGCAGCTTAAAGGGTTGATTTTGACCCCTCTTTCGCTTGGTCAGAGTGTGTTAGTGGTGTGGCCGCAATTTGTTGCCCTGATTGCTGCTTCGGTCATATGTTTTGCCGTCTCTTATTTGGCGTTTATGAGGAAAGAAATTAGATCCATATAGAGCATAGATTTCAAAGTGAAGTTTTATTTTTAGTTAATCATCAGATTAGATTTTTTAATTGGATTTATCGCTGTTAATATTTTAGAATGGTTTTAAAGCCATGGTCACATCTTTTCAGTCATGCATAAAGAGATGACTGAAAAGATGTTTGTGTGTCTAGCAAGTTTTTTATTAGAGATATACCCAGGGGGTGTCTAATGAATGGTAATCTTTTTGGCTTCAGTCATTATGTATTTGTTGCTCGTTTGGTCAGGAGGGTCAATTCCCTTAAATGAAGTAGTCATCGCTATAGCCTTGGGTGGGATCATAACATATGCTTGTCGCTCTTGGAGCCCCGGGTTATACAGGATGACTGCGCTAAGGCCCGACAGATGGTTTAAATTGCTTGCCTTTATCTTTGGTCCCTTTCTCTGGGGAATGACAAAGGCAAATTTCGACGTTGCCTACAGAGTCATAACGGGGAAGATAAATCCCGGTATAGTGAGGGTTCAAACATCGTTAAAAAATGCCTACGCCATGACTATGTTGGCCAATTCAATAACCTTGACTCCAGGTACTTTAACCGTCGACGTGGATCAGGAAAGCGGCACCTATTATATTCACTGGATCAACATTAAAAATGTTGAACCAAGCGGAAAAGATGTTTATGGTTCCTTTGAAGATTGGGCTAAGAAGGTGGTTGAAGAATGAGCGTGTTTTCCTTTGCCTTTTTAATACTCAGCCTTGCTATACTCGCCATGTCGGGGCGTTTGATTATGGGCCCGACTGTTCCGGATAGGGTCGTTGCTTTAGATACGCTGAATACTTTTGTGGTTGCCACTATGGTAATTCTGGGAGCGTTGTTCGATTCAATTGTCATGGTGGACATTGCCATCGTTTATGCTGCCCTGTCCTTTGTCGGCACATTGTTCATAGCGCGCTATATCGAAGGGGGTTTCTAAAGTGGATGGCTCAACAATTTTTATAAAGATACTGTTGGGAATAGGGTTGGCTTTCAATGTCCTTGGCGTTATTGCTCTTTATAGGTTTCCCGATGTATATACTCGTCTGCATGGAACCACGAAGTGTACTACCTTTGGTTCTATATTTACATCGGCATCTGTAGTGGTTTACTCGATATTCAAATACGTGACGACAGGAGAGCCCAGGTTTATGACCTTTACCATTCACGTCATTATAGCAATATTTGCGCTTTTGATTACCAATCCTACGGCTGCCCACGCTATAGCACGTGCAGCACATAAAAGCGGGATAAAGCCAATTGGAATCGTCGATAAGTTGTCGGAAGAAAAGGCGGGTGAAAAGTTCTCATGATGGATATTGCCCATATTGCTATATTGTTGATGATCGTGATATCCGCTTTTTTCGCAATCTGGTTTGATAATCTGCTGAATGCGGTGATTTCGCTTTGCGTTATGAGCCTGCTCATCTCTCTGGAATTTTATATCTTGCAGGCTCCTGATGTAGCGATTGCTGAAGCGGGCATAGGAGCCGGACTTACTACAGCCATTTATATAATGGCCCTCAAAGCTTGCCGGTCATCTCGTTGGCCCGGAAAGGGGAACGATAAAAATGAAAGGTCCTAGGGTAATTTTTTTGATCTTCTTCGTCATATTTGTGGGGATTTTGTGTCAGGGATTATATAATATCCATCCCTTTGGAGAACCGCGTGTATCGGCTATGGACGATTATTTCATAAACAATGCCCAGAGCGAACGGGCAGCCAACAATGTAGTGACGTCAATAGTGTTTGATTACAGAGGTTTCGATACTCTTGGTGAAGCGGCGGTACTTTTTACGGCGGTAATGTCTGTGGCCGCTCTCTTTCGGAAGGAGGAGTAGCAGCAATGAGGCCCCTATCAATAGTTGTTAGAACGATTTGCAATATTTTTGCCTGGTTTGTTGCAATCTTTGGAGCCTACATAATACTGCACGGCCATCTGACGCCTGGCGGCGGTTTTCAGGGCGGAGCCATAGTGGCCACCTTTATAGCCCTTCTATTGGTTGCGCATGGAGGAAAGAGCTTCTTGGGATGGGTTAAAAAGGAAATTTTCTCCTCCTTTGAGGGCGCCGGGTTGGTTGCTTTCGTATGTGTCGGTTTTTTGGGCTTGTCTACGACCTTTCTATATAACTTTCTGGCTTTGAAAGGCGGCTTGTTCGGATCTGCCGTACCTATAGGGCCCAATGTGGGCGTTCTGAACACCTCCGGCACCATAGCGTTGGCCAATATAGCCGTAGGCCTTGAAGTCGTGGGTGGTCTTTCGACCATTCTCATCTTTATGTTTTTAGGAATGCGTTATGTCTCTGAAGGCGGCAAGGAGGGGGTAAAGGATGATAAATAACGTTCCCATGTTAACAGTCGGAGCATTGTTCGTCATTGGGTTATATGGAGTTTTGTTTAAGCGTAATATCATAAAAATAGCCATTGCTGTTAGCATAATAGAGTCGTCCACGAACCTTTTTTTAATAGTCCTTGGCTATCGGACGGGAGGTTCCATACCCGTTTACACATTGGCAGGCGAGTTCAAAAAAATGGTCTTGCCGACACCGCAGGCCTTGACGCTTACAGCAATAGTCATTGGTTTAGCTACTACTGCGCTTTTGTTGACGTTGATCATGCTTCTTTACAAACATTACGGGACACTGGACGTCCACGAGATAAGGAGGCTTAGGGGATGAGTTGGCAGGTACACCTTCCCGCTTTGGTAGTTTCTGTCCCATTGCTAGGGGCCTTTATTTCTATTGCAATGGTAAAACCGCGCTTGCGTAATTTATGGTTTGCAACAATTTTAGTGGCTACGACAGTTTTGGCCTTTCTTATGTGGAGACACGTCGCAATTAACGGTACATTGGTCTATGTAATGGGTGGCGAAAGATGGAACCTTACGCTTCCTTCGGGCATGACCTTGCCCATCAGGATAATTATGGAGGTCGATGCATTTGGGGCTTTTATGGCTCTTGCCGGGTCTATAGCCACCTTGGCCAGCGGTTTGTTCTCCGTAAGGTTCTTAGATCGTGTTAATGATGGAAATAAGTTTGTGGCCCTATTTTTCCTCCTTTTTGCCGGCATGCTGGGCCTTGAGGTGACGGGAGATTTCTTTAATTTCTTCGTCTTTCTCGAGATCGCTTCAGTGGCGTCCTTCGGATTGATAGCCTTTTGGCGCGACAGACCCGAAGCGATAGAAGCGAGCTTTAAATATGCCGTATTGTCGACCTTTGTGGCTCTCATTTTTTTGATAGGCGTTGGTATCCTGTACGGTGTGTATGGGACGCTTAATATGGCAGCAATAGCCAAAAACATGCAGGTGGGTTTCCTGGAAAAACTTGCATTGGTGCTTTTTATCGTTTCTTTGGCAATGAAAAGCGGGGCCGTTCCCTTGCATATGTGGGAGCCCGATGCATACGGTCAGGCGCCGGCAGGCGTTTCTTGTTTCCTCGTTGTGGTCGGACAAGCCTCGCTTTACGGGATGTTTAGAATTGCCTTTTCCGTTTACGGGCAGGCCTTTGAGGGCAACGTGCTTGCATGGGTGATAATAGTTTTGGGTTTGCTTTCCATGTTTATAGGGGTAATAATGGCAGTTATACAAAAGGAAGCGAAGCGCCTGATGGCATATCACTGCATTTCGCAGACGGGTTACATGCTTATGGGCATAGGTTTGGGATTGCTCGCCCTTTCTAGTTCGCAAGCCATGAGCGAATACGGTTTTACGGCAATGAAGGGCGGTATTTTCCATATAATCAACAATGCAATGTATAAGGGATTGCTCTTTTTGACAGCGGGTTCCCTTTTTTACGCTACCGGGACGACGAATCTTAACAAGCTTGGGGGATTGGCCAGGAAAATGCCCTATACGACCTTCATGTTTGCGGTTGCGGCGGCTGCTATTGCAGGTTTGCCTCCCTTCAACGGTTTCGTCTCCAAGCTTTTGATATACGAATCCTCTTTTGTGGTTCATCCCTTTTTGGCTGTGGTCGCGATGGTAACCTCTATATTGACCCTCGCTTCTTTTGTCAAGGTCTTTCAGTCGGGCTTTTTGGGTCCGTCGAGGGATGACTTGAATAACGTCAGAGAAGTACCTTTGAGCATGATTGTGGGCATGATGGTCCTTTGCGTCATGATAATTTCTCTTAGCTTGATGCCAAATTGGGCGTTAGCTAATTTAATTGAACCTGCTGCCCGAGATTTAGTTAACCAAGCCAGTTATATTCAGGCAGTAATGGGGAGTGGTCTATAATGGTTCTCGGGACTGTATACACAGGATTTGGCTTTTGGAACGTATATGCTTGGGTTATGTTCTTTGCCCTTGGAGCTCTTATTGTTTTATTCTTGCGCTCGACGGGAAGAGGAGACTACGAAAAGGGCACATATCAGGATGAAGTATTTTACGGAGGAAATCCGGTTCCCCAAGACGGCGAGGATTTGGCCATTCCCGCCAGTTCGTCCTACTGGGGTTTTACGAAAGCGCTTTCCCGTTTCTACGATGTGTTGGTGAGCATGCACACGGGAATACTGTCCGATTACATGGGGATTTTGGTCGTAACTGTTGCCGTCATTTCGATTTTGATTCTTTTATAGGAGGACGTGGATATGTTTAAGGTGGACATAAAGAAAGAACTTGGAATTTTGCCGAGGTCGATATGGGCCTTTCATTGCAACAGCGGGTCCTGTAACGGTTGCGATATAGAAATTGTTGCCCTGCTTACGCCCAGATACGACATAGAACGCTTTGGCATGAAGTTAGTAGGGACTCCAAGGCATGCCGATGCCTTATTGGTCACCGGACCGGTTACGAAATATATGACTGATAGGTTGAGGAGAGTTTATGCTCAAATGCCCAATCCTAAGGTGGTAATAGTCGTAGGAAATTGCGGTGCCTCCGGGGACGTGTTTTATAAATCCTACAACTTAGACGGTCCTGTGGATCAAATACTTCCCGTAGATGTCTATGTACATGGCTGTCCGCCGAGGCCTGAGGCGATCATCGATGGCGTAACTAAGGCGATCGCAAAGCTCGAGGAAAAAAGAAACGAGCTTCTTGGGACGGGGACGGGAGGCATTGCCGATGTTTAAATACAGCCTGAACCATCTTCCTAAAACGCCTGAGGAGATAAAATCTTTCTTGGAAGAAAGGTTAACTAATAACCTGGAAAGCTTGGAAATAAGAGAGAGGGTGGCTGGAGCAAAAGAAAAGACGTCCTTTTATGACATGTGGATCACATGCGACAAAGGTGCCTTTATTGATCTTGTCGACTCCCTCTTTATGCTCGATTTCCCTATATTTCATGTGATATCCGGAGATGATGCGGGAGATTTCGTATTGCTGAATTACCATTTCTCTCTCTTTACCAGTGCGGGACGAGGCAAAAGAGTGGGCGTTGTCGTCTCTGTAAAAGTTCAAAAGAATGATCTTACGATGCCTTCTCTTTATGATAAGATTCCTGGCATTGAATACAGCGAGCGAGAGATGCATGAGATGCTGGGCGTGTCTTTCGAGGGGTTGCCGGATCAATCGTTGGTATTTTTGCCCGAAAATTGGGATGAAAAGGTTCATCCCTGGCGGCGTGACGATTCCGGGTTGTCTCCCAAACATATACGGGAACTTTCTTGAAAAGGTGATGAACGATGGCTATTGGAGAAGGAAAAACTTATACTATTCCGATCGGTCCTGTTCATGTAGGCCTCAAGGAGCCGATTACTGCCTGGCTGCAAGTTGATGGCGAAAGAATTGTAGATGTGCGCATACGGCCTGGCGCAATACATCGAGGGATTGAATATATGGCAAGGGAAAGAAATCCCATTCAAGTCATATATCTGGCGGAAAGGATATGTGGTATCTGTTCATTTGCTCACATAATTTCCTTTGTGAGGGCTGTAGAAGATGCAGCCAGCATTCCAGTTCCTCCGAGGGCAAAGTATATACGCACTATCTTGCTGGAGCTTGAACGTATACACTCCCATATTCTCTGGGCTGGCGTAGCTTGTTATACCTTCGGATACGACTCAGCCTTCAATTTGGGTATGTTGCTTCGGGAAAAGGTCATGGACGTATTGGAGGCCATGACGGGCAATAGGGTAAATTATGGCGTCGGTACGATAGGGGGCGTTCGTCGGGATATAACTTTCCAAGTGGCTGAAGCAATAAAAGAAATGGTCGAATATTACAAGCGGGAGTTCTCGTATTTTTATAATGCCGTTACCGAAGATCCTATCGTCAAAGCCAGGATGCGAAACGTTGGCGTGCTTTCCGAAAAAGATGCCGTGAGATATTGTGCCGTTGGCCCCACGGCGCGTGCCAGCGGATTGCGCGTTGACCTCAGATGGTCTTCCCCCTATGAGGCTTACGAGGATTTGAAGGTAGAGCCAATTGTTCCGCAGGATTACTTCGGCAATGCTCAGGGCGATGTTTTCGACAGATTTTTCGTGAGGGTCATGGAGGTTTATCAGTCTTTGGAAATTATAGAACAGTGCATGGACGGCCTGCCGGAAGGGCCGATCATGCATGAGCCGAAACCAGCAAAACTGTTAAACCTGTTAAAGACAGCTGATGGTGTAGGTCAATCATCTATAGAAGCGCCTCGCGGAGATGATACTCATGTCATCAAACTGACTCAGGCGCAGGAAAACGTTACGTGGTGGAAGGTCAGAGCTCCAACCTATGCGAATGCCATGTCGTGGCCCATTATGTTTAAAGATCAGGAGATAGCTGATGCTCCGCTAATCATTAACAGCATAGACCCCTGCATTTCTTGTATGGAGAGGATGTTGGTCGTTAATGAAAAAGGTTCATCTACTGTCGCGACCAAGGAGGAGCTGATAAGGATGTGCCGTGATAAGACGAGGAGGCTGATGCATAGATGAGCCCGCTGCTTACGAAGATTGTATCGGGTTTTGCGCTCTTTTGCCTTGTTATATTGATTGCTCTTTTGTATGAAGGAGTCGATAGGATCGTTCACGCTCGAATGCAGAGGCGCTTTGGACCGCCCTTGCTGCAGCCTTTTTACGATGTAATAAAATTGTTGGGAAAGGAGTCCATAGTTCCCAGAAGGGCTGTCAGGGCCGTGTTTCAGGCATCTCCTTGGATGGCTATGGCGTTGACGCTGTTGATCTTTTTATATATTCCCATCGGTTCCATACCGCCAATCTTGGCCGGAAACGGAGATATTATTTTAATACTCTACCTACTCGCAGCTTCCGCTGTGATGATGGTTATCGGAGGCTTCGCCAGCGGCTCTCCCTATGCCAACGTCGGGTCACAGCGGGAAATGGTCTTGATGATGAGCTATGAGCTTCCCTTGGCACTCGTGGTTTTGACTCTGGCATGGTTGGTATACAAGAGGGGAGTTCCGGGAGCTCCTTTTAGCTTGGAGACCTTTGTTTCTGTTCCTGTATGGAATACCGTCGGTTTGATTGGCGGCATGGGAATTTTTGCCCTTCTTCTCTCCTTGCTGGGAGTGGTCCCGGCAGAAGTGGGCAAGGTCCCGATGGATATTGCCGAGGCCAAGACGGAGATTTTGGAAGGCTTCTTGGCCGAATATTCGGGAAGGAATTTAGCGCTGTTTAAACTTACTTTTGCTCTACGATCCCTTGCCATGTCAGCATTGTTGGTACCCCTCTTCTTTCCCTTTTCGCTGGGCAAGTTGTTTGGCTTAAACGGAGCATCATTCGTGCTGGTAGATTTTATCTGGTTTTGGGTAAAGGTGTTTCTGGTTCAGATCGTGGCCATTACTGTAGTCAGAACGATGTACGGAAGGTTTAAAATATGGCAGGCCTCCCAATTTTACTGGTTTCAAATGGGAGGGTTGGCGCTGGCGGGGATGGTCCTCGTTACGCTAGATGTGATGTTTTTTTAGGAGGGGCACAAAATGATAAATAAAATGTTATTTATCAACATCAAGCAATTCTTCAAAAAACCCTTTACCAATTTGTTTCCGCTGGCGCACATACCGGATCACCTGTTGGCTGTCTTGAAAAGGGTTAAATCGGGCGAGGCAAAGCTTAACCCACCGGTGCCAACGCCCGAGGGCTTCAGGGGAAGGATAGCATACGATAAAGATAAGTGCATCGGCTGCAGATTGTGCGTAAGGGTATGTCCCGCCAATGCTATATCCTATATAACGGAGGAAAAGAAAATTATGGTACATGTTGACCGATGTTGTTTCTGTGCTCAATGTACCGAGATATGCCCTGTACAGTGTCTGTCGATGAGCAACGAGTTCTTACTGGCCTCCTATAATAGAAAAGAACAGGTTGTGGTGGGGAATAATTAGAAATACGAATACAAAAAGGGCCCGAGCGGCTTATGATTAAAATGCTCGGGCCCTTTTTTCAAAGTTTAGTTTGAAAACTTATTCGGATACGTTGAGTATGCCCCAGTGGGAAAGCCTTTTTATCGTCTCGTCCTTTCCAAGAAGTTCGATAACTTCGAAAATTCCCGGGCTAACCTTGGTGCCCGTCAGAAGGATTCTCAACGGCATGGCTATCTTTTTTAAAGGCACCTCTTTTTTGTTGCTCCACTCTCGAGCGAAATCTTCCAAAGCCTTTGTTTCCCACTGGGATAGTTTTATCATATCCTCACAAAAGGGACCCAACACCTCCTTAGAAGTTGCAGCGTATTCGCGATCGACCCTTTCTTTAACGGGCTCGAAGGTCAAGAAATAATCAGTATATTCTGCCAGCTCCTTTAAGGTTTGTCCCCTTCCTTCCATTATACCTAAGACCTTGGCCAGATAATCGGAGCTATGGTTGTGATAAGGCAGTCCCAAATCTTCCCAGAATGGCTTGACGGCTTCCAGACGTTTGTCGGGATTCATTCGCTTGATATGTTCTTGATTGATGTGGCGCAATTTGTCCATATCGAATACCGCTGCCCTTTTGTTTACATCTTTGATGTCAAACAACTCGACGGCTTCTTCTATGGTAAAGATCTCGCGGTCATCTCCCGGTGACCATCCCAGCAAAGCAAGGAAGTTAAATAACGCTTCTGGCAAAAAGCCCATATCTTTATATTCAAGCACGTTGGTGGCTCCGTGCCTTTTAGAAAGTTTCTTTTTGTCTTTTCCAAGAATCATTGGCAGATGTGCAAATTGCGGGAGCTCGAAACCCAGGGCCTTATAAAGCAATATTTGCTTAGGCGTATTGGCGATGTGGTCCTCCCCTCTTATGACGTGGGTTATGGACATAGTGTAGTCGTCTATGACAACGGCATAATTATAAGTTGGCATTCCGTCGCTTTTTATCATTACTATGTCCTTTAAGGTCTCGCTTTTAACCTCAATATGTCCGTAAACTATATCATCGAAGGACACTATCTCGCCGGGAACGACCCTGAATATAATGGCTTCGCCTTCGCGATAGGCGAGCCCCCTATCCACCAGCTTGCCGGCATATTCCCTATATATCTCAAGCCTTTCGGATTGACGGTAGGGACCATAAGGACCACCGGCTCTGGGGCCTTCGTCCCACAGCAAGCCAAGCCATTCAAGGCCGGAATATATGCTTTCCTCATATTCCAGGGTTGACCTTTCTCTGTCCGAATCTTCTATGCGAAGCACAAATTTACCGCCCATGTGCCTTGCCCAAAGCCAATTAAAAAGTGCCGTATGGGCACCTCCAATATGAAGATTTCCCGTTGGACTCGGGGCGAAGCGAACTCTGACTCCGTCCATGAATAATACCTCCTAATCAAGAGTAACGAGTAATGTGATATTGTAGCATTCAATAAACATTATGGCATTTTTAGACTTGAAGATGGTACAAAAATCTGCCTTTGTCATCGGCTGTTGCATATATTACAATTGTATCAAAAACTAAAAGGGAGATGTCGCTTTTTGAAGGAAGAAAGGATACTTTTAGTGGATGGACATGCCTTGGCCTTCAGAGCCTTCTATGCCTTGCCGGAACTTAACGCGCCCGATGGGATGCCCACCAATGCAATATTAGGATTTTTAAATATGCTGCTTAAGATAATAAACGATGAAAACCCAGATCAAGTCATTGTCTTTTTCGATGCAAAAGGCGAGACATTCAGGCATGAAGCATACAAAGAATACAAGGAAGGAAGGCCTCCGACTCCTGAGGAGTTTAAGTCGCAATTGCTCCTCATAAAGGAAATAATGAAATACCTCGGTTATCCCGTCATAGAGATTGAGGGCGTTGAGGCAGACGATGCAATAGCCTCTGTCGTTCGTATTTTGGAGGGAAAGGGCAGCGCTTTAGTGCTGACGGCCGATAAGGACATGCTCCAGTTGATAAGGGCTGATGTCAAAGTCATGAGACCCATAAAGGGCGTTTCTACTTTCAAGGTATATGATGAAAAAACCTTTGAAGAGGAGTTTGGTTTTCCTCCCTCTTCCTTTCCCGATTATCTCTCTTTGATAGGAGATAAAGTGGATAACATTCCCGGCATTCCCGGCATTGGGTCCAAAAGGGCCTCGGCATTAATACAACAATATGGCAGTTTGGAAAATTTATATGAGCACATAAACGAACTGCCCCAAAAAATTGCATCGAGCCTGAAGGATAAAAAGGACGAACTGTTCCAATGGAGAGAGCTCATTCGCCTGCGTGATACCTTGTGTATAAGCCCCGATGAATTTAAAGGCGGAGGAGAAAGAAACAATGAAGCACTGATTGGTATATTTCAAAGGCTTGGCTTTAAGCAGATACCCGAAAGGCTTGGCCTGAGAGTAAAGGATGTCGATTCCAGGGAAACTCGCTCTAAAGCGGGAGAGGGCGAAAAGACGCCCAACACTGAGGAAAGCCAAGATTGGAGTAAAATCGTAGCCTTAGCCTTTGAAGGCAGGGGTCGTTATCCTCAGTCCTTTGCCCTTTCACGATGCGTCTTAGCCGAAAGGGAAGGGTCTTTTTATTTGTTAGAGCCCAAAGGCGATGACGATTACGATGCTTTGGTCGAAAAATTAAGGGAAAAAGAAATCCTGATCTGGGGGTTCAAGGAGTTTACAACTTCAATTAAGAAAGCACCCTTTGAAAAGGACAAGGTATGGGACGGCAAAATAGCTTATTATTTGCTTCATCCCGACAAATCGTCATCCAAAGAAGGTTTGGCCGAAATAAAAAAGATGCTGAAAAGCGAAGAAGGCCTGGATAAAGAGGCTTTGTCCCTTTTTGACCTGTACGGGAAGATATCTTCAGAGATGGACGAAGCATTGCATGGCCTCATGTATCGAATCGATATACCTCTGTCGGTTGTCCTTTCAAGGATGGAGAGAAAGGGAATACGCCTCGACCTGGACCATCTTTGGAAGGTAAAGCAAGAGCTGGAGAGAACGCTCGATGACGTAAAGGCCTCCATAGACATGGCGGCCGGTTACAAGGTAAACCTAAACTCGCCCAAGCAGGTTGGCTGGCTGCTTTTCGATCACCTGGGATTACCTGTCATAAAGAAGACTAAAACGGGATATTCGACCGATGTTACCGTTCTTGAGGAGTTAAGTCGATTGGATAGGCCCGAGGCATTGGTGGCAAAACTTCTCCTGGATCACAGGGAGCTTACTAAGATGCTTACCGGATTTGTACAGCCCTTGATCGACGCCATCGATCCCAAGACCGGCAAGGTGCATACCACATTTGAGCATACGAGCACCGGTACCGGGCGGTTGAGCAGCCGAGATCCAAACCTTCAAAACCTCCCTGCCTACGGTGACTGGGCAATGAAATTAAAGGAGGCGTTTGTACCGGATCGAAGGGACGGCATATTTATCGCTGCCGATTATTCACAGATAGAGTTGCGCGTTCTGGCGCACATTTCAGGAGACAAAAAGCTATGCGAAGCCTTTGAGAGGGGTAGAGATATTCATGCAGAGACGGCAGCATGGATATTTGGTGTGGATACGGAAAAGGTTTCCCCCGAACTTAGGAGAATGGCGAAAATGATAAACTTCGGATTGCTGTACGGGATGACTCCCTATGGCCTTGCATCGAGGTTAAATATAGGCAGAGAAGAGGCCAAAACAATTATAGATAGGTACTTTTCTGCCTTTCCTAAAGTGGGAGATTACATTGAAAAAAGCTATGAGGAGGCGAGAAAGAGAGGTTATACCCTCTCGCTTTTTGGAAGAAGAAGACCACTGAACGAGGTTACTACAGTAGTGGGAAACAGCACGGCAGCTTTGAAAAGGGTCGCTATTAATACCCCAATTCAAAGCACGGCCGCCGACATAACGAAGATCGCCATGATACGCTTGGACGAGGCCCTACAAAGAGAAAATATTGATGCTGCGCTAATATTGCAAATTCATGACTCACTCATTTGTGAGTGTTCCGCAAAGGATGAGGAAGTTGTTTCCGGGATCCTTAAAGAGAGCATGGAAAGCGCCGTAGAGCTTTCGGTGCCTCTGGAGGTTAACCTAAAGAGCGGCCGCACTTTGGCCGAAGTGTGAAGCGCAGCCGCTACCTTCTGACGAGAATAAGAGAGGCAAACAGCCAAAGGGCAAACCAATATGGGTGAGCGCCCTGTGGCAAAGCCATGAAGCCGATGCCGAAAATCGACAGCAAGAAGGCCATGCCCAAAGCTGATGTATCGCCTCTTTTCTCCTGCTGTTTTCTGCTCGTCGATGTTGTTGTCATGGAAATGTCGAATAGGGCTTGTTTTACTTTTTCCTTTCCAAGCTCCATGAAGAGGATTGGCTGAAGGTGAAGTATGGAGGTGACTTCCTGGAAACTTTCGTTTAAAAGCTCCTCAAAGCCAATTTCGGGATCCAGCGTGTGGAGAGTTCCCTCGAGCATCGATAGGGCCTTGACCTGATATAACAGGGGCTTTGGTATCTTTATGCCCCAGATAGGGCTTTGGGCTATCATGTCTTTTAGCATGTCGGGCAAGGAAAGCTGTCCTAAGGGCCTGTGCAGGTAGTCCTCGAGAAAGTCGTATATTTCGTTTTCAATGGCCAAAGGATCCGATTGACCCTGAATTACTCCAAGGGACGCGAGGCTGCTGTAGACGAGGCTGATATCCCTGCGCAGCAACCCCCAAAAGAGCAACATGGATTTATGTCTTATCTTCTCTGATAAAAAGGTAGTGGCGCCGTAATCCAAAAGCACCAGATGCTCGTCTTCATCCACCAATATGTTTCCAAAATGAGGATCCGTATGAACGAGCCCCTCTTTTAGAAATTTATATAAGTAGGTCTTTGCCAGAGAAAGAGCCATATGGTGACGCCTGAAACGTGACAAATGAGGCACGGCCCTATCGAGCCTCTGGCCGTTGTGAAACGACATGGTGAGTATATTTTTGGTGCATAACCCGGCGTATCCCTTTGGGACTTTTACTTCCCATTCGGCAGGCAGCCCTTCGCCGTATTTTCTCATGCATGCCAGTTCCCTGAGAAGGTCCAATTCCTTGATGATGTTGCTTGAGAATTCATCAACTGTATCCTTCAGATCGATGGGGAATGATTGAGAGTCGGGGAGTCTCTTGACCAAAAAGCGCATTATTTTTATATCTTCTTCGATGCGCTGCTCGACATCTGGTCTTAAGATCTTCATCGCAGCAACCCGTCCGTCCTTGAGGTCGCATTTATGAACCTGTGCCAAGCTGGCAGCGCCAATGGGTTGGGGATCCCAAAAGGATATCTCATCCAACTTGTCTCCCAGCTCGTCCTGGATGAGCTTAAACACCTTTGGCGAAGGAGAGGGGGGTAACTCGTCCAACAGATGGGATAAAGCTTCTGCTATAATGGGTGGCAGCACGTCGTAATGACAGCTCAACATTTGGCCGAGCTTGATGAACGAAGGCCCCAGGTGTTCAAATCTGTTTTTTATATCGTAGACTTCGTCCTCGGGTATGGTTTTATAACTCCTTAAACTGAGCCTGCGAAGCTTGATGAATAGCGGTATCGCATTTAGCGTCAGCTCGCTACCTCTCGTTAAAATGCTCAAAAAGTATCACCTCTTTGTCCGATGCCTCTATTATATACGGAGATATACTGATTTTGTTAAAATAACTGTTGTGATATATACTATGTGCTGTTATGTGTATAGAAAATATGTGAATGATTTTTGGGAACAATAATGAAAGGGGAAGGTTGTAATGATTTTAAAGGCGCTTCGAACGAGAACTAAGGTAATCATGATCGCAGTCGCAGTAGCATTCGTTATTTCCATATTTGCAGGATATGGCATTTACTCCAGAAGAGGAGATTCTTCCGCTACTACGGAAAAGGATAAAGTGGTGGCCAAAGCCAATGGAACCAACATCATGCTTTCTCAGATAGATATGGGTGTTAGGCAATTAATGGACCAGATGGGGATAAGCAACTTACCTCAGAGTCAGTATTATATTTTGAGAAAACACGTTTTGGACCAAATAGTCTTAGATATGGAGTTGGATAAGGAAGTCAAGGAGAACAAGATCGAAGTCACAGATGATGAGATAAACGTGGCCATGGATAGGATAATTTCCCAGTTTCCGACAAAGGAAGCCTACCAGGATTATTTAAGCGCATATAACATCAAAGAGGAAGATCTTAAAAAAGAACTAAGAAGGCAGCTGGCTCAGCAGAAGCTATTGCAGACGGCGGTAAAAACGGACGATACGGTTACCGAGGAAGAAATGCAGGAGTTTTATGAGGCCAGAGGCGACGACTACTTCGTGCGCCCCGAAGGATTGTGGGTGAACTTCGCCATTTTTTCCGACGAAAAAACAGCTCAAGGAGTCAGGGATGCCCTTGCGAGTGGACAGACATGGGATGATGTGATGAGTCAGTATGGCGATAAAGCCTTGCACAGCACTTCCTATGATAAGCCTTTACTGTTGCCAATGACGACTTTGGAAGCCCAGGAAGAGTTGCTCCCTCTGAAGGAGCTAAAAGAAGGCGAGCTTAGCCGACCAATCCAGCTTGATGAGGAGCAGTTTGGTATCTATTTGGTCAAAGGATACCAAAAACAGGAAAAGATCCCATATGATGAGGTTAAAGAAAATATTAAACTTGCTTTAAGCCAGCAGAAAGCCCAAGCGCAACGTCAGGAGTATTTGCAGGGTTTGGTAGATAGGGCTAACGTTGAGATAGTCGACTCTTCCGTATTTGAGGCGCCAAAGGTCGAAGAACCTGCACAACCTTCGGCGGAAGAAGAGGGTGGCCAAGACAGCGATGTTGGAGCAGAGGTCGTAGAAGAAGGCCAGTCCGAAAATCAGGCAGAAAGCCAAACGGCGGAGCAGACAGAGACCGATGCCAAGGAAGAGGCTCAGCAGCAATAATATAATCTTTGAAAACTGAAACTGTTCTTTTGAAAATAGCAGAGAGGACTTTCTTTAATAAAGGTTGTCCTCTCTGCTATTTTTATTATAGGAAGTTAGTTAGTTATATGATAAGAAGAATTAATCTGCTAAAATTGAACGAAAAAGGTTTAAGTTCAATTCGAGAACCTTCCCGGACAACAGGTCCTCTAAGGCCATTTCGTAGTGTCTTGGTTCGACCGAATCGATCAGCCTTTCCCTTGCCAGGGTTCCGAGTATCGCTATGTTTTGCATTCGAGGGTCGGGCACTTCCCTTGAAACGGCGTATTCTTTGACAGATCGCTTCTTGCATTCCCTGCTTATATCGTCGATAGTAACGGGTTTTTCTTCGCCAAGCCGTACGTTCAGAGGTTGCAGTGATACGCTGTAATAAACTAAAGTACCTTTATCTTTGAGATATGTGTTCAGCCCTCTTAAGGCTTCGTGAATTTCAAGGGCCAAGACCATATCGGCCAGCCCCGGCATTATCAAAGGAGAAAATGCATCCTCTCCTATTCTAATGTGAGAAGTTACCATTCCGCCGCGTTGGGCCAATCCGTGAGTGTCGACTCCTTTTACGGTCAGACCAGCATGATCTGCGGCGCGTATAATGGTTTCGCTAAGCAATCCTATTCCCTGGCCGCCAACGCCGATCACGAAAATATCTAGCTTCATTTTAACCCCTCCGTTCCTTCGGGAAGCCTTATTTATCCTGATAACCTATTGCCCTGACAGGGCAGGTTTGAATACAAGAGCCGTCTCCTATACACAGCTCTTTGGAAGTTATTACGGATCCGTCGTCCATGAGCTGAAAAGTAGGGCAGGCAAAGGCCTTAAGACACTCATATATGTGTTCGCATTTTTCCTTGTCAACCGATACCTGTCTTTCCACACCTTTGCCCTTCCTGCGTTGCTCTCTGGTAAATTTAAGCATACAAGGATGGGTAGCTATGACGACGGAAAAGCCCTCTTCGCTAACTGCTTCCTTGATGGCTTCGGTGAGTTTTTCCTGCGAGTAAGCATCGACAACTCTGACGGAGTTGACGCCAAGTCCTTCAAGCATTTTCTTTATAGATATTGCGTCTGTTGGGCCGTTAAAGTTCTTTCCCGATCCGGGATGATCCTGATGACCCGTCATTGCCGTCGTGCCGTTTTCCATTATTACGAGCGTCAGATTGTGGCGGTTGAAGACTGCGTTGATAATGCCCGGTAGTCCGGCATGAAAAAGGGTTGAGTCACCTATAAAAGCCACTACCTTCCGTTCGTCGTTGAACAAAGAAAGGCCCGATCCCGTGCCCGTAGAATGTCCCATACACAAGAGGACCTGCCCCATTTCGTGAGGCTCAAGGTAACCCAGGGTATGACAGCCTATGTCGGCAACAGTTATGTCGGTGCCCTTTAAAGCCCGTTTTACCGCGTAAAAGGCGGATCTGTGTCCGCATCCGGGGCAAAGCTGAGGAGGCCTCGGCGAAGGCAAAACGCCTTTGGGAGAAAAGTCCGTCTCCGGAAGCAGGTCATTCCATGTTTTTTTCATAACCTGATAGACCTTTTCGGGTACATATTCGCCTATCCAATCTTCTGCGTCTTTTTTGCCTAAAATTTTCGTCTTCAGTCCATGATCGAAGGCAAGGCTTTTGATTTCAAGTTCTATGAAATTATCCAGTTCTTCAAGTATTTTTACTTCTTCGTGGGAGGCCATGAAATCGACAATGGTTTTTTCCGGCAGAGGATATACCATGCCAAGTTTTAACACATCTGGTTTGCTTTCGGCAAACTGAAGTGTGTCCATTAGCGATAAAAATGGCAGGCCTACCGTTATAATACCCCTTTCTTTATTGCTGTTATCTACGGTAGTGTTGAAGGGCGAGTCTTCAGCATATTTTTTGACGGCATCTATGTTTTGGAGAGCTCTTCGCTTCATGGGGTATACAGTCGCCGCGGTCAGGGGAATATAACAGCTAGTTTTAGGATCGAAACGTGACGTTTTGTCCAAAGGCCGGGGCTCCCAGTGCCCAAAACCAACTTTTTCCTTTGCGTGGCAGACGTGGGTAGTAAGCCTTACGATAATCGGCATGTGGTGTTTCTTAGCCAGATCGGCTGCCTCCAAGAACATTTTATATGCTTCCTTTGGTGTGGCGGGCTCAAAGACGGGGACATAAGCCAGGCGAGCAAGATGTCTGTTGTCCTGCTCGTTTTGAGAAGAGTTGGCTCCGGGGTCATCTCCCAGCACTATCACCATGCCGCCCAAAAGATCCATCATGGAAAGTTGAACGAAGGAATCGGCTGCAACGTTTAGGCCCACACTCTTAAAGAATGGACATGATAAATGACCGTTTATGCTGGCTCCGAAGGCTACCTCAAGCGCTACCTTTTCGTTCGTCGAAAATTCGAAGTAGAAAGGGCGTTGATCAAAAGGTACGGAGGCTATTGCCTCGGCGATTTCTGGAGTGGGAGAACCCGGATAGGACGTTGCAACCCTTACCCCTGCCTCTATCATAGCCCTCACAATTGCAGTATCTCCCATGACAATCTCGCTGAAAGGTTCCTTTCTTAAAAGCATCTCTCCTAAGCTCTTCAAGATTGTCACCTCACTTATCAGATAAATTGAATTAAATTTATTTTAACACATATAAGAAATTATTCGAGTATCAAAATAGATACTTGACAAATAGCATATAAATTGTATCCTTGTATTCAGGATGCAAGTATCCAAAAATGATGTAATTGATTTCATACGGAGGCAGAGCATGATGAACGAACAAAAATTGATTGAACCCATACCTTATGATGACTTTAGACCTGCCAGAGATCTAGTGCTTGAGCGTCTCAGAGAGGCAATTTTAAACAGAACATTAGTGTCTGGTGATCGTATAGTAGAGTCGGATCTTGCTCAAATGCTTAATGTAAGTCGTACTCCGGTTCGCGAGGCATTGCGAGTTCTTGAAGCAGAAGGACTTTTAAAAAGAGTGCCGCGGAAGGGTTTGTTTGTAAAAGGAATAACCAAAGAAGATGTGGAGGAAATTTACGCTATCCGAATCTCACTCGAATCTCTAGCCGTTTCTAAAGCCGTAGAAAAAATTACCCCTGCCGAAATTAATCGATTAAAACAATTAGTAGATCTAATGAGAAAATATACTGAATCATCGCAAGCCGATAAATTATTCTCCGTTTGTCAGGAGTTTAACGATATATTGGTCAGATCTTGTAGGATGCCTAGATTAATTAAACTTGTCAGAGTTTATATGGAATATTTGGAACAATTTAGAACTATATCCATGGCAAAGCGAGAAAGGCAAATAGTTGCTCTCAATGACCATGAAGAAATATTACAAGCGGTTATTGAACGTGATCCAATACGTGCCGAAATGGCAGTCAAAAAACACTTAACAGGTGCCCTAGAGGCATTTTTAAGAGAAGAAGGTCTTTGCGATAAATCAGAAATCAGTAAATAGGTGGTGAAGTGAAAGTGAAAGAGCTTCGCATTCTTACGCCAAACGGAATGTTGGGTTATGGTTTTCCAGTTAAGTGGTTTAAACGAGCATTATCAATGGACCCTCACGTAATAGCAGTCGATTCTGGTTCTACTGATAGTGGTCCACATAAACTGGCTATGGGTGTTATGACATGTTCTAAAGAGGCTTACACGAAAGATATATCGTTATTACTAGAAGCTATCGCAGAGAAAAAGATCCCTCTATTAATTAGTTCTGCAGGTGGGGCTGGGACCAACGCTCAAGTAGACACTTTTATAAATATTATAAAAAAAATATCTAGAGAGAAGGGATATCATTTTAAGATTGCAACAATATATAGCGAGATTGATAAGTCCATAGTTAAAGAAAAATTGAAAAAAGGGCAAATAGCACCCTGTGGACCTGTCGAGCATCTATCTGAAGAAGAAGTGGATTTAGCCACTACTATAGTTGCGCAAATGGGCGTCGAGCCAATTGTTAAGGTCTTAAAAGAAAATGATATAGATATTGTAATAGCCGGAAGGTCTTATGATCCTGTTACCATAGCGGCGCTACCAATAAAGGAGGGTTTTGATCCAGGACTTGCCTGGCATATGGGTAAGATAATGGAGTGCGGGGCTCTCTGTGCAGAACCCGCAGGAAAAGTGATGTTCGGTACCATAAGGGAAGATCACTTTATTCTTGAGCCTGGAAGCCTCGATGAACGTTGTACCACATGGTCAGTAGCAGCGCATACATTATACGAAAAATCTCATCCTTACTTATTACCTGGTCCCGGTGGTATCTTGGATTTATCTAATACCAGTTTTGAACAAATAGATGATAGAAGGGTTAAAATTTCTGGCAGTAAATTCAATCCTTTGGATAAATACACAGTAAAACTTGAAGGAGCAAAGAAGGTAGGGTTCCGCTCTATATTTATAGCAGGTGCAAGAGACCCTATTTTTATAGATCATATTGATGATGTGTTGGCTAGAGTGACGGAGGATGTTAAGGATTACTTCAAGGATATACCCGAGGATCAATATCAAATGATATACCATGTATATGGCAAAAATGGGGTTATGGCAGAACTAGAACCTATTAAAAATTTTATGCCGCTCGAATTGTGCATAATTCTTGAGGTTGCAGCATCTACACAAGAGCTAGCAACTGCGATTTGCTCACGTGCTCGGACGGAACTTTTGCATTGTCCTTATGAAGGACGCATAGGTACGGCGGGTAACATAGCACTTCCATTCACGCCTCTCGAGATTCCCTTAGGAGAAGTGTTTGCATTTAACGTTTATCATCTTATGGAGATTGATGATCCTGTAAGTCTTTTCCCTGTTAATATAATGGAGGTGTAGTTATGGATAAAAAAATGGTAAAACTAAAGGATATAGCGAAAGTTATAAGAAGTAAAAATGCTGGTCCTTTTGAGCTTACCTTTGATGTCATATTTAAAACCAAGGAAGACTACGAAAAAGTAAAATCCTGCGGCGCAATAAATCGTGAGTTGGTTGCAAAGCTATATGGAATAGAGCCGGAAAAAATACTGAATTTTGTTTTTTTTGATGCTGCAAACGCATTCAAATTTACGATACCACGTATGCGTCCCCAAGGATCTGTAGGCGAGATTGATATGCATGGTGCGCAGCAATATGTACCCTTATTTGATATAGAAATACCCTTATAAAATAAATAAATGTTTGCTATGTAAGGCAATCTAAATAATTATTCAACATAAGGGGAGGTAAGGAAAATGAAGGTAAGATGCGGTCTAATAGCGGGTTTTTTGGTTTTGCTCTTTCTGTTAGGAGGGATGGCTGTAGCTCAGGATAATTATCCTTCCAAGCCTTTTGAGTTCATCGCGCCGGCAGGTCCTGGTGGAGGTTGGGACACGACAATAAGGATGGTAGCAAGGGTGTTGCAAGAAGAAGGGCTTGTATCTGTCCCTATGCCCGTGGTTAATAAGCCAGGCGGAGGTGGAGGGGTAGCCCTCGCATATTTGCAACAACGCAAAAGTGACCCATATACAGTAGCAGTATATTCTCCGCCACTGTTGTTAATTAATCTGACAGGGCAAACAAAACTTTCATATAAAAATACTGCCCCAATTGCGAGGTTAATCAGTGATTATGGTGCTTTTGCCGTTCCGAAAAATTCAAAATACAATTCAATATCGGAGGTAATGGAAGCCTTAAAAAAGGATCCGAAGAGTATTAAAATTGGAGGTCTATCTTCTCCTGGATCTATGGATCATGTGCAGTTTCTTATAGCTGCCAAAGCTGCAGGTATAAGCAATTTGAAGGATATCCCGTACATTGCTTTTCAAGAGGGGCAACATTTAGCGGCGTTGCTCGGGGGTCATATTGATTTACTAAGTGCCGGGTTAGCAGAAACTCAAGGTCCTATGATGTCAGGAGATATTAAAGTCCTTGCCGTAACAAGGCCTGAACCTTATAAAGATGGACCCTTTGCCAATGTGCCCACCTTACGTCAGTCCGGAATAGATGCAGAGTTTATCAACTGGCGCGGTTTGTTTGGTCCTCCCGATATGCCAGAATATGCCGTTAAGTATCTTGAGGATAAGCTGTCTCAAATGGAGAAAACACAGATGTGGGACGAAATATGTAGAACAAATGGATGGGATAAGAGCTTTTTGCCCTCCGATCAATTTAGGATGTTCCTTGATCATACAAACGAGCAGTACAAGGAAGTATTGCAAGCGATAGGATTTTACAAAGGAGAATAAATATCTATAAAGATATCTATAAAGAGAGGTAGCCTATATTATTTGGGCTACCTCCTACATATAGGGGGTATTTATATGAATTCTGACGTAATTGTTGGAATTGCAGGACTAGCCTTGGGCATTTCCTATTTTGTTCAAAGTTTGGCTCTTCCCAAGGCTTTTATAGGAAATCCTTGGGCTCCAATATATTTCCCGTTATCTTTGGGAATTTTGATGATTTTATGCAGTGCAATTCTTCTATATACAGGGTTTAGGAAAAAAAGACGAGAAGAAAAAACATTAACCTCAGTTCCATGGTTTTATGTTTTAGGAACTATGGCTATAGGGGTTATTTATGCTTTTATATTCAACAAGATAGGCTTCATTCCCTCTACTATTTTCTTTATAGGAGCGTTATTAATTTTAATTAATGGTAAAAAAGGTTTAATAACAAATATAGTAATTACAGTTGGTTTAACTTTTGGAATATGGTATTGTTTCGAGAAAATATTATATATATCGTTGCCGTGACAGGAGTTGAGCGTAAATGGAAACATTGAGTAATTTAATATACGGATTAACGATTATTATTCAGCCTATAAACATAATATTTATGTCAGTAGGATGTGTCCTGGGAACAATACTGGGAATGATGCCTGGAGTTGGTCCAGCAACGGGCGTGGCGCTCTTGCTTCCTCTTACGTTTACTATGAGGCCTGAAACTGCATTGATAACAATGGCCTCTATATATTACGGAGCAATGTTTGGTGGTTCCAGGAGTGCAATACTTTTAAACGTTCCTGGCGATGGTGCTGCAGTAGCTTCTTGTTTTGATGGATACCCAATGACGCTTAAGGGAAAGGCAGAGTCAGCTTTGGCAATTTCTGCTATTGCATCTTTTATTGGGGGACTCATTGCAGCAGTTATCTTTCTGGTATTGGCAATGCCTGTTGCCAGATTTGCCTTACGTTTTGGTCCTCCCGAGTACTTTACGTTGATGGTGTTTGCACTGGCTGCAACAGCTTCTCTTTCGCAAGAGAGCCCCATAAAGGGGTTTATGTCCCTTCTGTTTGGTCTAATGATAACGACCGTTGGTATAGATCTACAATCGGGCGTATTGCGTTTTACATTTGGTGTGGCTGAACTTCAAACCGGTATCGATTTCGTTGTGGTTATAGTGGGGTTATATGGAATTGGAGAGGTATTCAAAAATTTCGAAACAATAAGGGAAACTGGTGTTTTTGCCCTAAAAAAGGCATTTGGTCGAATATGGATCACAATGGAGGAGTGGCGAAGGTGTTTAATGCCAATTCTTCGTGAATCTCCCATCGGATTTGTCATAGGGGTTCTTCCTGGAGCGGGTGGCACGATCGCTGCTATGATGGCCTATAGCAACGAAAAACGCCTTTCTAAAGATCCTGACAGTTTCGGAACGGGTATTCCCGAAGGTCTAGCAGCGCCAGAAGCGGCCAATAATGCTGCTTCCATCGGAGCCATGATTCCAATGTTGACTTTGGGGGTCCCGGGGTCAGGAACAACGGCAGTAATGCTGGGGGCTCTTATGATCTATGGACTGCAGCCAGGACCGCTACTCTTTGAACAGCATCCCGAAATTGCTTGGGGTGTAATTGCTAGCTTATTTGTCGGTGATATCATTTGCATCATTATAAATTTGCCTCTGGCAGGATTGCTAGTAAGAGTACTGTCTATTCCAGGACGTTTACTTTACCCTCTAATAGTCGCTATTGCATTTTTTGGAGTGTACACCATAAATTTTTCAGTGGTAGATTTTTATCTTTTGCTCATTTTTGGTTTCGTCGGGTATTTTATGAGGAGATATAAAGTTCCACTTGCGCCAATGATTCTTGCCGTAGTATTGGGTTCTTCAATGGAAAATTCCTTTCGTCAATCTTTAATGCTCTCTGATGGCAGTCTCGGTATCTTTTTCAGATCATCAATATGCATCGTCTTAATTACATTGACTGTTCTTTCGATCATTTGGCCCTTTATTAAAAAAATCAGGTTAGCAACAAATAGATAACTAAAAACTTAGGAGGCATTATTATATTATGGGTTTAACATTAACAGAAAAAATAATAAAGAATCATTTGATTAAAGGAAATATGACAAAGGGAGCTTCTGTGGCCATTAAGATAGATCAGACGTTGATTCAGGATGCCACAGGCACTATGGCCATGTTAGAACTTGAAGCCACGGGAGTTAGATGTGTTAAAACGGAGCTATCCGTAGCTTATGTTGATCATAACATGATTCAAGAGGATTTTAAAAATCCTGATGACCACAGGTTTTTGCAGGATATGGCCGCTAAATACGGGCTGGTGTTTTCTAGGCCTGGAAATGGAATATGCCACCATGTTCATCTTGAGCGTTTTGCAGTTCCTGGAAAGACGCTCCTTGGCAGTGACTCTCATACCCCTACAGCAGGTGGTATTGGGATGCTTGCCATTGGTGCCGGAGGTTTAGATGTAGCATTGGCTATGGCCGGCATGCCTTTTACCCTGATAATGCCTAAGATCGTCAAAGTACATCTTACGGGCAAACTTTCTCCTTTCGTTTCGGCAAAGGATGTGATATTAGAGGTATTACGGCGTATTTCGGTTAAGGGTGGAGTGGGAAAAGTCCTCGAATATTGTGGTCCTGGCGTTAAATCCTTAAGCGTGAGTGAAAGAGCAACTATAACTAATATGGGAGCCGAAACAGGCGCTACTACCTCTATATTTCAAAGTGATGACATAACACGGGAATGGCTAAGAGCTCAAGGTAGAGAGCGATATTGGGTACCTTTGTATCCAGATGATGATGCTGTCTATGATGAAGAAATTGATATAGACTTGTCTTTATTAGAGCCGATGGTTGCAAAACCCTTTTTACCTGATAATGTAGTGCCAGTTAAGGAGGTTGCAGGCACTCGCGTAGATCAGGTAATGTTCGGTTCGTGTACAAACTCCTCACTGCGCGATATTTTAACCATAGCGCATATGCTTAAAGGCAGGAGGATACATCCCAATGTCGATGTTGGGCTTTCTCCGGGAAGCAGACAGATTTTGTTGCAGGCGGGTGCTGAAGGAGCTATTGAGGACCTAATTGCAGCGGGCGTGAGGATTTTGGAAGCAAGTTGCGGAGCATGTGTGGGCATGGGGTTTGCGCCTCCTACAGACGGCGTTTCTGTGAGAACAATAAATCGTAACTTTTATGGAAGATGCGGGCATGCGAGCGGAAAGGTATATCTTGCCAGTCCCGAAGTTGCAGCAGCAGCTTGTATTACAGGAGTAATTACTGATCCGAGGGGAATTTGCATAGAGCCATATCATTTTGAAATGCCCTCAAATCTCATAATCGATGAAGGAATGTTCATAGCTCCATCGCCTGAACCTGAGCGAGTTACTGTTCGAAGAGGGCCCAATATAAAGCCGTTGCCTGAAATGGAACCCATGTCCAATAAGCTTGATGGCCAGGTCTTGATAAAGGTAGGAGATGACATTACAACGGACCACATAATGCCTGCAGGAGCCAAATTTTTGCCGTTGCGTTCTAATATTCCCGTCATTGCAGAGCATGTCTTTGAAGTAGTGGATCCAGATTTTTCAAAAAGGGCCAAGGAGCTTAAAGGCGGATTCATCGTGGCAGGGATGAATTATGGTCAAGGATCAAGCAGGGAGCATGCCGCTTTAGCGCCAAGGTATTTAGGTGTTAAGGCCGTTATAGCTAAAAGCTTTGCTCGCATCCATTTGGCAAATCTTGTTAACTTCGGTATATTGCCATTGATTTTTGCCAATATAGATGACTACGAGAAGATAGATCGGGATGATCGACTTGTCTTCGATATCGGTCAACTGAATGTCGAATCTCAGGCGGTTTTGAGGAATCTAACGAAAAACATGGAAATTCCTGTTATATGTCCTTTATGCGGCGATGATTTAGATGTCGTTAAAGCAGGCGGCAAGCTTAATTGGATTAAATTGATCACTTCTACTAATTAGGAGGTAGCTTGAATGTCAAAATTTCCCGGGCTTAAACTTACAAATATAGATGCACCTTCTCTTGGTTCCCCCATTACCATGACAGATGAAGGTAAACTAATCGTACCGAATGATCCTGTAATTCCCTTTATAGAAGGCGATGGAATTGGCCCCGATATAACGCGGGCAATGAAAATTGTTGCGGAAAATGCCGTTTACAAGGCATATGGAAGCAATAAAAAGCTTCACTTTTGGGAGATATATGCAGGCGAGAAATGCAATCAAATGTTTGGCAACTGGCTTATTGACGATACCCTTGAGGCTATTAAATACTTCAAAGTTGCGATAAAAGGACCTTTGATGACACCTGTCGGCGGCGGTATTCGAAGCATCAACGTAAGGCTTAGGCAAGCACTAGAGTTGTATGCTTGCATTCGTCCGGTTCGTTATTTCGACGGAGTGCCGTCACCTTTAAAAGAACCCTGGAAAGTCAACATGGTAGTATTCAGAGAAAATATGGAAGATGTCTATGCCGGTATTGAATGGCCGGCTGGAAGTGTAGAGTGCGCCAAGATCAGAAACGTTTTAACGAATGAATTTGGCATTTCGCTGCGAGAAGATGTAGGTCTTGGCCTTAAGCCAATATCAGTTTTTGGGTCTAAGCGCATTATGAGAAAAGCGTTGCAGTATGCCATCGAACGAGGCAGATCGAGCGTAACGATAGTTCATAAGGGAAACATCATGAAATACACTGAAGGGCTATTTAGAGCTTGTTGTTACGAGGTGGCAAAAGAAGAATTTTTTGATCAAACTATTACAGAAGAAGATTTAAGCAGCAAGAGAACAGGGTTTTCTTCTAGCAAAAAGGTGATTGTAAAAGACAGAATAGCCGATGCCATGTTCCAGCAAATATTGCTCAGGCCAGAAGAATACGATGTAGTAGTTACTCCAAATTTAAATGGAGACTATCTCTCAGATGCGATTGCTGCTACGGTTGGGGGTTTAGGCATAGCGCCGGGAGCTAATGTTGGCGACGAGGCAGCTGTGTTTGAAGCTACTCACGGTACAGCTCCAAAATATGCAGGCATGGATAAAGTAAACCCGACTTCATTAATTCTTTCCTCTGTCATGATGCTTGAGCACATAGGGTGGAAAGAAGCGGCTGCCCTTATAGTTAGGGGCATAGAAAGGACAATACAATCTAAAACTGTTACATACGATCTGGCAAGGTTAATGAAAGGAGCTTCTGAGGTCTCGTGCTCTAAATTTGCCGAAACTGTGTGTGAAAATATGTAGTAAGCGCACATGATTGATATTGCTTTGATCAATAAAACAGTCCAAAAAGAGCAAGGGATTACCTAAAAAGTACTCAAATCTGTTTATGGGATTGTTTTTTTGTTAAAGATTGATGTATAAAAACTGGTTACGATATATCTTATTTAGAAATATTTCTTGTTGATAATATAATATTCGATTTTGTAATTTTTATTTTATATTCTTTTGACGAACCACGGTTAATGGATAGCGGGAAAATTATCATTAAATTTTGATAATTCCCCCGCTATCTAAAAGATGGAATATCGTTGCTTGCATTGCCTCTACGATATAATTCCCGACCAAAAAGAGGTGTAGTTATGTTGTTATCTCACCTGTTTGGGTTGTTTTTTCTATTTGGAACTGGCGGATGTGTGGCGTGGTGTGCATCACAGTTTCGCTTACCAGCTCCTTTCGTATTGGGACCTCTCTTAAGCACCGCTTTGTTATGGTCGCTTGATGTAAATATTTCCTTTCCTACCAATGTCGTTTCATTTTTAAGCAAGATAACAATTGGATCTTTTATAGGACTTCGGTTCGATAGAAATTGCGCTAAATTGCTGGGTAATTTAGCCTGGCCATCTATCCTCCAATCTTTTTGGATGTTGAGCACATCTTTGGTATGTGCATTTCTCCTTTATACTTTAACCGATCTCCCTCTTTCAACAGCACTTTTAGGCTCCACCACTGGAGGTGTTGCAGAGATGGCACTCTTTGCTCTCTCACTTAATGTGGATGTTGCAAACGTCACTATATTGCAAGTTTTTCGGCTAGTTGCTTCTATGTTTGTCATACCTCTATTGAGCTCAAAATATTCTGACCAGAGCTCTCAGCCATGTCGATCGTTTTCAGGTGAAGAGAAGTCAATTGATAGTGAGATTTTGAATAGGTCTAAACAAAGAGAATATTTTATTTTTATTGGCCTTGCTATATTAGGGGGGTGGATAGGCACGATTAGCAATTTACCTGCTGGTGCGCTTCTAGGTTCCATGGTCTTTGTTGGCCTTTTTTGCGCCTTTGGAGTCTCCATGTGGCATCCTCCGAAATTCATTCGATCCATTGCCCAGATCGGTGTAGGAATTACAATTGGTATGTATTTCACAAGGGATACTTTTTATCAGTTTTTTTCTATGTTCTTTCCTATTTTATTACTAAGTTCGGCCATGATAGTAAGTGCATTAGTTTTAAGTTTTTTACTGAAGAAGTTCACAAACTGGAACCTGGTGACTTGTTTGTTATCCGCTGCACCTGCAGGCCTCACGCAAATGGGAGCGATAGCGGAAGAGATGGGAGCAGATCCATTAATAGTGAGTCTCATGCATACAGTGCGATTGGTGAGCATTCTCGTAATTTTGCCAATATTGTTTTCTATATTCTTGGATTGATTGAAACCTAAATCGCAAAAGGAATCTCTTCAAAAGAGATTGTCGGGATGGTTGCCTTCTTTGCCAATTTTTTAGGAAGATCGGGATTGACATAAAGCTGGTTAATTTCTAGAATGTCTATGCAGGGTGGGATGGCCGAGTGGCTGAAGGCACTCGCCTGCTAAGCGAGTAGGGTGGCTAAAACCGCCCTCGAGGGTTCGAATCCCTCTCCCACCGCCATAGTTTTTCTGCGGTGCGCCGGTAGCTCAACTGGATAGAGCATCGGACTACGGATCCGAAGGTTGGGGGTTCAAATCCTCTCCGGCGCGCCAAATATTAATTTCGACACGTGGCGCAATCTTTATTATAGATGCCCCCAAGACAAATGGCTTGGGGGCAAATTTGTTGGCATATCGAAATACAAAGTCGCACCCTTCGTAGGACTAGTGCAAAATCAATTATTCATTACGATATAGGATTGCGTCACAATTGCCATTTTCCATCCTTTTTTGCTATTCTGGTAAACGCCTTGAAAAATCAGTCTTGTCTGTATTGGAGTGTTTGCGGAATGGAAAAGTTAAAGCGCATTTTATCTCAAATAGATGGCAGAGGTTATAAAGCATACAAGGAGCTTCAGGGTAAGACCTTTCGTTTCCCTCGTTATTCGCTCTGCTTTCAGTACATACAGGGAGATCCCTTTGCTCCGCCGTCGCAGGTTGCTTTGTCCATACCTTTAAAATCGGCAGGTTTCCGAGAGGAGTTGTTTTCGAATAAGATCAGACGTATAGCCCTTGAGGACTTTTTGGCCCGTTCAGTTGACAAAGCCATTGAAAAAGCTAATGGCAAGCGTCGCGGATCGGGCAAGAGCGGCTTGATAGCCATAGATGTTCCTAAACAGGAGGTCATCGAAAGGACTTGCATGCGGATCTTTCAGGACCGCATTGAAGCCAGGTTGTTTATCGGTCTTCCGGCAAGGGGAAGACGAATAGCCGGAGATGAAGCAATGGAGATGTTTTTTGAGGATCTTCCCGAGATTGCCGAGTCATCTCTTTTTATCGAGGTGCTTTCGAAAAGCGATATCCGGCGACATGTTTGTGTAGTGGAAGATCAGGATGCGCTAAGGTCGCAGCTGGAAGAAAGAGGTCTCGTCGCCTTTATAGCTAATGGCTCTTTGCTTCCGAGGCGAAGCGGAGTCGATCAAAGACCTCTGAAAAAGGACGAGGCTGTGCTTTTTGAAAGTCCTCCCTCTATGGAAGTGGAACTTAACGCCCCTAACGCCGGCAAAATAAGGGGAATGGGAATACCTAGAGGTATAACTTTAATTGTGGGCGGTGGTTTTCACGGCAAGTCCACCCTTCTTTCGGCCATTGAGCGTTCTGTCTACGACCATATTCCCGACGACGGAAGGGAGTATGTCGTAACATTGCGTTCAGCTGTCAAAATAAGGGCGGAGGACGGACGCAGGGTAGAATGCGTTGACATTTCTCCCTTTATAAGTAATTTGCCCTTTGGTAAGGATACTCTGCGCTTCAGGACCGACAATGCCAGCGGCAGTACGTCGCAGGCCGCCAATATAATCGAGGCCATCGAGGCAGGGGCGAAGCTTCTGCTACTCGACGAAGATACATCGGCTACTAATTTCATGATACGTGATGCCAGAATGCAACGGCTGGTCGCAGCAAACAGAGAGCCGATTACGCCCTTCATCGATCGGGCTCGTCAGCTTTTCGAGATTCTCGGGGTTTCGACGGTTTTGGTAATGGGAGGATCGGGAGATTATTTCGACATCGCGGACCGCGTCGTTTTGATGGATCACTACCGGCCTCAAGACGTCACTTCGAAGGCGCGTGAGATTGCCGGCGAATTGCCAAGCCAAAGGGTTCCCGCGGAGTCCGAGCTTCCAAAATTATCCAACGCTCGCATACCTCTGCCCGAAAGCTTTAATCCCATGATCGGCAAGAAAGTGACAGTTCGCTCCAGAGGAAAAGATCACATACAATTCGGCAGGACTACCATCGATTTAACTTACGTCGAACAAATTGCCGAGGAAAGCCAAACCAGGGCTATAGGCGGCTTACTTCTTTATGCAGTAAGAAATGGCATTATCGACGGGAAACGTTCTGTACATGAAATTGTTAAAGCCTTGGAAGAACGCATCGACGCCGAGGGGTTGGAAGTCGCATCACCCTTCGCAAGGCCGTCGGCGGACTACGCAAGGCCAAGGCCCGAAGAAATTTGCGCTGCCATCAATAGGTTGAGGACGCTCGTCGTACGATAGAAAACTCTATCTTTTGCTTCTGGTTTCGTGCATTATCCACGTTACAATGCCGAAAAACACTTCTTGCGTCGGAGTGCCTTGCAGGTTTACATTAGTCCACGATCGTATGGCTAGAGGGGTAACTTCCTTTAGATGAAGTTCGTTATCCTCTACGACTATGGCGATATCTCCCTCCCTGGGGTTTAAGGAACGATCTACAATTAACACGTCGCCTTTTGCTATGCCCAATTCGGGGCGGTCGCCCGAAGCGCGTAAGAAATATGTTGATGGGCGGTTGTGTATGACCAATTCGTTTAAATCCAAGGAGTGGGCCTTTTCTGCGGCGGGCGTGGGAAAGCCCGTGGTGGTATTGAAACGTCGCATTTAGACACCTCCGTCATACCTTTACCAAGGGGATTTCGTCCCAGTAAGATGTGTAGCGAGGTGAGCGCATGGAAGCGCTGGCTACCCACTTTTGGCTGTTCGGCTTGCCTCCGGCGGCGAGCCAGATCATGGGTTTGTTGGCTTCAAAATTTATTTTGTCGATGATATGCATTAAGGCGTTTAATTTGACGGATTGACCTGTGTCACAAAAAAGTCCCCTCTGTTGTACCTCGTAAGGAGTAATCTCGGTAAACAGAACACCCACCCTTTTGTATTTCTTTCCCTCTATATAAGCTAGTTTAAGCCCTTCTAAGGCTGCCTTGACGAGCGAGGGAGTGTCGTTTTTTGGAGTCTCAAGGCGTATTGTCCTGGTGCCCCAATAGAAGTCGTCGGTATGAAAGCTCGTGGCTATGTAGGTTGTGACGGTATCGGTTAGCGACCTTTGCGCTCTCAGTTTTTCCGAGGCCAAGGATGCATAAAAGGCCACGGCCTGACTGAGTTCGTCGTAACTTGTCAAATAGACCCCCAGCGACCTTGAAACGCAGATGCTCTTTCTGTTGTCCGGAACTTCCCGAAAACCAAAACATCTCAACCCGCGGAGCTCATATACCGTTTTTAAGCCAACGACGGATAGGTGCTTTTTTATCCATCCTTCTTCGGCGTATTTCAGGTCGCAGGCTGTGCGTATACGAATCGCCCGCAGCTTTTTGGACTGGCGACGCCCTATTCCCCATACGTCTTCCACATCTATGCCTGCCAAAACCGAGTCGGGGTCTTTTTGTGCGGCGATATCATATATGCCTTCCTTGGCCTCTTTCGCCAACTTGGTGGCGATTTTCGCTAATGTCTTTGTCTGGCCGATGCCAATGGATACGGGTATTCCTACAAATCTTTTTATCGAGCGGCGCAGCCTTTTGGCAAAGGCGATCTCATCGCTCGATTTTAAAGAGTCGAGCACTAAGAAACTTTCGTCGATGGAGTAGGGCTCTGCTTCGGGACAAAAATGCCGTATCGTCTCCAGGACTCTGCTTGAAATGTCTTGGTAAAGGGCGTAATTTGAGCTGAAGACTGCCACGTCGTTTTTCGCGATCGTTTCTCTGACTTTAAAGTAAGGCACGCCCATGGGTATCCCTAAGGCTTTGGCTTCTCGCGATCTGGCTATTACACATCCGTCGTTATTGGACAGGACGACCACCGGTTTGCCCTCTAAGTCCGGCCGAAATATCCTTTCGCATGAGGCGTAAAAACTATCGCAATCCACTAGCGCTATCATCTCGAAGACCTCCCGCAAATTCGGCAGTTATTAACAAATATATTCGCTACTGGTAAAATATCAATGAGTCTTAAGAACTATTTTCGCTCAAAGAGAATATATTTTCGCAAAACGTGTATTATGTAGGATGGGGGTGAAAGAAAGATGTTGGGCGAACGCATAAGGACTTTGAGGAAGAAGATGAGAATGACCGCCACTGAATTGGCGAGGCGAGTAAAGACCAGCCCGTCTCATATCAGCGAAATAGAAAGAGGAGAGAAGACTCCGAGCCTTAACTTGTTGGTTAAAATTGCGAAAGAATTGCAGACCAGCATAGATTATCTGACAGGGCTTGAGGGTTTTTCAAAAAAGGCTTTAAATGTGACTGAAGTGGCATTGTTGGATCAGGCCTCGGTGACCGCTGCAGGAAAGGCCCTGGATCAGACGGGGGTATATCCCGTCGTGGAAGAGATGATTTATGTTCCCGAAGATGCCCTGGGACCTGTTGGCGATATTCCTCCCTTTGCCGTCAGAATATCCGGCGAAAGCATGATTGGGGCAGGAATAACAGATAACTCTATAGTCGTCATCAATCCCAATGCCGAAGTTGGTCAGGGAGATGTGGCCCTCGTGTCGATTGGCAACGAGTGGACGGTGAAATACATATACACCAAGGCCGACGGTTCTTTAGAATTAAGGCCAGCCAACCCTTCTTATAGCCCCATATTCTTCGATAAAGAAGACTTGATCTCAGGTTTGGTGAAAGTGATCGGAAAGGTCGTATGGATAATAGGAAAACCCAAGAAGGAGTTTTGACGTTTTATTGACGCGGTCGTGCTAAGTTAATAAAAATGCGCATGAGTTTGGGGGAAGTACATGGTGAATATCGAAATCAAGATTAACGGAAAGATTAAGTGCATTGATGTAAACCCAAGGATGCGATTGATCGACCTTTTGAGAAGTTTAGGACTGACGAGCGTAAAAGAAGGTTGCAGCGAAGGAGAATGTGGCACTTGTACGGTTTTGTTGGACGGAAAGGCTGTAACTTCCTGTACCGTTTTGGCCTTTCAAGTCGACGGGCACGAGGTTACGACTGTCGAAGGTTTGCAAACAAACGGAGAGTTAGATGTCATCCAGCAGGCATTTATTGAAAACGATGCAGTTCAATGTGGTTTCTGTACTCCCGGAATGATAATGGCTGTTAAGTCGCTGCTCAACGAAAATCCTTGGTACTTTGGGTCCTCGCCCCCTTCTTGCCGATAAAGCCTGTCAGGTTTGCGAGAGTGCGGTTAAGGGAGGAATAAAGATTAGGTATCCCTAAAATTATTGCTTGTCCATAACTAGGTTCGGATGATAAAATAATTAAAAAATAAGGGGGAGGTCGGGACAAATGGCGAATGCTATTGTTAATACTAAAGAAATGGTTTGGGTGTTAGATCCTAGCAAACCCTTTGCAGGACCTGTTAAAGATGGCGGCATAATTGTGGCCAGGGTTAGCCCTGGTTGTTGGGGTGCTATGATAACGCCGGATTATCCGAGCGGACACGAGGTTACGCGTCCCATCGAAGTTGAGGGAGCCGAGGTCGGTGATGCCATAATAATTAAAGTGAGAAAGATCAACGTGCTTTCTCTGGCTACAACATCAGGTACTGACGTTCCGCAGGAAGGGCACTTCGTTGGCGATCCTTTTGTGGCTAAGAAATGTCCCTCCTGCGGTACAGTAAATCCTGAGACATACGTAGAGGGAATTGGCGAGGATGCCATACGCTGTAAGAAGTGTAAAGCCCCTATTCATCCCTTCCTTTATGGCAATACATACACCATACTTATGGATGATGAAAGGGAGGTTGCGGTTACCGTTCCTTCTGAAGTGGCTAGAGAAATTGCCTGCGATGCTGCTCATTTCAGCGCCCTGCCACCCGAGTCGAGGCAATATTCTGCAAATATTATGGCAAGGGGCGATCTGCCCGGGCTAATAACACCCCTCCGTCCAATGGTCGGAAATCTTGGCACATGCCCTGCTGTGGCAATGCCTTCATCTCACAACGCCGGCGACTTTGGAAGCTTTCTTGTCGGTGCTCCACACGAGTACGCCCTTACTGAGGAGCAGCTTAATATGCGCACCGATGGGCACATGGATATTAACGAAGTTGTAGAAGGTTCGGTCGTAATAGCTCCCGTTAAGGTGAAGGGAGGAGGTGTATACGTTGGGGATGTTCATGCCATGATGGGGGATGGCGAGATTGCTGGCCACACCACTGATGTAACGGCTGAAGTGGTATTGGAAGTCAAGGTGATAAAGGGACTTTCCGTGGAGGGTCCTATTGTTTTACCTAGAGCATGTGATCTCCCGGCGATCGTTTCGAAGCGAAGCGAGAGGGTTTTATGCAAAGCAAAACAGATCGCAAGCTTGTATGGCTTTGAACTGGAAAGCGAAGCGTTGCCTATTATGATAGTGGGTACCGGCAAGAACCTGAACGAAGCTTGCGATAATGGTCTTGAGAGAATGTCCTCTTTAACCGGTCTTTCCTTACCGGAGATCAAGAACAGATGTACCATTACAGGTCAGGTCGAGATCGGGCGGCTTCCGGGAGTCGTTCAGGTATCTATGCTTGTCCCTCGGCAGATCCTGGAAAAACTGAACCTCTGGGACGTAGTTTCATCGCAATATAAAGATTGGTTTTGCGATTAAAGATCCGTCCCCTTCAACGTGCCTTAAAATTCAAATATGCAGCCGGACCGCTTTCGTCGAAGTTGACGATTCAAAAAGGTCGTGGTATCTTTCTATAGCGTCGCCGCTATGCTCGTGTTAGGAAGTGTGGCTGACAAATGCGGGATCGATCGATTCAAGAGAAGTTTATGAGGATTGCCCTCGAGGAGGCCAAAAGAGCCTTCGACGAGGGAGAGATTCCCGTAGGGGCTTTGATAGAGCTGGATGGCGCAATAGTTGCAAGGGCCCATAATATCAGGGAACGCGATGGTGATCCTACAGCGCACGCGGAGATCGTGGCTATTAAAGAAGCGGCTGGCATTTTGTCCAAGGGAGATTTTAGCAAATGCAATTTATATGTGACGCTGGAGCCATGCTTGATGTGTGCAGGCGCAGCTTTGCAGGCCAGAATAAAGAAGGTCTTCTTTGGCGCTAGAGATCCAAGAGCCGGAGCCTGTAGATCGCTTTATAGAGTACTTGAAGACAAAAGGCTCCCGTGGCGGTGCGAGATAGAAGGCGGCATACTTGCAGCCGATTGCAAGAAAATATTAGATAACTTTTTCTTGATGTTGCGAAACAGGAGGAGAGATGGCCGAGCGGTCGAAGGCGGTCGACTCGAAATCGACTAGGCGGTGATGAGCCGCCTCGTGGGTTCAAATCCCACTCTCTCCGCCATTTTATAAACAGTTCACGGAATATGTGATATAATCGCGATGTCCGAATCGAGTGGAGAGGTGGCCGAGGGGTCGAAGGCGCTCGCCTGGAGAGCGAGTAAGCGGCAAAAAACCGCTTCGTGGGTTCAAATCCCACCCTCTCCGCCATAATATATCAGGGAAGGTTGCGGTCCTCCGCAAAATTCAGTTCCATGCGGCGGTGTCCTGCGAACCCCGCCAGGCCCGGAAGGGAGCAACGGTAAGCAGTGAACATCGGGCGCCATGGATAAGCTGGGTTTTGTCGGAGGGCCGCTTGTCTTTGACTGGTTAGGAATTGGTTGATGGGGCCAAGTTTATGAGTGCGCTGACAAGCTTTTCTAATTCCTCGATATTTTTATCTGTGTTCGTGCTTTCTCTAATGCACTTGTACATATTCTTCTTAATAATCTCGACGCAAGCCTGCTGCATAGCGTTTCTCGCAGCAGATAATTGTGTCAATACCTCCACGCACGGTTTTTCTTCGATGATCATTCGCTGGATTCCTCGTAACTGTCCTTCTATTCTCCGGAGCCTGTTTATAATTGCCTTGCGTTCCTCCGGAAGGTCGTCGATGTGTTCGGTTAGCTTTTTTGCCATGACAAATCCTCCTTTGCTGTGCTACATTCGTAAAAATACCCTCTTGTACGTATTTTAACATATCTGGCGCTTGAAGGCCAAATGCCTTATATGCTATACTCGCCTGTGGCTTATAAAGCACATAGCTGGACGACGCCGGGGGTGCCATTTTGGTTCCGGCTCGGTCGAAGGCTATGGAAGATAAAAACCATGGGAGGGATTAGCTTGTCAGTAGTTTCAATGAAGCAACTTTTGGAATGCGGAGTTCACTTCGGGCATCAGACTCGAAGATGGGATCCGAAGATGAAGCCCTACATCTTTGCAGAGCGCAACGGCATATACATTATAGATCTGCAAAAGACCGTTAGGGCTATTGAAAGAGCCTACGATTTTCTCAGAGAGGTCTCCAAAGGCGGAGGCACGGTGCTTTTTGTGGGCACCAAACGTCAGGCACAGGAGACAATTAAAGAGGAAGCGGAACGTTGCGGCCAGTTTTACATCAATCAAAGATGGCTGGGCGGACTTCTGACCAATTTCTCTACCCTGTCCAAACGAGTAAGGCGAATGATCGAACTTCAGGAGATGGAAGAAAAGGGAGAATTCCAAAAATATCCCAAGAAAGAAGTTATTAAGCTTCGCAAGGAAAAGGAGCGCCTTGAAAAATATCTGGGCGGAATTAGGAATATGAGGGATTTGCCGGACGCTTTATTCGTGATCGACCCTCGTAGGGAATATATTGCTGTAGCCGAAGCGAGGAAACTCTACATTCCCATAATATCCGTAGTAGACACAAACTGCGATCCTACCCTGATCGATTTTCCCATACCGGGAAATGACGATGCCATCCGTGCTATTAGATTGATCACTTCATTGATGGCCGATGCTGTGATAGAGGGACGTCAGGGCGTAGACAGCATGGGCGGACAAAAGGAAGCGGAACTGGAGGGCTCCGAAGAGGGCGAGTCGTCGGATGATATCGAGGTCAGGGAAAAGTTGCACGAAGTATACGGAGAAGTTGAAGAAGAATTGGTCGAAGAGGAGCTTGAAGAGCGAAAAGGTTGGAAGGAGGAATAAGAAATGGCTGTCGATACAACACTTGTCAAAGAGTTAAGGGAGCGCACGGGTGCCGGCGTCCTTGATTGTAAAAAAGCCCTGGAAGAATGCAATGGAGATGTAGAGAAGGCTATAGATTATTTGCGCGAGAAGGGAATTGCCAAGGCAGCGAAAAAAGCGGGAAGGGCTGCCACCGAGGGGCTTATATTCAGCTACATACACATGACCGGTAAAATTGGTACCTTGCTTGAGCTGAATTGCGAGACCGACTTCGTCGCCAGGACCGATGAATTTCAGACCTTGGGCAAAGAGATAGCGATGCATATAGCTGCTGCAGCGCCTTCGTATATCTCGCCCGAGGATGTCCCTGCCGAGGATTTGGAGCGAGAAAAGGAGATTTACCGCAAACAGGCCTTGGAAGAGGGTAAGCCTCAGCACATAGTAGAAAAGATAGCCGAGGGGCGCGTTCAGAAATTTTACGAAACTGCCTGTCTGCTCGAACAGGCTTGGATCAGGGATCCCGATAAGAAGATAAAGGATATCATTACGGAAGCAATAGCGAAGTTGGGTGAAAATATCGTTGTAAGAAGGTTCGCCCGATTCGCGATAAAAGATTAGTTAGGCGAGTATGGTGAGGGGTTGGGATTTCCTGACCCCTCTTTAATTTAAAAAATGAAGTTCGAACGCTGGAGGATTGATTGGCTTGGAAGACGGTAATTTTAGATACAAGCGCGTATTGCTAAAGTTATCCGGCGAGGTGTTGGCCGGGGATAAGCCCTTTGGTATCGATTTCGATGCCGTCTCTAAAATTTGCAAAGAAATACTGGAAGTTGCTCAACAGGGGGTTCAAATTGCGATGGTGGTGGGCGGCGGAAACATACTCCGCGGCACTCAGGCTGTCGCAATGGGGATGGACAGGCCGCAGGCCGACTATATGGGCATGTTAGCTACAGTTATAAATGCCCTTGCACTTCAGGACAATTTGGAGCGTCTGGGCTTGCCCACGAGAGTTCAAACTGCTGTTGTAATGCAGGAGATTGCAGAGCCTTTCATTCGAAGACGGGCGTTAAGACACCTGGAGAAGGGGCGAGTCGTGATTTTCGCTGCCGGGACGGGATCCCCCTATTTTTCCACCGACACAGCCGCCTCCCTTCGAGCAGCGGAGATAGGAGCAGATTGTCTGCTAAAAGCTACAAAGGTCGACGGAATATACGATAAAGATCCTATGAAATTCGAAGATGCGAAAAAACTCAACTTTGTCACATACCTTGAGGCATTGAGCAAACAGCTGAAGGTCATGGACGCTACGGCCTTTTCGCTTTGCATGGAAAATTCAATCCCCATAATAGTTTTTGATATACTTCAAGAGAGAAACCTAAAAAGGCTATTGATAGACGGAGAGCCAATAGGGACTTTAGTATCGACAAAAAGGGGGAGTAGCGGCTATGGTTGTGGATAAAAAGGCAATTTTAAAAGATATGAGGGAATCTATGAAAAAAGCTGTAGAGCATTTTAAGGCAGAGATGACGGGCATCAGGGCGGGGAGAGCCCATCCGGCGCTGGTAGAAAACATCAAAGTCGATTACTATGGAGCTCAAACGCCAATAAAACAGATGGGAACGATCTCTATCCCTGAACCGCGCCAGATTTTAATTTCCCTTTGGGATAAAACTGCCATCAAAGCCGTCGAAAAGGCTATTCAGGCTTCGCAATTGGGCGTCATGCCCCAGGTCGACGGCGAAAATATACGAATCACCCTGCCGGAACTGACTAAAGAAAGAAGAGTCGAACTGTCGCGATTGGTCAAAAAATATGCAGAAGAAGCCAGGGTAGCTATAAGAAACATAAGGCGCGACGTGCTGGATGAATTAAAAAAGCAGGAAAAGGACAGCGAAATCAGCGAAGACGAATTAAGGCGATTGCAGGATGAGATACAGGAAATCACAAATGAGTACATCGAAATGGTAAATAAGGCATTGGAAGAGAAAGAAAAGGAAATTTTAGAGGGCTAATCACATTATTTGTCATTCCCAACGTGCAGAGTGCTAAAAACTAATATGAGCGGATATAACCCTATCGCTCATATTAGTTTATTTTTTTTAAATGACCGATGGACAAAAACCCCAGAGGGAGTATAATGTTTGCGTCCTATCGTGACAGTATTTAAAACCATTGGGCAATGGAGGGTTCATGATGGCAGAAAAAGTGGTAGTCGCCTTAGGGGGAAACGCAATTCTCCAGAGCGGGCAAAAAGGCACCTTTGAAGAACAGATGGAAAACGTCATGGCAACGGCAAGGCAGATAGTGAGGATGCTGGAAGCAGGATATGAAGTCGTTGTCACCCACGGGAACGGGCCACAAGTGGGGGCGATCCTGATACAGAATGAATTAGGAAGCGGTTTGGTACCGTCAATGCCAATGGATGTCTGTGGAGCCGAAAGCCAAGGTATGATTGGCTATATGTTGTGCCAGGCCCTAAGGAATTGCATGCTCGGGAAGAGCCTGAATGATTGGCAACCATGTTGTATGGTGACGCAGGTGGAAGTTGATCCCAACGATCCTGCCTTTGCTAAACCCACGAAGCCGGTAGGACCCTTCTACACAGCCGAAGAGGCCAAAAAGAGAATGAGCGGAAAAAACGAAATATGGATAGAAGATTCCGGAAGAGGATGGAGGCGCGTAGTCCCTTCCCCGGATCCTAAGAAAATTGTCGAAGGAGAGGTCATTAAACATCTCTCCGATGAGAGATATTTAGTGATAGCATGCGGTGGCGGCGGCATTCCCGTAATTAAAGACGAAGACGGCACTTACCGCGGCGTAGAGGCAGTCATCGACAAGGATCTTGCCGGAGAAAGGCTTGCCCAGGAAGTCGGAGCTGACATATTCATGATACTCACAGATGTTCCCAAAGTTGCCATAAATTACAAGAAGCCCGATGAGAAGTGGCTCGACGTTGTAACTCCCGAGGAGCTTAGGGCATACGAGGCAGAGGGGCACTTTAAGGCGGGAAGTATGGGGCCGAAGGTTAAGGCTGCCCTCCGATTCGTAGAAAACGGCGGAAAGAGAGCGATCATCGCAAAGCTCGATTCTGCTCTGGAAGCCCTTGAGGGCAAGACGGGTACGCAGGTGGTTCCCGTCAAGGAAAAAATATGCTGCCGGTAAAATAAATAACTTTAATATTATAAACAAAAAAGGCAGGGCTTTTTAGTCCTGCCTTTGTTTATATATGGGACGATCGATAAAAAGCTTTGCCTACTTTAGGGCCTCAACCATTTCCTTGAAGCGCTTGATGCCTTCCTCTATTTCCTCCATGGAGTTGGCGTAGGAAAACCTGACGAAACCGGAAGTTAAAAAGGCGCTTCCTGGGACTATAGCTATGTATTTGTTTTCCAAAGCCAGCTCGCAAAACTTTATATCACTGTCAATTATCTTGCCCTCGTAGGTCTTGCCCAGGCAATTCCTTATATCTACAAAAACATAGAAGGCCCCTTTTGGCTCTACAAAGGATATGTCGGGTATTTCCTTCAGTAGTGAAATCATTTTTCTTCTTCTTTCGTCGAAGGCGCCGTGCATCCTCTTGACGTCTTCGTCTGCTCCCCTCAACGCTCCAACTGCAGCCCATTGGGCAATAGATGATGGATTTGAGGTGAGATGTCCCTGAAAATCTCCTATTTTCCCCATCGCCTCCTCCGGACCCAGGGCATAGCCGATCCTCCAGCCCGTCATGGCGAAGGCTTTGCTTGCTCCGTTTATTAAAATTGTACGATCGCGAAGTTCAGGTCTTAGAGAAACGATGTTTATGTGTTCTTGGCCGTCGTATACCAACCTCTCGTAAATTTCGTCGTAAATTATCCATAAATCATGTTTTATGGCGATATCGGCGATTTTCGAAAGCCCATCCTCGGGATAGACGACGCCCACCGGATTAGAGGGAGTATTGATCAACATGCCCTTTGTATTTGACGTTATGCTCGCCTCTATGGCCGACGGATCCGGCAGGAAGCCTGACTTTGTTGTGTCTATGATCACAGGTTTGCCGTCGCATAACTTTATTTGTTCCACATAACTTACCCAAGCAGGAGCAAAGACCAAAACCTCGTCTCCCGGATCGACAAGGCACCCCAAAGTCTCGTAAATGAGCGGTTTTGCCCCTGAACCAATGATCACTTCTTTGTTGAATTTATACTTGAGCCCAAAACGCCTTTCGTAATATTTGGCGACTTCTTCTTTCAGTTCGGGTATTCCCGTAGCCGGAGTGTAGTGAGTTTCTCCTCTGACTATAGCATCCTTGGCTGCGTCTAAGGCTGCTTTTGGTGAAGTGAAGTCCGGTTCACCGGCACCGAATGATATGACAGGTTTTCCCTCGCGCTTCATCGCCTTTGCCTTTCCGCTTATAGCCAGTGTGGCAGAAGCCTCCATGTTCTTAGCCCGTGTCGAAAACTTCATTGAAGTATCCCTCCTGAAAATGCGTGCTTTTATGATATATTATAATGCATTAAAAGGAATAAAAATCAAATTATAATTAAGATAATATCCCTTTTAAAGCTCGAGGAAAAGACTCAGGCATGGTAGAATAGGTTTACCAATGTACCGGAAATGACGGGAGGCGATATTGATGGATATAAGGTTCGTCACGCGTAATGTTCAGATTTCGGATACATCAAAAGAGTATATGGAGTCGAAACTGTCAAAGCTGGAAAAGTTCTTCGATCGTATACTCGATACTCAAGTCGTCGTTAGCTATACCAGAGGAATGCATGTCGTTGAGATCACCTCTAACGTCAATGGCGTTATAATGAGAGGAGAAGAGCATGCTCCCGATATGCGCAAAGCCTTTGATAAGGCTTTGAAGAACATCGAGCGGCAGATTAAACGCCACAAATCTTACCTTCAAGACAGGGTGCAGATGAAAACCCATGACATCTCTTTTGGGATAGAATCTCTCGAAACGTATGCCGAAGATGAAGAGAAGATACTCTTCGAAAGAAGGAAGAGAGTTCCCGTTAAGGCGATGACCCCTGAAGAGGCGACATTGCAGATGAATTTGCTCGGACACGACTTTTTCGTCTTTAAGAACGCCGATACGGGATTAATCAACGTTGTTTACAAAAGGAAAAATGGAGGCTATGGCTTGATCGAGCCCGAAGCTTAAAATGAAGTTGAAACACACCCTTCGAGTTTAGACCAAAAGGGGCGATCAGCCCCTTTAATTTTGGTATAAAATCAGATCTGTAGGTGTTGTCATATGCATGAAATGTCGATTGTAGAGGCGTTGATGGAGCAGATAATCAAGATGTCGCAAGATGAGGATTGGGAGGCCGTCACACGAATACGCCTTAAAGTCGGAGCTATGCGCCAGATTGTGCCGGATATACTGAAGTTTTGCTTCGATGTGGCGTCAAAGGGCACCATAATGGAAAATGCCCTTTTGGAAATTGATGAAATACCTTTGCTGATCAAATGCGACGAATGCGGTTATCTTTGGAGCGATAGAGAATTTTTGGGCATGTGTCCAAAATGCTCCTCCATAAATGTCAACCTTTTAAACGGAATGGAGCTGGAATTGACGAACCTGGAGGTGGAAATGAAACATGCCAAGACTTGTTAACGTTAAGAAATCCGTCATGGCAGCTGACGAGGAGCATGCTTCTTTTATAAGAAGCATGATGAAACAGAAGGGCGTATTGATGATTAATATGATAGGCTCACCCGGGTCGGGCAAGACGACGTTGCTAGAGAAGTTATTGCCCAAACTGAATTTGAGATGCGCAGTTATCGAAGGCGATGTCGCTACTTCCAGGGATGCTGAGCGCATAGCGGTCACCGGAACGCCGGTCGTGCAGATAAACACACAGGGAGGATGTCATCTGGAAGCCAATTTGGTAAGAAAGGCCCTGCGGGATATTCCCATAGATGACATCGACGTACTCTTTGTGGAGAACGTTGGCAATCTAGTTTGTCCTGCGGAGTTCGATCTCGGAGAGACCTTCAAGATGGCCATTTCAAGCGTCCCTGAGGGTGACGACAAACCACTTAAATATCCCTCGCTTTTTCATCAGGCTAGGGCAGTGCTTCTAACAAAGGTGGATGTATTGCCCTACATAACATTCGACCGGTCTGCCTTTTGGCGGGACGTGCAAAAGTTGAACCCCGGTGCCGATAGATTCGAGCTTGCGGTCATCGAGGGGAAAGGATTGGACGATTTGATCGGAGCTATCGAGGATTGGTTAAAAGATATAAGGGGAAATTAAGTTGCAGACTGAACAACTTCTTTCCCAATTGAACCCAAGACAGAGGGAGGCTGTTTTATATACGAAAGGCCCTCTTTTGGTTTTAGCTGGCGCCGGAAGTGGAAAGACCAGAGTGCTGACCTATAAATTCGCCTATCTGGTCGCCAGCGGCCTGGCTCAACCTTGGCAGATCCTTGCCGTTACTTTTACCAACAAGGCGGCAAGGGAAATGAAAGAAAGGGTATGGGCTCTGTTGGGGTCGGATATTAATAATTTGCACATTTCGACTTTTCATTCCTATGGTGTTGAGTTCCTCTACAGATATACAAAAGAAGTCGGTGAAGCGGGCATAAGGGTTCCCTTTAGCGTATTCGACAGAGGAGACTCGCAAAAGCTCGTGGAAAGGCTGATGAAGGATTTTAACATCGATAAAAAACGCTTTGACGCATCTTTTTTGATGAACATGATCTCCAAAGCGAAGGCAAGCGCCGACCCCAAGACTCTTTCGCCCAATGCGACACTGGAGGCAAGATGGCGTGAATTTTACGATGCCTATAACAAAGAGCTCAAAAGGCAGGGAGCGCTCGATTTCGATGACTTACTTCTTCTTCCTCTTCACTTGCTTACTACTAACAAAAACGTTCTACTAAAAGAACGTGCCAGATTTAAATGGGTGCTGGTCGATGAATATCAAGACGTAAATACGCCGCAGTATAAACTTATCGAACTACTGGCCAAATCGGGCAACATCATGGTCGTAGGGGATCCGGACCAGTCCATTTACGGATGGCGAGGAGCCGATATGTCCATAATAATGAATTTTGAACGTGATTTCCCGGGAGCCAAAGTCATCACCCTCGATCAGAACTACCGCTCGACGGGCATGATTTTGGACGCTGCAAACGCCGTAATAAAAAACAATATCGAAAGAAGGCCGAAGGACCTTTGGACGGCCAATCAACAGGGAACACCCGTGACAGTATACCTGGCAAATACCGATCGCATGGAGGCTCAATTCATTGCCGACGAAATAAGAAAGCTATGTCGTTCCGGCTATTCTTTTGACGACATCGCCGTTCTTTATAGAATCAATGCAATGAGCAGAAGCTACGAGCAGGATCTTATGAATAGAGGAATTCCCTATAAAATAGTTAAGGGAGTATCTTTCTATGAAAGAAAAGAAGTAAAGGATGTATTGTCTTTCATGAGGCTTGCGGTTAATCCCTGGGACGCGGCAGCGCTGCACAGGATCGGAAACGTCCCCTCCAGAGGGCTTGGAGCAAAGAGTTTAGAGGCTTTCGAGAAATCGATAGCAAGCATCTCTTCAGGCCATGAGGATCCCCTCCCTTTGTGGGAGGAAGTTCACAGTTCCGATGCTTTGCCCCTAAAGGGCAAGGCAAAAGCTGGCGCCAGAGAGCTGGCCGGACACATGATCCAAATTTTGTCTCGTTCGGGTGACGTAGCAGACGTTATCAGCTATATCATGGAGGAAATGGGGTACGGGCTCTTTTTGAGAGAGCAATATCCTGAAGATTGGGAGTCCAGGTCAGAAAATATTTACGAGTTGCTCTCGGTAAACGTCGAAGGAGGCGATCTGGCCAAATTTCTTTCAGTTATCGCCCTTTATTCCGATGCAGACGTCGACGAGACTTCCGGAAGCAGGGTCAATCTCCTCACTCTACATGCTGCAAAGGGCTTGGAGTTTCCCGTCGTCTTTCTTGTCGGAATGGAAGAAAATATTTTCCCCCACTCCAGGGCGAAGATGAGCGATTCTGAGCTCGAAGAGGAGAGGAGATTGTGTTACGTTGGAATGACTCGCGCCATGGAAAAACTTTATCTGACTGGTGCGCAAAGGAGGATGTTGTTCGGAAACTTGCAGTACAATGCCTTCTCGAGGTTCTTGGAGGAAATACCGGATAGAAACAAGGTGGTTTACGATTTGACTTTAGAGGAAGAAGAGGTGCCGATCAATGTTGGTCGTAGGTCTAACAGGAGACATTGGAGCTGGTAAAAGCACAGTTTGCAGCCTCCTTCAGAGAATGGGAGCAGAGATAGTGGAGGCTGATCGGATTGTAAGACAGATATGGACAAAGCCAGAAATTATAGAGCAAGCATGCAATCGCTGGGGGAAGGAAATATTGGATGAGGAGGGTCGCGTTTTACCCAATGTCATTGCATCCAAGGCCTTCTTGAACGACAGTGAGTACAAGTGGCTTTGCGACCTCATTCATCCTTTGGTCATGGCTGAAATGGAAAGGGAGCTCGTGGGTGGCGAGGGACTCAAGGTTTTTGAGATACCTCTGTTATTTGAAGTCGGTAGGCCCGACTGGATCGATTTCGTCATATACGTTACGGCGCCCAAGGAGTTGCGCGCTAGAAGAAACGCCGCGAGAGGTTTGGACGAAGAGACCCTAGCCCTGAGGGAGAGGTGGCTTTTGCCCGCCGATGAAAAGAAGAAGAGATCCGATTGGGTAATAGAAAACGAAGGAGATCTCAAAACATTGAGGGCAAAGGTTGAAGACTTGGGGGAGCTTCTTTTGAACCTCGCTTATCCCATTCTGGTTTCCCTCACGTGCGGAAGCGAAAGCGAGGCCGAAGAGATAGCAAGGGCGTGTATCGACAGGAAGCTTGCTGCTTGCGTCAACATCTGCCCCGTAAAGAGCATCTATGTGTGGCAGGGAAAGTTTGAGCAGGAGGGCGAATGGGAGTTGAAGTTTAAATCCCTACAATGCAAATTACATGCCCTGAAAAATACTATCCTCGAAAAACATAGCTACGAGACTCCCGTGATATTAGTTCATCCTTTGAAGTGGATGAACGGCACGGCTTTATTATGGCTTAGGGAGGTTTTGGATATTTGAAGGTAATCACCACTCACATCGGAGCGGACTTCGATTCTCTAGCCAGCATGATAGCTGCTACGAAGCTGTATCCCGGTGCGGTTCCCTGTTTTTCAGGTTCCGCATCGAGGAACGTAAGAGATTTTTTGAAACGCTATCAAAGCAGATACAAAGTCTTAACACCCAGAAAGGTCAATATGGACGAAGTAACGACGTTGATCGTAGTAGACACACGCTCGGTGTCCCGCATAGGACCCTTTGCCTCTCTCGTAGGAAAAAAGGACGTTATCATTCACGTCTACGATCATCACCCTGGTGATGTGTTGGATGAGCTTCCAGCTTCCTTTGCCAGGACGGAAACTCTTGGCGCCTGTACAACTTTGCTCGTGGAAATCCTTTTAGAGCGCGGCATTACCATACTTCCTCAAGAGGCTACACTTTATGCAATGGGGATATATGAAGATTCAGGGGCGCTTACCTTCGGAGGTACATGCAGAAAGGATTACGAGATCATCGCCACCCTTCGCGAACTGGGAGCCGACATGACGCAAATTCCCATATTCGTGGAGCAGTCCTTAAACTCTGCAGAAAAACATTTATTGAGCGAACTCATAGACAATTCTTGGGAAAGATATATAAACGGGGCAAAAGTGGTCTTATCTGCTTTAAATTCATCTCAATATGTTGAAGGGCTTTCTTTGTTCGTTCATCGACTGCGCGACTATTTCGATGCCGATGTGGCCATAGCTGTAGTTTCAATGGGTCAAAGAACATACATAGTAGCACGAAGCAGAGAAGAAGTATTAAACGTGGCCGACTTTTTGGTGAGATGGGGAGGAGGAGGACATCCTCAAGCTGCGTCGGTTACGCTCACGCGCAGAGATCCCTTTGTCCTCGTCGAGGAAATCGAAAGGCGGTTGGCCGACGAGATAAGGCCCCTGTTAACTGTGGCCAAGGTGATGACCAGTCCGGTAATGGCTATCAACCCAGACCTTCAAGTTGACGAAGCATATAAGCTCATGATTCGTTATGGTCATTCGGGAATGCCCATCGTTCGAGATGGAAATCTTGTTGGAATAATAACGCGAAAAGACCTGGACAAAGCTCACCTTCACGGATTTGGGACCGTCGAAGTAAGGGAATTCATGACCGAAGGTGTCATTACCGTTCATCCGGGAGCATCCATTTCTGAAGCCCACAGATTGATGGTCTTTCATAATATAGGGCGTTTGCCCGTAAAAGAAAACGGATCGCTCGTTGGTATCGTAACGAGGACGGATATGCTCCGTGCTCTTTACCCCGTTTCCGTTCCCGCCGAAGAAAAGTCTTTAGGGTCGGCATTGCCCTGGACAGAGGACGTTTCGGAGTTGATGGCTCAGAGGCTTTCGCCATGGATCACTCAGACTCTGCGAAGGTTGGGTCGGCGAGCCGAGGAAATGTCGCTCAAAGCATATGTCGTAGGCGGCTTCGTGAGGGATTTGTTGCTTGGCAAGGAAAACCAAGATTTGGACATAGTTATAGAAGGGGACGCCCTTTCTTTTATCAAGTCATGGGAAGCAGACGGATGCAGAGTGGCGGTGCATGAGCGGTACAGAACAGGCACAATAGTGTTTCCCGGAGGCAGAAAGATAGATGTAGCCACTGCTCGCAGGGAGTTTTACGAATATCCCGTTGCTTTGCCCAAGGTCGTCGGCGATAGCTTGAAACACGACCTGTACAGGAGGGATTTTACTGTCAATTCAATGGCAATATCCATCAACGGAACATCATGGGGGACTCTTATAGACTATTTCGGAGGAAGACGCGATCTTCAAAAAAGGCAGTTGCGCGTATTGCATAATTTAAGTTTTGTGGAAGACCCAACGCGTGTTTTAAGGGGTCTGAGATTGAAGCACAGGTTGGGTTTCGAATTTGAAGACAACACCGTCAGGCTGATCAAAAGCGCCATTAAAGGAGGTTTATTGGCTCTCCTTTCCGGAACAAGGGTTAAAAACGAGCTAAAGTTGATTTTTCTGGAAGAAAGAGCGTATCCCATCGTCCTTGAGATGGTCCATCTTGGGATCTTTGAAGCATTATTTCCTGGAATTAAGATCGATCGTAATTGTTTGCGGGTTATTCGAAGGTTATCCTTCTTTTTGAGACGAATCCACTACGATTTGCCCGACATGGGCGATAAGGTGTGGTTGGCATTTTTGGCGGCGGTGCTTTTTTCCTCAGCGGAATGGGTACAGGAAGCTACGATCGATAAACTGCACCTGTCCAAACCAGACAGAGAGGCCGTCGAAAGGGCTTTAAACGATCTCGGAACTGCTGAAAATGCCGTTGGGGGGCGGGTAATAAGAAGCCATGAGGAAATTTACTTTTTCCTGGAGGACGTTCCATACGTTACGGCGTTGTTTTGGGCTGCCGCTACGGAGCAGTGGCGAGTCAGGAGGAGGATATTGCTCTTTTTGACTAGACTTCATCGGATACACCCTATACTTATGGGAAGAGATTTGATAGAGTTAGGTTACCCGAAAGGGGCCTTAATTGGAAAGATTTTAGACGAACTTTTAAGGGCTCGTCTTCGTGGCGAGGTGGAAACCAGAGAAGATGAAATAAGATGGATTAAAAAGCATTACCCTTTGTACGTTTTAAAGAAAGGATAGGGATGTGATGGGTTTTCCAAATTGGGTAGATCTTATTTTGAGTTTGCCTGCAGTTTTGTGGGCTATTACTTTTCATGAATATTGTCATGGTTATGTGGCCTATAGATTGGGGGATGACACCGCCTTACGATCGGGGCGTCTTACGTTAAACCCCTTGGCGCATCTGGACCCCATAGGGGCTTTGATGCTGCTCATATTTCGTTTCGGATGGGCGAAGCCTGTGCCGATAAGCACGAGAAACTTCAGTAATCCCAGGAGGGATTTGGTTCTAGTATCGCTTGCGGGTGCTGTCGGCAATTTGATCACAGCTGTGGTTTGTGCTCTTCTGGTCAGGATATTTCCCGCTATATTTTTATCAAATATCGCCCTTTCGAGGTTCATACTGCTTATGATTATGATAAATGTGGGATTGGCGGTGTTCAATTTGCTTCCAATTCCCCCTCTCGATGGCTCGAGGATACTTTATGTCCTTTTGCCTCCAAAGGCTATGAACGTATATTTCTACCTTGAGCGATACGGTATTTTTTTGATTCTGATTCTTGTGATGCTTGGAGTTGTCCAGGCAGTAATGGCGCCTGTGACCATGGCGATATTTAGAATAATGCTGTGATGAAGGCAAAAAATAATCTGCAGAGAGGTCAAATATGAGAATATTAGTCACAAACGATGACGGAGTTCTGTCGCCCGGGATAATTGCCCTGGCAACACATTTAAAAGGTGCGGGTCATGAAGTCATCGTGGTCGCCCCTGAAAGACAACACAGCAGTGTAGGCCACGCCATAACTTTGCATCGTCCTTTAAGGCTATGGCAGATAGGCAACGGCCCCTATCCAGAGGGGGTCGCGGTTTACGCCTGCAACGGGACTCCATCGGACAGCGTAGTATTGGGGCTTGAAGAGCTCGACCCTTCGGTTGAGATTGTGTGTTCAGGGATAAATATTGGCCCCAACCTCGGTGATGACCTCACCTATTCCGGAACAGTATCGGCGGCAATGGAGGGTGTTGTGCTGGGGCGTCCTTCGGTCGCTTTTTCGCTGGATTGCGATGATGAAGCGGGTGCTCATTTTAACACTGCGGGCATCATCGCAGCTAAGATAATGGGATGGCTTAAGAATCATCCCCTTGATAAAGGATTGCTTTTAAACGTAAACATACCGGACGTGGAAATAAATCATATCTCCGGCATAAAAGTCACAAAAAAGGGTTTGAGGATATACGAAGGAAAGGTAAGTAAACTGCGAGATCCCCACGGCAGGATATACTATTGGATAGCGGGCAAACCAACGGATCAGCTGATAGAAGGAACTGACGTTTGGGCCGTAGCCAACGGCTACGTCTCCGTAACGCCCGTTCATTTGGATATGACGCACTATCCTTCCCTCATGAAATTGAAAAGCGACGGACTCGAGGAGGTTTCATTATAAAGTGCCTTGGGTGGAGCTGCCTCATACGGCAGACGCCGGTCTGGAAATAACCGCCTCTTCCGTTGAAGACCTAGTCACAGAAGCGGCACGGGCGTTTTATGCATTCATGTTTGGCGAGGTTTCTTTAGTGAGGTCTGTTGAAGAACACACCGTTGAATTGGAATGTATGGATTTACTGGAGCTTTTCGTTTCCTGGTTAAACGAGCTTTTGTATATTTACGATACAAAGGAGAAGGTGTTTTCTCCCGAAACAATCGAAGTTGACCCAAAAAGAGCCCGCCTGCTCGCAAAAGGTAACCTGCATATCGCGCCAAGCCCCGCAAGAGCTGTCAAGGCTGTGACTTACGGCGGTGCGGAAATTTCGGAAGGCCCGCCATGGAGGTTAAGGGTATATCTTGACCTGTAAAGGAGGTGAATTCCCGTGGCGTTAAAGCAAATAGATCCTGTCAGGTGGGTGTTGGAAAGGGACTTCAAGATCGGAATGAAGGTAACCGGTTTGATATATGGAGATTCCTACATAATTCAAAACCTTGAAAAGGAGGGCGCTCTGACTCAAATAGCCAATGTCGCATGTCTGCCCGGCATTTTAAAGCATAGCTTCGCTATGCCCGACGTTCACTGGGGATATGGCTTTCCCATCGGTGGAGTTGCTGCCTTTTCATTGAATGAAGGAATCATATCTCCGGGGGGAGTTGGCTACGACATATCCTGCGGCGTGAGGGTTATGTTGACATTTATCGAGGAGAAAGAAGTGGCATCCTGCATAGATGAGTTAACGGCTGCACTGTTTTCCAGGGTACCCAGCGGAGTGGGATCAAAAGGGGCTTTGAAGATCAGCGAAACAGAGCTTCTTTCGGTGCTTGCCAAAGGCGCACTTTGGGCAGTTAAGAAGGGCTACGGAAGGAGCGAAGACCTCGAATGTATTGAAGAAAGAGGTACCTTGCCCCATGCAAACCCCGATGCAGTCTCCAAAAAGGCCATTGAAAGGGGCAAGCCTCAGCTCGGCACTTTGGGAAGCGGGAACCACTTTCTGGAAATACAGGTTATAGATGAAATTTACGATGAAAACGTAGCCAGGCAATTCGGCTTAAACCCGGGACAAGTAACCGTGATGATCCATTGCGGAAGCCGCGGGTTGGGGCACCAGGTTTGCGATGACTACATAAAAGTGATGCTTAGAGCCATGAATAAATACGGCATAAGCGTTCCAGACAGACAGCTGTGTTGTGCCCCCTTGAAATCGGAGGAAGCAAAACAATACCTGGGAGCGATGCAGGCTGCCGCAAACTACGCTTTGGCCAACAGGGAGATAATAGGGCATCTGGTAAGGGAAGTATTTGGCGACTTTTTCCCCAAGTCCGATTTGAAACTTCTGTACGACGTAAGTCATAACATGGCCCATATCGAAAAACACGATGTGGAGGGAAAGCAGGCCGATGTGTGTGTCCACAGGAAGGGAGCAACAAGGGCGTTTCCTCCGGGTCATCCTTCATTGCCCGAAAAATATAGACAGGTCGGTCAGCCAGTGATAATTCCCGGCAGTATGGGTACGGAAAGCTACATCCTTGTCGGGACCAAACGAGGGATGGAAGAGTGTTTTGCCTCGACATGCCATGGCGCCGGAAGGGTTTTGAGCAGAAAGGCTGCTATGAAGTCCGAGAAGGCGGACACTATTTTGAAACGGTTGGAAGACAGAGGCATAAAAGTCATGGCCGAGACGATAGGAACTGTAAGGGAAGAAATCCCCGAAGCCTATAAGGACGTTTCTCGCGTAGTCGATGTCGTAGAGAAAGCAGGAATTAGCAGAAAAGTTGCGCGACTGCGCCCGTTGGCCGTCATCAAGGGGTAAGTAAAGTTGCAAGGCCAAATTAATTGCTTTTGGCCTTGCCACTTTTTTATCGGATTATTGAGGGCCGGGATTTTGTTTTCCGGTAATGCTATCTACTTTGATTTTCCATACTAACACACGGTCTAACATGGGCTTTGGAAGCTCGAAGGCCCCGTGGGCGAAGTGTTCAACGAAGATAGTCAGAGCCTTTCTTTTTTCGGTTTCGTCTTCGATGAATGAAACGATCCCTGAACCTATCACGCTGCGATAATGTGTTGTCCAATCGCAAGGCCTTGGTCCCTCGATAATCTTCCATTCAGGAACTACGCAAAAAGAAACTCTAAGGTTTTCTCTGGCAATATCTACCTTTTTGCCTTCTAAGGCTGAGTGAAGGTAAAGAAAACCGTCTTTCCATGCATAATGCATCGGCACGATGTACGGTTCATTATTCCTACAAAGCGACAAAAAACAAACTTTCCCTTCCTCTAAAACTTCCTCTATCCATTTTTGGTCCGTTATTTCGCGGTCCTTTCTCCTCATGGCGGGTCTCCTCTTTACCAGACAGCAATATGTCCGTCAGTTCGAGGTTCTGTGGCACAGCAGTAGGTACCATGTTCCGTCTTCCAAATGATTTGCCCTCTTCCGAAGGGGTGATGTTCCAACTCTATTTTCACGTCGTGTCCCATTCGTGACAATGCTGTAGCGACGTTTTCCGGCATCCCGTATTCTATAGATACCATGTTATCCTTGATCCACTGCCAGCGCGGTGCGTCCAGCGCCTCCTGGGGATTTAAATGAAAGTCAAGCAAGTTCGCTAATACTTGTACGTGAGCCTGGGGTTGCATGTAGCCCCCCATAATTCCGAAAGGCCCCACGGGTGAACCGTCCTTTGTCAAAAATCCGGGAATTATCGTGTGATAAGGGCGTTTCCCCGGGGCTATGCAATTGGGGTGTTTTGGATCGAGCACGAAGCAATGGCCCCTGTTATGCAGAGCGATTCCCGTTCCCGGTACCACCAGCCCCGATCCGAAGCCCATGTAGTTGCTCTGGATGTAGGATACCATGTTGCCCTCTTCATCTGCCGTAGCCAGGTAAACCGTGTTGCTGTGAGGGGCGATACCTGATGCGTAGATCTTTGCGGTCTCTCCTATTTCGCTCCTTCTCTGACGGGCATAGTCTTCGGAAAGTAGCTTTAATAGGGGAATTTCGATGTGTCTTGGATCTCCAAGCAGGGACAGACCATCGGCGAAAGCCTGTTTCGTGGCCTCAATTTGAAGGTGATATGACCTCGGGTCCTCTTTATCTGTTAGATCGAAGCCTTTGAGGATGTTAAGCGCTACTAGTGCGACCAGTCCCTGTCCGTTAGGAGGCAGTTCCCAGACGTCGAAACCTTTGTAATTGATGTTCAGCGGATCTACCCATTCCGGTTCGAAGGACTCGAAGTCTTCCACTTCGAAATATCCGCCTGTAGTTTTCGAAAATTCCAGAATTTTTTCAGCAAGTCGTCCTTTGTAAAAGGACGCAGCTTCCGTATCTGCAATTTCACTCAAGGTGTCCGCCATCTCCTCGCAACCCCACACTTCGCCCGGCAGAGGAGCCCGTCCTTTGGGAGCAAAGACATCGAACCAGTGTTTAAATATCTTTTCTTCCTTGGCCGCCATAAGATACTTATTGAGTTGTCTTGCCCAATTATCCGATAGCTCTGGGGATATGGGATAACCCTCCTTGGCATATCTAATGGCGGGTGCTAAAACATCGGGGAGGGGAAGTTTTCCAAATCTCTTAACCAACTTTGCCCATGCTGCAGGGGCTCCCGGTATGGTTATGGGGATCCAACCTAGGGAAGGAATATCTTTGTACCCTTCATTCGTCAGTTTTTCGGCGGATATATTTTTTGGCGCCGGGCCGCTGGAATTTAGGCCGTATAATTTTCCCTTAACGTAGGCGATGCAGAAAGCATCTCCTCCTATGCCGTTTGAAGTTGGCTCAACAACTGTTAAACATGCTGCAGCAGCAACTGCAGCATCTATTGCATTTCCGCCCTTTTTTATAATCTCCAAACCAGCCTCGGCTGCCAATGGTTGTCCTGTTGCAACTACACCCTTTTTGGCGAAAACCAGATTTCGCCTTGAAGGATAACGATGGGAATAGGGGTTAAACAACATATGATATTCACCTCTTTATTATTGGTCCATTTATTTTGTAACTGTTATATGTTCCTTTTGTGTTACTATAAAATAATACTACTCTTTGGCTTATTTGCCTTCTGCGTTGCACAAATTCAGAAAGGAGTGAGAAGGTTTTGGCGGAGATTTTTGACGACAAAATGGCAGATACCTACGATGACTGGTACAAGACTCCTAAAGGCATGCTGGTGGATAAAATTGAAAAGGCAGTAATATACGAATTTTTAAAACCCGAATCAGGCATGGAAATTTTGGACATAGGTTGCGGTACCGGGAATCTGTCTTTGGAACTGGCCAAATTGGGGGCAAGGGTCACCGGCATAGATATCTCTGAGGCGATGCTTGTTAAGGCTCGAGAGAAGGCAGCGAGGGAAAATCTCTGCATAAACTTTTGCTGTGCCGACGCAAACGATCTGCCTTTCGAAGATGAAACTTTCGATGCAGCTGTTTCTCTTTCGGCTTTAGAATTCTCCTCTGATTTAAAGAAAACCTTATCAGAGATTTATCGTGTGCTGAAACCGGGCGGGCGCATGGTAATCGGCCTCATTGGAGGAGGAAGCGCCTGGAGCAGGTATTACGAGAAAAAGGCCAAGAAAGATCCTGAAAGCGTCTTTAGACATGCCCACTTTCGAACGCTGGATGAGCTTATTGCTGCCATGCCTGGGGAAAACGTTCAGGGCAAGGCGGTTTTGTTCGTTCCGCCTGATTTTAATTTTGAGGATAGGGAAAAAGCTTTGGAGCTCGAAAGGGAAGCGCAAAGACAGGGAAGGAAGGACGGTGGATTTATATGTGCCCTTTCCTACAAACCCTTAAAGTAAATATAAATTTATAGGCTGGCTTGAATGTCGATATGATTTTAGTCCTTCATGGGAAAATAAAAAACAAACAGCAGGCTTGTAGCGAAGCCTGCTGTTTGTTTTATAACGCTATTTCTAAAGTTATTTCTTGACCTTTTTTACGACATCGCCTTTCTTGACGCGGCCGCCCTTAATGACTGCACAGAAGATTCCCTTTTTGGGCATTATGCAATCTCCGGTTATTTTGAAAATTTCGCATTTGCTGTGACATTCCTTGCCGATCTGCGTGACCTCGAGCAGGGTTTCGCCGACGCTTATCCTGTCTCCGATTGACAGGCTGTCCATATCGAGGCCTTTCACCGTTATGTTTTCCGCAAAACTGCCCGGCCCTAAATTTGGCATCTTTTCCCGCATTTTCTCTATGTCTTCCAGGGCAAGTAAGCTCACCTGTCTGTGCATGAAACCGGCATGAGCATCGCCTTCAAGGCCCATTCCTTCGATAAGAGTGGCTTCGCCTACATCTTCTTTGACGGTGCCCTTTTTCTTTGAAAGGCAGACCGCCCACACTATGCCTTCGCACATTGCTTTGTTTCGCTCGCTTCCCTTTTAGTATTGCCCTTTTTCGCCAGATAGTCGTCTACAGCTGCTTTAATGCCTTCTTCGGCAAGCAATGAACAGTGGACTTTTTGCGGCGGAAGTCCGCCAAGCGCTTCGGCAACGTCTTTGTTTGACACCTTCAAAGCTTCCTCTATCGTTTTGCCCTTAACAAGCTCAGTAACCATGGAGCTTGTTGCAATGGCCGCCGCGCATCCGAAGGTCTCAAATTTCACGTCTACTATGCGGTCGTCTTCTATCTTCAGATAGATCTTCATAACGTCTCCGCAGACGGGATTTCCAACCTCTCCTATGCCGTCGGCATCTTCAATTCTTCCGACGTTTTTAGGATTCATGAAAAGTTGCATTAACTTTTCCGTATACATCACATATTACCCCCTTTTGCCGTAAGGAGACATTACCCTTAACGACTCTACTACTTTTGGCAAATTTTCCAATACGTAATCTATGTCTTCCTCGCTTGTGTCCTTCCCAAGGGTAAGCCTCAAAGAACCGTGGGCTATCTCGTGAGGCAACCCTATGGCTAGCAAGACATGGCTTGGCTCAAGGCTGCCCGATGTGCAGGCCGAACCGCTGCTTGCCCCGATCCCTAGGGCATCCAGACGCAAAAGCAAGGATTCTCCCTCAATGTAATGGAAACAGAAGCTCGCGTGGAAGGGCAGGCGCTCCGTTCTGTGGCCTGTGAGCATCGCATCTTCAATTTTCTCCAAGATTCCGTCTATCAGCCGATCGCGCAAATTTCTTTCCTTTTCTGGCTCGCCCTTGGCAAGCCTGTCTGAGGCTAAAGCAGCAGCCTTGCCGAAACCGACTATTCCGGCCGTATTTTCAGTACCCGAGCGCAATCCCCTCTCTTGGCCTCCTCCGTGAATCAGAGGAACGATTTTAACTCCCTTTTTGATGTATAAGGCCCCGACTCCTTTTGGACCGTACATCTTATGTGCCGCCATGGTCATCAAATCTATTGGAAGTTTTTTGACGTCTATGGGGATGTGTCCCGCTGCTTGAACTGCGTCTGTATGAAACAGCACGTCCTGCTCGCGGCATATGTTCCCCAACTGTTCGATTGGTTGGACCGTTCCTATCTCGTTGTTTGCAAAGTGAATAGTAACCAGTATAGTGTCGGGCCGAATAGCTTTTCTCAACTCCTCGGGCCTTATCGTGCCGTATTCGTCTACGGGAAGGATGGTGATGTCGAAGCCCTCTTTTTCGAGCCATTTGCATGTGTCCAATACGGCGTGATGTTCTATCGCCGAGGTTATTATGTGGCGCCCCTTGTCCTTTTTTGCTAAGGCAACGCCCTTTATGGCTATATTATCGGCTTCGCTGCCTCCACCTGTAAATATGATCTCAGAGGGTTCGGCATTGATCAGCCGGGAAACTTCGTCTCTTGCTTGGTCGACCGCCTGCCTTGCCTTTCTTCCCCAGGCATGAAGGCTGTTTGGATTTCCGAAGTCCATGGAGAAGAAGGGTAGCATCGCCTCCAGGACTTTTTGGTCCACGGGCGTCGTTGCTGAGTGATCTAGATATACAAAACGATTCATAGTTTGCATCGCCTCTCTTTATTAGATAAGCCTAACTTCATTAAAAATTTACCCTTTATCAGGGATATTGTCAAGCAGTTTCGTGTTTACTTTCAGGATTTCTTTTATTTGGGAGAAAATGTGAAGATGTTAGCAATTCCTGAAAAGAGAGTGGTGTAATATTTTCCAATTACTTGACTGATCAAAAAGTACGTGGCAAAATAGAAAAAACCAGTTGGACTACCTTGGAATACCAGATTTCGAGGTGTGAAAATGACGAGGAAAGAATTGGCAATTAGTATTTACGATCAGATAAAAGAAAACAAGCTGGGCAGGGACAATAAACTGCCGAGCGAGCGCGAGCTGGCAAATATGTTTCAGGTCACACGCCCTTTGATAAGAGAAGCCCTGGCGATGCTCGAGGCCTTCGGCATAATTGAGGTTCGGGATCGGCAGGGTATATTTATAAAAGAAAAGGCGTGGAGCGAAATTTCGCTGCCGCTGTCCTTTTTGGTGGATTGGCCTCTCGATATCCTGCCCCAAGTATTTGAAGCCAGATTGATAATTGAGCCCAAGGCAGCGGCAATTGCTGCGAAAAGAAGAACACAATCGGATATAGAAAAACTTAAAGAAACCATTTTCAAAATTGAAGAGCTTTTTAAAGAAGACAGGTCTGACAAAGCGTTATTGGGCGAAAAGTGGAATTCTATCTTTCATGCCATTGTTGTAGCAACCTCGCACAATGATGTCTTATGTAGGATACATGAAGGGATCATTAGATTATATGAACGCAATGTCTCTTCCTTTCCAAGAGAAAAGGCACCCATGCCCTTTGAAAAATGGCCCAAGGAAATCTGGATGGAACATGCAGGTATCGTCGATGCTATAGCAGAGGGAAATGCAGCTGAAGCCGAAAGAAGAGCCTATGAACACGTTTTTATATCACAGGAGCGTATTTATCGGTTTACCCAATCACTTGGGCTGCAATTTTTTGTTCCATTAAACGGTCATGCGAAGGAGGATGAGCTACATGCACGCGCTTGAAAAACTGTTAGCCAAAGCGTCCGGTAAAAGTAGCGTCAAGACAGGTGAGATTGTCGAGGCCGAAGTAGATTTAGCAGAAGTTAACGACCTTTATCTTCAAGTAATAAAGTCCTTTTACGAAATGGGAGGAAAGAAAGTTGCGCATCCTGAAAGGGTGGCTTTTGTCTTCGATCACTACTCCCCGCCCCCTACCATAAAGGCAGCAGATAATCAGAAGCAAATGAGAGAATTTTGCGAAAAAATGGGAATTAACATGCTTTACGACATAGGCGAAGGTGTTTGTCATCAACTCTTGGCCGAAAGCGGCTTGGTGGGTCCCGGGAAAGTGGTCATAGAGACGGATTCCCATACCACGACGCTTGGAGCTCTCGGTTCCTTTGCGACCGGTGTAGGAGCCACGGATTTGGCCATTATCCTCTTGACGGGCAGACTATGGTTTAAAGTGCCTTCAATCGTCAATATTAATCTCGATGGAAAACCATCTTTTCCTGTCATGGCAAAGGACGTAATACTCCATGTTTTAGGGAAGTTAAAACAGGATGCTGCCATTTATCAGGCCATAGAGTTCACAGGTTCAACTTTATCCTCCATGGAGATGGACGAGCGGTTTGTGCTTTGCAACATGTCTGTGGAGATGGGCGCTAAGACAGCTTATATACAGCCCGATGAGATAACGTTTGGATTTTTGGAAGCAATGGGCGCAAAAAGAGAAGATTTCGATGTGTTGACCACTGATGAAGGCTTTACTTATTCGATAGTACACCATATAGATGTAAACGACCTAAAACCCCAAATAGCCTTACCGGGAAGTGTCGACAATGTAACAAATGTGGAGGAAGTTGAGGGGACACCCGTAACTCAAGTGTTCATAGGAACCTGTACGGGCGGCAGGTTGAACGACATCAAAGTGGCGTCGGAAATTTTGAAGGGCAGAAGTGTAGCTAAAAACGTTCGCTGTATAGTTATTCCCGCTTCCAAGAAGGTGTTTAAAGATGCCCTGAAGCTGGGTTACGTTCAAACCCTCATGGATGCTGGAGCGGTTTTTGTTACCCCCGGATGTGGTCCCTGTCTTGGTGCGCACGAAGGCGTTCTTGCCCCCGGAGACGTCTGCGTATCTACCTCGAGCAGAAACTTCCCCGGTCGCATGGGAAGCACGCAGGCTTCTATTTACATTGTCTCTCCCGCTACGGCAGCGGCTTCTGCGATCAGCGGCAGGATTACCGATCCTCGCAAAATTCTTTAGGGAGGAATGGCCATGGACGCTATAAAAGGAGTAGTGCATATCTTCGGAAACAACATCGATACGGATCAGATCTATCCCGGCAGGTATTTGGAGCTTACGGAACCTCAGGATATAGCAAAACACGCAATGGAAGGAGCAGACGAAGCCTTTCCCTCGAAGGTCAAGCCGGGAGACATCATTGTGGCCGGAAAAAATTTCGGATGTGGCTCTAGCCGCGAACATGCAGTTATTACCCTGCTTGCTGCAGGCGTTAAAGCAGTCATAGCCAAGTCTTTTGCCAGGATTTTTTATAGAAATGCCATCAATCGTGGGCTTTGTGTTGTAGAGATACCCGATCTTGACCTTTCGAAAATACAAGACGGACTCAGTGTGAGTGTAGATGTGAGAGAAGGTAGGGCAGCATTTTCGAACGGTTATGAAGCCAGATTTGTACCTTTTTCTGACCATATTTTGGAAATTTTTGAAGCGGGAGGCGTCATACCGCTTTATAAGTCGAAGACGGAGGAGAGGTGATGGGTCCGGTCGTATTTGTATAAGCTATATCATTGCATCAAATAAAAAGGAGGAGGATAAGAAATGAAGCGTTTCATGGCAGGTCTTGCGATTGTTTTGCTTTTCGTAGCGGTATTTGGCGTTTTTGGAATGATGGCGGAAGCAGCGTACCCGGAAAGGCCGATTACTTATGTAATAGCCTTTAACCCAGGAGGAGAGTCGGATATCACCGCTAGAGCACAGCAGCCCTATTTGGAGAAAGTTCTCGGAACGCAGATCATAATCACCTACAAGATCGGCGGAGGCGGAGCCGTTGCGTGGTCTGAAGTGCCGCGAATGAGACCAGACGGTTACACGATTGTCGGTCATAATATACCTCATATAATCCTTCAGCCGCTTCAACGCAAGGACACTGGTTATAAGACCACCGATTTAAAGACAGTTTGTTGGTTCGAAGCAACGCCCAACGTACTCGTCGTTCCAGTGGACAGTCAATTTAAAACGTTAGAAGACTTCGTAAAATACGCCAAAGAGCACCCCGGACAAATAACCTTGGGAGGAAGCGGAAGCTATAGCGCAAACCACCTGGGGACAGTTGAATTTAACGAGGCTGCCGGAATAGAGACGACGTATATACCATTTACCGGATCGGGAGATGCGGTTCCTGCTTTTTTGGGAGGCCATGTCACCGGACTGATGACCTATACTACGATGGTCGCAAATTACAGAGAGCAGATGCGCCCCTTGGCTGTAGCAACGGAAGAAAGGGTTTCAATATTCCCCGATGTTCCTACATTTAAAGAGCTTGGATATGACTATGTCGAAGGTGCTTACAGAGGCATTTGTGTGCCACCAAAGACGCCCGATGAAATAGTTAACAAATTGGCCGATGCTTTCAAGCAAGTAAACGAAACGCCAGAATTCAAAGAGAAGATGGAAGCCATGGGATTTCAGATGGTATTTTATGGGCCTGAGGAATCGGAGAAATTTGTGGAAGATCGTGTGGAGTACTACAAAAGCATATTGGATAAATTAGAGATGAAATAGTATTTCTTCGATGGTGGCTTGTAAATCTGGGAGGGGGGAAATGTACGATGGATATATTTTTAGAAGCTTTTCTTAATGTCCTTTCTATTAAGAACATCATTGCTATGACGCTGCTCATACCGCTGGGCATGATGGCCGGAGCCCTGCCTGGGTTTACGGCCACCATGGCTGTGGCGATACTTGTTCCCTTTACTTTTGCCATGGACCCCATTATGGGGCTTATATGCGTGAGCGGAGTATATTGCGCGGCCATATATGGTGGAGCGTTTCCGGCAATTTTGATAAATACGCCGGGGACACCTTCATCCATTGCCACGTGTTTTGACGGTTACCCTATGACATTGCAGGGAAGAGCGCAGGAAGCCTTGTTTACTATCGCCTTCGCTTCCCTTGTGGGAGGCTTTATCGGGACGATAGGGTTGATCGCTTTTTCCCTGCCTTTAGCTAAAATTGCGTTGAAGTTTGGCCCGCCGGAATATTTTTGGGTGAGCATTTTCGGTCTAACTATAATTGCCGGACTTTCCGGTGATTCTTTGCTGAAGGGCATCGCAGGAGGAGTGCTTGGACTGCTCATAAGCACCATCGGTATCGCTCCCGTTGGCGGAGACGTGAGATTTACCTTCGGAATAGCTTCCTTCCAAGGGGGAGTGGAACTCATTTCCGTGTTGATAGGTTTCTTCTGCATACCCGAGATATTCAAGATGGCAAAAGACCCTGTCGGTTCTTATTTGAAAAGCACCAATATAGGTCATGCGGGCGGCGGATACAGGGAAGTGATCTATAAGGGGTTTAAAAATGCCTTTGCAGACGTGATTAATTTAGTGCGTTCTGCAATAATAGGCTTATTCGTGGGGATTTTACCGGGAGCAGGTGGCAATATAGCTAATTTAATTGCCTATAACGAGACAAAAAGAGCGTCCAAAGATCCTGAGAGTTTTGGAAAGGGCAATCCCCAGGGAATAGTTGCCACCGAGTCTGCCGATAAGGCTACTATTATGGGCTCTTTCGTGCCCCTTCTCACGCTTGGAGTTCCCGGATCTCCTGTAGCAGCAGTTGTTTATGGGGCTCTGATGATTCAAGGATTAAATCCCGGGCCGGAGCTTTTTACTAAACATGCTGAAATTACATATACATTTATGATGTCCTTTTTCGTTGCTATGGCTCTGACAGTATTAATAGGCATGTTTGCCGGCGTTTTGTTCTATCAGATTATAATGCGGTTGCCCGTAAGAGTGCTGGTTCCGGCAATACTCCTTCTTACTATCGTTGGTTCCTATGCAGTGAGAAATAACTATATGGACGTCATTTTCATGCTTGCCAGCGGATATCTAGGGTATGTCCTTTCTAATTTAGGATTTAGCCCCGGGCCAGTGGTATTGGGGTTGGTGTTGGGGCCAATAGCCGAGAAGGGGTTGGTTCAGGGTTTTTTAATGGGAAACAGTATGTTCCCGGGAACGCCGTGGCTCGTATTTTTTACAAGGCCAATATCCATAGTTTTGATAGTAATATCCGTAATTTCGGCTCTGTGGCCGATTTATGCAGCTCGTAGGAGAAGGAGGGCTGCCTTATGATGTTAAATTCCGATTTATACGGCGGATTGATCATGCTTGCTTTTGCCGGTATTTTTTGGCTTCAGAAGGGAGACTTTACGAAGTTTGGATTAATGTTTCCAAAGGTCATCATTGCTTTATTGGCATTTTTAGGTGTAGTGATGATCGTCAAAGCAAAAGTAAAGCCTCAATACGTGAAACCTTTTTTAAAAGATATAAATAAATACATGGCTGCTACGATGATATGGTCGTTAGTGTGGGTTCTTTCCGCAAGTTACATCGGATTTTTTGTCGCCAGCGTTGTGTCCATGTGGGCAATTCAGTGGTTTCTCAGCAGTGAGCGCAATTTAAAAATTTCAGCCATATCTCTGGCAGTGGCCATTGGGAGCGTATTCGTAATATATTACGTCTTTACCAAGTACTTATATATATTCTTTCCCGAAGGCTTTCTTTTTTAAATAAGAGGTGATCCTATATGTTGATGCAGATGAAATACGGTAAATCGGAAATTGCCTTTGATGTCGATCAAAACAGGATAATCAAAACGTTAGAGCCCAACGAAAAACCCGGCATATCAGATCCGTTAAATACCGTAAAAGAGGCTTTAAAAAACCCAGTTGGGACCCGTCCTTTGGCTGACCTGGTCTCAGCCAAGAAGCCGAAAAATGTGGTTATCGTAGTCAACGATATTACTCGGCCTACGCCCTACGAAAGTCTGCTACCCCCTCTGCTTGAGGTCATGCATGACTGCGGGTTGAGTGATGACCAGATCACTTTTCTCACGGCTACTGGAATTCATGATCCCCATACTCGCGAACAGGACTTGGAGGTCTATGGCAAAGACCTGGTGAATAAGTGTCGATTCGTGTCACATTGCGCAGACGATGATTCCGCACTTGTGGAAATGGGCAATCTTTCTACAGGATTGAGTCTCAAAATTAACAGGTTGGTTGTGGAAGCTGACTTTCTTATAACTTTAGGCGTAATAATGCCTCATTATTTTGCTGGATTCTCCGGCGGCAGGAAAAGCATTTTGCCGGGGGTAGCAGGGAGAGAATCGATAGAAAAGAATCACTCTCGCATGGTCTATCTCATGGACGACCTTCCGTCGATAAGGCAAAACCCCGTAAGCCTTGAGATGATCGAGGCAGCTAGGCTCGTTGGCGTGGATTTTATTTTAAACGTAGTTACAAACAGCAAAAAGGAGATAGTCAAGATCGTTGCGGGAGATTTGGAAGATGCCTGGTATGAGGGTGTCTCGGTCTCGTCGGGGATGTATGAGGTTCCCATAGCAAGAAAGGCAGACGTCGCCATAGCCAGCGCAGGCGGTTACCCGAGGGACATCAATGTCTATCAAGCACAGAAGGCTCTTGACCATGCTGATAAAGCGACGAAGACAGGTGGAACCATTATCTTGGTCGCTGAATGCTCTCAGGGTTACGGAGAACGGACCTTCGAGGAGTGGATGCGTGAAGCCAAAAAACCGAGCGATGTTATAGAGCGGATAAAGAAAAACTTTGCCATGGGCGGTCATAAGGCCTACGGAATTTGCAAGGTGGCAAACGATAAGGAAATTATTTTGATTTCTTCCCTATCCGAAGAGGAGACAAAGGGGTTGTTTATGCGTAAAATGGGCTCAGTCGATGAAGCTATAAAATATGTCGAAGACAAATACGATCAACCAAGCTATATATTAATGCCTTACGGCAGCCTGACGGTTCCCGTGCTTTCAAACTAGCTTTTTACATACAAAACAAAAAGTCGCAAAGGTTGTGAGGTGAAGTTAATGGATTTAACTAAGGACGAAATGCTAGAAAGGGCCAAAAAGCCTGCAGAGGAAGCTGTTAAGCTACATCGATATTATCAAGGAAAGATGCAGACCGTACCAAAGTGCTGCATCAGAGATGTCTCCGATTTCGCAATATGGTATACTCCCGGTGTAGCGGAGCCCTGCAAGGAGATAAAGAAAAACCCTGATTTGGCTTATGAGTTTACCAATAAAGGGAATACAATAGCCGTCGTTACGGACGGAACGCGAGTATTGGGCCTGGGTGATATAGGTCCCGAAGCTGGATTGCCCGTCATGGAAGGAAAGTGCATGCTCTTTAAGTACCTTGGCGGCGTGGACGCCGTGGCCATCTGCCTTGATACGAAGGACCCCGACAAATTCATCGAGACGGTCAAGAATTTAACTCCTGCCTTCGGAGGGATAAACCTTGAAGATATAGCTCAACCAAAGTGTTTTTACATACTTGACGAACTGAGAAAGGATTGCAAGATACCCGTATGGCACGACGATCAGCAGGGAACGGCTGCCGTTAACCTCGCTGGCTTGTACAGCGGACTTAAGATAACGGGGAAGAGAATCGAAGATATAAAAGTAGGTTTTTTCGGTTGCGGAGCTGCAAACGTGGCCACGATAAGAATTCTCATAAGTGCAGGGGTCGATCCCAAAAACATACTTATAGCGGATAGCAGGGGAGTGCTTCACCCTGACAGAACGGACCTTGAGGACGTAAAATACGATGTTAAACGCCATCTCGCCCAATTAACCAACCCTCAGGGGATAAGCGGCGGACCGGAGAAGGTCTTCGAAGGCGCCGATGCTGTCTTTTGCTATACAAAACCAGGCCCGGACGTCGTGAAAAAAGAATGGGTGGCCAAAATGGCAAAAGATGCCATGCTCTTTGCTTGCGCCAATCCTGTGCCGGAGATATGGCCGTGGGAGGCAAAGGAAGCAGGAGCCAGGATAGTGGCCACGGGAAGGTCGGATTTTCCCAACCAGATAAATAATTCTTTAATCTTTCCTGCGGTTTTCAGAGGAACGCTTGACGTCAGGGCATCGGTCATAACGGACGAAATGTGTATAGCTGCTGCAAAGACCCTGTCGGAATGTGCCGAGAAGATAGGAATGAGCGAGGAATACTTGATCCCGACAATGGATCGGACGTGGGTATACCCCGAGGTCGCTGCGTCGGTGGGTGTCAAGGCAATCGAACAGGGAGTGGCGAAACTCACCGCGTCCAGAGACGATCTGGTCAAGATGGCGGAAGAAAGGATAAAGGCTGCCCAGGAGACGACGAAACTTCTCATGAAAGAAGGATTGATAAAATCTCTGTAAATTTAGCTAATGGCTATTGACAAATCTTATAATATTTGGTTAACTAACCTAAAGTTCACTGAGGAGCGTGGAATGTTGATGTTAGCATCTCTCCGAATAAGACGAGCTAGACGTATAAGACCTTGTTCCGCTCAGTTGTCCGATATTAGGGCGATGAGGGGAAGAGTAGGTCTGTGCTCGTCGACAGAGAGGGGATGCATAAGCTGAGAGCGTTCCTCGAGTGAAGCCGGACCGAAGAGAGTCCCCGAGCCAGTTCCGAAGAAAGGTTAAAACCAAGTAGGAACTCGGGTGGCCTCCGACAAAAGGCCGGCAAGAGGGCAGGACCAAAAGGTCCTAGCCAAAAAGGGTGGCACCGCGGGCAATTAAAGGCTCGTCCCTTAAGTGGGACGGGCCTTTTTTATTTATGAATATATTTTATTAAAGGAGGAATTGTAATGTATAAAGGTAAAGTGGTTTTAGCTTATAGTGGAGGGCTCGATACTTCAGTCGCTATAAAGTGGCTCATGGATCAAGGGTATGATGTCGTAACCTTTACTGCAGACGTCGGACAGGTAGTCGATTTGGAGGCCTGCAAGGAGAGGGCTCTTCTGACCGGTGCTTGTAATGCCTATGTTATGGATCTCAAGGAGGAGTTTGTCCAGGATTTTGTATGGCCTGCACTGAAGGCAAATGCCATGTATCAGGGAACGTATCCCTTGACGTCAGCGCTTTCTAGGCCTCTGATATCCAAGTATTTGGCAAAAATCGCTGAGATCGAGGGAGCTGTCGCCGTTGCACACGGTTGTACGGGAAAGGGTCAAGACCAGGTCCGCATAGAAATTTGCACAAGGGCCCTGAAGCCCGATCTTAAGGTAATCGCACCGGTGAGGGATTGGCACTTCTCCCGGGATGACGAGATAGATTACGCCAAAGAACATGGAATCCCCGTTCCCGTCACAAAGAAAAGCCCATACAGCATTGACGAGAACTTATGGGGACGTTCCATCGAATGCGGTCCTCTTGAGGATCCCTGGACAGAACCGCCGTCCGATGCCTTTAAGCTCACGGCGGATCCCTGGGATGCTCCCGATGAAGTGGAATACGTGGAGATAACCTTCAAAGAAGGCCTGCCTGTAGCCCTGAACGGCGAGGAGATGGACGGCGTTGCTCTGATCGCTAAGCTGAACGAGATAGCCGGTAAACATGGAGTGGGACGAATAGATATGATCGAAGACAGGCTTGTTGGGTTTAAGAGCAGGGAAGTGTACGAATGCCCAGCGCCTGTTGTGTTGCTTCAGGCCAAAAAGGCATTGGAGAAGATGACCCTGGCGAAGGATGTAATAGCTGCTAAGGCTGACCTGGAGTTGAAATACGCCGAGCTGGCTTACGTGGGCTACTGGTTTTCGCCCCTGAGGGATGCGTTAGATGCCTTCTTCAATCAGGCGCAAAAGGTCGTCAATGGAGTCGTAAGGGTTAGGTTGTATAAGGGACAAAGCACGGTAGTTGGCCTTAAATCCCCCAATTCTCTCTACGTTGACGATCTAGCCACCTATTCGACGGGAGATAGCTTTGATCACTCTGCTGCTGTAGGCTTCATAAACATTTGGGGGTTGCCCGTTGTTACGTGGAAACAGGTCCATGGGTCAAAAAAGCCCGCATGCCAATGTGAGGCTTCTTTAGAAAAGGAGCCTATAAGCTCAAACCAAAAAGGCTAGAAAGATTTTAAATCAGGGGCGGGTCGTCGCGTCTAATGGAAGCCTTCACCCCGTCCCTTATTTTAATCTTGGCCAGATTTTTTAGCCTTTGCAGATTTATTTGTGTTATATCGGGTGTCATATACCCGCAATAGGCGGTGTTGTTCTGGTATAGAGGATCTTCTTTCAGTAGAGGAAAAATCTTGGCACATTCGTCGAACATGGGCGTTCCGGGTATGGGAGAGTATTCCGCTAGCTTGACTGTCGCACCTAGGGATTTTACAAAAAGGATTGCCCTCTCTACAGCCTCGTATTTCTGTCCGGGAAGGCCCACCAGAATATAGGTTTCTATGTCCTCGTGAGTGTAACCTGCCTTAAGCAGGTTTTCTACGGCCCTTATATATTGATCATCATGAACCTTGTCAGAGCCCGCTTTTTGTATTGAAGGGTCGGTGCTTTCAAGGCTTAGCCGTATAGTTTTAAAGCCTGTTTCGTAAAGATAGCGGGCACAAACTTCGTCGATCTCCCTCACGTGCAATCCGTTTGGGGTGTGGTAACGCAGGTGGCCATGCCTTTTTTTGAGTTCATCGCATAGGGGATAGAAGTGTCTTTCCTTGTCCAGTAAGAGCGCGTCGTCGTAAAAGGCGATATCTCCAACGGATCGCATGCCGGCTTGAAAGGATATCTCGTCAATAACTTCGTCAACGTTGCGCTTCCTGTATTTTGGCCAAAGCCTTTTGGAGGCGCAATATTTGCAGTTTAAAGGACAACCGATGGAGGTAATCGTAATCCCGTACTCTGGAGCGTCGTACAAATCCAATGCAGGACGGAAGAAGGGCACGCCGAGCGGCGTTGTTTGGACTCCGTCTGCGCCAAGACCTTGTGCATGATCGGGACATAGTTGGGCGTATATGCCACCCAACAGCAAAGGTACATCGGGAAAAATGCCTTTTACGATTTCGATACACCATTTTACGCCAAGATACCAATAGGTCATGCCGGAGGTTATGAGGATAATATCGGGAGGCTCTATCGCGGAAAGCCTTTCCTCCAGCTCTTCTTTCGTCATTCCAAAGTGATAAAACCGACGGGGGATGGCCTTGTAGGGTAGGGGTTTTCCTATTTCCCTTCTTTTGGGTTTGTAGCGTCCGTATGACTTAGGTTTATCCCTTCCCTCGTAAATACAGTCGATCAAATTTACGGTATTGCCCCTGCGACGAAGGTATTCCAGAATGTATAACAATCCCAGTGGTTTTGCCCAGAAGTCGAAAAAGGCAAAATCGAAGACAGGAGGGTTTATACCCAGCACCTTCTTATTTTCCAGCCCTTTTATAAATGCAGTGAAGTCACCCATATAAATAGTATATCAGATCATGCCTCAACCTATTTTAATTTACTGCAAGAGATCTATTCTAAAAATAGAAGCACGATCTCGCCTGTTTTAGTGGTTGTATACAGTCAAAAAGTTGCTCAAATTTTCGTAGTAGTTAAAATAAAAAAGCGGCGTTTATGTCATTTATCTTAAGTTTCGGAGGTGTTGGCTTTGTTGATGGAGCTTGTAAAGGCGGCGAATGGAATTTTATGGGGTAGTTTGATGATATGGCTATTGATAGGAACGGGGGTTTTCTACACGGTTCGCCTGGGCTTCCCTCAAATACGCCATATAGGACATGTGTTTAAGGTGTTGTTGGGAAGCAGAAAAGCGGAGGAGAAGGGCATTTCTTCCTTTCAGGCCCTCTGCACTGGTTTGGCAGCGCAAGTGGGTACGGGTAACATTGCCGGAGTTGCGACTGCCTTGGTCTCAGGAGGGCCCGGAGCCGTTTTCTGGATGTGGATCACAGCTTTGGTAGGCATGGCTACAATTTCTGCCGAAGCCATCCTGGCCCAGCTTTTCAGGGTTAAAAACGCAGACGGGACATATCGTGGCGGACCGGCTTATTACTTGGAAAAGGGCCTTGGGCAAAAGTGGATGGGCATCCTTTTTGCTATAAGCATCATCCTGGCCATGCCCTTCGTATTCAATGCGGTGCAGTGTAACTCGATCGTTGCAGGAGTAAGAGGTGCTTTTCTGAAGGAATCTTCAACGGCAAACATCGAACTTTACCTTGGGATAGTCGTGGCAATAATAACCGGAGTGGTAATATTCGGAGGTCTGAGAAGGATAGCGAAGGTTGCAGAAATTGTAGTTCCCTTTATGGCGATTATGTATATTGCCATTGCCTTGGTTACCATGATAATGAATATTACGGAAATACCTGCCATTATTTCTCTCGTCTTCAAGAGCGCCTTTGGGGTGAGGCAGGTCGCCGGCGGCATAATGGGACATACCGTGGCACAGGCTTTAAGATATGGAGTGGCGAGGGGGCTTTTCTCCAACGAAGCTGGCATGGGTTCCACTCCGAATGCCCATGCTACAGCCGAGGTAAAACATCCCGCGCGCCAAGGCTTTATCGCCATGTTCGGTGTTTTCGTCGATACTATAATAGTATGTTCGGCCACTACAATGTTCATTCTGCTCTCAGGACAGCTTTCCAGCGGGCTTACCGGAGTTGAGCTGACCCAAACTTCCATGCAGACGGTCGTGGGCTCATGGGGTCCCTACTTCATCAGTATAGCTCTTATGTTTTTTGCCTGGACATCGATATTGGGCAATTACTACTACGGAGAAAGCAATCTGATGTATTTGTTTTCCGGGCCCGGCAGCAATATTATGCTTTTAATTTACAGGCTCGCGGTTTTGGGAATGATAATATTTGGAGCTGTCAGCTCCGTGCCTCTGGTATGGGAATTGGCCGATTTCTTCAACGGTTTGATGGCCCTGCTCAACCTCGTTGGGATCATTTGTCTCTCGGGAATGGTCGTCAAAGTTTTCAGGGATTACGAAAATCAATTGAGGTTAAATCCAGAGCGGGAGCCCGTTTATGCCAAAAAAGAGTAGCTTATATTAACAAAAGCACCAAGTTTTAACTTAAAATTGCCGGTTACAGGCATATTTTAAATGGCGACTGTAACCGGCAATTCTTAAACCAAAGGATCAAAAGAGGACATTATTTGAGGCCCGCTGCTCGTTCCTATCCTGGTTGCACCAACTTTTATAAAAGCGTAAGCGGTTTTAAAATCGCGAATTCCTCCGGCGGCTTTAACTCCTATGTTTGCTGGTACATTTTCGCGAAGGATCTTCACATCTTCTATCGTTGCTCCGCTGCTTCCAAATCCTGTAGAGGTTTTGACGAAATTTGCTCCCCCTTTGACCGACAGCCGGCAGCCTCTCGCTTTCTCTTCATCCGTCAGATAACAGCACTCAAGTATAACCTTTACCGTAGCGCCGTCAGCAGCTTTTACTACGGCGGAGATGTCTTTTATGACAAAATTGTCATCCCCATCCTTCAGGGCTCCGATATTTATGACCATATCTATCTCGGATGCGCCGCTTCTTAGGGCATATTTAGTTTCAAGTGCTTTGGCCTCAGTGAAGGTTGCCCCCAAGGGAAAACCCACAACGGAAGCGACTTTTACGCTAGAACCTTCAAGAAACGATGCTGCAAAGCCCACTCTACAGGGATTTACGCAAACGGCGGCAAAGTTGTATCGAAGGGCATCCTCGCATAAAGTTTTTATATCCGAATGCGTAGCCTTAGGACTTAAATTCGTATGATCGATATATTTTGCAAATTCGTCTTTTGTCATTATTCTTTTCCTCCCCGATATAATCCTTATAACCTTTTTGTGATCGATTTTACCCTTTTTTTGTTGAAGTGCGGGGGCTGATTTTTAGGCAAGTCATAGTCATAAGTTTTTTATTATGTAGAACGAAAGGTATATTGAATTGCTTCTTAAAGAATAAAGCTCTAAAATAATATGTAAAGTGCACACTGCTGTCCTCGTGGAACAGCAGAACAAAAGCCTTTGTCAAGGAGGAGAAAAATGATAGAAAAGAGCTTGATCTCATCGTTATCCCAGGCGGATCCCACGGTTTGCGGGATGATGGAAGGCGAATTATCCAGACAACGCGACGGATTGGAGCTCATTGCTTCGGAAAACTTCGTCTCATTGGCGGTCCTTCAAGCCCAGGGTTCGGTACTTACCAATAAATACGCAGAAGGATACCCCCATAAAAAATACTATGGCGGTTGCGAATATGTGGAGAACATCGAAGAATTGGCCATAAAGCGGGCGTGTGAACTTTTCGGGGCGGAGCATGCCAACGTTCAGCCCCACTCGGGAACGCAGGCCAACATGGCCGTCTATTTTTCGGTGATGGAGCCGGGAGATACGCTCCTTGCCATGAACCTGGATCAGGGAGGTCACCTTTCGCACGGGCATCCTTTGAACTTTACGGGCAAATGGTATAAGATCGTCCCCTATGGAGTTAAGCCCGATACGGAGACTATAGATTACGAAGCCGTCGAGGCTTTGGCCAAGGAACACAGACCCAAGGTGATTGTCGCTGGCGCAAGTGCCTATCCGCGTTTCATTGACTTCAAACGTTTCAGCGATATAGCCCGGGAAGTGGGCGCAATTTTGATGGTCGACATGGCCCACATAGCCGGGCTTGTCGCAGGAGGCGCCCATCCCAGCCCTGTGCCTTATGCAGATTTTGTGACCACGACTACCCATAAGACACTGCGCGGTCCGCGGGGCGCCTTGATCCTCTGCAAAGAAAAATATGGTGCGCAGCTGGATCGAACTGTCTTCCCGGGCATCCAGGGCGGTCCCTTCATGCACGTTATAGCAGCCAAAGCGGTATGTTTCCATCTGGCCATGCAACCTGAATTCAAGGAGTACGCCCAGCAGATCGTTGCCAACGCAAAGGCTTTGGCTAAGGGGCTTAGCGAGCGAGGCTTCAGGCTCGTCTCGGGAGGCACGGATAACCACATGATACTTGTGGATCTGAGGAGCAAAAATATAACGGGCAAGGAAGCCGAAAAAGTCCTGGAAAGTGTGGGCATCACCGTAAACAAGAACATGATCCCCTTTGACCCCGAAAAGCCGATGGTGACAAGCGGCATTCGCATAGGAACTCCTGCTTTAACGACCAGGGGAATGAAAGAAAAGGAGATGGAGCTCGTAGCCGACCTAATCGACAGAGCCTTGTCCAATCCCGACAACGAAAGCGAAAAAGAAAAGGTTTACCGCGAGGTCAAGGAGCTTGCCCACCGATTCCCGCTTTATCCGGAACTGAGCAATCCTTGGGCTTAAAAGATATTTGTAGGGTATGGCGAAAAAACTGGCCTGCGCCGATGAGGGTGTAGGCCAGTTTTTGAATAAAAGGTCTTAGTCTAAAAATGCCTCTGGCGGAGCTTTAGGAAGCTCGGTCAAAGCGTCTCGTGCCGTCGATACTTTCTTTGATGCCTTCTCCCGGTATTGGGCGGTCTTTTTGCTACATGAGGGGTCTTGAAGGGAAAGAATTTGAACCGCAAGGAGGGCAGCATTGATGGCCTGTCCTATTCCCACGGTCGCGACTGGTATTCCCGGAGGCATTTGAGCCATGGCGAGCAGGGCGTCCATACCCTTTAATGGGCCGACTTCCAACGGGATGCCTATGACGGGAAGCGTCGTGTGGGCGGCCAAAACACCCGGCAAAGCAGCCGAAAGCCCGGCTGCGGCTATAATTACCTTGATACCCCGATCCTTTGCCTTTTTAGCGTAGTTTGCCACGTCCTTTGGAGTCCTGTGAGCTGAAGCTATCGTGACTTCAAAAGGAACTTCCAATTCCTTCAATACTTCAAAAGCGCCCTTTAGGCGCTCTGCATCTGAGTTCGACCCCATCACTATGCCTATTAGCGGTTTCTGCATCGCCATTCCTCCTAACGGTGATAGAAGTGGTTTATGGATTAAAAATTCTTTGTAACAGCGATTTGAGTATATCAAAATATCAGGAAGATTACACTGAACTTTGTTCTTGCCCAGGCTGTTTGGTTTCGCGAATTAGCTCGAAGGTCCCTTTACAGCTGTATCCTTAAATAGGTCTTGGCAGGTATCGCGCAGTATTTTTTCGAGTTCCTCCCACGCGGGGATGCCTCTGTATATGACTTTTCCGTCCAAAACCCAGGTGGGTTCAGTTGTTCTGACTTTGTATTTGATGAAATCGAAAAACCACAACAAACATCGCGGGTCGATGATATCTACCTCAAAGGCATCATTAAAATTAAAGTGCAGATTTCGCAGCAAAGCTCCTACCGACTCACGGTCGGCCCTTCGGGAGAAGGTTTGCATTTCCTCGTCCCGATACTGGTAAGATGTTCAGCATGTTGCCGTGTAGGGTTTTTCCATGAATATCTTTATCTTGTGTTTCCTCATCTAATTTTACCTCCACGTGGCGGTAAAGGGTTGTAATAACCATGTTTACGGCATAATTATAACAATTTTTAATTAGGGCAGATATCCCTTCAAGATTTTTTGAAAGGCCCAGGAGGGATAGCTCGGTTCTTCTTCTTTGTGGGTTAGCATGAGGAAATTAAAGCTCAATTCATCGATTCCCGAAAGGGGAAGCTCGATAAGGCTTCCCTGGCTGATGTCTTCCCGGACCGCGAGCTTGCTCGTCAGTGCCACTCCCACACGATGTCTCACCGCTTCCTTTAGAAGATCGATGTTACCGACGTCAATAACGGTATCGATATGTATGTGATGTCGTTTCAAAAAAGCGAGGGCTATCTCGTTAATGCTTGAGGGCGTAGATGCGAATACAAGGGGCTCCCCTGACAATTGCGATGGCTTTATTTTTTCCTCTTCTCGCCACGGATGTCCTGGCCAGGCTATTAAGGCCATGCGATCTTCGTATATTTTAGTAATTCTTAAGTGAGGAGAAAAGACGGCAGCTCCGTCGGGCATGAAGCCAATGTCAACTGTTTTGGATTCGACGGCGGATTTTATCTCGCTAGCATCGAGAGTGTGGAGGGACAGGTCTATTTTTGGATAGCTTTTATGAAATTCCAAGAGAGGATTCATTAGAAGATACTGTGCCAAATGATGGGTGCTGGCCATGTTTAATTTCCCCACCTCCAGGCTTTTGCTGGCCTTGAGCTTTTCTACTATAAGCTCTGCATTTTCAACGATCTCCTTGGCGCTATCCCGGAAAATCTTGCCCTCCGCTGTAATGCAAAGACGCCTGCCCCTTTTTTCGAAAAGTTTAATATCGAATTCTTCCTCCAGAGCCTTTATTTGCTGGCTTACGGCCGACTGAGTGATAAAAAGTTTGAAGGCAGCCTGCGTTATGGACATTTCCTCGCAAACGGCGAGAAAGGTCTTTAGCTGTTGTAGGGTCATCTCATCATCTCTCCCTTTATCATTTGTATAAGACATGCCTAAAGTATATCAAAAATATTTATTAATTGTAACTTATAGAATATCAGTTATAATAAAAATCAACAAATGATTCCCATAATAGCGAGGTTAGTGTATTGGTGCAGGAAACCGTTCAAGCGATTGCGGGACAGGTCTCACCTCAAACTATAACCGAGTTATGTTCCAAGTTGATATCCATCCCCAGTACGTCAGGCAGGGAGGAAAGGATCGCCTATTTTATCCACGACCTCATGCTGTCGCTTGGTTACGATGAGGTAATTATTGACGAGATGGGAAACGTCGTAGGAAAGATTGCGTTTAATCCCGGAGGAAGGCGCCTTCTCTTTGAGGCGCAAATGGATCACGTCGGCGTTAGCGATGCCATTGAGTGGTCCTTTTACCCCTACGGGGGGACGGTAATCGACGGCCATATCTGCGGAAGGGGATCGGTTGACGCAAAGGGCAGCCTGGCCGCGATGATAATCGCCGGCAGTGAACTTAAAAAGTGCTCCGATTTTCTTTATGGCGAACTTGCCGTCGCTTGCGTCGTCAACCAAGAGGTTGCCGAAGGTGTAGCTTCGTCTAAAGTATACGAGATCTTCAAGCCCGACGGCGTTGTGATCGGAGAAGCGTCTAATTTAAACATCAAAAGGGGCCAACGAGGAAGGGCGGAAATTGTCATCGAAGCCCAAGGAAAAAGCGCTCACACCTCTTTCCCTCTTTCAGGTGTCAATGCAGCTGAAAAGATGGTCTTTCTCCTCACGTTTATAAAGCAGCATTTCCTGCCGCCCCGCCACTACTTACTCGGAGACGGGATAATGGTCCTGACCGATTTGTCAACCGCCCCATCCATGGGAACGAGCGTTTTGCCCGACAACTGCGTGGCCACCTTCGACAGGAGGCTTTTGGCCGGAGAGGCGGAAAGCAGTGTAGTGGAAGAAGTGGCACGCCTGATATCTTTGGCACGTGACATAGACCCGGATATCCAGGCCGACGTAAAGGTGGCTGAGGATTACGTGCAGTGTTTTACGGGAAAGAGGATCAAGGTGAAGCATTTCGCCCCGGGTTGGTTTTTCGGAGAAAACGAAGAATTGATCGAAAGGGCCTTGAGAGGGTTGCACTACCTGGGTATGGAGCCCTCCCTTTCCGAATCCGGGTTTGGGACGAACGGCTGCTTTTACGGTGGGATTAAAGGCATCCCCACGATTAGCTTCGGACCATCCAAGGAACAGCTGGCCCATACAAAAGACGAAAGAGTGAACATAGAGCAGCTTGTCAAGGCTACTCAGGGATATATGGCTATAGCAGTGTCCTATCTCGATGCTTCGTAGTTTTTACAATTCAAAGATAAAAGATTAGGAGGTAATGATCGTGGCTTCAGCGGATAAACTAAAGTGCGTGCTTTGCGGAAGGGAATTCGACCCGAACAGCGACGTCTTTACCTGTCCTGATTGCGGGCCCGATGGCACCCTGGACGTATTCTACGATTACGATGATGTGAGGCGGAAATTTACGCCCGAGGCTTTAGCCGGAAATAAAGAAAGAAGCATCTCCCGCTACATAGAGCTTCTTCCCATAAATGATCCGACCTTTTTCCCAAACCTGAAAGTCGGCTGTTCACCTCTTTACGAAAGCACCTATTGGGCAAAAAAGCTGGGCATTAAACAGGTCTTAATAAAAGACGACGGAAGGAACCCAACGGCATCATTCAAGGACAGGGCGAGCTTTGTAGGTGTGGCCAAGGCCAGAGAAAAGGGCGCTACGTCCATAGCGTGCGCCTCTACCGGTAACGCCGCAAGCTCTCTGGCAGGATGCGCTGCCGTCGCAGGGCTTGACTGCTACATATTCGTGCCCGAAAAGGCTCCGGTAAACAAGGTGACCCAACTTTTGATCTACGGGGCCAAGGTATTTTTGGTAAAAGGCACCTACGAGGATGCCTTTAAGCTCGCCGTGAAGGCCATAGATGCTTACGGTTGGTACAACAGAAACAGCGCCATCAATCCCTATCTGGTGGAGGGCAAAAAGACCTGCGGGCTGGAGCTGGCCGAGGAGCTGTCCTTCGACCTGCCCGACAAGGTGTTCGTCTCGGTAGGCGACGGCTGCATAATAAGCAGCTTTTACAAGGCCTTTTACGACTTAAAACAAATAGGGCTGATAAGTCGTATCCCTCAGCTGATAGGCGTTCAGGCAGAAGGCGCTTGTCCCATATATAAGGCCTTTAAAGAAGGCAAAAACGTCATCGAAAAGGAACCCACCAATACGTTGGCCGACAGCATAGCCGTGGGCGAACCGCGAAACTGGGCAAAGGCTCTTAGAGCTGTCAGAAAATCGAGTGGCGATATGGTCGCTGTGTCGGACGACCAGATACTTGAGGCTATGAGGTTGTTGGCCCGCACCAGCGGAGTGTTTGGCGAGCCCGCAGGCGTTACGGGTTTTGCGGGGTTGCTTAAGTATGCCCATACAGGCAAACTGGGCAGCAATGAGCGTGTGGCAGTAATAGTTACCGGAAACGGCCTGAAGGATTCCGAAAGCGCAAAAAAGGCTGCAGGCAGTCCTTTCCTCGTCGAACCCACGCTTGAAGCGGTAAATCAAGTTCTCGGATCTATGAATCAAAAAAATTAGATAAATATAAACAAAAAGGAGAGAGCGAAATTGATAGACCTTACCATCAACGAAGAGATATTGAAAAAAGCAGTCGAGAGGGCGAAAGAGAGGGGCATCATCCTTCCGACCTTCGAGCAAATGAAAGATCCGACCAAGATTCCCCAAGCTATTAAGGGAAAGCTTAAAGGTGTGGGCCTTTGGGATGTAAATTCCCTTAACCTCTTTCGCATAACTTGGAAGAACGAGCCCAAGGAGAAGGGCGGGACATTTGGCAAGGTCAACTACTTCGTCATGCCGCCTGAGATAACTGGGGTAAAGGCCAAGATAGTGGCCTTGGTCGGTAAGTGGTTCCCCACGGGGGCACATAAAGTCGGGGCAACTTACGGCTGCTTGGTTCCGCGTCTGGTTACAGGGCAGTTCGACCCGACTTCCCAAAAAGCGGTCTGGCCTTCTACCGGAAACTACTGCAGGGGCGGAGCTTACAATGCCCAGTTACTGGGGTGTGATTCCATCGCCATACTTCCCGAAGGCATGAGCAGGGAGAGATTTGAATGGCTTAAAAGCGTCGCAGGCGAGATCATAACCACGCCCGGAGGCGAAAGCAACGTCAAGGAGATCTTCGACAAGACCTGGGAATTAAAGCGCACCAGAGATGACGTAGTTGTATTCAACCAGTTCGAGGAGTTTGGAAACCACCTGTGGCACTACGAGGTCACTGGACATGCCATGGAAGAAGTGGTTAACGAACTGGCAGCTTCCGGAGAGAGGTACTTTGGCGTCGTGCTCACATCCGGCTCGGCCGGGACGCTGGGTTGCGGCGACTATATGAAGACAATTTTCCCGGACAGCAAGATCGCCGTTGGCGAGGCAATGCAGTGCCCGACGCTCCTCTATAACGGTTTCGGGGACCACAGGATCGAAGGCATCGGCGACAAGCACGTTCCCTGGATCCATAACGTAAAAAATACAGATATGGTCATCGATATCGACGACGAGTCCTGCCTGCGCCTGCTCAGGCTTTTCAACGAAGAGGCAGGAAAAAGGTACCTGAACTCCATAGGCATTCCCAGGGAAGTCACCGACAAATTGTCCCTACTTGGAATTTCCGGCATTGCCAACGTCATAGGTGCCGTGAAGATGGCAAAGTACTACGGTTTGACGGAACATGAGGTGATTTTCACTGTCTTTACCGACTCTGCCGACATGTACCGCTCAAGAATCCAAGAGATGAGCGACCGCGAAGGTCCTTACGACGAGCGCATGGCGGAAAAGGATCACCACGTTCACATGCTGTCTCAGACCTCCGATTGGATGCTCGAGCTTTCCTATTACGACAGGTTCCGCATTCACAACCTCAAGTACTACACCTGGGTCGAGCAGCAGGGCAAATCGGCCGACGAGCTCAACGCCCAGTGGTTCGATTACGACAACTACTGGGGCAGCATACACGATATGGCTCCAAAGATCGACGAGCTGATAAAGCAGTTTAACGAGAAAACAGGCCTCTTGAAAAAACTTAACTGAAAACCAAACTCAGGCATCTGCCGTTAGGGGGGATTGACGTGGAACTTAGCAAGGAAATTTTGTCAAGGGCCGAGGGCTATAGGGCCAACATAAGCAAGTTTTTGAGGGACATCATCGCCCTTCCAAGCCAAAGCTCAGGCGAGGAGGCGGTGATAAAAAGGATAGCCCAGGAGATGGAACATGTGGGCTTCGACAAGGTGGAGATAGACCCCATGGGAAACGTCCTGGGATACGTGGGAAACGGTCCTAAGCTGATTGCCATGGATGCTCACATAGATACCGTGGATGTGGGGGATCCATCCCTTTGGAAGTTCGATCCTTACAAGGGTTATGAGGACGAGCAAGTCATCGGCGGAAGGGGCGCAAGCGACCAAAAGGGTGGAATGGCATCCATGGTCTATGGGGTAAAGATAATGAAAGAGCTTGGGCTGCTTGGCGACTGCACGGTGCTCATAACGGGGACCGTTCAGGAGGAGGACTGCGACGGATTGTGTTGGCAGTACATCATAGAGGAAGACAAGATAAGGCCCGAGTTCGTGCTTATAACCGAGCCGACATCGTGCAAGATCCACAGGGGCCAGCGCGGGAGGATGGAGATAAAGGTTACGACCAAAGGAGTGTCCTGCCACGGTTCCGCGCCTGAAAGGGGCATAAACGCCATATACAAGATGGCTCCCATTATCCTTGAGCTTAGGGCCCTTCATGAAAACCTTGCCTACGACGAGTTTTTGGGCAAGGGAAGCTTGACCGTTTCTGAGATCTTCTTTACATCTCCGTCGAGGTGTGCCGTCGCCGACAGCTGCACCATTTCTATAGACAGACGTCTTACCAAGGGAGAGACCTGGCAGGAAGCCTTGGAACAGGTTAGGAGGCTGCCTGCCGTTAAGGACTGCGGCGCTGAAGTGTCCCTTTATTCCTACTCGCGTCCCTCCTGGAAAGGGTTGGTCTATCCTACGGACTGCTATTTCCCAACGTGGGTGGTAGAAGAAGATCATCCTGCCTGCAGGACCGTGGTCGAATCATATAAAAAGCTTTTTGGCGAAGATCCCATAGTCGACAAGTGGACCTTTTCCACTAACGGTGTTTCCATCATGGGTCGTTACGGTATTCCATGCATAGGCTTCGGTCCGGGCCACGAGGATCAGGCCCACGCTCCAAACGAGCTGACCTGGAAGGATGAGCTGGTGAAGGCTGCTGCCCTTTACGCTGCCGTTCCTTACGTATATTCAAATGTGAAAAATTAATGTGAGGGGGTAAAAAGATATGCAGACGCAGTTTCATAACAAGCATTTTATAACGCTCCAAGAGTGGACGAAGGAAGAGGTCGATACCCTTTTGGACGTCTCCTTTGAGCTTAAAAGACATTTTGCCATGGGAGTTCCCACACCTTATCTTTCCTATAAAACCATATTTTTGATGTTCTTCGAGCAGTCGACGAGGACGCGAAATTCGATGGAAGCCGGCATTGCTCAGCTTGGCGGACACGCGAACTACCTTGATACCAGCACTATGCAGATCGCCCACGGCGAATCGGCCAAGGACACGGCCATCATACTCTCGCGGTTCGGCCACGGCATAGCCTGCAGGAATTGCTTCTGGGGTATAGGAAACAAGTACCTGCGGGAGATGGCTCAGTGGGCCACAGTGCCGGTCATGAACCTCCAGTGCGACCTTTACCACCCCATGCAGGTGCTGGCCGACTTGATGACCATCAAAGAAAAGGTCAAAGACACCCAGAGGCTTAAGGTCTCGATAATCTGGGCTTACGCCACGACCCACAAAAAACCCATATCGGTGCCATTGAGTCAGGTCCTTCTTTTCCCAAGGTACGGCATGGACGTGACGCTAGCCTACCCGGAAGGATACGACCTTCCGGATTGGGCCATAAAGCAAGCCGAGGAAAACGCCAAGGCAAACGGCGGAAGCTTAAGGATCACCCATAACCAGGAGGAGGCTTACGAAGGAGCACACGTGGTCATCCCCAAAAACTGGGGAGACTGGGTGACTAACCCTGACCCGGCGGTCATCAACCCGCGCCTTGAGGCCAACAAGCACTGGAAGTGCACGGAGAAGATGATGAGCTTAGCTGACCCCGACGTCATGTACATGCACGCACTCCCGGCAGACCGCAAGAATGAGGTCGAAGACAGCGTGATAGACGGACCTCATTCCATAGTCTACGACGAAGCCGAAAACAGGATACACACGGCCAAGGCCGTCATGACCCTGACGATGGGCGGAAAGTAAAAAAAGGAGGCAAAGAGAGATGTCTAACCTAAAAGTTAAGATAGCGGGGATGGAATTCGAAAATCCCCTGATAATAGCTGCAGGACCTCCTTCAAGGAATTACGAGACCATAAAGAGAATGGTAGAAGGTGGAGCAGGCGGCGTAGTCACGAAGACCATATCCGCCAAGGCTGCAGACGTTCCGCGCCCGTGCATGGCTGCCTTCAAGGAAAGCTTCATAAATACAGAGCTTTGGTCGGAGCATTCGCCCGAGCATTGGCTTAAAGAAGAATATGATAAGATTTACGAACTGCCCGTTCCGATAATAGTTGGATTGGGATATACGGCCGAAGAGCTGACCGATCTCATTCCCAAGACCGAACCCTTCGCCGATGCCTTCGAGCTTTCCACTCACTACGTGGGCCGCGACCTGACTCCCGTGTTAAACACGGTAACGGCTGCAAGGAAGGCCACCAAAAAGCCGATCATCGTAAAGGTAAGCCCGGGAGTTCCCGATTTGGCTGAACTCGGCAAAAAACTTGAGGAAGTGGGCGTTGACGCCTTAGCTGCCATAAACTCCGTCGGCCCTGCCCTTCGCATAGACTTAAAGACCGGCCTTCCCTACATGGGAAGCGATACGGGCTACGGTTGGGTATCAGGGCCCGCAATCAAGGGGATCGCCCTTCGACACGTTTTTGAACTGTCGCATGCTGTCTCCATACCTGTGATCGGGGTAGGAGGAGTCTCAAGCGGCGAGGACGTAATCGAAATGTTCATGGCAGGAGCGTCGGCAGTCCAGATATGCACGCAGGCGATCCTGGAAGGACCCAAGGCCTTCAAGAGGATAGCTCAGGAGACGTCGAAGTGGCTTGACGAACACGGCTACTCGTCCCTTGAGGAAATAAAAGGGCTGACTGCTAAAAAGTGGTCTTCGAGGAAGGAGCCTCTCGTCAAGGTGACTCCAAGCGTAAATGAGGAAAAGTGCATAGGATGTCGCAGATGCGAGGAGTCCTGTGTTTACTACGCCATAAACGTAGGCTCTTCCGGCAAGGCTGGCGTTACTACCGATGCCTGCTTTGGATGCGGGCTTTGCTACACGCGTTGCCCGGTCGGCGCCATTACACTGTCTTAAACACCTGCTTTAGCCCTGTTGGCATGCGGCCTGCAGGGCTAAAGCTAGGCCAGAGGAGGAAAAGAGATGTTTAGCACAGTAAATAAGCCCGTAGAGAGGGTCGACGCCTACGAGAAGGTGACGGGAAGGGCAAAATACGGAGCAGACCTTCAGTTTGCCGGGATGCTTTACGGCAAGGTGCTTCGGGCAAAGCATCCTTCGGCGAGGATAAAAAGCATTAACGTAGAGAAAGCTCGTGCTATACCGGGTGTATGGGCCGTCATGACGGCCCAAGAAGTTCCCTGCAACGAAATAGGCGTCATCATCAAGGATCAGCAGGTTTTAGCAAAGGAGCGCGTCTACTATATAGGCGACGGCGTAGCCATGGTGGCGGCAGAATCCCTTGATATCGCTGCCAAGGCCTTAGAAGCTATCGAAGTGGAATACGAAGAAATAGAAGGAATTTTTGACCCCTTGGAATCAAAGGAAAGTCATCTCATCCATCCCGACAGGGACAGCAACGAAGTCGTTCACCACAAATTGAGAAAGGGCAACGTCGAAGAAGGCTTTGCAGGAAGCGATGTCATCATCGAGAGAGAGTACGAGACCCAGTTTGTGGAGCACAGCTACATAGAGCCCGAGGCTGTCGTGGCTGTCCCTCATGAAAACGGAAGCCTGCTGACGATTTACGGATCCGTTCAAAACGTCTTTGCCACCAGGGACGCCGTGGCAAGGTGCCTTAAGGCCGACCTGAGCAAGGTAAGGGTCGTTCAAAACCACATAGGCGGCAGCTTTGGCGGCAAAGATGAGGTCGTATCCGCCATGGCCTGCAGGGCAGCCCTTTTGGCCTTAAAAACCGACAGACCCGTTAAAATGGTAAACACCAGGGAAGAGTCCATACTGGAAAGCTATAAAAGACATCCCTATAAGATGAAATATAAAGTAGGAGCCACTAAGGACGGCAAGCTGATGGCTATGGAAATTGAGGCCATAGCCGACGGCGGGGCTTACGCCTGCCAGACCCCCTTCGTCACCTGGAGGTCCGTCGTTCAGGCGACGGGACCTTATGAAGTGCCCAACGTCAAGACCGACACCTACGGATATTATACCAACAACGTATACACAGGCGCCATGCGCGGTTACGGATCCCCACAGGTGATATTTGCAAACGAGTCCCTGATGGACGAACTGGCCCAGGAACTCGGCATAAGCCCGCTTGAGATAAGGCTTAAGAACATCTTAAGGAACGGCTCCATAACGGCGAGCGGACAGAAGCTTGACCGCCATGAGGTAAGCCTAGCTGAAGTCATGAAAAAGGCCGCAGAGGCCATAGGCTACGAAAAAAAATACAGGGAATACAGCAAGCCCCAAAAGGGCGACAAGCGCAGAGGCATAGGAATGGCCATAAGCTACAGGGGCTGCAGCCTGGGCGCCGAAGCGGTAGACGCTGCCGGAACGGTTTTGTCCATCCAAAAGGACGGAAGCGTTTACCTTTATAGCGGTTTGGCAGAAAACGGCCAGGGTCTTAAGACAGCCTTCTGTCAGATTGCGGCGGAAGAGCTCGGCATAGAGATGAAACATATAACCTTCCTCGAGGCCAATACCTTGATCTCACCGGACAGCGGCTCCACAGTAGCATCGCGCTCCACCCTAGTGGGAGGAAGCTCCGTTATGAGGGCCGCCGAGAGCGCCAAGAGGGCCCTTTCCCTCTTTCTGGCCGAGGAGTTCGGACTGACTTCAAGCGACCTGGTGTTCAAGGAAAACTGGATATATACTCCCGATGGCAAAAAGCTGATTTCCTTTGCTGAGGCGGCGAACAAAGCTTTTTGGGCCGGCGTCCAGCTGTCCCACGTCGGATGGTACGTGGCGCCAAGCATTCACTGGGACGAGGAGGAAGGAAAGGGAAGCCCTTACTTCACCTACGTCTACGGCTGTCAGATAGCCGAGGTAGAAGTAGACATGGGGACGGGCGAGGTGACGGTCTTGAACATGGCGGCCGCCCACGATGTGGGACGGGCGATAAATCCTGAGATGTTGAAAGGGCAAATATACGGGGGAGTTATGATGGGCCTGGGTTACGGCATCATGGAAGAAGTGGAGACCGACGAAGGTTATATTGCAAACACCAACTTCGACGAATATATAATTCCCACATCTAAGGACATGCCCAACATAATCCCCATAATCGTCGAAAATCCCGACCCCGACGGACCTTTCGGCGCAAAATCCATAGGGGAGCCTACGCTTGAGCTTGGAGCAGCAGCCATAGCCAACGCCATCGCACAGGCTACCGGCAGGAGGATAAGATCATTGCCGTTGAACTTGGAGAGGGTGCTTTTGGGCCACCCCTTGAGGAAAGGACGTGGCAAAAAATGATAGACTATGAATTTTTTAAAGCTCCTTCTTTGAAGGAAGCACTGGAGTTTCTCAGCTCTCACGAAGGCGTGAAAGCCATAGCAGGCGGGACGGACCTTTTGGTGGACATCAGGAAGGAAAACGCGCGAGCTAAGGGTTTCGGGTACTTGCTGGACATAAGCGGATTAAAGGAATTAAAGTTCATCGAAGAAAGAAAGGACTGCGTGGCGATAGGGGCTTTATCCACTCATACGATGCTCGTGGAGTCTCCCGTGATTAACAAGTACTTCTCCTTGCTCGCCTCGGCTGCCAAGACCATAGGTTCGACCCAGATAAGAAACAGAGGCACTGTGGGAGGAAACATAAACAACGCCTCGCCTGCTGCCGATCTGATTCCTCCCCTCATTGCTCTTGGGGCGCATGTGAAACTGAGTTCCCGGAAGGGCGAAAGAAAGCTTCCACTTGGCGAGTTTTTGGCCGGTCCCTACAGGACGAACCGCCAAAGCGACGAAATAATGACGGAAGTATGTGTGCCCTTGCTCGGCGAAGGTTACTTTGCTAACTTTCAAAAGATAGGAAGAAGAAAGGCCATGAACATAGCCAGGATTAATCTGGCGGTCGTCTTGGGCATAAAAGACGATACCGTCTTTGACCCTAGAATTGTGCCGGGCGCAGCGACGGCGTACCCGATTCGCTTCGGCAAGACCGAGGAAGCGATTGCCGGCAAAAGGATTGGCGAAATTGATCTACCCGAGATAGGCGAAAGGGCAAGCGAGGAGATGATCTCTGCCACGGGCGTTCGCTGGTCTACGCCTTACAAGCGCATAGCCCTGGCAAGCCTGGTAAAGCGCGCTTTGGAGACGATTTTTGCGGAGGCGAAGGCCAATGAATGATATCGAAGTCACCATCACCGTAAATGGAACGAAACATCGCCTTACAGTCGGGCCGAAGGAAAGGCTGCTCGACACCTTGCGGGAGCGCCTTCACCTTACGGGCACGAAGGAAGGTTGCGGCGTCGGGGAATGCGGAGCATGTACGGTAATACTTGACGGTGAGGCTGTGCATTCCTGCATGGTTTTGACGGCTCAAGCCGACGGAAACGAGGTCCTTACCGTCGAAGGCTTAGAGGTCAACGGACACCTTCATCCGCTGCAGGAGGCATTCATAAAGCATCACGCCGTACAGTGCGGTTTTTGCACACCCGGCATGCTCATGTCCGCCAAGGCCTTGCTCGACAAAAACCCTAACCCCACCAGGGAGGAGATAAAGACCGCCATAGAGGGAAATTTGTGCCGCTGTACGGGGTATGAGCAGATCATAGAGGCGATAGAGAGTGCGGTTAACAAGAACTTAGCGTCTTGATAGATAAAAGCGTGTAGCCTATTTCTTGGGACGCAAATCTTAGCTCTAACCAAATAAAAGCCAAGATTTTGTCCCAAAGAATATAATTTATGTGAAATTATTATTATACAAAAGAGTATAGAACTCCAAATAGTGTTTTAATCTTTATTTTAGAAGGAGGCTAATTGCATGGCCAAAAACAAAGCTGAGGACTATGAATTAAGTGCTGTGCCCATAAACCAACGAAAAACATTTCTAGGTGTAACAATGGTGTGGACGGGGTTTGTGTTTGTAATCGCTAGTATGGTAGCTGGAGGCGGTTTAGCAGCTGGGCTTACTTTTAGGGAAATTGTTTTAATTACTATACTTGGCAATTGTTTTCTAACTATTATTGCTTCTTTAATATCAGTAATATCATGTAAAACCGGATTAACCTTCGCTCTCATAACAAGATATAGTTTTGGCGTGAAGGGCTCTAGAATAGCTTCTTTCTTTGTGCCTATAGTTAATATAGGTTGGTACACAATTCAATCAGCATTATATGGACATTTAATAGCACAATTATTGCATTTAGGATCCATAGGTGAAAGTATCGCGATGATAGCTAGCGCTATTCTTATGGGTATATTTGCCTTAATAGGTATAGATGCCCTTACTGTTTTGGGATATGTGGCTATTCCCAATATTATATTTCTTTCTATAGCCACTGCAATGAAATCCGTACAGCTTACAGGCGGTTGGAGTAATATTTTTGAATATCTACCTAGTACATCCTTAACACTGGGTTATGCATTCTCCATCGTAGTTGGTACCTGGATCTTTTCTGCCTCAACCTGTATTGCAGACATCATGAGATATGCCAAAAATACAAAAGAAGCTGTATTAAGTGCTGGGTGCGGCTTGGTTGCAGGGAATAGCTTATTGATTATATGCGGTGCGATAACCAGTATAGCAATGGGTGATAGTGATCTTACAAAGGTGTTGCTTGATATGGGATTAATAATACCTAGCGTAATTTTAATGAGCACTAATATATGGACTACTAATGCTGCTAATATTTACTCAACTAGCCTAAATCTTTCAAATGCCTTAAACAAAGGGAAAAGACAAATATTAGCTGTTGTTCTAATGATATCAGCTTTATTAACCTTAACAAAGCCTTATAACATTGGTATATTTTTTGTATTTTTAAACACACTTGGTAACATAGTACCGCCTCTTCCTGGTATTATATTTGCTGATTACTATATTCTTAGGCGTGGATATTATGATACATCTAAACTAGGGTATGATAATTGGAATTATATTGCCTGGTTTTCTTGGATCATATCTGTGTTGTTGGTATTTGTTACTAAAGTTGGCTTCCCTCCAGTCAATGGTATATTATTTGGCTTTTTTACATATTTGTTATTGTCTGTTTTGTTAAAAAAGAGAGCATACTGATATATAAAGTGGGTGATTTCCTTGACTGACGTGAAGAAGGTAAAACAGGGAAGATTATTTGCAACTATAGGCATCTTTATGATGGCCACTGGATCTTTTATGGCATGCTTGTGTAATTCAAGCAGCGGCATATATGTGGGAAATGCATTGTTAATTTTAAGTTTAGCCCTAACAACGTACGGTTTTACGTATTGGCGCCCTTAAAACTTTAGGAGGTATGAGTTTTTACATTTAATTTCGGGTGGTGGATATTAGTGAAAAGCCAATTTGATTATCTTGATCATATTAAATATTTACGTTTGGCAATTGAAACTTCTCGTAAGGCTAGAGAATCAGGTAATACTCCTTTTGGAGCAGTTTTAGTAGGTCCTGAAGGAGATGTATTGCTCGAGCAAGGGAATGTCGAAATTACCGAGAAAAGATGTACTGGGCACGCAGAATTGGTCTTGGTCGAAAAGGCTTCACAAATTTACGATAAAGACTTTTTGTGGCAATGTATTTTGTATACTTCAGTAGAACCTTGTGCTATGTGTACCGGGGCAATCTATTGGTCTAATGTGGGAACGATAATCTACGCTTTATCAGAAAGACAACTGTTGTCCTTGACGAGGGACCATCCGCAAAATCCTACGCTTGACCTTCCTTGTAGGGAAATAATAGCTTGCGGGCAAAAGGATATTTGTGTAATAGGGCCTTTTGAGGAGCTGGCTGAAGAGGTAATTGAGGTCCATAAGGGATATTGGGAGCGGTAGATTCAGATATTTAGTATTAATGAGTTGTAATGAAGGGAGGGATAGAGTTGTTAATCCTAAAAGGCGGGACAGTTGTAACCCTTGGCGAAGACTGCAGGGTCATAGAAGACAGCGGCCTGGTCATAGACGGTGAAACTATAACCGGGGTGGGCAAAAGTAACGATATCCTCGCAGAATACGGCAATAAAGAAGGAGTAACGGTTAAAGACTTGGGCGGCAGACTCGTGATTCCTGGCTTTCTCAATGCCCACATGCACCTTTACAGCAGCTTTGCCCGCGGCATGTCCATAGCGGGTCCCTCGCCAAAGACCTTTAAGGAGATACTCGAGCGGCTCTGGTGGAGCATGGACAAAGACCTTATGACTGAAGAGGAGCTTTACTACAGCGCCCTGATAGGTGCCATAGATTCGCTCAAAAGCGGGACGACCGCGATACTTGACCATCACGCCTCCTTTGGCATGATCGAAGGAAGCCTTGACGTGCTCGAAAAGGCCCTGAAAGACGCGGGACTAAAAGGGTCTTTATGTTTTGAGGTCTCGGATCGCTGGGGGCCGAAGGCAAGAGATGCCTCCATAGAAGAAAACGTGAGGTTTATAAGAAAGAATGCAAATGACCCCTTCGTTCGGGCCATGTTCGGACTGCATGCCTCCTTCACCTTGGAAGACGAGACTTTGAAGCGTTGCGCTGAGGAGGCTGAGGGCCTTAACGCGTCCTTCCATTTTCACCTTGCCGAAGGGCTGGCTGACGTGACCGACGCCAGAGAAAGGGGTTACAAGGGCGTAACGGACAGGTTGTACGAGCTCGGAGTTTTAATCCCCGGCAGCCTTGCTATTCACGGAGTGCATATAGATGAGCCCGAAATCGAGCTTTTGGCGAAATGTGGCGTAAATGTCGTTCATAATCCGGAGTCCAACATGAACAACGCCGTGGGCGTGCCAAACGTCGTGGGGATGATCGCAAAGGGCGTTAATGTGGGCTTGGGGACCGACGGCTACACCCCTTCCATGCTTGAGTCTGCCAAGGTGGCTTACATAATACACAAACACGAACGTCGGGATCCGACCGTGGGCTGGACCGAGACGGCGAAGATGCTTTTCGAGTCGAACGCGGCGATCTTTTCGGCCCACTTCGGCAAACCCATGGGAGTGATAAAGGAAGGAGCTGCTGCCGACCTGGTCGTCCTTGATTACTATCCGCCTACGCCTTTGACGCCTCAGAACCTTTTAGGCCATCTTATATTTGGCATTCGCGATAGCGCGGTAAATACCGTTATAGCGGGAGGCCGCGAGGTCGTAAAAGACCACGTCCTGGTGAGCGTGGACGAAGAAAGCGTCATGGCGGAAGCCAAAAAGGTGGCAGAAAGATACTGGAAAAAAAGGAGTTGAAAGCGATGGAGTGGTATTTTCCAAAAAGCCGGGAAGAACTGGCAGAGCTTTTAAAGGAAGAGGGAGCGCTCATCCATGCAGGTGGCACGGCCATAAAGGAAGAGAGGATAAAATCGGCAAAGCGGGTTATCGACATCTCCTCTTTGCCCCTAAACTATGTCAAAAAAGATGGCAACATCTGGCACATCGGAGCGACGGCGACACTGAACCGAGTTATAGACTCCTTAGAAAGCGACCACTTCCTTGTCAAGGCTTTAAAATGCACGGCGACTACACCCTTGAGGAACAGGATAACCATGGGCGGAAGCGTGTATCTGTCGCCCCTTTGGTCGAACCTTATGGGTCCCCTTCTGGCGTTGGAAGCAGAAATTGAAGTCCTGGGAAGAAGGCAGGGTACCTGTAAATACGAGGAGCTTTTGTCCGATAGAGGCAAGTTTCAAGGTTGTGCCGTGACCGAAGTCAGATTTCCCGACGTGAAATTAATCGGCTGGTTTGACAGATTTGCAAGGACCTCAACTGATTACTCGGCCCTGACTGTCACAATCGCACTGTCCGTCGAAGGCGAGTCTATAAGAGATGCAAAGGTCGTGGTTACAGGCTCGAAGAAGGTATACGACAGGTTAAGCGGAGTTGAAAAGGCGCTTCAAGGCAGCAGGCTTGAGGACGTCGATGTCGAAGGGATTTCACGGAATGTCAACGTCGAATTCACCGACAAGCCAGCAGGAAGCGGTGCCTACTTGGCGGAGGTCTCTAAGGTATTGCTTTGTCGCGGCCTGAATGCTTTAGGTAGTGCGAGGTGATGGAGATGAAGGCATCGTTTAACATAAACGGAAAAGTATACGAACTGAAATTTGCTTCCCATGCCAGGCTGTTAGACCTTTTACGGGACAACGGCTTTACGGAGGTAAAATGCGGCTGCAGGGAAGGCTTTTGCGGCGCCTGCAGCGTGTTGCTAGATGGAGAACTCGTAAACTCCTGCATGGTTTACGCTGCTTCCGCAGGCGAAAGAAAAATCACGACGGTCAAAGGTATAGGGTCTATTCACGAACCCCACCCGATACAAGAGGCCTTCGTCGAGGCGGGAGCAGTACAGTGCGGTTACTGCACCCCCGGCATGGTGCTTGCCACTTACGCCCTGCTTCAAAGAAACCCTGATCCCACCGACGAAGAGATAAAGGAAGCCCTTGACGGAAATTTCTGCAGGTGCACGGGTTACGTGAAGATAATAGATGCCGTGAAACTTGCCGCGAGGAAGGTGAAGGAAAATGACTGATTATATCAACATTGGAAAAAATAAGGAGAAAGTCGATGCCCTGGCGCTCGCGGCGGGCGAACCGCTCTTTGCTGACGACTTTACGCTTAAAGATCCCCTTCATATAGCCTTTCTGTACTCGCCCCACGCTCATGCGAAGATAAAAAGCATAGATACGGCCGAAGCCGAATTGATGCCCGGCGTTGCGCTGGTGTTAACCTACAAAAACACCCCAAGGGTGCTTTACACCTCCGCAGGCCAGTCACATCCGGAGCCTTCTCCCTACGACATGTACATGTTCGACGAAAAGGTGAGGTTCGTCGGCGACAGGGTAGCCCTGGTAGCAGCAGAAAGCGAAGAGATAGCGAAGGAAGCGGTGAAAAAAATTAAGGTGGAATACGAGCTGCTTCCTGCACTTTTCGACATAGAGCAAGCCGAAAAGGACGGTGCCCCTGTACTTCACGACGGAGATGAGCATGTTCTCATACCTTCGGCCATATACAGACCGGAAAAGAACTTAGCTGCAAGGATCGCCTTCCTCTACGGAGATTCGCAGAAAGGATTTGAAGAGGCGGACTTCGTGCAGGAGGCAACTTACTATACCCATATCGCCTCTCACTGCGCCCTGGAGACGCACGTGACGAAGGCCACGTTTGATCACTATGGCAGACTGGTTCTTATTACATCGACTCAGGTTCCCTTCCACGCCAGGAGGATAGTCTCCAACATATTGGGAATTCCCCTGGGAAAAATAAGGGTGATCAAGCCCCGCATCGGAGGTGGATTCGGGAGCAAGCAGGAAGTGCTGCTTGAGCCTTACGTGGCATTGGTTGCATGGAGGACGAAGCGGCCGGCACAGATCGTAACCTCCAGGGAGGAGTACTTCGTATCGGGAAGGACGAGGCACGCCATGCGCTCCAGGATAAGGATAGGCGTCAAAAACGACGGCACAATCGTCGCTATGGAGATCGATGACCTCATGAACGCAGGAGCATACGGGCCCCACGGGCCTACCGTCCTGGCCAATACGGGCGCTAAGGTGCTTCCCCTCTTCAACAAAATAGAAAACGTCTCCTTCTACGCCGACTGCGTCTACACCAACCTCCCTGTCGGCGGAGCCTATAGAGGCTACGGAGCCACCCAGGGATTTTTCGGGCTCAATCAGCATATAGATCACATAACGAGGCTTCTCGGCATGGACATGGCCGAGTTCGTCAAGAAGTGGCACATAAAGACGGGCGAGACCTCCGAAGTCTTCAAAGCCATAGGCGAGGGCAAGACCGGACACGAGCAGGTCGTCACTTCCTGTAAGCTGTCCGAATGCATAGACGAGGCTGCACGAGCCATCGGCTGGAAGGAAAAGAGAGAAGCCAAAAGGAGAGAGGGCGACAAATGCTACGGCGTCGGAATGGCCGTGGCCACCCAGGGATCGGGCATTCCCCTGATAGACATGGGCGGCGCCCACATAAAGATGAACGAGGATGGCTCCTTCAACCTCTACGTTGGGGCCACAGATATAGGGACAGGCTCCGATACGGTGCTCGCCCAAATTGCGGCCGAAACATTAAGGGTGCCGTCGGAGAAGATAATAGTGCTTTCTTCCGATACTGACCTTACTCCCTACGACGTGGGAGCCTACGCTTCTTCTACGACTTACGTATCGGGCAACGCCGTCAGGGTTTGCGCCGAAAAGGTCTTAGACCAGATATTGAAGGTTGCTTGCGAGATGCTTGAATGCTCGAAGCAAGATCTGGCCCTTGGAGTAGAAGAGGTCGTCCACACAAGAAGCGGGCGAAGGCTAAGCTTCAAAGACGTGGCTTACTATGCCTTTTACGCGAAAAACCAGTTTCAGATCGAGGAAAGCGCCTCCTTCGTCAGCCCTGTGTCGCCCTTCCCATTCTGCACCACCTTCGCCGAAGTGGAAGTCGACATAAAGACCGGTATCGTCAGGCCCCTCAAGGTCGTTACGGCCATGGACTGCGGCAACGTCTTAAACCCGAAGCTTGCCGAAGGGCAGGTGGAAGGAGCAGTATTAAACGGCGTAAGCTTCTCTCTGTGCGAAGAGTATCTCTTTGACGAGAAGGGGAAGATGAAAAACCCCAACTTCTGGGACTACAAGGTATATAAGACCACTGACTTGCCGGAGGTCGTTACGATACTTGTACCCTCTTTCGAGGAGTATGGGCCATACGGAGCAAAATCGGTCGGAGAAGTGGCCATCAATACGCCGGGGCCTGCGATCGCTAACGCCATTTACGACGCCGTCGGAGTCAGGATGTATGACCTTCCCATGACGCCCGAGCGCGTCTTAAAGGCAATCAGGGAAAAGGGAATAGGCTAGGGAAAAAGGGGTGTCCGCTGCGGGATGCCCCTTTGATTTTAGAAAGGATGGTGAAAATAATGGCGTATGATCCTGAACAGGCAGTATTCAAGCAGGAAGTGGAGGCTTTGACGAAGCCTGTTTTGACGATAGATGAGAAGCCGAAGTCCGTGTTTGAAACGCTTTATTACGCCCTGCAGCTAACTTTGGTAGATTTCAGCCCCTTCATCTGGGCTACGGCATTCGTGGCCATGGCGGGGCTTCCAGAGAGCGTTACGCCTTCCATGATAAGCTACTGCTTCATAGGCGTTTTTGTGGCGACGATGATACAGACCACCCTGGGAAACAGATTGCCTGTGGTTCAGCTTCCTTCCGTTCCCATATTCATAAACATGGCTTCCATAGCCAAAACTTATCCCTATGGGCTCACCACCGCCTGGGGAGCTGCCTTTGCAGGCGGTGTTATCGAAGGACTTTTCGGAGCATCCAGAGTACTCACGGTTTTAAGGAAATTCATGCCTCCCGTCGTGGTGGGATCGGTAGTAGCCACCATCGGTTTTGTCATCACTCGTATATCGCTTTCTTGGGTATTTGCCATTCCGGATGCCCTTCATTTGTCGCTTGGGATAATAAGTTTTCTCTTTGCCCTCTTTTTGCGGTTTAAACTTAAGGGCCTGATCTCCAGGGGCTTTGTGCTCATCTCAATTCTTATTGTGGGTATAATTGGCGGAACGGTTCTGGGGATTTTCGATTGGGGAAGTGTTGCCCGCGCAGGCTGGGTGAGCCTTCCAAAGCTTTTTCCCTTCAAGGGCTACGACGGTGCGACATCGCCTTTGATAATAAGTTTTTCCGCCATTTTATTGGTGCTGACGGGATATGCATGCTCCATGTTTGAGTCCATAGGGGATTATGCTGCCGTATGTACAGCAGCGGCCGAGCCTTACAAGGTAAAGCATATGAACAGGGGAATAGCTGCCGAGGGCTTTTCCTGCGCTTTGTGTTCCCTTTTCGGCGGCCTTCCCGTTACCAGCGCAAGCCAGAACGCCGGGATCATAGCTTCGACGGGGATCGCAAGCAGGGTAGTCACGCAAACAGCGGCTTTTATATTCCTTCTTTACGGGCTGTGTCCCAAGTTCACCACGATCCTGGCAGCGATCCCAAAGTCGGTCATTGGCGGGGCCTTTATAATAAGCGCGGGTTTGATACTGCTTTCTGGCATTAATACCGTCATGTCCGATATCAAAAACAACTTCGGCAATATGATCGTAGCCGGAGTTACCCTTGGGATCTCCGTCATGATGCCCTACTATTTAAATTTGGACAGGAGCGCCTGGCTTGGGACTTTGCACCCCTTCGTTAAACTTTACCTCACGAACAACGTCTTTTTGGCCGTCACTGTGGGCATTGTGAGCAATTTGCTTATAAATTACGTGTTTTATAATAAAAACCAATAATCCGATTGGATGAGGGGAGATGTTGCCCTTTGGCTGAAAAATTAAAGGTTACGCTGAGGGAGAAAGAATTCAGGGAAGTTATCGGAAAGCCCGTCGTCAGGGTAGATGCCTGGGATAAGGTTATGGGGAAGGCAGAATATATCGATGACTGCCCAATCCCTGGCTGTTGGTACGGAGGCACAGTGAGAAGCGACGTGCCCCACGGAAGGATCGTTGGTATCAGGCAGGATCCGTCCTTTGACTGGTCGAAGGTGGTCTTTGTAACGGCAAAAGACCTTCCGGGCCCGAATGAGGTGGCCATGGTAAGGCGTGACATGCCTGTATTGGCAGAGGATATCGTAAATTACGTATCGGAACCCATAGCGCTCGTTGCCGCTCCCACCAAAGCCCTCCTCAGGGCCGCATTAAAGGCCGTAAAAGTTGAAATAGAGCCGATCGAGCCCGTGCTTACTATAGAAGAGGCGCTTTCTGGCGAGAAGATCATTTGGGGCGAGGACAACGTCCTTGCCAAATTCGAGGTAAAAAGAGGAGAAGTCGACGAGGCATTTAAAGAAGCAGATATCATCATAGAAGAAACTTACAGGACGGGCCATCAGGAGCAGCTTTACCTGGAACCCCAGGGGATGGTGGCCCTTCCACGCGACGATGGAGGCGTGGAGGTTATAGGTTCGCTTCAGTGCCCTTACTATATACATGGCGCCATGACGCATGCTTTAAACCTCCCACCCGATAAGATCGTCATAAAACAGGCCGTTACGGGCGGAGGCTTTGGCGGAAAGGAAGATTTTCCCTCGCTTCTTGCTATACACGCAGCCGTGCTTGCCTTGAAGGCCAAAAGGCCCGTGAAGATCATCTACGACAGGGCCGAAGATATGGTCTCCACTACCAAGAGGCACCCTTCCAGGATAAGGCACAGAACGGGGGTAAAAAAGGACGGCACGATAGTCGCCCAGGACGTAGACCTGGTGCTTGACGGAGGGGCTTATACGACCTTGAGCATTGTAGTGCTTCAAAGGTCGCTGCTTCACGCTACGGGTTGCTACAACATACCAAGCGCCCGCATCCTGGCCAGAGCCGTGGCTACGAACACACCGCCAAACGGCGCCTTCAGGGGTTTTGGCGCGCCTCAAAGCATATTTGCCATGGAAAGGCAGATGGATAAAATCGCAAGGACGCTTGGTTTAAGCCCTGTAGAAGTGAGGCGTAAAAACCTGTTAAAGAACGGAGATGCCTTTCCCTTCGGTCAAAGGGTCGAGGACGACGGAGCAAGGCTAGTCTTTGAGCGTGCCTTGGCGATTTCGGAATACGAAAGAAAGAGGTCCGAGTATTCAAAAGACCAAGGCCCGAAGAAAAGGGGCATCGGGTTGTCGCTTTTCCTTCACGGAGGAGGCTTTACGGGAGCGGGAGAGCAGAAGATCAACGGAAAAATAAAGCTTTTTGTGGCGAAGGAGTCAGTCGAACTTCACGTGAGCAACGTCGAGATGGGGCAAGGTGCCGCGACGGTGCTCACGCAAATAGCAGCTCAGGGCCTTCAAATTCCCTTCGAGAAGGTCAAGTACTGTCAGCCCGATACCTCCAAGGCTCCCGACAGCGGTCCGACAGTCGCCTCCCGCACCACCATGATCGTGGGAAAGATCGTGCTTCGTGGGACAGAAAAGCTAATTTTGCAGCTCAAGGAGTACGTATCCAGGCATTTTGACGTCTCCCTTGGGGACATAACCTATGCAAAGGGAACTTTTTTTGAAAACGGCACCCCCCTGGCTGACTTTTTTGAAATAGCCCGACGGATCGAGGAAGAAAGGGGGCCCCTGGAGGTCATAGGCGATTACGTCCATCCCCCGGAGCTTAACTGGGACGACAAGAAATGTCAGGGGGACGCATACCAGGGTTATGCCTGGGGAGCAAGTGTCCTGGAGGTGGAAGTCGATACAGATACCTGGGAAGTGAGGCCCTTGCGAGACACTGTTGTCGTTGACGTCGGCACTGCCATAAATCCCTTGCTCGCCCTTGGTCAGGTAGAAGGCGGAAGCCTGCAGGGATTGGGCTACGGCTATCTTGAGGTCATAGAGATGGAAGGCGGCAGATACAGGAACAACAGGCTTGCCAGTTACTCCATCCCGACCAGCGTCGATTGCCCCGACTTCTTCGTGGAACTTATGGAAATTCCCTGTAGCAGGGGAGCCTTTGGGGCAAAGGGATTGGGTGAAATGCCTTTAAGCGGAGGAGGACCTGCGGTGGCGTCAGCCATCGAGCACGCCACAGGACTTTTCCCCACCAGGCTTCCCGTGACGGGGGAGATTTTGACTTCGCTCGAGCAAGAAGGGGATGAAAGACGATCATGAAGTTACGGTTTACTTTAAACGATCATGAAGTTACGGCCGAGGCTTCTCCTCTGGATCGTTTGCTTGACGTCTTGAGGGAACAGCTGGGGTATGTGGGTACCAAAGAAGGCTGCGGAGAGGGAGAGTGCGGAGCCTGTTCGGTGATTTTAAACGGAAAACTTGTGAACTCCTGCCTGGTTCCCGCTCTGCAGGTGCGGGGCGGAGATGTGCTCACCATAGAAGGATTGGACGGCGAAGAAGACGCACTTCAGAGGGCCTTCGTAGAGGAAGGGGCGGTGCAGTGCGGATTCTGCATCCCGGGGATGGTCTTGGCCGCACGGGCCCTTTTAAGCGCAAAACCCAATCCCACCAGAGAGGAGATAAAATGGGCCTTGGCGGGAAACCTCTGTCGATGCACCGGTTACGAACGGATATTTCGCGCTGTGGAAAGAGCGGCTGCGGAAGGCTACGGCAGAAAGACTGCTCCCAAAAAGGGCGAAAGGGATAATGTGTCCGAGGAATCGGTAGAACTTCAGGGAAGCGAGGCCTCCCGGGTATTTTTGCCCGTCGATCTGGAGAAGGCCTTAGAAATTCTGGAAAGATATCCGGATATGACCTTGTTGTCGGGTTGTACCGATTTTTACCCCGACCTTAAGAAGGGAAAGCCCGAGCCCGAGAGGGTGATGGACATCTGGAATTTGAAGGAGATGAGCGGGATAAAGCTCGAAAAGGGCTACATGGAGATCGGAGGCGGCACAACCTTTTCCGAGATCGCCTCTTCGGATTTAGTGAAAGAGCATTTTCCCGCCCTAGCTTATCTTTCGACTTTAATTGGAGCTGTGGCCATACAAAATAGGGCCACAATCGGAGGAAATCTCGTCAACGCTTCAGCCGCGGCCGACAGTCCGCCCCTGCTTTTCGTACTTGGCGCAATTGCAGTCCTTCAAAGCAAAAGGGGAGTGCGCGAAATACCCGTGACGGAGCTTTACAGCGGCTACAGAAAGACCGTTTTAAGGTCCGATGAGTTGCTTAAAAGCGTAAAAATACCCCTTCCTTCGGTGAAGTCGCGCCAATTTTTCTACAAAAGAGGTTCCAGGCTTGCTTTAACCATTTCAAGGCTTTCCCTTGCCGGGTTTATCGAGCTCGAAGACGAGGCGGTAAGTGACGTCCGCTTAGCGGCGGGAAGCATGTCGCCCGTCCCGATCTTTTTGACTGATACGGAAAAATATCTCAGGGGGAAGAAGCTAACAGAGGAAGTCATAGACGAAGCCCGCCTCATTGCAAGCGAGGAAGTCTCCCCCAGGACTTCAAAGGACTACAGAAAGCGCGTCACGGGCAGGCTGGTATCGCGATTCTTAAAGGAGGCAAGATCATGAGCTGCGACGATAGAACTTTACTTTACAGACTTCTCGACGTAATCGAGAACTACATTTTGCCCCAGACTAAAAAATGCGTTCCCCTGGGCCATAAGGTCTTTGGTGGCGCCGTATTAAAGGCAGACGATCTTTCCCTCGTGGTTGCGGCCACCAATCACGAGGGAGAAAACCCCATATTTCACGGTGAGATATATACGATATTGAAGTTTTTTGAGCTTGAAGACCACCCAAAGCCGCAGGACTGCATCTTTCTTTCGACACACGAACCCTGCTCGATGTGCCTGTCGGCCATAGCCTGGGCAGGATTTCCGAAGATCTATTACTTCTTTAGCTACGAAGAGACGAACGACGTCTTCAATATTCCTCATGACTTAAAGATGTTAAAGGAGGTCTTTGGCTGCGACAGGCCAAGTCGTAAAAACTCCTTTTTCGAGTCGTACAGCATTATGGAGATGTTGAGGAATTTCCAAGATGAGGAGGCGAAAGTGAAGGTCGAAAGGATAATAGAGGAGTACAACGCGTTATCTCGGCAGTATCAAAGCATAAAGGACGGTATAGATAATATTATAAGAAAGTGATAGAGTTGATATAAACTCAAATTCTCTCTTTGCGAAAGAGAAGTACAATATAATTTTACGGACAGTCGTTATTAAGGAGGTGTTCGTATTATGGGTGAGTGGTTGGACAAGCGGTTCAACGTAACTGCGAGCGGCAGCAGCATACGCACCGAGATAATCGCCGGCATCACTACTTTTATGACCATGGCCTATATCATCTTCGTGAACCCCGCTATCTTAAGCGAGGCCGGTATGGATTTCGGAGCGGTCATGACGGCCACCTGTTTGGCCTCGGCGATAGGGACGCTTTTGATGGCCTTTTTGGCGAATTATCCCTTCGCTCTGGCGCCTGGTATGGGGCTTAACGCCTTTTTTGCCTTCTCGGTAGTGCTCGGTATGGAGGTTGGGTGGGAAGTCGCCCTCGCTTGCGTTTTCATCGATGGAATCATATTCATAATATTGACGGCAGGTAAGGTAAGGCAGGCCATTGTCAATGCCGTTCCCTACACGCTAAAGGTAGCGGTTGGAGCGGGCATCGGGATGTTCATAGCCTTGATAGGCCTGATACAGGCGGGCATCATTGTCGATAACCCCGCCACGCTAGTGTCGCTGGGCAATGTAAAGTCTGCCGGCCCCATTCTCGCTATGGTGGGGCTTCTTTTCATGGCAGTCCTTCATGCCTATAAGGTCAAAGGGTCCTTGCTTTGGGGTATTTTGCTGATCACCATCGTCAGCATCCCCCTTGGCATCACGACTCCCCCGGAGGGAATCGTTTCCGCTCCGCCGAGCCTTTCTCCCGTCTTTTTTAAGTTGGACCTCAAATCTGCTTTGACCTTTGCCATGTTCCCAGTGATCATAACCTTCGTCTTCGTCGACATGTTCGACACCATAGGCACGCTCATAGGAGTTTCCACAAGGGCCGGTATGCTGAACGAAAAGGGAGAACTTCCCAAGGTCGGTCGTGCCCTCTTTGCCGACGCTGTGGCGACGACCCTGGGTGCATGCCTTGGAACGAGCACGACGACGACCTACGTGGAAAGCGCAGCAGGAGTTGAGGAGGGAGGACGCACGGGTCTTACGGCCCTGGTCGTTGCAATACTTTTTTTGTGCGCCCTCTTCATATCACCTATAGCAAAGATAGTGCCTTCCGTCGCGACAGCGCCTGCATTGGTCATGGTCGGCGTCTTCATGATGCAGTCGCTTAAAAATTTGAACTTCGACGACATAACGGAGATAGTTCCCGCCTGCATTACCATCTTTGCAATGCCCTTTACCTACTCAATAGCGGAGGGCATCTCCTGGGGCATAATCTCCTATGCCCTGATCAAGCTCCTTGCCGGACGCGGCAGGGAAGTCAGCAAGACGATGTACGTACTAGCAGTGCTATTTTTGCTTAAGGAATTCATGCTTTAATAAATATTAAACAAAGGCCTGCCACGCTATGTCCCTACGGTAGTGGGCGTCCCTGAAAGTTATGGACGATACGGCGTGGTAGGCCTTTTCTCTCGCCTGTCTCAGGTCGTCGGCCAAGCCAACGACGGTCAGGACCCTTCCTCCGTCGGTGAAAAATTTTCCCTCGGCCTTTTTTGTGCCCGAATGAAAGATTAAAATGTCTTCCCTATCCTTCAGCCTCTCCAGGCCCTCGATGGGGAATCCCTTTTCGTAACTGCCAGGATATCCGCCAGAGGCCATGACAACTCCTACGGCTGTCGTCTTGGCCTTTATCTCGCCGAACTCCCCGAGGGTGCCGCTGCAGCAGGCAGTGAAAAGATCGCCCCAATCGACGTCGCATATGGGGAGGACGACCTGCGCTTCGGGGTCTCCGAAGCGGACGTTGTATTCAAGCACGTAGGGATTGCCATCGTGTACCATGATCCCGGCGTAGATGGTTCCGATGAAGTCCCTGCCTTCTGCCTTCAAGCCTTCAACTGTCGGGGCTATGATCTCCCTTTCTATCCTGTTTATGAGTGATTTGCTTACCTGAGGCAGAGGAGAGTAGGCGCCCATGCCGCCCGTGTTTGGCCCCTCGTCGCCGTCGAAGGCTCTTTTGTGGTCTTGACTTAAAGGCAGCATCCTGTAGCTCTTCCCGTTAGTTACCGCCATGGCCGTCAGCTCGTAGCCCTTTAGAAAGTCTTCGACCACGATGGTTTGGCCCGCTTCACCAAGCCTTCTTTCGACCAATAGCTCACTTGCGATCTTTTCTGCCTCCTTCATCTCGCCGACGACGAAGGCCCCTTTGCCGGCGGCCAGTCCGTCGGCTTTGATCACGTAGGGAGGAGTCCGTTTGGCTAGCGCCTTTTTTGCCTCATCAAGGTCGCTGCACACGTCGAAAGGTGCAGTTGGTATGTTTTGCCTTTTCATGAAATTTTTGGCGAAGGCCTTGCTGCCTTCAAGTCTTGCTCCTTCTTTGCCAGGGCCGTAGACCAGGATGCCTTGGTGCCTTAAGGCGTCGGCCGCTCCGGCTACCAGGGGGGCTTCCGGACCTATGACGACGAGGTCGATCTTTTGACTCCTTGCCAGATCCGTTATCTCTTTTGTGTCCAGAATATTCAACGGGAAAAGGGGGCACATTTCCGAGATGCCCCCGTTTCCGGGAGCGGCTATCGCCTCCGTTATGACCTTAGATTTTTTAAGGTAGTAAAGGAGGGCGTGTTCCCTTCCTCCGCCACCTAAAATTAGCGCCTTCATTGCGAAACCCTCACTTTCTTCAATGACGGAAGGTCCTGGCCTTCGTCAAAAGCATTGGAACGCCCAGTTCGATGCAGGCCTTCTTTACTTCCTCGTCGCGCTTGGAGCCTCCCGGTTGAAGGATTAGGGCAATTCCGGCCTTGGCAGCCGCTTCTACGCTGTCGGAGAAGGGGAAAAATCCGTCGGAGGCCATGACGGAACCGCGTACTTTTTCTCCTGCATGTTCGATTGCCCATTTTACGGCGTCCACGCGGCTCGTAAAGCCTGAAGCGATCGCGATGGTGGCGCCATCCTTTGTAAGGGCTATCGCATTACTTTTTGCAAGTGCGGCCGCCTTCCAGGCCACGAGGGCATCTAGCTTGAGGTCCGATCTTCTTTCTCCTATCCATTCGCCGCCGTCGAAATCGGGCTCGGGTGGGAGTGTATCTTCCTGGGCTAAAAAACCGAAGGCTGTCTTGGCGATGCGAAAATCGTCGATGTTGCTCACGTCAAAGGCCAGCAACCTCAAATTCGGCCTCTTCTGTCGAAACACCTCTAGCGCCTTGGGGGCGAAGGAGGGGGCGACTATTATCTCGTAAAATTTCGTTGCGACCTCGAGGGCAGCCTCTTCGTCCATTTCGCGGGTGAAGCCTATTATGCCGCCGTAAGCTGATACGGGATCGGAGGCAAGGGCGCCTCGGTAGGCAGAGATCAAACTTTCTCCGATGGCCATCCCGCAGGGAGTTGTGTGTTTGATGATTACGCATCCTATGGAGTCGCTTAAAAGCTTTATGCCCTTTACGGCGCCGTCGGCATCGAGGATGTTGTTGTAGGAAAGGGCGCCTCCTCCCAACTGTTTAAAGGGCGTTTCCTTGATTGGGTCTTCGTAAAGTGCAGCGGCCTGGTGGGGGTTTTCGCCGTATTTCATATCCATTGACTTTATCAGGGCTATTGGGAAAGCCCTGGGGAAAACCTCCTCTTCCGCCATCGCGTCTTTTAGGACGGAATGGATGATCGAATCGTAGGTGGCGGTTCTTGCAAAGGCCTTCAAGGCGAGCCTTTGGCGAGTCTCTATTGTCACGTTGCCCAAGGTTTTAAGTTCCTCTGTTATCCCTTCGTAGTCGTCGGGATCGGTGACGATTGTCACGTAGCGGTAGTTTTTGGCAGCAGCCCTGATGAGGGTAACTCCGCCTATATCTATGTTTTCGATCAGATCTCCCAGCCCGGCCTTTTTCTTGGCAACTTCCTCGAAGGGATATAAATTACAGACCACAATGTCTATTAGGGGAATTCCCCATTTTTCTACGTCGGCCAGGTCCATTTGAAAGTCCCTGCGGGCCAGTATGCCGCCCAATACGGAAGGATGAAGGGTCTTGACCCTTCCGCCCAAAATATGGGGATAGCCCGAAAGATCGGCGATTTCCTTCACGGGGATGCCCTGGCCCTTCAGGTATTGTGCCGTTCCCGAAGAGGAAACTATTTCGTATTCCAATTCGTGCAAGCTCTTTGCCAGCTTTTCTATCCCTCTTTTATCGAACACGGATATCAATGCGCGCTTAATATGGTCCTTCAATTATCATTCGCCTCCCTTTCTTCCTATAACGTCCTGAAAAAAGCTCCTTTAAGGTCCGCCAGTAAAGGTCGTGTTCTGCTTCATGGATTTTTTCCTCGAGGCTTTCGAGAGTGTCGCTGTCTTCGACGCGGACCTCCCTTTGGCTTAATATGGGGCCGTGATCCATCAGTTCATCGACGAGATGAACGGTGACGCCCGTCACCTTTACTCCGTATTCAAAGGAATCCTTAATTGCACTGGTGCCGGGAAAGGCCGGCAAAAGAGAGGGGTGTATGTTGACGATTTTGTCCCTGTATTTACCGACGAAATCTGAAGAAAGAATCCTCATAAAGCCCGCCAGGACGATCCATTCGACGGATTGGGATAGTATTTTTTCGTTAAGATGCTCCTCGGCCCTTGCCATCCCTTCATTGTAAGGCAAAATAATCGTCTCAAAGCCCATTTCCCTTGCCTTTTTTATCCCTAAGGCATCCTTTTTGTCGCTTGCCACGAATGAGATGTCGGCCTTTAAATCTCCGCTGAAGCACCTCTGGGCCAAAGCGACCATGTTTGTACCCCTTCCGGATACAAGAATGGCCATCTTCGTCACGGCCCTGTCACCTCGCCAATTAGGAAAGAAGGCTCGTTAAGTTCCTCAAGGGCCCCTTTTAAGGCGGGAAGCTCGCCCTTTTCTACGATGAAGACATAGCCTACCCCGAGATTGAATACTCTTCTCATCTCTCCCTCTTCGACGCCGGCTTGGGCTATGAGATCGTAAATTTTAGGCCTCTTCCAGGAGCCGTAATCTATGGATATGGACAGCCCTTCGGGGATCACCCGAAGGACGTTGTCCCTAAGGCCGCCGCCTGTGATGTGAGCCATGGCCTTGACCTTTGCCCTGCACAGGACCTCCATCACGATCTTGGGATAAAGCCTTGTCGGTTCAAGCAAAACTTTAAAAAGCGGCAGATCCTCACCGAAGGGTTTGCTGTCCAGGTCCAGCTTTAATCCATCGTCGAGGAGGACCTTTCGTACCAGGCTAAAGCCGTTGCTGTGAAGCCCGCTTGAGGAAAGCCCTACGAGCAGGTCGCCCCCTTGGACGTCGCTTCCTGCAATGACTTCTTCTTTTTTTACGATTCCGACGGCGAATCCCGCCAGATCAAAGCCATCGGGCGGATAGGTGCCCGGCATCTCGGCCGTCTCACCCCCAAGGAGTGCACAACCACTGTCCCTGCAGGCTTTGGCTATGCCGTAGATCACGGGAGAGTAGCGCTTTCCCTCCAACTTTCCACAGGCAAGGTAGTCCAGAAAAAAAAGAGGTCTGGCCCCGCTCGTAACCAGGTCGTTTACACTCATGGCAACGAGGTCCTGACCTAGGCCGTCGAAATGGCCTGCCCTTTTTGCTATCTCAAGTTTCGTGCCAACGCCGTCGCAGCATGCTGCCAGGCAAAGCCCTTCTCCCAAGTCATATAGGCCGCTAAAACCTCCTATGCCTGAGACCACCCCCCGGCTTTCTGCCATGGAAGCGGCCTCCTTCACGATTCGGATCCAATCGTCGGCTGCTTTTAAGGAAACCCCCGCCTTTTCGTAGGTCCATTTCATTTTATTATTCCTCCAAATACTTGCCGTCGAAACAGGCCGTGCAAAGTTCTGTTGCGGGAAGATCGATGGAGTTTATCAAATCTTCCACTTTGAGAAAGCAGAGCGTGTCGGCCCCTATAAAATCCCTCAAATCCCCTGTATCCATCATGGCAGCGGCCAGGTCCGCCGACCTTGGCGTGTCTATGCCATAAAGGCAGGGAAACCTGACAGGGGGAGAAGCAATGCGAAGATGTATCTTACGCGCTCCAGCTTCGCGAAGAAAGCGAACTGCCAGCTGCGAAGTGGTGCCTCTGACGATGGAATCGTCCACGACCACTATGTTTCGGCCGCGAATGAGCTTGTCGATGGGATTGAGTTTGATCTGAACGCCCAGTTGCCTCACGCGTTGGGTGGGCTGGATGAAGGTCCTTCCCACGTATCTGTTTCTTACTATGGCCATCTCGAAGGGAAGGTCTGAGGCCACGGCGTAGCCTAAAGCTCCGATGGTACCGCTGTCGGGCATGCCCAGGACCATCTCTCCGTCGGGGGAGGGGCACGTCCCGGCCAGGTTCTGGCCCAACTTCAACCTCACGTCGTAAACCGATCTGCCGTCAATATCGCTGTCCGGGCGGGCAAGATAGACGTATTCGAAGGAGCATCTGAAACGCCTGGCCGGCTTAACCGGTATGGAAAGGCTCGTTATTTCGCCTCTTTCGATGATTACGATCTCTCCTGGATTGACGTCGCGTACATGAGTAGCCTTGACGATGTCCAGGGCGCAGCTTTCGGAGGCCACGTAGTGAATGCCGTCCCTTTTTCCTATCACGAGAGGTCTGAAGCCCCAGGGGTCCCTTGCGGCTACGAGTCGTCCTTCTATGAGGGCGACGATGCTGAAGGCTCCCCGAAGCTTGCTCAATGCCTTTATCAGGGCATCGATTGGAGGCAAGTCCTGTTCGTGGGCCATTAGATGGAGTATCACCTCCGTGTCCGTTGTTGACTGAAATATGGCACCCCGCGACTCCAGGTCTCGCTTCAGCATTTCGGCGTTAGTGATATTGCCGTTGTGGGCTATGGCTACCTGTCCCTTGGAGTAGGTTGCATGAAGGGGTTGGGCGTTTATGATCGACGACTCTCCAGCGGTGGAGTAGCGCACGTGTCCAATTGCGCAACTTCCTCTTTCCTTGGAAAGTTGTTCCTGGCTTAACGCAGCGTGTACCAGGCCCATTCCCTTTTGAAGGCGCAGGGCGCCGCCTTCGTCGAACCAGGCTACACCTGCCGATTCCTGACCTCTGTGCTGTAGGGCATAAAGCCCCAAATACACGTCCTCTAAAATAGAAGGTTCCTTTGGTCCTATAACGCCAAAGATTCCGCACATTTTTCGATTTTCCTCCGTTGCCGATCAGGCGAACCTTACGGTTTTGTCTTCCCTGGCCCTTCCGATCTCTTTTACGGGAAAGCCGTCCCATACCTTCAAAAACTCGCTTGTATTGGCTTCAGGGACGGAATAAAGGGCGCGGGGGCCTCCTTCGCCGAACAAAAATCGGACGTCTCCTCCCTTGATCTCAAGACCAAACCTTGACCCCGAGGCCATCTTCATTGCCGCTAAAGCCAATCCGCCCAGGCTGACGCATCTTCCACAGGTGGCCAGCTTCAAGGTGGCGGTCTTTATTGCCCTTTCGATGAAAGCGCGTTCATCGTCGAAATTGACGGGGTATACAGGGCCAGAGATCTTTCCTTCCACGTAGCGCCTATAGGCGCTTGCCTGCAGGCTTGCCTCTTTTCCGACCAAAAATAACCTGTCCGATAATTCCGGCCCTTTGGCCTTGAGGAAATGCATGCCATCGAAGGCTCCGACGGCACAAACGACGGGCGTGGGAAGTATAGCGCCTTCGTGAGATTCGTTGTAGAGGCTTACGTTTCCCGATACTATGGGACAATTGAGCTCCTTACACGCCAAGGCCATGCCCTTTACGACCTCCGATATGATCCAGAAATTTTCGGGGACTTCCGGGGATGGGAAGTTGAGACAGTCCGTCATCCCGAGGGGATATGCGCCGGCTACCGCCAGCATTCGTATGGCCATCGCGACAGTTTCCGCGCCCCCCGCAAAGGGATCTACAGCACATCTCCAAGGGTCGCTTGCCGCCGCAAGGGCTATTAGTTTGTCCGCCTCTTTTATATAAAGGATTGCCACGGGATTTCCGGGACCTAAAGTGGTCCTTGTCTGGACCATGTGATCGTATTGCTCGTAAATCCATGATTTGTCCTCGAACTGAGGAAGGGAGGCCAGAAAACCGACGACCTTCGACGGGTCGTTTCGATCAAGCGCAGCACCTTCAACTTTGGGGTAGCTTACCCCAAGTTCGTCGGGTTTATGGACCGGCCAGTCCGTTTCTGGGCTCGAGGCAAGAAAGGAGGCGGAAAGGTCTGCTACGATCTCGCCTTTATGTGTCAATACGTATCGGTCTTCGTCGATGATCTTTCCTATAATGGCGCACTCCAGTCCCCATTTATCGGCTATGGCCCTGACTTCTCCAAAATTTGTTTCATCGGTGGCAAGGAGCATCCTCTCCTGAGACTCGGAAAGGGCTATCTCGAAGGGTTTCATGCCCTCTTCTCTTAGGGGGACATTATCTAGGTAGATTTCAGCTCCGGCTTTTGCCTTTGCGGCCAATTCTACGGAAGACGACGTTATGCCTGCGGCGCCCATATCCTGCATGCTCACTATAAGCCCTTTGTCCAAAATTTCGAGACAGCATTCTATGAGGAGTTTTTCGGCAAAGGGATCTCCCATTTGGACCTGTGGCTTGTTTTCCTTTACGGATTCGTCAAGCTCCGCCGAGGCGAAAGCTGCTCCTGCAATACCGTCCCGTCCCGTCTTTGAGCCCACGAGAACTAAGATGTTCCCCGGCTTTGCCGCCGTTGCGCTTACTACCTTGTCAAGCTCAACCAAGCCAGCGCACATGGCATTTACCAGGGGATTTCCACTGTAGGCGGGATCGTAGTAAGTCATGCCGCCGACGGTTGGAACGCCAACGGCATTTCCGTAGCTTCCGACGCCCCTGATTACGCCTTCCATCAAAAATTTTGTCCTCCTGTCGTCGGGAGGGCCGAAGAAAAGGCAATCCATAGATGCTATGGGGCGGGCGCCTACGGCCAGTATGTCCCTGATTATCCCTCCGACTCCCGTGGCCGCGCCCTGGACGGGCTCTACGGCTGAAGGGTGATTATGGCTTTCAATTTTGAAAGCGATGCCTAAGCCCGAACCGATATCGACGATCCCGGCGTTTTCTCCCGGCCCCCGATAAACGTATTTCCCCGTCGTGGGAAACAGGGAAAGCAGCTTTCTGGAGGATTTGTAACTGCAGTGTTCTGACCACATCACAGAAAAGAGCAACAGCTCTGTCTCGTTGGGTTCCCTTCCAAGCGCCTCTTTTATCTTAAGGTATTCCCGTTCCTTTAGACCGTAAAGATTTTTAGCCATCATCGCATCTCCTTTACCCATTTGCTCAATCCCTTGAAGAACCTGACGCCTCCTTCTCCTCCCACCAGGGGGTGAACAACCCTTTCGGGATGGGGCATGAGCCCCAGTACGTTACCCTCTTTATTCGTTATTCCCGCTATGGCGTTCAGAGAGCCGTTAAGGTTGTCTGCGTAGCGAAAGACTACACAGCCGCTTTCTTCAAGTATCGTCAAAGAGTCGTCGTCAAGGTAGAAAAGCCCGTCGTGATGAGCGATGGGGAAATTCACTATTTCGTTCTTTTCGTAAAGTTGGGTGAAGGGGGTGTCGTTTCGCTCGATTATTATTTGACAGGACCTGCATATGAATTTTGTCGATGCGTTCGGCAAAAGGGCGCCGGGCAGGAGCTTTGCCTCGGTGAGTATATGAAAACCATTGCAAATGCCTATGACCAGACCTCCCCTTTGGGCGAATTCGGCTACGGATTTCATTATGGGAGATTTTGCCGCCATGGCCCCGCATCTCAAATAGTCGCCGTAGGAAAAGCCTCCGGGGAGAACTACGATATCGGTATCGGAAGGCAGACTTTTTTCCGCGTGCCATATCATCTCCGCATCGGCGTTGCAGCAAAGTTCAAAAGCCCATTTGACATCTCTGTCGCAGTTGCTTCCCGGAAAAATTACAACTGATACCTTCATCTATATTTCCTCCAGTTCGAAGGAATACTCCTCGATGAGGTCGTTCACGAGCAGGTCTTCGCACATTTCCTTTACCCTGGATGCTGCGTCTTCTTGAGATGGAGAGGTCAGGGTAATTTTTATATATTTCCCAACCCTTACGTTTTTCACTTCATCATAACCCAAGGAATGCAGCGAAGAAAGGACGGCCTTCCCCTGGGTGTCCAGTACGCCTTCTTTGAGGTAAACGAGAATGTTAGCCCGGTATTCGGCGGAACAACTTTTATCCCAGTCCGCGATCCTGCGCCAGATCTCCTCGTAGGCTTCAAGGACGTTTCCCAGGTCCTTTCTGAACCTGTCCTTGTCAAGGCGCTCTTTTGAGGTCAAATCCCAAAAACGGCACGTATCGGGAGAGATCTCGTCGGCCACGAAAATATTTCCTTCATCGTCCATGCCAAATTCAAGCTTGAAATCGACCAATTTGATGCCACGTTCGAAGAGATACTTGGAAAGTATCTCGTTTACCTTGAGACACAGCTCCTTCATCTTTTCTACATGTGGCTTTGAGGCGAAGCCGAAGGCCCTGATGTGGTCTTCCGTGACCAAAGGATCTCCAAGCTCGTCGTTTTTCAGGTAAAACTCCACAAGTGGCGGCACCAGGTCTAAGCCTTCTTCTACGCCGAGCCTCTTGCACAAAGAGCCCGTGCTTGTATTTCTTACGACCACTTCCAGGGGAATTATCTTGAGCCTTTTAACGAGCTGATGGTTGTCGTCGAGGAGTTTTACGAAGTGAGTGGGAATGCCTTTGTCCTGAAGGAGCTTTAAAAATGTGGCGCTTATGAGGTTGGTCAGCCTTCCTTTGCCCTGCATTGTGTCTTTCTTTTGCGCGTTGAAGGCCGTTAAGGAATCCTTGTACTCAAATATCGCAAGGCTCGGATCGTCAGTCTCGTATACTTTCTTTGCCTTGCCCTCGTAAATTAGCTTAATTTTATTCATCTCATCACCTTCACATCTGGAATTTTACCTTACATTTATGGCATAGATGGGTATAAATGTCAATATATTTTGGGACCGCATTGTGCCGAAGAAACCCCGCGAAAAACGGAATAGGGCCCGGCTTAATCGGACAAACCCGACATGATTGTGTATTTATGCGATTAAATCGCAAAGCAACCTTGCCATTGTATTTGTGAGTTAATTCTTTTTTTGCTTGGCTTATTTAGCTTTAGGTATAAAAGCAGTAAAATAAAGTTACGTTAACCTTATATCCTAATATAAGGAGGGATATAGTGAGGGCAAAAACGACTCGGATGACGCCGCGATAACCATCAAATATTACGGCCCAGAAAGCGGGCTGGACGTAAACGAGTTTATAGACGAACAAAGCAAGACAGGCACAAGAAGTGTGTTTGAATTTAACAATGCTCCTGCTGTCGGGATAGACAGGAAAACGACGGACCACAAGGAAAGCATTTACATCATACCCTGCGACAAGGGATTTTTGCAATTCTTTATTCTGTAAAAAGGGAGATTTACAACTGCTACCTTGGGGTTGCCCGAATGATGGTCAAACAGTTAGATTTTTACGAGAAAAACTGAAGCCTTAAGGGGTGAATGACATGAGAAAAAGGTCGTTGCTTTTGATTTCGGTCATTTTGGTCCTGGTTTTTCTGTATGCCTGCGGCGCTTGCGCTGCCCAAAAGACAGGCGTTACCGAAGGAACGGTCAAAAACTTCACCTATCATCTTGCGTTTGGGGAAAGAAGCGTAACTTTAAAAGACGGCGAATACGAAGAGCCACACCCCGACTACCTGCACGTATGGATAGATAATTTCATCATAGATGACGTGGACAGAGACGGTGCTCCCGACGCAGTAGTGGTATTAGCGCAAAACGGCGGTGGCAGCGGGACGTTTTTTGAGCTGACCGCCTTGCTTGCAACGCAAAACGGCATCTTGCAGACGAACTCTGTTTCTCTTGGAGATCGCGTAAAGATCGACAGCATCAAGGTGGTCGAAAATAGCGAGGCTCTGTCAACGAGCTTGTTTGAGCCCAAAAAGATCGTCATTGACATGTTGACCCATAAGGAAAGCGATCCCTTATACTCTCCCTCGGAAAGGATGGTCTTAAACTTTGCCCTTTATGAAGATGAGCTGGTCTCCTACGAAGATGTACCTCCCACGATCGTAAAAAAGCCTGCGATTTATCTGTATCCACAGAAAGAGACCAAGGTGAGGGTCAAAGTTGACGTCAACGGCGAGATCACAGAAAGCATCCCTCAATACGGTGACGGCTGGGAAGTTACCGCTAGCCCCAAGGGAAAGATCGACGGCAAATACGACTACCTCTTTTACGAGGCCAGGTTAAACAGCCTGCCACAGCTTCCCGAAGAAGGATGGGTTGTCGCTTACGGCGAACTGGGCAAGTGGTTCGACGAAAACCTTCCTGCCTTAGGTCTTAATGGTAAGGAAGCACGCGACCTTAAGGAATACTGGATCAAGAGCTTAAAGCCCGCGAAGTATTACGTAATAAAGCTTTTGGACAGAAACTTCATAGACGAAAACCTGAAACTGCAGGTTTCACCCACGCCTCAGACCGTCATCAGGCTCATGCTTTACTTTAAGCCTACTGACCATTTCGATATACTGAAGGCGCCAAAACCGCAGAAGACCGTGAGGGTAGGATTTACGGTGGTCGAGTGGGGTGGCATCGTTGAAGACTCGGACGCAGACGTATGCTTGAAACCTGCCTATTCGCTTCTCCCCGATGATACGGGCATTTTACTGCTTCGGGCCGTAAACGTTGGGCAGCACAAGCTGTCGATCACGGTTAATTCTGGAGGCTGTACGGATAAAGATACGATAAAGGCTGTCGTAAATAAGGTAGATGCCATAGACGGCCAGGTCCCCGTTTACGAGCTCACTTTTTTGCGTGAAAAGCCCGACCTTTGCAAGGCTTTTCTGCCCGAGGGAGTGGTGGTTGACTACGATCTCGAAAAGGACTTCGGATTTAAGATGCCCTACGTCGTTACCGTAACAAACCCGGTGCCTCCGATCGTCAAAGATGAGCCTTACTTCACCATTTCTTCAATTAGGATCGAGATAGAGGAACCAAAGGCAACCTCGGACGCTCCAGACGATTATGTCATGCTTAAAAAAGGTTTGATCGATGCCACCGTTAGGGCCATTAGGCTTGAGATAAATAGGTATGAAGCTTCAAACCACAGCGATAAGCAGGAAAAGATCGATTACCTCAAAGAAGAACTAGCCAGATTTGAGGGTATGAAACCGCAGGATTACGTTCTAGAAGCACCTGAAGGGCAAAAGGGCGATGAAAACCCGCTTGATGATTTCGGCAAGTTCGGGCCAGCCTTGCCACCTGAGGAGCGGGAAGGGGAAATTATCGTTACCGACGAGCTTGAATACGGTTTGATTTTGACCGTTACCGGCATGACGAGGTCGGGCCCCTTTTATCACGTAGCGGGCGTGATGAATGACGATTTTAAGACCCTGACGCCCGGAAAGCATAAGGTAAAACTTTACTTGGTCTACAAAAGGGAGTGCTTCGGCGGCATCCCCGATTACTACGTGTTTATAGGTGACAAATTGCAGTAAAGCTCAAAGTGAAGTAGTGGTAATATTTGTATAGCATATGTGGAGTACATGAGCAAGAAGTGAGGTAATATGTTTTATATTCTGATAACTGTCATAAGCTTTATAGCAGGTTCGATCACCGGGCTAATTGGTGCTAGCGGCGTAATGGTAATAGTTCCGGGGCTCGTGATGTTGGGTTGTTCTACCTTCGATGCCATAGGTTGCAGCCTCTTTGCCGATGCCTTGGCCTCCCTTGTCGTGGCCTGGACTTACTCCAGGTACGGCAACCTAAACTTGAGGCAAGGTTGGCCGATAGCCCTCGGATCGATATTGGGTGCACAGTTGGGAAGCTTCATTTCGCCCCATCTGCCCGAGATGGGAGTGGGTGGGTCCTTTGGCGTCCTGCTTTTGGTTTCAGCTGCCATGTTTTGGCGGAAGGGAAGCAAAAAAGCAGCCATAAAGCCCGAAGGCAAGACGACGTCGAATGATGAAGTTAAGGGTTTTTTGAAGGTCTTAAGGGATAACCCAAAAACGTCGGGAACGATCCTGGGCGTGCTGGTAGGGATCATAAGCGGAATCCTTGGTGCCGGCGGAGGAGTAATGATCCTACTGATACTGGTCTTCGTAATGGGCTACAAGGTTCACGAAGGAGTAGGCACCTCAACGCTCATCATGGCCTTTACGGCAGCTTCTGGAGCTTTGGGCCATGCTTTCACGGGAAATCTCCCCATGGACATTGCCATACCCAGCGCAATCGGGACGGTGGTAGGGGGAAGGTTAACAGCAGGCTTTGCGAACAAGACAAATGAAGCGGTCTTGGGAAAGATAGTCGGCGTCATCTTTGCCGTTCTGGGAGCGTTGATGATTTTTGGGGTAGGAAGTTAATTAGTGAGTAAAATAAAGGTATAAAAGCAACTGAAAAAGCTCTCAGTTAGCTTTTGTATTTTAATATCAAATCATGCTACAGGAAGACGTGGCATTCGTGTCTTTTGATTGTATATACACCTGATTTAAACTTTGACTCAAGGGCTTTTTTAACCCTGTCCAGCATCCGGATACCGGATAATAGATGTGTTACTTTTGGGGTGTTATAAAAAATATTGCCAGTGACAGCTTCTTTTCATATAGAGAATCTCTGAAAAGTGCTTTACGTAATCTGATTATTTTGAAACAGATAGTCAAGAACAGCTTACTGTACTATAATCGAAAAAAATTAATGTTTGCAAAAGGTTCTCGATTCCCCTTGTGGCAATTACAGGTTTAAGTAAAATTACGAGAAATATTAGCGTTAGTTTCATTATTTATAGTGATATTTAACTAATATTAATAGATAAGGGAGCATGTATTGGTTTTTTAGGCAGAGTGATGATGTTTGTCATAATTCTTATTGACACGATATAAAAGATAATTAATTTACCCGAGTTAAATATAGGTGATGAATATGTCAGATAGTGATAAAAAACTACATAATCCAACTATGCGCGTGATCAACATCCTTGAAGAAATCGACAAATCTCCCAACGGACTTACATTATCAGAGTTGTCTGAAAGAATAAATTCGCCCAAGAGTACTATTTTACCTATATTGCATACTTTATTATTAAATGGTTATTTAGATGTTGATGAGAAATTAAGGTACAAGGTAGGTATCAGGACTTTTTTATTGGGAGTTTCCAATTATTTGGACTTGAGAGGACTAAAAATTATTGAGAAAGAAATGGAGAGCATTGTCGAGGCTTGTAATGAAGTGTGCCAGCTGGGTAAACTCGTAGATTTTGATGTGTTATATTTAGCTAAAGTTGATTCGAATCAACCCGTAAAACTTGTGTCATCTGTTGGTAAGAGACTCCCAGCTTATGCAACTGCTTTAGGAAAAGCGTTATTGTCAGGATGTTCGGATCAGGAAATTAGAGAACATTACGGGGATAAATTAAAACCGTTTACTTCAAAAACAGTAACGGATGTTAATGTATTGTTGCAACAAATCCAGGAAATTCGCGAAGGTAAGCTGGCTCACGAGTTTGGAGAAATTAATGACGAAATTGGTTGTATAGCAACACCACTTAAGAGGGGGAGTGAAGTGGTTGCTTCTATAAGCGTAAGCTTCCCATTGTATAGAGCAACAAATGAGAAGTTGCAATTAATAGAAACAACTCTAAGAGAAAAACGCCCAATCATTGAGGAGTTAATAAAGAAATTGTGTTTAAATTTATAGCTAACAATAATATGAATATACTCCCTCTTGAAGCCACATAATCAAGAGGGAGTATATTTTTATGCTGTAGGGTTGTTGATGTTGGATATACTAGCAAATACTAATTTTTGCTTTTGGATTAATTTTTGAAGTTTATCGAGACTCCTTTTTAATGGTGGTGTAAAAGGAAATCTACAATACTCTTCTAATTGTAATCCGCTTAATATCATTGCCGCCTTGATCATAGGAATAAAGTAAGGTTCAATATCATAAACATACATTAATTCATCGATAATTTTTTGTAGTGCAACAACATTTTCGCTATCACGTTTATTAACTGCATCTCTCCATTCAACACATATTTCAGAGGCGAAGTTTGAAATTCCACCCACAGCACCTGCTCCTCCGCTCATGATATTATGAGCAAAAAATTCATCATACCCCGAATATACCTCAAAATCAGGGTACTCATCGCAAACAGTATTAATTATAGCTCTAGTGTGTCCAATCTGTGTAACGCTATCTTTGTATCCTACAATGTTATGATTATTACGCACTAACTCTAGCGTAATCTCTGGAGTAACGTCATAGCCAGTCCGATCAGGGAAATTATAAATATAAATGTTAGCTTCAGTAGATTTGGCGATTGTGTTGTAATACGAATAAATACTATCTTTTGGTAAGTTAAAATAATACGGACTCATTACCATAACTGCATCTGCACCAGCATCATGGGCACAATTGATTATGTCGATTTGTTCATCAATTAGCATGCTTCCAGAGCTAATAATAACCTTTATTCTTTTGTTAATATGTTTTATTGCATATTCCAATAAAGATTTTTTTTCTTTATGATTCATATAAAAAAATTCTCCACAACTACCCATAATCACAACGCCATCGATTCCATTTTTTATTAAATAGTCATATATCCGAGCATTGACCTCGAAATCAATATACCCTCGTTCATCAAAAGCAGTTACAACAGGTGTTAACCATTTCGCATTAGCAGTCATATATTGAAACCATCTCCCTTTAAACTCAAATTTATATAAGATATGTACAAGTATTTATACATAAGTATTTATACATAATTTGCCGCCCTCATTATGGCAATTTCCGTGTATCCTAACTGTTCTGCTTTTGTTAGTTTACCACTTGCAACCTTTTTAACTTCATCTAATAAGGTGTCTCCAAGTTCATTTAAAGTATGTGTGCCAAATATGACCCCTGAACAGTCTAAATCGATATTATCTTGCATTTTTTTATATGTTTCTCTATTGCCAGTTATTTTAATCACAGGTGCAATTGGATTTCCTGTTGGTGTTCCTCGCCCTGTTGAGAATACGATTATTTGAGCACCACCCGCTACCATGCCAGCAATAGAGGAGGGATCATTTCCAGGTGTGTCCATTATTACCAAGCCTTTTGCATCAACATCTTTTGCATAATCGTATACCTCATTTATGCTTGATGTTCCTCCTTTATGAATACAGCCAAGCGATTTTTCCTCCAGTGTTGTTAATCCTCCTGCCTTATTACCTGGAGATGGGTTACCTTCTCTTACATTTTCTCCTACAAAAGCAAGACTCATTTCATAACGTTGTATAATTTCATATATTCTTCTTTTAATCCTTTCGTCTTTTGCTCTTTTTGCTAATATATGTTCTGCACCTATTAACTCTGTGGTTTCGCTCAGTATTATCGTACCACCCAATGCTACTAATTTATCACTAAGACTACCCATAACTGGATTTGCTGCAATGCCACTTGTTGTATCAGAACCTCCACACTCAGTGCCTAAAATTAGATTAGATATTGGGAATTCTTCTTTTTGCAATGTGCTAGCTTCTTCAACCATTATCTTTGCGCATCTCACAGCCTTTTCAATTGCTTTAAGAGTTCCACCTTCATCTTGAATTATTAATGATTCGAGAGGTTTATTAGTGCGTTTTTTTATCTCGGCTACTACAATGCTCTCTTGAGCATTCTCGCATCCCAATGCAACGACGATAGTTCCATAAATATTAGGATTAGCTGCAAAACCGCTCATTAAATCTAAAGTTAATGTGAGGTCTTTAGGGACTTGAGAACAACCATTTTGATTATTAAATGTTACACATCCTTGTACTTGGCTAGCAATAATTCTAGTGGTGTCAGAAGCACAAACACTAGCTGGCAAAATGAGAACGTGATTTCTAATTCCTATTTTGCCATCTGGTCGTTTATATCCCAAAAAAGTCATTTGGTTATCATGAAGCATCTTTTTTTTCCTCCTAGCTAGTGATTTCTTGTAATAACACTTTCTAAATTATGTTCATGAACATGTTCGCCCATATTGATATCCTTCGTTGCATAACCTATAATTTCCCCATATTTATAGACGTATTCTCCCTTTTTTATGTATATTATGGCAACTTTATGATAAATAGGAACATTAGTAGTAGCTTGTAGGGTATCAATATTACCATCATTATCAATAAATGTTATTGTATCACCCTTATAAATATTATCAGTAACAATCGCGACCGAATCTCTAGGGTGTAATATAACAGCATTAGTCAACAGATATCACCTCTTTTTCTTTTGAACTAATTTTGCTTGATTTAATGTCTTTTTCTGAAAATTGCCCCTCATATAAAGGATATTGAGGGCTACCATATTTTTTAACCCAAAAAGCAGTAATAAAAGGTATTATAAGAGCAGTCAATACAGTGGAAGCTGCTACTTGCGCTGTAGCTATAGGAACATATGAGGACCATGAGGGGTCTACAGTTGCAACTGCAGCTGGAACTGCAACTGCATTCCCGGCTGTGGTTGAAACGGCCCATCCTGCATAACCAGGTCTTTTGTTTAAAAATTTGTCACACCAAACAACAAATGGGCCACTAATACAAATCGTCATTAATGCTAATAAAGCTCCAGATAGTCCACCGCTTATAATTGCGGTTATGTTAATGCCTCCACCTAAAGTAATACCAACAAAGGGTAAAAGTAAAGTAACACCAGGTTTAAGAAATTCAGCAACTTTCCTATCAATGTTTCCGATCAACATACCAAATAGTATGGGTGCGATAACCGCTATTAATGATATTATGGGAACATTGGCCAAACCAGAGGCGCCAAGGGCAATTAAGGTTAGAAATGGTCCATCGTTAATACCTAGCAAACTCATGGCGGTTTGATCAACTTCATCACCATATGCGGCCATTAAGCCCAGGTAAAGACTTCCATTGCTATTAGTTATAGCGCTTATGATAGCTAAACTTGTTAAACCAAATATACCTTCCGCTCCAAAAAATTTACCAATAAAAATACCAATAGCTGCTCCGATTAGAAATTTCGAAAGTAATAACACACCTCCACGTCTGACCACAGATAATAGTTCTTTAACGCGCAATTGAGCACCCATGCATACAAACTGTGCACCAATGATAGCGGCTATTCCCTGACTAGTAAATATTGCCGTGGTAAATGATCCAATATTGAGTAATTCTGGAAAGAATGTATTGATAATAGCAGATAGTAGCATAGGAACGACCATTATTCCTGCCGGGATTTTGTTCAAAAAACTCATAATCATACCGATTACCCCCCTTTTTTAACTTGAATGTTACGTATATACGGACATCATTTATATATACGTCATATTTTTTTAAAATTGTAATCCAACGTGCATGTGCTGTCAACATAGAGTAAAAATTGATGTGGTTAATCCGTGATAATGTCATGTTGAACCTAATCTGAGAAAATGTCACCCATGAGAGAAGAAATATTCAACATGACAAAACAGGAAATGAAAAAGCTCAGGGTCATTGACTCGGCTATTTCAGGGAATGTAACAGTTAAAGAGGCAGCGGGATTGCTTGGCCTAAGCGAACGTCAAGTGTTGAGGCTAAAGAAAGGGGTATTGAAACAAGGAGCCGCGTTCATCACCCACAAAAATAAAGGTCGTAAGCCATCCCATGCAATTTCAGACACAATGAAAGATAAAATTGTAGCATTGAAGCAATCGGATAGCTATCGAAACGCCAATTTCACTCATTTCAAGGAAATTCTTTCGGGGCAAGAGGGTATTAATATAAGTTACTCAAGCGTGTACCGGGTCCTTAGCCAAGCCGGTATTTGTAGCTCCAAGAAAAAGCGAAGGAGTAAAAACCACCATCGCCGCAAGAGGAAAGAAAAAGAAGGCCTTCTGGTCCAAATCGATGCATCTCCACATGCTTGGTTCAATGAAACCATACACTCCCTACATGGTGCGATTGATGATGCCACTGGAGAAATACTTGCTTTACATTTTGAGAAAAACGAATGCCTTAGGGGTTATTTTGAAATAATGGAACAAATGATTGAGCGTAAAGGGATCCCTGTTAACATATACAGCGATCGCCACACGATTTTTAAGTCCCCTAAGAAAGAGGAACCAAGGATTGAACAGCAGCTAAAAGGTAAGCAAACGAATTTAACGCAGTTCGGTGAGGCAATGGAGGCACTTGAGATAAACCTGATATTTGCTAGATCACCACAGGCAAAAGGACGTATTGAAAGGCTATGGGAAACGCTGCAAAATAGGTTGCCGGTTGAGTTTAAGATCCATGGTATTACATCAATGGAAACAGCCAATGAGTTTTTAATCGGCTATATCGATAAGTTTAACGAGCAGTTTACCGTGATACCAAAAGACCCCCAAGGCGCCTTCCGTGAACTTGAAGATGGTGTTGATCTTAGCACTGTCCTTTGTATCAAGGAGCAACGTGTGGTTTCTGATGGAAGCGGATTCTCTTATGGGGGCAAGTACTACCAGGTAATGGGTAAGGAAAAACCGGTGGGGTTGCCCCGGGGGGTGACAATTACTGTGTTAAATAGCCATAAACGAGAGCTAAAAGTGATGTATAACGGGGTGGTATACGGAACCAACTACATGGCTCAAAAACCCAAGGAAAAGGCTTTACAGGAGCCATGCAAGGAGACACAAAGGATTGTAGCACGGCCAGATGATGACCACCCTTGGAGGATACCGAAACAAAAAAGACCCAGGCTTTCCTATGATGAATCGGATAGTAAGCTCCTTGAAGCTCTCTTCAATTCGTCACGTGCCTGGGCATAGAAACCTTCTTATAACCAGCTTACCCTTATTGGCCCGGTTTATCAATGGCATTTTTGCTTAAGGCCGGACTCCGTCGAAAACGACTAAGGTGACATTTTTACTGAATAAAACTATGTTGTTTAGGTGACATTTTTATGGGTTATTGACACATAGAGTTAAAATTGAGCTTAGAAAAACCATGCCTAAAAACCCAATATAAGTAGAAAGGGCCTGCTGAAAAACTACCTATACATCAGTTCATTATTTATTAGGAAGTCCAAGCAACTATCCAGCTGCCCCTTTATTTAATATAGCCGGAATTTTGCTTATTCCCCATCTAACTGCAGTTTTTGTCTAATAGAAAGGCCTAACAATTTTTCAACAGTTTCCCAAAGTGATTGACTTCTGCTAATAGCTATGATATCTTCTAACAAAATTGACGTATATATGAATATTATACGTATATATGAATCACAAATTTTCGGTGATGTTACTATTTAATATTAATAGGCTTTATTTCAAGTTATTTTGCTAATGAGGAGGACCTTACAATGCAAACCAGCCGCAGAGCGGAAGCATCGCCCCGTTCAGGGATAAGAGAAATGTTCGATCTGGCTGCTTCTTACGAAGACGTAATAAGCCTTGGCATCGGAGAGCCTGGATTTCAAACCCCACCGCATATCGTTGAAGCCGGAGTCAAAGCCTTGCGGGAAGGACACACTAAATACACCCCCAATGCAGGAATACCAAACTTAAGAGAAGCGATTGCTCATAAGATGTCAGATTATGGCCTTAACGTAAATGGAGAAAACGTCATGGTAACAACAGGAGCAGATGAAGCCATACTGCTTTCTTTGCTTGCAATTACAGATCCGGGCGATGAGGTTATAATTCCGGATCCCTGCTGGCCGAATTACTTTGGACATGCTGCCATAGCAGGTGTCTATGTAAAGCTGGCCAAAGCGTACGAAGAGGACCACTTCCATTTAAGAGCAGAAAGCATCGAGTCCTTATTAACGCCTCGTACGAAAGCCCTCATCATAAACACTCCCTCCAACCCAACGGGAGCTGCATTAAGCAGACAAGAGCTAGAAGAGATATCCGAGATTGCCCTGAAACATGACTTAAAGGTCATATCAGACGAGACCTACTCAGAGATCATCTATGACGGCAGAAAGCATGTAAGCATTGCTTCCCTGCCCGATATGGCTGGTAGAACCATCGTCGTAAACAGCTTCTCTAAGACCTATGCAATGACAGGTTGGAGGGTAGGATTTGCCGTGGGAGACTCAAATGCCATCACGCAGATGGCCAAACTTCAGGAAAGCGTATCTTCATGCGTGAACGCTTCCGCACAGCAAGCATGCCTGACAGCTTTAAGCGGACCGCAGGACTGCGTCAGGGAGATGGTAGAAGGTTATAAGGAACGCAGAGATTTTCTTCTAAGCGGATTGCAGGACATAGAAGGCATATCCTGCATTGTGCCGGAAGGAAGTTTCTATGCATTCCCCAACATAAAGAAGTTAGGCATCTCCTCCAAGGAAGCAGCCATGATGTTTTTAAAGAAAGCTCGCGTTGTGGTAGTGCCCGGTTCAGCTTTCGGGGAAAGCGGCGAGGGTTATATCAGGATCTCTTTTTGTGGGAGCAGGGAGGACATTGAAGAAGGATTAAATAGATTGCGACAGGCAATGAATAATTAAAATCCAAAGGAGGATTTAAAATGGCTTTCAAAAGAATGGAACTTGAGGATTGGTTTGACAACTATCAGTTTGAGGTCGATTACGATATCGGCGAAAGCGGCGTCAAGTTTTTTACCATCAAGGACTTGGGAGTTGATTTATCCGACGTTCAGCTAAGATATGGCCATCATAAAGGAAATCCTGAGCTGCGCGAGCTAATTGCCAGCGGATTTTCAGGTTTAAAAGCCTCACACGTTGCCGTAACGAGCGGAGCCAGCGAGTCCATCTTTGCCATAATGGCATCGTTACTCGGTCCCTCTGACAACGTATTGGTGGAGGTGCCGACATATCCGTCGCTTTATCACATCCCTCAATCTTTAGAACGAGACGTATCTTTGTATTTCCTAAAGTACGAAGACGAATTCAAGCTTGACATTGACAGGTTGGCAAAAGAAATTCGGCCCAATACTAAATTAATATGCCTGACCCATCCTAACAATCCCACAGGTTCCGTAATTACAAAAACTGAGCTCGAAGAAGTGGTAAAGTTGGTCGAATCCAAGGGCATATATCTTCTCATGGATGAGACCTATAGAGATCTAACCTTTGATGAACCCTTACCGTTGGCAGCTACGCTAAGCCCGAAAGTTATAAGCGTCTCCAGCATGTCCAAGGCCTTCGGAGTTCCAGGAATACGCATAGGATGGGTGGCGGCAGATGAATGGATAATAGACTCCGTTAGAGCCGTACGGGAACAGGTAACCATATGCAACCCGGCACCAAGCGAGAAGATAGCGATGTCCATATTGCAGCGTAAGGACGAATTCTTAAAGGGAATAAAGGCAAATGTGATCGACAACTTCAAGTTGATGAACGAATGGATCCAAAAAAGAGATGATATCGAGTGGATACCTCCAAAGGGAGGAGTGGTAGGCTTTCCTAGACTTGTAAAAGACGAGGCGGCAGACGATCTGTGCCGTTTGTTAGTCGAGCGCTACCGCACCTTCGTTGTTCCCGGCTATTGTTTGAAGATGCCAAGACATTTCCGTCTTGGTTATGGAGGGCATAGAGAGGAGATCATAAATGGCCTTGAACGGTTGGATAAAGCTTTAAGGGAGTTGTATAGCACACAGAAGTAATCTCTGGAAATATTATTAGCATGTAGGCTTATGTATGATATAAGCATATGTTAAATGGTGGCAGGAGCTGGCCAATCAACTTATAAAGGGCGAAAGAAACAGGTTCTTGCCACCATTTGTGTATAAGCTTTTTTACAGGGCATTATCGAAAAAACTTCAAATCGTAAGGGCATCTTTTAATGGATATGAAAGTAGGTATAACCAAAATACCTTGGCATCTTGCGGTATTGAACATTGTCAAATAGACTTCAAGATAACTTAATGAATATTGTCGACATATATAACTAAAGCGGGAGGGTTGGCACATGGGAAAGCAAGCGATAGTGGTTCATGAAAGTGATAATGTGGCTACTTCTTTGAGAGATTTAAAAAAGGGGGAGGAGGTGCTTCTGGAGATCGGCGATACTGAGAATAAAGTTGTCTTGTTAAACGATATTCCTTTTGCCCACAAATTTGCCTTAAAAAATATTGATTTAGGCGAAAACGTCATAAAATATGGCGAAGTCATTGGAAAAGCTTCTAAACCAATCAAGATGGGTGAGCACGTTCACGTGCACAATATTGAAAGCACTAGGGGAAGAGGAGATCTGGAGGTTGATAAAAGATGAAAGTGATGGGTTATGTAAGACCGGACGGTAAGGTTGGTTTCAGAAATCATTTGCTCGTAATTCCTTCGTCGGTATGTGCCAGCGAAGTTGCTATGCGGATTGCATCCCATGTGGAAGGCGCAATTGCATTGCCAAATCAGCATGGTTGCTGTCAAGTTGGAGCAGATATGGATCTAACTATAAATACACTTATAGGGCTGGGCAAAAACCCAAATGTAGCTGCAGTTTTGGTTGTAGGCTTGGGTTGCGAAGGTGTTCCAACTAGCAAAGTTGCTGAAGAAATATCAAAGACAGGCAAAAAAGCTGAATATATAATCATTCAACATTGCGGAGGAACCTTAAGAGCAGAAGAAGAGGGGGCCAGAATAGTGCGTTCCCTGGCCCAAGAAGTTGCCAAACTAGAAAAAGAAGAGGTGGATATATCGCAGATAACGCTTGCAATTGAATGCGGTGGATCTGATACGACTTCGGGATTAGCCTCGAACCCTGTAGCTGGTTACGTATCGGACAAACTGATAGACCATGGCGGTACTTCCATGTTTTCCGAAACCACTGAATTGATAGGTGCCGAGCATACATTGGTTAAACGGGCAGCTACCAAAGAGATAGGAGAAAAGATATTGGAAATTGTGAAAAATTGTGAGCTAAAAGCCGAAAAAATGGGAGTAGATATGCGGGGCGGACAGCCTACTCCGGGCAACATAGAGGGTGGAATAAGCACTATCGAAGAAAAGTCCCTGGGCTGCATATATAAGGGCGGAACAAAGCCAATCGAAGGAGTTTTAAATTATGGCGAAGCTCCTGCCGGGAAAGGGCTTTATATAATGGATACCCCTGGACAGGATATAGAGTCAATAACGGGAATGACTGCCGGGGGAGCTAATGTGGTAATTTTCACTACAGGAAGGGGAACTCCAACTGGATCGCCGATTGTTCCTGTCATAAAAATAACCGGAAACCCTGAGACTTTCAAACACATGCAAGATAATATCGATATCAATGTTGGGACTGTTGTTGAAGGCAAGGAAACAATTCAACAAACTGGAGAGAGAGTATTTAACGAAATGATAGAGGTTGTAAACGGAAAACTGACAAAAGCAGAGGCATTAAAACACAGAGAATTCGGAATGTATAAACTTACATCAACGTTTTAGCGTGCATCGAGACTGCTGAAGGCATAGTTTATCAGCAGTCTCATAATTTCATATTATTTCAAAGTTTAATCATAATTATAAACAATACTTATATGAGGAGGAATCATCAATGTTGGGTAAAATTCCTATATTAAAGACAATACAAAAATTACCGGGTGGTTTGATGGTAGTATTTTTATTGTTAGGTGCTATCGTAAATACTTTTGCTCCTGAGGTTTTGCAGATAGGCAGTTTTACAACAGCTTTATTCAAAAATGGCGCTTTACCGCTTATAGCCGTGCTTCTTGTCTGTAGTGGGGCACAGATCACTTTAAAAACAGCAGGTATTGCAATGTGGAAAGGTGTAGTATTAAATACAGCGAAAGTTGTTTTAGGTTGTTTATTAGGGGTTGCGGTGGGAAAATTAATAGGGCCACGAGCTGCGATTTTTGGATTGACACCTCTGGCTCTGATGGCCGCGATGGCAAATTCAAATGGCGGCCTTTATACGGCTTTGGCTTCTAAATACGGAGACGAAACGGATATAGCTGCTGTAGCAATTATTTCATCGAATGACGGTCCTTTTTTCACTATGCTTGCTATGGGTATGACAGGTCTTGCAAATATACCTTGGGTAGCCCTTGTTGCTGTTATAGTACCAATTGTCGTTGGCATGATTCTCGGCAACTTGGATGATGATATGAGAAAGTTCCTCGCACCGGGCGTAATGTTATCAATTCCTTTTTTCTCTTTTCCCTTGGGGGCATCATTAAATCTTATAGATATAGTCAAAGCCGGATTGCCTGGAGTTGTGTTAGGTCTTTTAACTTTACTGGTTACGGGATTTGGAGGTTATTTTGCGTATAAATATCTCGTTCCTAAGCATGCAAAAAGAAGCAATGCCATTGGTGCCGGGATTGCGACGTCCGCTGGTAACTCTGCTGCGACTCCTGCTGCCGTTGCAGCAATAGACCCTTCTTGGGCTCCCTTTGCTGCTGTTGCTACCGTGCAGGTTGGTGCATCTGTGGTTATAACGGCAATATTGTGCCCACTCTTGGTGGACTTTTTATACAGGTGGGAGCAGAATAGATCTAAAAAAAGGTGATTTCTCATGTATGAAGCTGTAGTAATTGCCGATGATTTTACCGGCGCTAATGATACGGGAATACAACTAAAAAAATATGGCTATGATACTCTTGTGTTGATTGATTTTTTTAAATTTGGGAGCTTTGATGAATGTGATGCCGTGGTTATGGATACCGAATCGCGAGCCTTGCCCAAAGACAAGGCCTACGATATCATATCGAATGTCTCTAAAGCGGTAGGTCAAATAAGGCCTAAAATAATATACAAGAAAGTTGATTCGACGTTGCGCGGTAATATCAGTACTGAAGTTAAAGCCATATGTGACAGTATTGGCGTGGACATCATCGTGTTTTCTCCGGCATATCCTCAGATGGGGAGGACAACAGTAAACGGCGTCCATCTGCTTAATTCTGTTCCAATAGATAGAACGGAATTGTCCAAGGACCCCAAAAATCCGGTAAAGATGTCGAATCTTAAAGAAATATTGACAGAGGACTTTGATATTCCTTGTGTGGAAGTTGATCTTGATGCCTTGAGGGGTGATTTTACAAAAGCGCTAAGAGACGCCGTCTTGCCCTGTGCTTTTATCTTTGATGCGGAGACATATGAAGATCTTAAGAAAATCCTGGAAATCGAGGAAGTATTTCCGGAGAAAAAGATATTATGGGTAGGTTCTGCGGGGTTGGCAAATGCCTTGTTTGAAAACCGTAAGAAATCTCGTAAGCCAGTGCTGTCTATTGTCGGTAGTGTTAATAGCGTAAGCATTGAGCAGTACAAATATGCAGTAAACGAAGGCCACGCTCGTGGGGTTGTTATCGATGCAATTTCTTTGTTGGAAAACAAAAAAGATGAACTTAACAAAATCTTGAATGAAATCAATGTCTATTTGAAATACGGTGAAGATGTAGTAGTTGCAACCGTAAGCAGTAGGGCTGATTATGAAAAAACATTAAAATGGGGGGCAAAACATCAGGTTGACACAATAGCTATTAGCGAAACGATAGCCAGCAGCCTTGGCGAGTTGGTTTTTTCAATTATGAAAAAACACAAGTTATCGGGCTTATTCGTTACAGGAGGAGATGTGGCGATAAGCGTCATAAAAAAACTTAGTGCTGATGGGTCTAGAGTTATTTGCGAAATAGAAACTGGGGTGCCTTTGTTAAAAATATATGGAGGTCCCTACGACGGCACTAACTTAGTTACAAAGGCTGGAGGCTTTGGAAATAAGGAAACTATTTGTAACGCTATAAAACATATTAAAGGTATTTTAGTATAAAATGAGGGAGCATGGTGAGTTATGGATAAACCTGTAATTGGAATTACAATTGGGGATCCTGCCGGAGTTGGGCCTGAAGTTACGTTGAAAGCCTTCAAGAATAAAAAGTTATTTAATATATGCATACCTGTAGTTATCGGTGATATCAATGTGATTAAAAAGTCAGCGACGATTGTGGGCTACAATAGTGAAATTAACTTGATCGAAGGTACTGATCAGTGTAAAGAAGGAAAGTTGAACCTACTTTCATTGAACAATGTCGATTTCGATTACCGTTTTGGTAGCATTCAACCTGAATGCGGCAGAGTTGCTTTTGAATATATTAAGATCGGTATTGAGCTTGCATTAGCCGGAAACATCGATGCCGTCGTTACTGCACCTATTCATAAAGAGGCTTTAAATTTGGCAGGTTTTCATTATTCGGGACACACTGAAATTTTTGCTGACCTGACAAAGGCAAAGGACTATGCGATGATGCTTGCCAGTGAACCCCTAAAGGTCATCCATGTTTCAACGCATGTATCATTGCGAAATGCTTGCGATATGGTGAAACAAGAGAGAGTGCATAAAGTTATTAAGCTGGCATATGAGGGCATTAAAGGACTTGGCGTTCAAGCTCCTAGAATAGCTGTAGCTGGATTAAATCCCCATGCCGGAGAAACGGGTCTCTTCGGCGATGAAGAGATAAAAGAAATAATACCGGCTGTAGAAAGGGCAAAGCAGGAAGGGTTTAATGTAACGGGGCCTCTGCCACCCGATACAATTTTCCTTCATTGCAAAGAAGGCAAATATGACATTGCAGTGGTTATGTATCATGACCAGGGACATATCCCGTTAAAGCTGCTGGATTTTATGGGTGGGGTCAATATTACGGTAGGTTTGCCCATTATACGAACTTCTGTCGATCATGGTACTGCATTCGGCAAAGCCGGCAAAGGAACAGCCGACGAAACCAGTATGATTAAAGCAATTGAAACGGCTGTACAATTTGCTATAAACAGGCAAGGAGACTAAAAAAGTAGTCATAAAAAAGGGAAAAATAATTCTGCCCCGCAGGCATTTTATGAAGGCTTGCGGGGCTGTATTTTAAAGCTTTTAATTACATTAATTAAATAAGTATAACAATGTCGAGTTTGCATAATATAGCGACGGTTGTACGAAGGCTTAATTAGTGTTACACCATATCTCTTGAGTGTCACCATAGAAAAAATTAAGTTAATATACTAATATTTACGTAGCCATTTAATGAGAGAGGAGAGAGATGGATGGCTACTATTGGGGATTTTCAGGACGGTTTGGAAGGGTTGCGATCCAGGATCAGGGCGACCGTCGAAACTGCATTTTACGGCAATAATGTGATGCCCGTTGCTTCTGTGAGAGATGCTTACCAGCTAGCGAAGAATAGTCCGGGAACGGTGGAGCTTACGGGTATGCCGATGTGCGAGACTGAAAGTCTCGGTTTGCCTCAGGGGTCCAATGTGCTTCTTTTTAACGACGGGGCAGTGGTCGGTCGTTGTGCCGCAGCCAGAAGGATTATAGGGGAGCCCAATGTCGACGTAGATGAATACGCCAAAAAGCTTCGCGAGGCAATATACTGTACCCGTTATCGAAAGTTATATCACGTCGAAGCCGTTGTAGGATTGGATCCGGATTTCATGGTCAAGGCTCATCTTCTGATCCCGGAGGGTCACGAAAACATTTTGTATAACTGGCTGCTTAATTTTCAGCATTTAAACGACGAGTACAGCAAGATGTATCGCAATTCCAAAGCTTATACAGAAGGCGATATTTTCATCTTCTCGGATCCCGATTGGCGACATCCCGATCACCCGCCAGGCTTATCTCTATTTGATCCGTTACATAATTGTGCTGCCATTTTGGGCATGCGGTATTTCGGCGAATTTAAGAAGGGTACCTTGACTTTGGCTTGGGGCATAGCAACGAGAAACGGCTTTATTTCCTGCCATGGCGGCTTAAAACGGCTTCGCCTGCCCAATGGCAAAAATTTCGTCATGGCGGTCTTCGGCCTTTCGGGTTCGGGAAAATCTACCATCACCCATGCAAAACACGGCGGGAGGTACGAAGTAACAATCCTCCACGACGATGCCTTCATCATCCGTAGCGACAAAAAATACTCAATAGCTCTAGAGCCTACTTACTTCGATAAGACGCAAGATTACACAATGAACAGCGAGGCCAGCAAAAATATCCTGACTCTTCAAAATAATGGCGCGACAAGGGGAAGTGACGGAAAGCTTTACGCCGTCATGGAGGACGTGAGAAATGGCAACGGAAGGGCAATCAGGTCCAGGCTGTGGTCGCCTAACAGGGTAGACAGAATGGATGACCCCATCAAGGCGATCTTCTGGCTCATGAGGGATCCGACCATGCCTCCTGTAATAAAGGTGACCGATCCCGCTTTGGGTTCGGTCCTGGGGGCTACCCTCGCTACCAAGAGGACCACGGCAGAGAGGCTTTTGCCTGAGATCGACCCAAATGCCTTGGTCTTTGAGCCCTACGCCAATCCCTTCAGGGTATATCCGTTGAGCGTAGATTATCTGGGTTTCAAAGAGCTTTTGTCTGACGGTATAGATTGTTTCATCCTGAACACTGGAGATTTTATGGGAAAAAAGATAGGTCCTGACCTTACTTTAAAAATTATAGAGGACATCGCCGAAGATGAGGCCGAATTCGTCTCGTGGAAGCCTTTTAAAGATCTTCATTTCATGCCCATAGATGGTTTTTCACCTGACTTTGACGACAAATCCTATAGAAAACACTTCGTCGAGCGGTTGGAGGATAGGATTAAGTTCGTAAGGGAAAAAGAAACCGAAAAGGGCGGTTTCGATAAGCTGCCCTCTGAAGCTATGGAGAAATTGCAAGAAATCATCGTGGAATTAAAGTAACCACCTAAGGATTTAAAAAAAGGATGCCAGGGCGAGCAGGGTCTCCCCGGCATCCTTTAATTTGCGTCGGATTACGCCGAAATCCGCTTCAGTTGTCCGCAAGCTGCGTTTATGTCTGAGCCTCTCTCTCGCCTTATTTCGTGCTCTATGTTCAGTTGAGAAAGGATGTTGCTAAAGGCCTTGATGCGCCCGGCGGAGGAGCGTTTGTATTTCGAACCTTCTACCTGGTTGTAGGGTATCAGGTTGATATAAAAGGACAACCCCTTCAAGAGGGCAGCGAGCTCGTAGGCGTATTCGGGCAGGTCGTTTACGCCCTCCAGCATCAGATATTCGAAGGTAACGCGGTCGTTAGTAGCCGATTGGTATCTGCGAAGCGCCTCCAGCAGGGATGCCAGAGGATACTTTTTGTTAATCGGCATTAGCTTGCTCCTCAGCCTGTCGTTTGGCGCGTGAAGCGAGACGGAAAGTTTTACCGGCATCTGTGCTTCGGCCAGGGCAAGTATCCCAGGGACGATGCCTGCCGTCGATATAGTGATCCGCCTGATACCGAGGCCCCTCATTTTAGGTTCGTTTAATATTTTAATGCTCTTAAATACCGACTCCTGATTTAAAAAGGGTTCGCCCATACCCATGTATACGACGTTATCTATGTCGCGGCCTGCAAGCTTTTCCATTGCAAGAAACTGCCCCACGATTTCCCCTCCCGATAGGTCGCGCACGAAACCGCCCTCTCCCGATGCGCAAAAGGTGCATGCCAGAGGACAGCCCACCTGAGTGGAAAGGCAGGCCGTAAGCCGTCCCTCCTGGGAGAGCAGGACCGACTCCACCCTTTCGCCGTCGTGAAACTGCCAGAGGTACTTTTTAGTTCCGTCCTTAGAAGTTTCCTCGCGGGTTAAGATAGGAGGTGCCACCATAACCGCATCTGCCAGCTTTCCCCTTAATTCTTTGCTCAGGTTCGTCATCTCCTGAAAATCGAAGATCTTCTTTTGATATATCCACTGACATATCTGGTCTGCCCTGTACCTCTGGAGGCCAAATTTCCCCGTCAGGGTTTCTGTCCATTGGTCGTAATCCAATTCAAGCCCCATTACCAACTCTTCCATGCTTCGTCCTCCTAGCAACGCCCGTGAATCCGTCGGATCGCTTTGACTAACGAAAGTCGCGATTGCAATTTAGACGGCTTAGATTAAATGACATGTCTTTATACCAGATTTGACGATATATATCAATGGGAAGACAAAAAGAAATCTATGGTTGTTACGACTCTTACTATCTTGAAGTCTGGCGAGCCCGCATCTCTGTCTTCTATGGTGAAATATCCCTGAGTTGCCCGCCTTATGGCGCCGACTTCGCTTCCCGAATCTCTGGCGAACTGCTCGGCAGCCTCTCTGGCGTTTTTGGTCGCCTCGGCGATCATCTCCGGTTTAATGTCGTTTAATTTCGTGAAGGAAAAACGCGTAGAGCTGTCCTCGCCTATGGCAATTCCGGCAGACACAAGCTGGCCTGCCTTTTCCATGGCCTTTTTAACGTTTGCCATGTCGCCCGACCGCAATGTAACCCTTGTTACGGCGACGTAGCGATATTCTCTGCCTTTACCCGCATCGTAGTAGGGCAGCGCCTGTGTGTCGGTTATCTGTGGCGGCATGCTTGAGATCTCGGATTCAGGGAAACCTGACTCAAGCAGGAAGTTATACAGCTTTGTCTTGTTATCGTCGATGCTTCTTTGAAGCTCCTCCAAGTCGTTGGCGGAGTTCCTGAAGGAGATGTTCCATATTGCGAGGTCTGCCTCCACGATTCGCTCGGACAACCCCTTTACCGTAACGTAGCGCTCCGCCATCTTTATTTCCTTTATAGCGCTGCCTAAAAAGTAACTGGAGATTATGAGCCCACAGGCTAAACATATTCCTAAAGCCAAAAAAGCGACAGTTCTTCGGTCCGTCATCTTCGGATGCCCCCTTTTTATTTATTATAGCCTGCATAAAGCATCGGCGTTACAGTATTTACGCAGGTTAAGCTTGTTAGTTAGACCGATTAGAGGATGTGCTTTCAAAGCTCATAGAGCTTGCTTCATATTTATGACACATTTATGTTTACTAATTTGTTACTAATTTGTTACTTATAAATATACTTAATATAAAACTTTCAAGGGAGATGATGAAAAATGGCAAGCAGCACTGTGCGCATCGACTCTTCAACCCACAAGATGCTGCAGAGCCTTTCGGCTCAAACGGGACGCAAGATGCAGGAAATTTTGGGCGAAGCGGTCGAGCTGTACCGCCGCAAGCTTCTGCTCGATAAAGCTAACGCCGCCTTTGCCGCTTTGAAGGCAGACTCACAGGCGTGTAAGGAAGAGCAGGAAGAAAGAGCCGCCTGGAATGTTACACTCCTTGACGGGCTGAAGGGCGATTAAAAATGGCAGAACCGTCTCGAGGAGAGATATGGCTGGTGGACTTAAATCCCGTTTGTGGTCACGAGCAGGCAGACAGACGTCCGGCCCTTGTCGTTTCAGTCGACGGGTTTAATCACGGACCTGCCGGGCTTGTGATTGTAATTCCTATTACCACAAAGGATAAGGGTATTCCCCTTCACGTTGGAGTTTTCCCACCGGAAGGCGGTCTGAACGAGCAAAGCTTCATAAAATGCGAAGACGTTCGTTCGGTCGCAAAAGAACGGCTTGTTAGATGCCTTGGTAGGGTAGAAGAAAGAACGCTTGCGGAAGCAGAAGACAGGCTGCGCATCCTTTTGGGATTATAAATTTTACACCAGCAAGATATAGCATAACATCTAATTAATCTTTTTGTTGCTTATAACCCCTTCTTCCAGTATCTTGGTCCAGCTTCCAGGGCACGATTTTTGCAGTAAGAAATCCTGGCCGGAAACCGATGGTGTTTCGTATGGGCAATATCATTTACTGCTATAAGTTTTAAAGCAGCTTTAGTCTTTCCTCGACGAAGTCGATGTGCCGCTCCATTTCTTTAGCAGCGGCATCGCCGTTTCTTTCCTTTATATATTGAACTATGGCCTTGTGTTGCTTGAGCAGTTTGCTGCTGTTTTGAGGGTTATTCATGAGCCTAGCCCTAGCATCTTTTATATAAAGGTCGATCCCGACGGAGATTGCCTCGACCATATCGGCAAGCAGCTTGTTGCCCGCCGCTACGCTGATTGCTTTGTGAAGCTCCTTGTCAGCCACGGCCTTTTCGTCCTCGATCCTGCTTTCTTCCATCTTTTTAATAAGATCTTCCATGGTTACCAGATGCTCTTCGGTCCTTTTTTCGGCGGCCATCTTTGCGCAGGCACTTTCCAAGACCTTTCGAATCTCTACAAAATCTTCCTGGTTTTTTTCTAAGGCGAGGAGAAGTGAAAGAGGTTGAAAGATAGAGGAGGAGACCTCATTTACAATAAAGGTGCCCTCTCCTGGACGGCTTTCTGCTATGCCCATTATCTCCATGGCCCGTAGGGCCTCCCTCATGGATGCTCGGCTTACGTTGAGCATTTGACATAGCTGCCTCTCAGGAGGAAGCTTGTCTCCCTTTTTAAGCTTTCCCTCGTAGATCATTTTACTGAACTGATCGATTATGTCTTTATACACCTTTTGAGGTTTTAATGGCGTGAATTCCATCGTCTTTCTCTTTGCTCTAGATCCTCTCATCATCGTGGTGTAAGGAAGGGTTTTCTTCCCTAGTGGAAGATTGGGCTTGGATGGCATCAAGGTCTCGTTCTTTCTTTTCGTCTTTGTCATCCTTTTCTTTGGAAGGAGGCCTTCTTTGGGCTTGCACTATAGTGGCATTTATGAATGACCCCTTCTTCACTAAAAAGCCCAGTAGGTCAAACTCTGAATCCAAGATAGAAAACAGCTCTTCAAGCACTCCTTTTTCTTGAAGCTTCTGCCTAAAAGGGGTAAATGTAGTATTGTCAGGGACAGGATCTGTAAGAAACAAACCCAAGAAGCTTTGAAATGAGAGCCTACAAAGGCATAATCTCCTAAGCAGCTGTTAACTTCTTAAGTATTAGATAGCGTAAAATATTTGTAGGAGTTTTTAGGGAGGAAAAATAAAGGGACCGCTCCTTTTGGTAGAATCTTTGTAGCACACAAAAATTCATAAAGGAGGGTCCCAACTTGAACAAGGTTATTTTACTACAAATTGTCTCAAACTTCATCTCCGAGATATTGAAGTTTTTTTGCAGTTCCCATGTCAGGACGCTGGCTGAAATAGAAGATGAGCTTTTTCGCATGACGAAGGCCTTCATCCGGGAGATCGTAAAGGCTTACCTTGAGCTTGCAGACGAAGCCATATTAAAGGACAAAACGTCTCGAAAGCAAAGAGGATTGGTCGTAGAAAGGCGTGATGACAAAAGAAGCGTTTATACCATATTTGGAGATATATCCTTTGACAGGACCTACTACTTTGATAAAAGTCATGATAAATACGTATACCCCTTAGACGAAGCCCTGGGGTTGGATAAATACGAAAGGATAAGCAAAACAGTGACGGTAAAGCTGGTAGAGACGGCAGGCCAGGTATCTTACGCTAAAAGTTCTTCAAACGTGACTAGTGGTGAGTTATCCAAACAAACCGTCAAAAACAAGATACACAGCCTAAACCTGGAGGCCTTAAAGACAAAAGTTCCTGAGAAAAGAAGCGCGCATGTATTGCACATAGATGCAGATGAAGACCACGTATCCTTACAGGAGGGCAGAAGTACGAATCTTCCTTTGATCTGTATATACGAGGGCACCTTTAAAGAGGGATCCAAAAACAGATGTATAAACCCCATATACATGAGCGGTTACGGAAAAGACGCAGACGAGTTTTGGCTTGAGGTAACAGATAGGATATACGATCTTTACGACCCGGAGGACATAAAGGACATATACATCCATGGAGATGGTGCAAATTGGATAAGACAGGGGATAAACTGGCTGCCCGAGTCAAAGTTGGTGCTGGATAAATTCCACCTAAATAAAGCGATCCTTGAATCCACGGCAAGGCAGCCTGAAAAAAGACGTTATATATACAGGGCCATAAATACAAATGACCTTAACTCCTTTAAAAAGATTAGCTTTGAGATGTTAAACGATGCCCTGGATGAAAAGGAAAGAAGGAGGATAAAAGATTTCAGGAGGTATATAACCAACAACTGGCAGTCTATAACGATTCGAAACGAAGAGGATTGCGGCAGCTCAAGCCCTGAAGGTCACGTAAGCCACGTACTTTCTTCTAGGTTAAGTTCCAGGCCTATGGCCTGGAGCAGGAAGGGCTTAAAGGCCATGTCTGCTTTAAGGGCTTACATCTGTAGCGGTGGCAAGGTGACGTCAGAACAGGTAAAGAAAAAAGACCAAGAAGGTGAGAATGCGGACAAAAGACACAAATTCACCTTGAACCTGGGGGATATCTTCGGTTCCGTTGCAAGTGAGCTTGGATGCATAACGGTACTTAAAACGGGAAAAGTAACGCCTTTATACACTTCTTTAAAGGGCATATGTCATAGCGGGTTTGATTTTTAGCTGACTCGCAGACGTTACCCTTTAAGATACATCGGGGAGTGGTTCCTAAAAATCCTACAAAAACGGCTCTATAATCTTTAGTGTGGAAATTTGACACAAAAAATATAATGGTGGTAAGAACCAACCAAACCCATTAAGAAAGGAGGCTCTTACCACCATGGCCAATGGCCATAATAATAATATCACCAAAATGCTCGGACTTAAAGGCTTCAAGATATCGGATACGCGTGAAGAAGAGGATGCTTTTGTGATTGAGGTGCAAGTTAAACCCGACAAGACAGCAGTTTGTCCCGAGTGTAACTCAAAAGATTTCTACAGGCACGGCAAAGCCAAACCAAGGAAGGTGCTGCACACGTTAATCAACGGAAAGAAAGTATATCTTGAGATACATGGCAGGCAGAGGTGGAAGTGTAAGCATTGCGGCCGCACATTTACGCAGGAGCTTAAGATAATAAAACCTCGTAGCAGGCTTACCAACTATGCGGAAAAGTTGGTCTTGTGGCTTTTGAGTTCGATGAGCTTTAAGGCAATATCGAAGCTGCTTAAAATCTCCTACGGCAAGGCTAAAAAGATCTTGATGGAGGCAAAAACGATACCAGACCTCTTGCGGTCAGCAATAAACGATGCAGAAAAGCTTCACTTAGGGATAGACGAGCATAGCTTCAAACATCAGGAGATGGTGCTCATAATAACAGACGTTAAGGCAAAGAAGGTGCTTGAGGTCCTAAAAGACGACCGCCTAGCCACATTGGAGGCCTTCTTATCCGAGATCCCTGCCCATAAGGTCAAGGAAGTCTGCATAGACATGAAGGAGGCCTTCAGGAAGGCGGCCAATAAGCTCTTCCCTGAGGCCAATGTGGTGGTAGACCATTTCCACGTGATAGCGGATGCCAATAAGCGCATGGACGAAGCCAGGAGGATTGAGCAGGACGTAAGGCATAAGGGTAAGGTAAGGATACCAAAGAAGATATTCTTAATTGCAAGGGAGAATTTAAGCGACAGAGGAAGGCAAAAGGTAGACGAGCTTTTAAAAACTTATCCAAACCTCAAGGGCTTTTACTGGGCCAAGGAACGCTTAAGGGACGTATATAGGGCGAAGGACAAGGACGAGGCAGCCAAGCTTTTAGACCTGATCATCATGAACCTGAAGGCTTCTGACGATGCCGAGTTGTACAGGTGGGGCAATACCCTAAAACGGTGGCGACAGCCTATATTAAACTACTTCGACAACAAAACTACCAATGCCTATACCGAAGGATGTAATACGAAGGTGAAGATGCTAAAACGAATCTCCTTTGGTCTTAGAAACGTAGAGGTCTACACAAAAAAGATAATGTTGGGATTCTTACCACCGGAGTGTTTCCACACTATTTGAAATAGAGCCTACAAAAACTTGACGCGGTCTAAGTATTATGATAGCATAGAGCAAGGAAAGGTGGGAAATGTAAAATATGACTAAACACCTATTTACTTTCTCTAGAATCATGATAACATAAAGCAAAGAATAAGAATAAAGAGGGGAGTTTTTCAGCGAACTCTAACTATGTATTTAATGTGGATAACTTTTGAAGATTACAGGTTAAACAACAGACTTTGATATAGTTTTTATTTTTCATAGTCAATAAGGAGTGCTAGATGATGCTTGAAGTTAATATTGATAGGATTATGAATAACATTGAAACAATATGCGAATTTAATGCAACACCTGGTCAGGGATATACAAGGTTCTCATACTCAAAGGAGGATATGCAAGCAAGGGAATTTTTGATTAATGAATGCCAGGAATTCGGTTTAAAGGTAACTACCGATGGTGTTGGTAATATTCGCGCCAAGCTCGAGGGTTTAGATCCGCAAGCACCATCAGTAATGAGTGGCTCTCATATTGATACTGTATATCATGGCGGCAAATATGATGGTCTAGTTGGTGCTATTGGTGCTTTAGAGGCGATAAGGACCATCATCGAAAACGGGATAAAGACGTTAAATTCTTTAGAATTTGTCGTCTTTTCAGAGGAAGAAGGGTCAAATTTCGGTTCAACACTTGCTGGTAGCAAGGCTATGGTTGGATATTATGGCGTAGATGACCTGAAAAAACTCAAAAACCCACTTGGTATTTCCATGTATGACATGGCAAAAAGGGCGGGATATGATCCAGATAAGGTTACTCATCAAGTCTTGAAACATGGAGAAGTTAAGGCCATGTTAGAGTTACATATAGAACAAAGCATTGTGCTTGAATCGAAGAATATTCCAATCGGTATCGTTGAAGCCATAGCTGGAATGCAAGCTTTTGAAATTGTATTAAAGGGGGTTGCCAACCATGCCGGTGCTACGCCAATGAGTCTTAGAAATGATCCTATGGCGACGGCAGCCAAGATCATGGCACATATTGAAGATTTAGCCAAAATAACACCTTCGGGTAGTACAGTAGCTACAGTTGGACGCATTTTTTGCGAACCGAACATATCAAATGTAATTCCCGAAAATGTGCTTTTTACATTGGATGCAAGAGATGTTGACAATCGCATTTTAAATCAATTCGTAAGTGATGTTAGACAAAAGCTTATTGATGAATCTGCATTGCATGGCGTAAGTTCAAATATGCACTTTCTAGGCAGTTCGGATGCTATTATTTTAGATAAATTGACCGTGGAACTTCTTGAAAATGAAGCTAAGGCAAGAAACATACCCTTTATGCGAATGAACAGTGGCGCTGTTCATGATTCTTCTATTTTGTCTGCTGTTACTAAGGCTGGAATGATATTTATTCCTAGCGTTAATGGTCGTAGTCATGTTCCAGAAGAAGATTCCCGTTACGAGGATATCGAGTTGGGGTGCAATATGTTGTTAGGATCGTTATTAAAACTTGCAATGTAAAAAGGCGGTGATAAAGGGAGTGATAGAACAGAAATGGTCAAGCGAAGAAACTCAGATAAACAATAAAACATTGTGTCAGGAGGGAGAGTTATGAGCGGAGAAGTCCTTACAGTAGCGAATTCATTTGGCATATGGATAACGGCAGCTCCTATTGTTTTGTTAACAATCATCCAAGCTTTTTTGTATTATAAACAAATAAAGAAAACAGCAAAGTTGGTCGACCTTACCGATGACCATCTCAAACGTGCGTTTAAAGCTGGTGCCATCACAGCAATTGGACCTTCTGTAGCCATCTTTATCATTATGGTTGGCCTGATGTCTGTTATAGGAGCCCCCATGGCATGGATGCGTCTGGCAGTTATAGGTGCTGCCCCAACAGAGCTTACGGCAGCAACAGTCGGAGCTGATGCTGTTGGAGTTAAATTCGGCGGGGAGGGCTACGACCTTTACGCCATGTCAGTTTCTTGGTGGACCATGTGCATAAACGGCTGTGGTTGGCTTCTATTGGTGGGACTTTTCGCCCATAAGCTCGAAGGTTTTAGGGAGAAAATGGGTGCTGGCGACCCAGTATGGTTGGCAATTTTGACATCTGCTGCCATGATCGGTGTTTTCGGTTATTTGAACGGTCGTAACATAATCACACTCAATGGTCCACTAACCGCAGCCCTGGTTGGTGGTGTGTCAATGGTTATCCTTTTAAATGTAGCTAAAAAAGCGACATGGCTTAAAGAATACACATTGGGCATCGCTATGCTGATCGGCATGACCGTGGCGGCCATATTGTTCTAGTGATTTTTTTGATGAAGAGGAGGTAAGAAAATGTCGGAGAAACAGATCGATGATGCATACTTTCATGAGCAGTGGACACGCCCAGTCGTAAAAATAGGGGCTATAACTATGCTTTCCGCATGTCTATTAAGCTTTTTGCCATTAATATATCTTTACATCGTATATGGCGTATATCCTAAACTGTCAACGGCAATAACTGCATGGGGGCTTATAGCCGCAATCTTTGGCGCCATGTACATCGTCGAACCCATCTCCTACTATCCTATATTGGGATTAGCTGGCACGTATATGTCCTTTTTGAGCGGCAATATCTCTAACCTAAGGTTGCCCTGTTCTGCAATGGCTCAGGAAGTTTTAGGGGTCAAGGAGGGAACAAGACAAGCAGAGCTAATAGGTACAATGGGAATTATTGGCTCGATCATCGTAAACTTCGTTGCCGTAACGCTTGCAGCTTTCGTAGGCTATTCGTTGATCAAGTTATTTCCCCCGGCTGTGGCCGATGCCTTTCGGAGCTATACTGCCCCAGCGATATTTGGTGCGGTATTTGGCCAGTTTTCGCTACGACAGCCTAAGCTAGCGCCCTTTGCACTAGCGATTCCCATAGTGCTTTTGATTTTAAAAGTGCCCGTTTGGATCATCATACTTGCATCGGTCTTTGGAACTATTGGGATTGCGAGGGTGTTTTATAAAAAAGGCTTAATTAAATGATATCCTACGTTTGGAGGGATACACTGTGGGAAGGTTTGATAGATTGAGGGAAAGAGCTAAGGAGCTTCAGGATCAACTAGTGGGATGGCGACGCTATCTTCACCAATATCCAGAAGTGGGTTTAGAGTTGCCTGAGACGGAAAAATTCGTCGTCGAAAGGCTTAAGGAAATGGGTCTTGACGTGAGAGCGGGTATAGCCGGTCATGGGGTTGTGGCGGTGCTTAAAGGCACAAAACCTGGACCAACCATAGCGATTAGGGCGGATATGGACGCCTTAAACCTTAAGGAAGAAACGGGACTTCCCTTTGCATCGAAAGTTGAGGGACGCATGCATGGCTGCGGTCATGATGCTCACACGGCTATAGCCCTCGGTGCTGCGAAATTATTATCTGAAATGGCCTCAGAGTTTGCCGGAAACGTCAAGTTCATTTTCCAGCCTGCCGAAGAAGGCCCCGGTGGGGCGAAGCCGATGATCGAAGATGGTGCCTTAGAAAATCCAAAGGTAGACGCTATCATTGGTCTGCATACAGGATGTCTTTGGGATTATGAGAAGCCCGGAGAGGTTTTCGTGAGTTACGGCCCCATGATGGCTTGCTTAGATAGGATAGATGTTAAAATCAAGGGAAAGGGTGCTCACGGCGCTACGCCCCATAAATCGGTTGATTCCATCTCGGTCGCTGCCCACGCTATTTCAGCTGTCCAGACTGTAGTCAGTCGTGAGATTAATCCGCTTGAGCCTGTGGTGGTGACCATTGGCAAAATTCAGGGAGGTACAGCTTATAACATAATATCGCAGGATGTTACCTTCGAGGGTACCGTGAGGGCTTTAAAACAAGATATTCGAGAGTTTTTAGATGAACGCATCGGCGAAATAATTAAGGGCGTTGCATCCGGAATGCGAGCTGAAGTCGAGTATACTTACACTTATGGATATCCACCGCTTTCTAACGACCCTGAGTTCACTAAAAGATTTGTGAAGGTAGCAACGGAAATTCTTGGCAAGGATATGGTTAAGGAAATCCCCGAACCTTCCATGGGCGGAGAGGATATGGCTTACTTCTTGAACGAGGTTCCGGGAACATTCTTTTTCCTCGCCGGCTGCAGGGAGGTAGATGGGCAGATACATCCACACCACAATTCAAAGTTCGATATTGATGAGAACATCTTGTGGGAAGGCGTACTTTTATTGAGTGCTACGGCTATAGATTTTCTTTCGAATTAATAACTTTTGAGGGAGGAGAAGCGATGACTTTTCCTCCTTTTTTAATTTACCTTTCAGTGCTAAGGGGAGATAATCGTGAAGGAAAGGCTTAAAGAAAGACTCAAGGATTTGGCGTCCCTATGTGGAGTATCGGGTGACGAGCGCGAAGTAGTGAGGTATTTAAGGGATGCTTTCACGCCAATTGCAGATTCTGTTGAGGTAGATAGCTGGGGTAATATTTACGCCATAAAAAGAGGTAGCGCAGATGGGCCTGTATTGATGGTGTCCGCACATTCTGATGAGATCGGGATGGTGGTAAAGAGTATTCGCGATGATGGATTCATATGTTTTGATAGGGTAGGCGGGGTTAATGATGTTTTGCTCCCGGGAAGAAAGGTATTAATAAGGGGTAAGGTACCTGGAGTGATAGGTATTAAAGCAGGACACCTTCAAAAGGAGGAAGAAAAAAGGCAAGTTCGGCCCATTAGAGAATGCTACATAGATGTTGGGGCTTCTTCTAAAAAGGATGCGGAAGCGATGGGTATCAAGATCGGCCATCGCATTACGTTTCAAAGCGATTTTACCGAAATGTATAATCCTGACCTCGTATCGACAAAATCGATAGACAATCGCATAAGCTGTGCCATTATTTTAGAATTGTTCTTCAATCTCAATCATGCAGACTTTCCGGGGACCCTTTATGGGCTTGTCTGCGTACAAGAGGAAATTGGCCTTCGAGGTGCTGCAATGGCGGTAAAAAAGGTAAAGCCCGATTGGGCTGTTGTGTTGGATACTATCCCTTGCGGTGATACGCCTGATATCAATTTCCAGTCAGAACTACCGATTAAACTGGGGCATGGCCCGGTATGTCCGCTCATTGACGGTATAGAAGGAGGATTTGCCAACAACGTAGTCCACCCGAAAATTGCAGAATGCATCGAAAGGCATTCTCAAAAAACGGGGGTAAACGTCCAATATGTGACTTTAAGCGGTGAGTCTTACACTACTGATGCAACGAATATTTCCTTGGCAGGTGTTCCTACAGGGTTACTGACTACGCCTCGGCGATACTCTCATTCTCCTGTTGAGCTTGTTAATATGAATGATGCTACTGGATTATTGAATATTTTAAATAGTATGGTAATGTCTAACGGAGAAATAGATTTTACTTATTTCTAGGTCAAAGCTTAAAACATACAGTGGGACTTAGGGTATCTACTTTGATCCAAACTTCAACTTAAATCCTGGGAATATGAAAAAGAATCCGGTAGTCTTGATTTTGTGGCAACCTCTGTATAAAAAGGTGATGAAAATGACGAACATGTTGAGGCAATTTAGTTTCGAGTTACCAACGAGGATCGAATACGGAGTGGGCATCGTTGTTAAGCTTGGGGACGAACTAAGGAAACTTGGAGCCCAAAAAGTATGCATAATTACAGACCCCGGCATCGAAAAGGCAGGCTTGCTGGGAAAAATAAAGCCCATCCTAAATGAAGGAGGGATCTCCTACAGCATTTTCGATGGGATAGATCCCAATCCGAAGGACCGAAACGTCGAAAGCGGCGCTCAGGCAGTAAGAGGTTTTAAGGCCGATGCGATGGTCGCCATAGGCGGAGGAAGCGTTATTGATTGCGCCAAGGCAATTGGCGTTTTGGTTTCCCACGGCGGGGAGAGGATAAAGGATTTCGAGGGAAGGACTAAAGTAAAAAAGCCCATCCTTCCCTTCGTCGCCATACCGACTACTGCCGGCACGGGAAGCGAGGTTACCTTTTCGGCGGTAATCACCGACACCGAAAACAACTACAAGATGACGGTAAGAAGTCCCTACATGGCTGCAGAGGTTGCCATGCTCGATCCCGGACTTACCGTAACCGTTCCGCCTCATATAACTGCCTCGACGGGCATGGATGCCTTGACACACGCCATCGAGGCTTACACCGTCAAGGTTTCCGAGCCTGTCAGCGATGCGCTGGCTTTATACTCTATTGAGCTGATAACGCACAATCTGGCAAAGGCGGTGAAAGATGGGGAAGATATTGAGGCGCGGGCCAGCATGTTGGTGGGAAGCTTGCTTGCGGGCATAGCCTTTAGCCACTCCGACGTCGGTTCCGTTCACTGCATGGCCGAGGCCTTGGGTGGCATTTACGATGCGCCCCACGGGGTTTGCAACGCCGTATTGTTGCCCTACGTTATGGAATATAACGCCGAGTCTTGCATAGAAAAGTACGCAAGAATCGCAATTGCAATGAGAGAGACCTTTGGAACTTCGCAGGAAGGTGCCATGAAGGCCGTAGAAAGGGTCAAAAAACTGGCAAAAGAAGTGGGCCTGCCCTCTTTCAAGAGCCTTGGTGTGAAAGAATCGGACCTTGAAAGGTTGGCCGATATGGCAGCCGGAAACATCTCTACTGAGAGCAATCCTCGTGAAATGAGCAAAGAAGATTACCTGGTGCTATTTAAAAAAGCGCTGGCGGATTGAGGCCTATCACTTTTAAATTGAGGCCTATGGAAAGCTGCTAATGAAAAGCTTAAGAGAAGATGCCCTTAGGATAATAGAGGATTCTATTAGCTCGGTATTGCCAGAAAAGGCAGTGGAACAAGAGCTTAAAAAGCTGGATTTGGGTGACAAGATTTATTTGGTCGCCATAGGAAAAGCCGCTTGGAGGATGGCCAAGTCCGCGAAGGACTGTCTTAAGGAAAAAGTTAAAGGCGGCGTTGTCATCACCAAATACGGACATTCTCAAGGTCCAATCGAGGGGCTTAAGATCTACGAAGCGGGCCATCCCATACCCGACGAAAATACGATCAGCTCCACGAAAGAGGCCGTAGAACTTGCGAAGGGCCTATCGAAGGACGATACTATGCTGTTTTTGGTCTCCGGAGGAGGGTCTGCACTTTTTGAGCTTCCCGTCGATGGGGTGAGCCTGGAGGATATAAAAAACGTCACCGATATGCTTTTAAGGTGCGGGGCCAATATCGTGGAGATAAACGCCATAAGAAAGCGGATGTCTCGGGTAAAGGGCGGAAAGTTTGCTCTGATGGCCTCGCCAGCCAGAGTGTATTCCCTCGTTCTTTCGGACGTCTTGGGCGACAGGCTCGATAGCATCGCCTCAGGCCCCGCTTATCCCGACTCGACGAGGTGCGAAGACGTAAGAAAAATAATAAGGAAATACGACTTAAAATTGCCGAAGCATATACTTCAAAGCCTAAGGGAAGAAACCCCTAAAAGCCTCGACAACGTTGAAACCAGGATAATAGGAAGCGTCTCCAAGGTATGCGAAAGCGCAAAAAATGTGGCTGTAAGTTTGGGATACAATGCCATGATCCTGACTACTACGCTAGATTGTGAGGCAAGCGAAGCAGGCCTGTTTTTGGCCTCGATTGCCAGAGAGGAGGTTGAAAAAGAAAGGCCTTTAGAAAGGCCCTGTGCGATAATCTTGGGCGGTGAGACGGTGGTACACGTAAAGGGAACCGGAAAGGGAGGCAGAAACCAGGAGCTTGTCCTGTCCGCTGCCCGAGGCATAAGAAACTATCCGGGAGTTGTCATAGCCTCCGTAGGTACGGACGGCACTGACGGCCCGACGGATGCGGCGGGCGGAATCGTCGACGGAAAGACTGCCTATACGCTAGAGGAAGCCGGCATAGATATCGACGATGCCTTAAACGACAACGATTCCTATCACGCCTTACAAAAAGTCAATGGCTTGATAAAGACGGGACCGACGGGCACAAACGTAAATGATTTGATATTTATATTATGCGATGAGACGAAAGTCCGGGAAAATTGATGCCTCAGGAGATCCAATGAAAATGATAGGAGTACGGGTTTTGAACCTGTGACCTATTTCACGTATAGGGAAGCGCTCTCCCGCTGAGTTCAGGGCAGCACGGGCCAGCTTAACTTTCATTAAAAAACCCCAGGAAATATCATACGAAAAACAATACTTAAAGCCCTCATTAGGTAATTACGACTGATGCTAATCTTTGAGCATTTTTATAATATGTTTTGCGAGCATTTCACTGATTTCATTGTGTCTAGGAATAGGTTGGGAAACTTTTGTCTTCGGATTTTGATACCAATCATGTTTACCGCCGTGCCTTATAAAAATGCAACCCATCCCCTCCAGGATTTTAATTAATTCTTTTCTTTTCACGAAACTTCTAATTCAGAGACCCTGCGAACATTGGGGATATTTTCGCTTGCCAAATCCCGCCATAGATCCCTCAAATTTTCTTTAAGTTCTTCTAGCGTTTCTCCTTGAGTCCAATAATCTGGAAATTCTTCGAGATAACCAATCCATAGATTGCCATCTTGCCAATATATAAATTTTTGTTTCATCAATTTTCATTCCTCGCTTTGTTTTTATGCTCTTATTCTGATAGTAATATTATAACAATAAGGTCAAAATAAGGCATCTTTATCTATCGCTGGGATATCTGCCTTTCCCCTGTTCCGTGGATAATTCCCCTTCGAGTCTGCATGGCAACCTCGCCCCGATTAAACAAAGACCTTTTAAGGCCGGCATTAGACAGGGTACACTTACTTGACAGTGTATGTATATGTAGTTACAATGTATCTACAAAGGTGGTGTTGACATTGGTACGAACCTGCGATTCGATGATCAGGGTGCGAATAAACAGCGAAACAAAGAAGAGGGTCGCACGTGTCCTAGATGGTATGGGGCTCACCCTTTCTGACGCAGTGCGCATGTTTTTAGTCCGCGTTGCCGAAGAAGGGCGTTTCCCCTTTGAGATCGAAGTTCCCAAAGCCAAAGAAGAAAAAACAAAGCCAAAAACCCTTGAAGAGATAAAAAGAATCATAAACAGCCACAGGAAAGAGCTTGAAGAAAAGTACAAGGTAAAAAGCATCGCTGTCTTTGGTTCTTATGCCCGCGGTGAACAGACCAAAGACAGCGATGTCGACATCATGGTCGAGTTTAGCGAGCCCGTGGGTCTCAAGTTCTTCGGCCTTGCCGATTTTCTGGAAGACATCCTGGGCATAAAAGTCAATCTTACGACACCTGACGGCATAAAGCCCAACAGGAAAGAGTACGTCATGGAAGATTTGTGTTATGTCTAAAAGGGACTGGATGCTTTACGTTGAAGGCGTTTTAGAATGCATCAAAAAGGTTGAAAAATATACCGGCGACATGGATTTTACACTTTTCGAAAAAGACGACAAAACGGTCGATGCAGTTATAAAAAATCTCGAGACTATAGGAGAAGCCGCTGGGCACATTCCTGACGACATTAAAACTCGTCATAAAGACATCCCTTGGAAATAGGTAGTCGGCCTTAGAAACAGGATTGTTCACGGGTATTTTAACATAGACTTGAAAATTATTTGGGGTGTCATCAAGCAGGAACTTCCTACCTTGAAAATACAACTTGAGAATATTTTAAAAGAATAGCACGATAATTATGCTTACCGCAGTTCCTAATGAAAATACAACCCATATGATAAATACGGGACCGACGAGCTCAAAAGGAAATTTTATCCCCTGCGATGATAGGTGATATTCGATAAAAATACCGAGCGGTTATCTTGTCCCGCTCGGTATTTAAAAGTTATTCCTTCCTCAAAAGCTCCACGAAGTTTTTGACGTTTTTGACTTCTTCCAGGTTAAATAAGGCCTCGGCGATCTTGTCGAGTTTTTTGTCGTCGGGGATTGCCTTGTAGCCCAGGGTTTTGAACTTCCAAAGCAACTCTTCCTTAGTGAAGGGGTTTTTGGGATGTCCCTTGGGATAATTTACCTCCAGGTTGAACACGCGTCCGTCGTTTATGTGGATGTCTATTTTCACGGTGTAGCGAAGAGCCCTTGGCAGGTTTTCTATTTCAGGATCGTCTACGACTTCTACTTTTCTTGCGAACTCCAATATCTTGGGATCTTTGATCTTGTCTTCCGTGAACTGGTCGATGAAGGCGTTCCCTTCCATGAGCGTAACGGCGCAGACATAAGGGTGGCTCAATTGGGCTGAGACCACGCTTTTGATATCGTCTGCGTCGACGGAGTACTTTCGGGTTATGGATGTGGTATGAACGACTATTTTTTTAATGTCTTCAGGCTTTATCTCAGGATGTTCTGCCCTGAACTTTCTCAAGCCGTCTATGGTCGTGTGCTTGCTTCGGCAAGTGGAGTAAAACTTAAGTCCGATGCCCATGAGCTCCCACCGGTCGCCTAATTCGCCGCAGGTTCTCTCTTCGTTGTAGACTCTGTCGGTGAAGCAGTGGTAAAATCCTCCGAATTCGTTTTCGAAGACATCTTCGATCCCCGTGAAGCCCTCTTTGGCGAGCAAAGCTCCGACGATGGCTCCTTCCGAGGATTTGGAGGGCACTATCCTTTTTGCCATGGAGGCAAACTGTACGGCCTGCAGGCCGCTTGCCCAGTTTCCTGAAATTCCCATGGCGTGTTGCATTTGCTCAGCGTTCAAGCCAAGCAGCCTTCCCACGCCCGCTGTCGAACCGAATACGCAGGTGGTTCCTGTGTTGTTAAATCCCTGATGGGCCAGCTCCATGCCGATGGGTGCGGCCACGCGGCAGGATATTTCGTAGGCCAGGGCGGCGGCGACCAAAAATTCCTTGCCGCTTACGCTTTCAAGCATCTCGGCAAAGGAGGTGACGCATCCCAAAACGCCTGTGGAAACGTGAATTATCCCGTCGGTATGCGTGTCGTCGAGCTCAAAGGAGTTTATGGCCGAGCCGTTTATCATCATGGCGGCGGTGACAGAAGTTTTGTCCTTCGTTCCCCATATGGAGGCTTCCTTTCTGTCCGTCCTGGCCGTCAGGACGTCTTTATAGATCCTCATCCACGGGGTGGTGGATCCGAAAAGCCCGCACCCGTAACCGTCAAGCATGACGTTTTTGAGGTGTTCCATCACCTCCGAAGGAATGTCCTCGTATTTCAGGCTGACAGCGAATTCCGATAACCGTCTGCTCATTGTCTGTTTTTCCGACATCTTCTTTTCCCCCTCTATTAATTTTAAAAATATGCCTTAGAAACTTAACAGTTTCATCAAACTTCTTACCGGCGCGTCGGCTGATCCGTGTAACGTATTTTCGATGATCTCCGACTGTCTTTTCTTTGAAATTACCCCTTCCGTGACGTCGATGAACTTATCTGTCAATTCTTCGTCTGACATTGGATTTTCCGGGTCACCCTTTGGATAATCTACGCGCGATGAATAGATATTGCCCTTTTTATCCTTAATTTGAACGATCATGCTCCTAGGATTCGGGTATAGCTTTTGAATTTCAGGATCTATTTCTATGGTGATCTTTTTTGCAATTTCATGCACCTTTGGGTCCTTTATCGCCTCTTCCGTGTACTCCTGAAGCCCGGCTTTGCCTCTGACTAATATTGAGGCGATCCCGTATTGGATGCTCAAGCGTGCGTGCAAGACCGTTTGGTAATCGGGGATATCAGATCCCTGCTTGGCGTTTTGGTGTGTGAGGATGTGTATATGATCGACGTCGTCTGCCCTCATGGGGTGCTCCTTTAGAATGTTCAATGTAGCCTCGTTTGCGTAGTGGACATATCTGCAGGAGGGGTATGGCTTGAAGTAAATGGACAATATGTCGTATTCGCTGCCCAAGCCCTTCGTTATGGATGAGATGTCGTATCGGTCAGAGAAACAGTGGCAGAACCCGAGACGCCCCTCGATTATGCCCCTTGGGCCCGTCAGGCCTTCTTTAGCCAGTAGGGCAGTCAAGATTCCGTTTCTTGCAGCGTTACCAGGATGTAAGTGCTTCACTAAAGAGCCGTCTATCTCGTATTGATTGATGCCCGATGCCAGGCTTCCGGCAAGCCCTAAGGCGTTGACCGTTTCTTCGACGCTTAAGTTTAATATTTTGCAGGAGGCTGCCGTCGTGCCAAAGTGAGCGACCGTTCCCGTTGGATGAAATCCCTTGAGGTAGTGGTGTGGGTTCATGGATTTTCCTATCCTTATGGAGACTTCGTAGCCAACGGCGATGGCAGCGATCAAATCCCGAGCAGTTTTTTCTTCCGCCTCGCATAGAGCGAGGGAGGAAGGTATAATCGAGGATCCGGGATGGTAAGTTGCATGCCTTGAGCCGTCGTCGAGCTCCAGAGCGTGCGCTGCGATGCCGTTTGCGAAGGCAGCCGTTTGAGGAGATCTCATGATGTTCGTTCCAATTATCGTAGCCTTGGGCGGCTCCTCCAGGGACCTTGCGTAATTTTGAGCTATCTTTCCTGACGTCGAGTGATAGCTTCCCGCAATGACGGCTCCGCAGGTATCCAAAAGGCATCTTTTAGCCTGGTGGACCACCTCTTTGGGCAAGTTTTCGTAAGTAGCCCTTTGTACGAAATCTGCCAGCCTTTCGGAGACGCTTTTGGTCATCTTCAGTCCTCCCACGGTATCTCCAGGGAAAAGAGGGGAGCGTACTGTTGACAGCCGTAGACATCCGTTTCGGCAGGTCCGCCGCTTGGGATCGGGCGCTGATAATTTGCCTTGATGCCCATGCCCGGATCGAAGAACATGAAGTCTAAGATCTTTTCGGGTTCTACGTTATAGGCCTTAGCTATTGCTTCCCTGGTTATAGCGCCGCTCTTCTTGACCTTTTCGTACACTTGCCGGTCGTCGAATATTATCTCAAGGGTTATCATGAAGCTCCCGGCGTTCTTGCTTCTTACCGTTCGAGCCAAATCACAAACATTTTTTGTCTTCATGAACAATACCTCCCAAAGTGTTCAATGGTTTCTTCATAACTTCGAGTTTCAATATCCCCATCTACCGTCATTGTCCACAAGCCTTCGAAAAATGCGTTGGGGTAATAGGGTGATAACATAGCCTGTAACTTTTTCTTTAAATCATCGTCGGTGACGGGAAATTCCGGCTCTCCCTTGGCGACGGGGATGTATTTTTCAAAGCTTCGGCCGTCTTTTAAAACTACTTTCATATGGGCACCCCTTTCTTCGGGGTACAGGTCGTTTAATTTTTCATCTTCTATTACATTAACTTTTTCTGCCAAGGAGATGAGCTTCGGATCGCTTAACGTCTCAGGTGTATAGTCTTGTAGCGTGACGTTTCCTCGAGTCAATGCTATTGCTACGGCAAAGGGCAGGCTGAACATGGCCTCTTGCTGGGTCTTTGGCACCTGTATTCGGCCAACTTCCACGATGCCGAGCCTGTAAGTTTTGACTTCGATGGATTCAATATCGGCCGGATCACAGGATAGCGTTTCTCTGGCCTCCCGTGCCAGGTCTATGGCGGCGTGGCAGTGCCTGCAGGTGGGATAAAGTTTCGTGTAAGTATATAGGATCTCAAATCGGGTTCCAAGGTCTCCTATAAGGGCTTCGGTGGAGTAATTTGAATCGCACATGGCCTTAAGCCAGCCGTGTTCTCCCTCAAAAAGGGTCCTGGGGGATTTGGCGCCGCACTTTGCCAAGTCTGCAGCCAGGACGCCGGCGGAGGCAGACTTTCCGGGCTGAAGGGGCTTCACGCCCGGATGGTCGTGAAGCATTTCCTGTAATCCTGCGCTTTGAAGTCCGCCCATTGATATGGCGTAAGCCGTCTTTTCTTCGTCCAAGTTTAAAAGCTTGGCACATGCTGCAGCAGCGCCTAAAGAGCCGCATGTCCCGGTCGAATGAAATCCCCTTTTAAGGTGCGCGGGGTTTATCGCCCTGGCCGTCCGAAGCATCATGTCGTAGCCGATGACGATGGCTAAAAGGATTTCGCCGTAGGAGCTTTTCTCCCTTTCGGCCATGGCCAGCACGGCAGGCATAATTGCCACGGCAGGATGTGACGTTCCCCACCTGTGGCCGTCGTCAAGCTCTATAGCGTGGGCCATTACTCCCATCCCGAGGGCGGCGTTTTGGGCAGGTATCTTTTTGCCTACACAAAGCAAAGTCGACTCAGGTTTGCCGCCTAGCTCCACAAGGTAAGGATTTACCACCTCAGCGAGTTCACCTACATAGAAACCCGCAGCCAGCTCGCTCAAGAAATCCACCAGTGAACGTTTTGCCTTCTCGATGACTTTGGCAGGAACGTCATCGTGCGACAGCGAGGCGTAGTAGCGGGAAAGTTTGCAGAGCAATGTGTCCTTTTCGTCCCTCGGCTTGCTCATCGTTACCTTCCCCTGACAGTTTCAAAGGAGAATCTGAATATCTTGTCGTCCAAGGGATCATCAAGGCGTAACAGATGGTCTACCGTCCATCTATAACATTTGTTTTTGGGATAAAGCGGTTCGTCCGTAAGAAGCGCCACCGATCCGCCGGAGGAGTTCATCTGCCCGGGATAGCTCATGTAGAAAAAGCGGAATTTGGCGCACTTTGCCACGGAGGTGGCTAACTCCTGATCCTTCGATATGGCTTCGATCACTATGGCGAGCTCGTGGCTTGTTATCTGCTCTTGCGGTTCGAAATCCTTCATAATCGCGTTTTTGCCATAAATATGAAAATACAGTTGATAATCGTTATCCCTATTGGGTCCTATTATCTGGGAGACCTTTTTACGCGTATCCTTCAATATTTGGTCGATGTTGGCGATGGCCCTGGTGTCTCTGATGCCGACCAGGTGATACACCCTGTAGCCCACCTCGCCGGCTCCCTCCAGCTTCACCTTGTAGGTTCCGTCCGGAGAAGGGACGAATTTGCTTCCGTAAACCCTGGTGATGCGGTCCGTTTCGGCGACGTACTCGGATTCGTGCATGTCTAAGATGCCGCCGGGCACTCCTTGTACGAAGGGGTTTGTCCTCTCGTACATCGAGTGGGCCGCCACGCTGTGGGGTGTTGCCCGCTGTGCCGGATGCATCGGCTCTATCGAAAAGTATTCCTTGGTGACCGTGGCAATGATGGATTCCTTCACCATCTGGGGCCAGCAGACCAGCGATGCGCATTCGGCAGCTTTGCCCATATGCAAGCTGATACCCTTGGGGAAGCCCTTATAGATGGGGTAGGCCGCCAAGACAGCGTCGTCGCAGGCCCTGCCCGCCAAAATTACATCTGCGCCTTCTTCCAGGGCATGTACGATCTGCTCTATGCCCATGGATGCCGTTACGTTTGTCGTCTCGTTTAAGACTTCTTCGGTAAGTTCGTAGGGAGCTTCGAGAGGTTCGATATCCTTGAGCCTTCTTTGCAGCTCCTCCTTGCTGACCTGAGAGTATATCAAGGCCATTTTGAAGGGCTCCAGCTTATGTTTTGTGGCCAGCCTTCTGATGATATCCGCATATCTGTCCACTGCGCTGTCCGTGCCCGTAGTGCTGCAGGAGCCTACTATCATGGGGACGTTTCTTTTTCTGCTTTCTACCAGGAGAAGTTCTAGGTCGTGTTCCTCCCATTCGATTGGGTTATGGGGCATGTCGGCGCCCAAAAAGGTGGGACCTGCATCGGCAGTGCCGGCATCTGCGGCGAAACAATCGATCTGACGTTTCACTCCTTCGTAAAAGGATCCCTCCTCGATTATGTTATCGCCCAAATTTCCCGTTGACACCAATAACGAAACCTTTTCCAATTCGATCCCTCCGATCGTGATGCCCTTTGCATCATAATAGCGGATATATATTTCCTATCTTTGTCGAGCTTATCACTCCTTTACCTTTAAGTCAATATATGAAAAAGGGTTATATCGCTAAAAATTTATCTATTTGTCTTTGACCAAATGATACTATGCATATATGTGTATTGGGCCGGTTATGAAATTTCTTTTTATTGATAAGCAAGGGAACTAACTCAGTACGCGGCGGGAAGAAGGAGATACAGAGGTCTCTCGCCTTCAAAGATCGCCGGAACCTACCTTATACTCTACGTTATACTAATGATGTTTTTGTTCGCCCTAGGGATATTAAGAGACATCATCGATATCACTAAAAATCATGCCATCCTACTATTGACAAAAATTATATTAGTGGTATTTTTAAAATAATCAATGGAAAGACACTTCCAATATTGCATGCTTGAACAACTATCTTACCTTCAAACATCGCTCACTCCTATACGAAAGAGACGACAGGGGGCATCGATGTGGGAAAGACGATTATCGAAAAGATAATTTCCGGTCACGTCGGCGAAGAAGTTAAGGCAGGAGATTATTGCGTGGTACCCGTCGATATGTTGATGTGTCACGACGCCACGGGCCCGCTTGCGATCAAGGCCTTCAGGGAATTTGAAAGGGAAAGGGTGTGGGACCCCACAAAGGTTGCCTTCGTCCTTGACCATGCCACGCCAAGCCCAAACGAACGGATCAGCGGTCTCCACGACATGTTGAGAAGCTTCGCGAAGGAGCAGGGAATAAGGTTCTTTGACGTCGGCGAAGGGATCTGCCATCAACTGATGCTGGAGAAGGGGATGGTCTTGCCTGGCGACATCGCCCTCGGGACCGATTCTCATACCTGCACTTACGGTGCCGTCGGGGCATTTTCCTTCGGCATAGGATCAACCGACGCAAGCGGCGTGCTCCTTACGGGCAAATTATGGCTTAAGGTTCCCCAAACCATGAAGATCGTCGTCGAAAAGGGGCTAACCCGTGGAGTCTATCCCAAGGACCTCATGCTTCACATCATAGGAATATTGAAATCCGACGGGGCAGACTACCTCTGTCTCGAATTTTCAGGCAGCTGCATCGACGACATGTCAATGGGAGGCAGGATGACGCTTTGTAACATGGCGATCGAAGCAGGGGCCAAGGGGGGAATAGTCCCGCCGGACGAAAAGACGCTCGAATGGGTTCGCCACCGTTCATCTCGTTTCTTTACTCCCAAGCTGAGCGACGCAGATGCAAATTACATAGATGTTCTCCATATCGACGCAGCTAACCTCGAACCTCAGGTGGCCTTTCCCCACGCCGTCGACAACGTCCATCCCGTGGACGAAGCCATCGGAATTCCCGTACAGCAGGTCTTCATAGGCACCTGCACCAACGGACGTTTGGAGGATTTAAAGGAAGCCGAAAGTATCCTAAGAGGGCGGAAGGTAAATGATTCTGTCAGGCTGCTCCTATGTCCCGCTTCGAGGGAGGTTATGCTTGAGGCCGCAAAGCAGGGCATCATAGCCTCCCTGGTCGAAGCAGGAGCTACGCTCATCCCGCCGGGGTGCGGACCCTGTCCGGGCACACATCTTGGTGTGCCGGGAGAGGGAGAAAACGTCATCTCCACGGCTAACAGAAACTTCAAGGGCAGAATGGGCAACAACAAATCGAACATATATTTGGCCTCACCCGCTACGTGCGCAGCTTCGGCGATAGAGGGCAGAATAGCCGACCCCAGAAAATACTTGGACTGAAGTCGGCAGAAAGGTGATGGAAGATGAGCGATCTTTTATTGAAGGGAAAGGCCCACAAGTTTGGCGATGACATAAACACCGACTACATAATAGCCGGCAAATACACAAAAACTTTGAATTTAAACGATCTGGCAGCCCATTTGTTCGAGGACATCGACCCCGAATTTTCGAAGAAATTGAAGCGCGGAGACATGGTCGTGGCGGGCAAAAACTTCGGCTGCGGATCCTCGCGCGAACAGGCTCCCATCGCTATAAAGGAATCGGGCGTATCAGCTGTGCTGGCGAAGTCCTTTGCCAGGATTTTCTTCAGAAATGCCATCAACATCGGCCTTCCCGCCCTGGTATGTGATACCGACGAAATAGATGACGGAGACGAACTTGAGGTGGACCTGGAAAGCGGGTTTGTTTTGAACATATCTAAGGAAATAAAAATTCCCACGGAAAAGATGCCCGATATCATGAAAGCCATCTTAAAAGAAGGAGGATTGGTACCTTACCTTAAGAAGTACGGGGATTTCGCGGCAGGATAAGTGTACGGTCAAAATTCGAGAAAGCGGTATGGAGCGAGTCCTGAAGGGAAGATATTTTGAGCAGTCATAATTTTAAGGAGGGGAGAAAGATGAAAAAGAAAGGATTTTGGTTCCTTTTCTTCGCCATAGCCTTATGTCTTTTAACTTCGCCGGCAATGGCGGAAAAACAATACCTCAACATGGGGAGCACGTCCTCCACCTCGGGGGTCTATGCCTGGTGCGTCGCTACGGCAAACGTGATAAACGAGGCCCAAAACGACATTCAGGTTACGGTCATCGAAAGTGGCGCGGCCCTCGATAACTTGAGAAAGATCAAGTCGGGTGTGTTCGATTTTGCGTTATGTGTCGATCTGCCTTCAGCTTATCAAATGGTGAAGGGCATGGATACCTTCGAGAAGGAGAAGTGGGAAGACGTTCGCTGGCTTTTCATGCGCAATATTACTGCCGATCGTCTGTATGTGAGAAAGGACTCAGGCGTCACTACCTTTAAAGAGCTGAAGGGCAAGAAGTTCAGCCCCGGCATCCCAGGCTCCGCATCGGCCGACTATGTCTTTAAATTTAACGAACTCCTTAAAGTCGGAATAGACCTCGTTCCTGCAGCCTACGGAGATGCCATAGATGCCTTGAAAAACGGAAGGATAGCGGGACTTCAAAAGACATCACCCTTGGACAGCCTGGATGCTTCCATGATCGAGGTCAACCTCACCCTTCCCATCACGGTTATAGGTTACAGCGAAGATGACGTGGCTAAGATAAGGGAGCGTTACCCCTACATGATCTTCCTCGAGACGCCCAAGGGCAAGATCAAGCAGTTGCCGGACGTGGGACCCGTCATGGAAGAGTGCGCCATAGTAGGGGCCGTAGCATCGGTCAATCTGCCCGAGGAAATCGGGTATCAAATCGTTAAAGCCTACGTCGAAGGGTTCGATGAAGTGGCATCCGCCTATCCCGCAATTAAGGGTTGGGATCCCGTGGCAGATTTCTTCGAAAACGTCCCTGAGGGCGGTGAAATTTACGCTCATGCAGGTCTGATACGTTACGCCCAGGAAAGGGGCATCGAAGTTCCTGAGAGGTTTATACCTCCAGAATACAAAAAGTAGACCCAAATAAGGCAAAGGGGCAGCCGATCATTCAGGATGGTATATCTCTCGTCGGTTGCCCTATATATATCCCTGATATAAGGGGATATGAGAAGGAGGATCAATGTTTGACATGACCAAAGACAGAATCGATGCTCCCGATGTGAAGACCTCCGTCATCTTTTGGTTGGCTGTAGCGCTTTCCGTGGCGCAGCTTACTGTCCCGATATTTTTTCACCTGCTCGATTTGCAGCTTAGGGCGATTCACGTAGGCCTCGGCATATCTTTGGCCGCGCTGGTGTTTCCCTTTAAGAAAAAGTACGAGACGAACAGGCTGACTACGCTGGACATCTTAGAACTTCTTTTCATAATAGCGGCAAATGTGAATATATACATCAAGACGCTAAATATTTACATGTATCCCGGAAGCGCAGATATGTTAGATCTGTTGCTTGGGATCGCCTTAACCGTCATAATCCTCGATACTACCAGGAGGGCCGTGGGTTGGGCCATCCCGATAATTGTTGCCGGCTTGATATTTTACGCACTCTTTGGAGACATATTTCCCGGAATGTGGAAATTGAGAGGGTTGTCCTGGAACTTCGTAGTAAACTCGATCTATTTCTCCCCCTTAGGTATTTACGGTAGCGTCACCGCCATGTCGGCCACCTTCATATCCCTTTTCATAATCTTTGGGGCCTTGTTGTCGGCCGGTGGGGGAGGGAAGACCTTCATAGATATAGCCTTTGCATTGACGGGCAAATGGAAGGGAGGCCCTGCCAAGGCTGCCATAGTGGCCAGCGCGCTTTTTGGAAGCATATCGGGAAGCGGAGTGGCAAACGTCGCCGTCACGGGAAGCTACACCATACCGATGATGAAACGACTGGGATATCCTCCCAACTTTGCCGGAGCCGTTGAGGCGGTCGCCTCTACAGGAGGCGGCATCACTCCCCCTATAATGAGCATCGCCGCCTTCATGATGTCCGAATTTTTGGGAATTTCATATTTAAAGATAATAGGTTACGCCATCATTCCCTGCGTCCTCTACTACACGAGTGTCTATGCCGGCGTGCAGTTCATGACCTTGAGGTTGGGCCTGGCTCCCGTGCCGGAAGATGAGATTCCCGAGTGGAAGGAAATATTGACCTTCAGGCGCCTCTCCTGTCTTGTTATTCCCATCGTCATTTTGCTTGGCCTTGTTGCCGTCGGGAGGCCACTCCTTACCGCAGGATTTTATACTTGTCTTTCTACCATAATTCTCATGTTCATAAATGAAATTCCCGAAAGCGGACTTATGAAAAGCATAAAAAAAATGATCGCTGCTCTGGCTGAAGGTGGCATAAGCCTTGCCAGGATCGTTCCCATACTGGTCTCGGTCAGCATATTGGTAAACATGGTGGGGATAACGGGCATAGCTCCCAAGATAAGCAGCCTGATAATGAGCGTGGGGCAGGACAGCTTCATATTCGCCCTGATTATAAGCACGTTCGTCCCCTTTATCTTGGGGACTTCGCTTCCCGTCGTTCCCACTTACGTCCTCTCCCTTTCCATTCTGGCTCCTTCCCTGCTCAGGCTCGGAGCTGATGCTGTGGCGCTCCATCTGTTTTTCATTTATTGGTCGCTGCTCGGCGGTCTAACACCACCTACATGTACCCAGGCTATCGTGGCTGCAGGCATAGCAAAGGGCGACTGGTTTAAGACGGGAATTAATTCGGTGAAATTGGGCATCGTGGCCTTTATCATGCCCTTTTTCTTCGTCTGGAACCCCGCCTTCGTCGGCAGGGGGACGCCTATGCAGATTTTAATCTGTGCAGTCACCGGCTTTTTGGGAGCAATATTCATGGCCTACGGCTTTTTCGGACACATAAACAGCAAGGTGAACCTTTTGTTTAGAGCATTCTTTTTCGCAGGAGGGGTGCTGCTGCTCTTTCCCCATCATCTTTATTCGATGATTGGGCTTGCCGTCGCCGTCGGTTTTTTGATAATAGAAAAGATGGTCAGCAAAAAAATTGATCTGGAGGGATCGTCTGCATGAAGAAATCGACCTTGTTAAAAAATATGATCTTGGAAAGAAAAGCCCTCGTTTGTCCTGGCGCTCACGACGTTATTTCCGCTAAGCTCATAGAGCGCGCAGGCTTTAAGGCCTGTCAGGTCAGCGGCTTCGGTCTTTCGGCTACCTACCTCGGGCTTCCCGATATGGCTTTTTTGTCCTTCTCCGAGGCCTTAAGTTTTTCCAAAAACATAATAGATGCGGTGAACATACCCGTCATGGTGGATGCCGATACAGGTTTTGGCAACGCAATAAACGCCATGAGGGTTACGGAGGAGTTCATAAAAGCGGGTGCGGCGGGAATGAATATAGAAGACCAGGTTTTCCCCAAGCGTTGCGGGCACCTTGAAGGAAAGCAGATAATTCCGATGGAGGAAATGGTGCTCAAGATAAAGGCCTGCATAGAGGTCAAAAAGAAATTGGACCCTGATTTCGTCATTAACGCCAGGACCGATGCCATAGCCGTGAGCGGGGTGGAGGAGGCCATACGCAGAGGCAATGCCTATGCTGAAGCGGGAGCGGATTTAATATTCATCGAGGCTCCCCGCACCAAAGAAGACATAAAAAGATTAACAAGGGAGATTCAGGCACCCATTAGCATTAATCTCTTCGATGCCGTAAGCGGCGGCAAGACTCCTCTTATCAGTATTGACGAGCTTCGCGAGATGGGAGTAGCTCGCATAAGCATCCCCGTAGGTCCTTTGTTCGCTGCCATAAAGGGCATGGTCAATTACCTCGATGTGATAAAAGACGGTATCGCCGAAGGAAAGACGGACCTCGTGGTCCCCTTCGGGGAATTTAAAGAGTTGATAGGCTTTAATAAATATAGAGATCTTGAAAAGGCGTTTTTGCCCGAATACATTCCTTAAGGCTCTGTTCTTCCGTCGGAGCTAGGGATTGGCCTTTTAACTAAATCGCAAAAATCGGAGAGCTACGTTTGAGCGTCGCTTGACAGCTCTCCGATTTGCCATACCTTCTTGAGATATACTAATATAAATGCTGAAATTTATACAGATACAACGGGAGTTGATAGCCGATGGAGATACCGATGGGAAACAACGCAGAAGAATATCCGCCAACAGTTATAGAGATACTTAGGAGCCTCTATTTTTCGGAGGATCCGTTGACCTCTGTCGAATTGAAGGAACAGCTCGATAAGCGCGGTTTTTCCATCGATGACAGAACCGTTCGTTACCACCTGTCCAACCTGGAGAAGGAAGGCCTCATCACACGCTTTGGTAGAAAGGGCGTGATGCTTACCGTAGAAGGCAGCGAGGAGGCTAGAGCCATCTTCGTCTTCGATCGCATAGGCCTTTCTTCCATGGAGACGGAAATGCTGATCATGAAAAGCGACCTGGACCCTTGTTCTAACAAGGGCAAGGTCATCGTGAACATCACCTCCGTTCCAGAGGAGCTAAAAGATGAAGCTCTGTCGTTGTTGGCCGAGGTGTCTGAGTCCAACGTCATCGTCTCGCCCTTGGTTGCAGTCTTACCCCAGGGAAAGAGGATTTGGAACTACAGGGTTCCGGAAGGTCGCTGCGCCATCCTTTGCCTTTCTTCGGCCAATTACGATGTGGCCTTGAGGCGCTGCGGCGTCTATGTGGAGACCGTTGCTACAGGACTTTTCAGGCTGCAGGGCTACAAAGGCAAGGGCTTCGTCGATGTTATATCCCATTCGGGCACTACCTTGAGCCCGGGAGAGCTTTTGATAAGGGGAGGCTTCACTGACGTGATGTCTGCAGTTCGCACGGGGAAAGGCTGCGTCACGGCCGCCATCAAAACCTTTCCTTCCTTTATGTACGAAAAGGTCGTGGAGGCCATCAAAGACTGCAAAAACGACAACATAAGCGGACTTTTCGAGTTGGGGTATCTAATGCCGCCAAAATATCAGATGAGCATAAAAGATCGTACGCGAGGTTATATGTTGATCTTTGGAGGCGCTAACTATCTCGCTCCCCTGGTGGAGTGCGGTATCACCGATGCCCTATCCATAGCATCGGGGCTTTACGATATTGAGGATATGCGTCTGCCTAAGGAAATCCAATAAAAATGGTGGGCGACACAGGTTTCGAACCTGTGACCTCTTCCGTGTGAGGGAAGCGCTCTCCCGCTGAGCTAGTCGCCCACTGCGTATTCGATTATAAAACACCCCTATGCATTCTGCAAGCAGAAGTTTGTTCTCGACCGCGTCAAGTTTTTGTAGGATTTTTAGGAACCACTCCCCATGTGTCCTAAAGGGCAACGTCTTTTAGGTTAGGTAAAAATCAAACCCGCCATGACATATGCCCCTTAAGGTCGTGTATAAGGGCGTTACCTTTCCCGTTTTCAGTACCGTTATGCATCCAAGCTCACTTATAACGGGACCTAAGATCTCCTCCAGGTTCAAGGTGAATTTGTGTCTTTTGTCCGCATTCTCACCTTTTTGGTCTTTTTTCTTTATCTGTTCTGACGTCACCTTGCCACCGCTACAGATGTAAGCCCTCAAAGAAGACATGGCCTTTAAGCCCTTGCGGCTCCATGCTATAGGCCTAGAACTTAACCTAGAGGAAAGTACGTGGCTAATATGACCCTCGGGACTTGAGCTCCCGCAGTCCTCTTCGTTTCGAATGGTAATGGAGCCCCAGTTGTTGGTTATATATCTCCTAAAATCTGCGATCATCTTTCTTTCCCTCTCGCTTGAAGCACATTTAGCCATCTCGGTGGTTATTTTCTTAAACAAGTTCAAGTCACTTGTATTTATGGCCCTGTATATATCACGTCTTTTTTCGGGCTGCCTTGCCGTGGCTTCCAGGATTGCTTTATTTAGGTGGAATTTATCCAGCACCAGCTTTGACTCGGGCAGCCAGTTTATCCCTTCCTTTATCCAATTTGCACCATCTCCATGGATGTATATGCCCTTTATGTCCTCCGGGTCATAAAGCTCGTATATCTTATCTGTTACCTCAAGCCAAAACTCATCGCTGCCCTTTCCATAGCCGCTCATGTATATGGGGTTTATACATCTGTTTTTGGATCCCTCTTTAAAGGTGCCCTCGTATATGCAGATCAAAGGAAGATTCGTGCTTCTGCCGTCTTGTAACGATGCGTGGTCCTCATCCGCATCTATATGTAATACATTTACGCTTCTTTTCTCAGGAACTTTTGTCTTCAAGGCCTCAAGGTTTAGGTTGTGTATCTTGTTTTTGACGGTCTGCCTGGATAACTCGCCATTAGTTACGTTCATCGAGCTTTTGGCGTAAGATACCTGTCCTGCCGTTTCTACCAGCTTTATGGCCACCGCTTCAGTCAGCCTTTCGTATTTATCCAACCCTAATGCTTTGTCCAGGGGGTAGATGTACGCGTTTCGCTTTTTGTCGTAATAATAGGTCCTGCTAAAAGATATATCCCCAAAGATGGTATAAACGCTTCTTTTGTCCTCACGCCTTTCTACGACTAACCCTCTTTCCTTTCGAGATGTTTTGTCCTTTAATATGGCCTCATCTGCAAGCTCGAAGTAAGCCTTTATCAGTTCTCGGATGAAGGCCTTCATGATCCGAGAGATTTCGTCTTCAATTTCCGCTAATGTCCTGACCTCGGAATCACCGAAGAATTCAAGCAACTCCTTGATGAAGTTTATTGCTATTTGTAGTAAAATATCCTTGTTCAAGTTGGGACCCTCCTTTATGAGTTTTTGTGTGCTACAAAGATTCTACCAAAAGGAGGGGTCCCTTTCTTTTTACCTCTGAAAATCTCCTACAAATATTTTACGCGATCTTTGTTCTCCTATACCCCCAGGAGCGCCTTGACAGTTTCCTTGCGATCGTGGTAAAAAGTCTACATGTTAACAAAATCTATGAATGGGGGAAGGGGCTGTAAAGGGGGTGTGTAGCTGCCCAGAGAATTAGTAAATATCACAAACAGCGTATTTACGGACTTTTTGAAAAGAAAGGTGGCTAAAAATGCGAAAGTTGGCCATACCGCATACTTATGTGCTTTTGTTTATGATCGTTATCGTGGTGGCGGTAGGTACTTACGTAGTTCCTGCCGGGGTGTTTGAGAGGTATAGGGACGAGGCGACGGGAAGAACGCTCGTCGATCCCGACAGCTTTCACCACGTCGAACCGACTCCCGTTGGCTTTTTCGATGTCTTTGCATCCGTTCCAAAGGGAATGATCGCTGCCGGTGAGGTGATATTTTTCATCTTCATCGTCGGAGGGGCCTTTACGATAATTCAGGCGACGGGCGCTATTGACGCAGGGATATCGAAAGTCGTGTTGCAATTAAAGGGAAGGGAAAAGCTTCTCATCCCCGCGACCATGTTCGTCTTTTCCCTGGGAGGACTTTCCTTTGGCATGGCAGAGGAGACGATAGTCTTCATTCCCATGGGCGTTGCTTTGGCCAGGGCCGTCGGCTTCGATCCCATAGTCGGGACGGCTATTATATCTACCGGTGCTGCCGTTGGCTTTGCCGGCGGCATCCTGAATCCTTTCACCGTCGGGGTAGCGCAAAGCATCGCCGAACTTCCGCTTTTTTCTGGGATAGGGATCAGGGTTGCAGGCTACGCCCTGCTTTTCCTCGGGGCCTGTTACTATGTGATGCGATATGCCTCAAAGGTCAAAGAGGACCCTAAAAGCAGCATCGTCTACGACCTCTTTAAGGACGAAGAGGTTCCAGGCCATTATACTAGCGAATCGACCAAGCTTACTTCTTCCCATAAGTTGGTTTTGTTGGTTGTGGTGCTGTTTTTTGCCTATATGATATACGGCGTCATGGCGAAGGGGTATTACATAATGGAACTTGCCACCATATTTCTTGCCATGGGCGTCATCTCCGGGTTTGTGGGAGGTCTTACTCCCAACGCAATCGGGAGGGCCTTCGCCGACGGGACCAAAAGCATTGCCTTTGGTGCCCTCGTAGTGGGCATAGCCAGGGCCATATTGGTCGTGATGACGGAAGGCCAGATAATCGATACCGTTATATATGCTCTGGCCAACTGGGTTTCCCATTTACCGGGAGCTTTGTCCGCAGCGGGGATGTTTTGGGTTCAGTCGGTAATTAATTTCTTCATCCCCTCGGGAAGCGGGCAGGCCATGGCAACGATGCCCATAATGGCCCCAATAGCCGACCTCATAGGCGTAACAAGGCAGACTGCGGTGCTTGCATATCAGTACGGCGACGGATTTACCAATCAGATCATCCCCACGTCGGGCGTGCTCATGGCCACATTAGGCATGGCCAAAATTCCCTACGACAGGTGGTTTAAGTTCATCTGGCCTCTCATGATATTCTGGCACTTAATAGGCACGGCCATGGTAATTATTGCCCATTTAGTCGGGTACGGGCCCTTTTAGATCCGTAAAAAATAAGGCGGCTTTAAAAGCCGCCTTATGTTGTTTAATTTTTAATTCTTTTTCAACGCTTCGGCGACCGTGTTGGCGACCAGTGTGTCGTTGGGAATGTAGGGAAGGGTGATGTGGTAGTTTTCCTTGGATTTTTCGTTGACCGATCTGGCCACTTCCATGGCACCGTCGTTTCTGGCCCAGGATCGCCTCGCTACTCCCACCAATACGTCCCAGGATAGGGCCCTGTCTATGACCTTATCTACCCCTTCGCTACCGTCTAATACCAAGCCGAAGCCCCCATTTATGGCCTTGCCGATTCCGACTCCGCCACCGTTATGAAGAGCGATAAGAGACATACCTCGGGCGGCGTTTCCTGCATAGCACTGCACGGCCATGTCGGCAGTGATGTTGCTTCCGTCTTTGATGTTTGCCGTCTCCCTGAAGGGGGAGTCCGTGCCGCCCGTATCGTGGTGGTCTCTGCCAAGCATGACGGGACCTATTTCGCCCTTTCTCACCATTTCGTTGAACTTTCGGGCGATGGCAAGGCGAAGGTCTGCGTCGGCATAAAGAATTCTTGCCTGGGTTCCTACGACGAGGTTGTTTTTGTCGGCGTCCCTTATCCAGATGTAGTTATCCCTGTCCTGTGGCCTGCGGTCCGGGTCGATGCACTCCATGGCTGCCTTGTCCGTCTTGAGGAGATCTTCTCTTTTGCCCGAAAGACATACCCATCTGAAAGGTCCGTAACCGTAATCGAAAAGGAGCGGCCCCATGATGTCCTCCACGTAGGAGGGGAATATGAAGCCTTCCCTTTCGTCGGTGCCGTTTTTGCAAATTTCTTTCACGCCTGCGTCGTAGACGGCCTTCATGAAGGAATTGCCGTAGTCGAAAAAGTAGGCCCCGCGGTCGACGAGGGTCTTTATGAGCTCGAAGTGCTTGCGCAGGCTCTTATTCACAAGTAGTTTAAATTTTTCCCTGTCTTCGGACAGCAGCTTTGTCCGCTCTTCAAAGGTCAGCCCCTTGGGGCAGTAGCCTCCGTCGTAGGCCGCATGACATGACGTTTGGTCGGATATGAGCTCCGCTTTTATGCCGAGTTTCACTGCGTATTCGAGCAAATCGACGATGTTTCCGTAGTAAGCTATGGATATAGGCTCCTTCTTCTTGAGGTGCTCGTTGGCGACGCGGAATACCTCGTCTAAGTCGGAGGAGACGTAGGATACCCAGCCTTGTTTTCTTCGCGTCTCGATCCTGGAGGGGTCGACTTCGGCGATGATGCCGACGGCTCCCGCGATCTCGCAGGCCTTCGGCTGAGCGCCGCTCATGCCGCCCAGTCCTGAAGATATGAAAAGATGTCCCCGCATGTCCTCGCCCGGTTTGAGGCCGAGGTGCAGCCTTCCGGCGTTTAAAATGGTGTTGTACGTGCCGTGAACTATTCCCTGAGGCCCTATGTACATCCAGCCGCCTGCCGTCATCTGGCCGTAATTCGTCACGCCAAGCTGCATCCCTCTGTGCCAGTTTTGCTGGTCATCGTACATGCCCACGAGCAGGCCGTTGGTGATGATTACCCTCGGTGCCTCGGGATGGGATTTGAAAAGTCCCAAGGGGTGTCCCGACATGACGACCAGGGTGTGTTCTCTGTCGAGGATTTCGAGATATTTTTTGATGAGCCTGTACTGCATCCAGTTTTGGCATACCTGTCCCGTCTCGCCGTAGGTGACGAGCTCGTAAGGGTAGAGAGCCACTTCGAAATCGAGGTTGTTGTCGATCATCACCTGAAAGGCCTTTCCTTCGATGCATTTTCCCTTGTACTCGTCGATGGGCCGTCCCCAGATGCGGCCCTTCGGCCTGAAGCGGTAGCCGTAGATGCGGCCTCGGGTTACGAGCTCTTCCATGAACTCGGGCGCAAGCTTTTCGTGAAGCTCCTCCGGGACGTAGCGAAGGGCGTTTTTAAGCGCCAGTTCCGCCTCCTTTTGGGTTAGAGTAAATCCTCTGTTGGGAGCGCGCCTTACGTTTGGTTCAAAGGGAGGGTATTCGGGAAGTTCGGGGTCGAGTTTGATGGTCATCGCCTTACCGTTCAGTTCGTTTATCTCTTTCACGTCAAACTACCTCCTTCTTCGTACTTTTTATTTAAGACTTTCTTTTATAAACTTATAAATTCTTCTTAAAGTTTTGATCCTATGCGGCGGGAGGCTTCTTTCAACATCTGCACGATGGCCTCTTCTCGGCCGTCGAAGCTGGCGGCCAACCCCGCCAGCCCCAGCTGGGCGACGAAGGTCCCCCTCGAATCGAAGAGAGGTACGCTTATATCGCCGGCGTGGGTTATCCATTCTTCTCTGCTGTAGGCAAATCCGTCGCTTTTGATCTTTTCAAGCTCACTTATAAGGCGATGAGCATCGACATCGGAAGGAAGGCATGAAGATATGATTCGTTCTTGCAGATCCTTGGGGCTGAAGGCGAGAAGCACCTTTCCCGTGGCGCTTACGTGCAAGGGTATGGTCATTCCACGATGGGCTACGTATTTTACGGGGCTTGAGGGTTCAACATGGTGTATACATAGCCCAACCGAACCCTCCAGGACGCTTAAGATGGCGGTCTTCTCCGTTTCACGGACGAGGCGCTCCATTTCGGGAGAGGATGTGTTGATCAGAGCCTGGTGGAAGAGCCTTTCGTTGTGAAGGAGAAAAAACCTCACGCCCGGGCGGTATCGTTCCGTCTCGGAATCGGCGTAAACCCACTCTTCCCTTTCCAGGGATTTCAACAGACGATGGAGGGTGCTTTTCGGGATCCCCGTCAGGCTTTCTATCTCCCTTAAGCTGTAGGTGCCATCGGAGGAACACAAAAGCTCCATCACAGCAGTTACTTTTCCGACGGTATCGGCCTTGAAAGATCTCTCTGCCATCTTCTCCTCCCAAAAAACGGGACATACTGTCCCACATATATATAAGATATAAAATATTCTTTCATATGTCAATTGAAAAAGAAGAAAACCCCTAAAAGCCTTTAAAAGCTCTAAGGGCTTACAGCGTATAAATTTTGGCGAAAAAAAGGTTAGCGCCTTGCCTTGTCGTAACCGAAGCCGGGGATTTGGACCTTTTGTTCTATTTTGCCGACGATCCAGGTGGCTGCAAGCACTATCACAAGATAAATGATTGCTACGATGAGGTAGACCCTGAAGAACTGGTAGTTTCTGCTTGCTATGAACTTCCCCTGGGTCAGAAGGTCGGGTGCGCCTATTATGTAGGCGATGGAGGTGCACTTTAAAAGATATATGAATTCGTTCATCCAGGCCGGGATGGACCAGCGAATGGCCTGGGGAAGGACTACGTAAAATATGGTCTGCCATTTGCCCATGCCGAGGGAGTAGGCTGCCTTGAATTGGTCTTCGCCAACGGCCTCGATGGATCCGCGAGTGTACTCGGCCTGGTAGGCTGCCGAGTTGAGGATGAAGCCCAAAAAGGCCACGGATACGGCAGATAACCTGATGCCGTAAGGCGGGAGAGCGAAGTAAAGTATGAAAAGCTGTGCTAAAAGAGGAGTGCCCCTGATCAGCTCAACGTAAGCTGTGCATAACCAGGAGAGAAGTCTATTGCCGAAGCTTCGACCCAGGGCAAGCAAAACCCCAAGTATTGTGCCGAAAAACATGGCGACGATAGCAAGCTCAAAGGTGAAGGCAAGGCCCTTCATTAACGTGCCGAAGTTGGAGATGAAGATGTCAACGATCAGGAATTGCCTTAAAAATTCAAGCACGGTCTATTCGCCGCCTTCCCCATAAAGATCCTTTAGCTTAAAGAGAAATTCCCTCGTTCGCTGATGCTCGGGCTCCCTGAACATCTTTTCCGGAGGGGCCTGCTCGACTATTTTGCCCTTTTCTATGAAAATAATCTCGTCGGAGACGGAGCGGGCAAAGCCCATCTCATGGGTTACGACGAGCATCGTCATCTTCGATTCGGCAAGCTCTTTCATGACGGCCAGCACCTCTCCAATCAGTTCCGGGTCAAGTGCTGACGTCGGTTCGTCGAAAAGCATCAGTTTCGGCTCCATGGCGAGCGCCCTGGCTATGGCGACGCGCTGTTTTTGCCCTCCCGAAAGCTGGGCGGGATAAAGGTCTTCTATTCCCGTTAGTCCGACCCTGTTCAGCTCGTAACGGGCCTTTTCCATGGCTTCTTTTTTGGGCATCTTTTTCACTTTGGTTAGGCCGATCATGACGTTTTCCAAAGCCGTCAGGTGGTGAAAGAGCCCGAAATCCTGAAATACGTAGCCGATCTTCTGGCGCACGGCGTTTATGTTCTTGCACCTTATGATTTCCTTGTCCTCGAGCCATATCTCGCCCTCATCGGGGACGACGAGGCGGTTTACGGACTTAAGCAAGGTGCTCTTTCCGGTGCCGCTGGGACCTATGATTACCTTTGTCTCGCCTTTGTTCAGCGTAAAGGAAACCCCGTCGAGGACGATCTTGTCCCCGAACCTCTTTTTTACGTTTACGACTCTAAGAAGCGGTTTACCTGCCATTTTGACCTCTTTACACTCCTATCCCGGGGATCTTAAGTTTGTTTTCGAGCTTTTTTAAGAGCCTCGCCACGCCGAAGGTCAAGACGAAGTAGATGCCTGCGATGGCGAGGAAGATGGGCAGCGGTTCGTATTCCACCGTGATTATGTATTGTCCTTGTCTAAGGAGCTCTACTACGCCTATGGCGTAAGCTAAAGAAGTGTCTTTTAATATGATAGCGTACTCGTTTGCGAAGGGCGGGATGAAGGCCCTCATCGCCTGGGGGAAGATGACGTAAATGAAGGCTTTGTATTCGCTCATGCCGAGGGAGTAGGCGGCAGTCAGCTGGTCCGAGCCTACGGACATGAAACTTCCTCTGAAGATTTGGCCCATGTAGGCGGCGGCACGAAGCCCCAGGGCGACCACGGCTGCGTAAAAGGGGCTCAACCTCAAACCGATGCCCGGCATGCCGTAAAAGACTAAAAGCAGCAGAACGAGCTCCGGTATGCTCCTGAAGATCCTGTCGTAGACGGCCACCACAATGCGAAGGGTCTTGCTTCCATAGGTCTGACAAAAGGCCAAAATTAAGCCCAAAACAAGCCCCATGGCCACAATCAATATGGTTAGTTTTATCGTTACAAAAGTCCCTTCCAACAGAGTTGGGAGGGACTTTTGTATTAAAACAAGAGCATCAAGCAAGGAAATCCCTCATTTATTCGCTAATAAAGGCTAAAAGTACTTCTTTAAAAGCTCGTCCATCTTGCCGCTCGTCTTTACTTCCTCAAGCCCCTTGTTCAGCTTTTCGAGGAGCTCCTTGTTGCCTTTGGCCACGGCAAGGCCGTATTGTTCGCCCGTGATTATTTCCGCCACCATGACGACGGGCTTTTCGGCCGCGTACCTTTTGGCGACGGGAGTATCGAGGACCACGCCGTCGACGTTTCCGTTGATCAGGTCCTGAATGGCGAGCACGAAGGTGTCAAAGCGCGTAACCTTGCCCGTTAAAATCCCCGTCTTTTCCAAATTTTCCTCGACCCAGAGGTCGCCTGTGGTGCCCGTCTGGACGGCGATATTGTGATTGCCGAAAAGGACCGTTAAGGTATTGCCGCTGCCTTCTTTGACCAGCAGAGCCTGGTTTGCCGAGTAGTAAGGCTCGGTGAAATCTACTACTTTGGCCCTCTCCTCGGTGATGGTCATTCCTGCCGCCACGATGTCGATAGTGCCTGCGTTAAGCCCCGGGATGAGGGAGTCGAAGCTGATGTCTTGAAACTCGACCTCGAAGCCCTGGCTTTCTGCAATGGCCTTCATGAGATCGACGTCAAAGCCAACGATTTTGCCCTCTTGGATGTACTCAAAAGGAGGAAACCCGGCGCTCGTGCCTACAACGTAAGTCTTGGCAGAGACAGGAGCTACCGATACGAACAAAGCCAAAGCGATAACCGACAGATAAAATAAACATTTTTTCATTACATGCACCTCCCGACGATACTTACAGATAATTCCCATGAAAGAACGATTCAAACTATTTAAAGCCCTTCGATGATTTAAATATATATGCAGCCGGAAGTCTTGTCAATAAACTTAAGTTCATGACTATGGGGAAGGCAGACGATATTTATGAAATATTTTTAATGTAATTTTTTCTTGAATAATTCTCATTTGTCAATTATAGTAACTGTTGTAATGATCAAGTTTACTTTTCAAAGTATCTTGTCCTAAAATTCCCTCAAAGGGAGGGACGACAATGCCGTAGCAAAGTGAGATTATTCAAAAAAAGAAGTAATACAATGCATAATATATTAAATTGAAATCATTATTCGGTTTATTATCATATCGCCGGTCCTCCCTTTAGCTTTATTCAAAGCCAAAACCACGAGTAAAAGCGTCCTTGTCTCAGATTTTTATAGCAAAATCATTTAGCCCTGCAGGAGCATGTCGGCCTTTGGTCAAACCCATATAAAGGAGGTAGCAGAGTAATGGAAGGTTTTATTCAGGCGGTCGAGGCTTTCTCGGCCTGGCTCTGGGGAATTCCCATGATGGCAGTTTTAGTTGTGACAGGTGTCTTTCTCTCCTTCAGGCTTCGTTTCTTTCAAGTGAAGTACATTGGCTACATCATTAAGCAGACGCTGGGAAAGATATTTTCCAAGGAAGAATTAGGGGAGGGGACAATCTCTCCCTTCCAGGCGCTGACTTCAGCCCTCGCTTCCACTCTGGGCGCAGGAAACATAGCGGGTGTTTCTGTTGCGATCTATTACGGAGGGCCTGGGGCGGTATTTTGGATGTGGGTGGTGGCTATGATGGGCATGGCCACCAAGTTTACCGAGACGGTGCTAAGCCTCAAATACAGGGAAAGAAACGAAGAAGGAGAATACGTTGGCGGGCCCATGTACTACATGACGAAGGGCCTTGGTTGGAGATGGCTTGGTATATGGTTTGCCCTGGCTTTCATTGTGGAACTTTTTTGCAGTATCATGGTGCAGTCCAATTCTATTGCTGGCAACATGGCAGAGTCCTTTGGCGTTTCCGAATACCTTGTTGGGTTGGGCGCCATGCTGTTCGTCGGAGTCGTGGTCATAGGCGGGATCAAAAGAATAGGAAAAGTTACGGAAAAGATGGTGCCCATTATGGCCCTTCTTTATACCCTGGGCGTGGTGATAATCATAGTAATGGAGATAGACAAGCTGCCTTCCGTCATATGGCTCATCTTGCGAAGCGCCTTCGTGCCCATGGCACCCATTGGCGGATTTATGGGGGCGAGCCTGGCTGCCGTTTTGAGGTGGGGTTTTGCGAGGGGCGTTTACTCTAACGAGGCGGGCATGGGGACCGCTCCCATCGCTCACGCTACGGCGAGCACCGACCATCCTACTAGACAGGGATTGTGGTCCGTTACAGAAGTAATACTGGATACGCTCGCCTGCACTGCTACAGCCTTTGCCGTTCTCATCTCCGGCATATGGACGAGCGAGATAGCGGCCGTCAACCCCTCGAGCCTGGCAGCTCTTTCCTTTGGCAGGTATTTCGGCAACTTAGGAAGCGGCCTCGTCGCCTTAAGCCTCTTTCTTTTCGTCATAACCACCGTTTTGGTGTTAGTTTTTTACGCAGAAAAACAGGTGGAGTTTCTCTTCGGCCTGAAGGCAGCAAAACTTTCGAGGTACGTCTACATTGCTGCCATATACATAGGTGCCGTGGGCGGGGCCAAGGTGCTCTGGCATTTCCTCGACATCAGTCTGGCCATGATAGTGATACCGAACGTGTTAGTTTTACTCCTGCTTTCTAAAGAGGTTGTAGAATTAAAGAATGAGTTCTTTTATACTGACGGAAGGTACTATTTGAAGGACAAAACGAAAGGTTAAAACCTAAGGGGGGCGAGGCCGTGGGAGCTTTCAAGAGGCTTCGGGTTGCGTCTTTAATTTTTTTAGTGTGCATTATAGCGTTTGCGCACGTTGGCGGAGCCAGCGCAATTTCGAGGGGCGAAGTGGTCTATGAAATAATGACGGCTTTAGACCTGCCGGTGGTGCAGGACGGCGCTGGTTTTGCCGACGTCTCGAAGCTCACTCTTCACGGAGAGTCCATTCAGGCAGCCAAAGCGTTGGGAATATTGCCGCCCTTTGAACATTTCTATCCAACTTTGGACGCGACGAACGCCGAGGCCTTGATGTTCGCCCTTCGCGCTCTCGGTCTTTTCAACGAGGCCGAAATATTGGACAAAATATGCGAGTTTGGCGAAAAAGAGGATGTTCCGCCCCATCTTACGGTCTATCTGACCATGGCCGAAGCGATGTCTCCAAAGGCACCTGAACTGCTTTTGAGCGAACCTGCGGCCAACGTTAGCCGAGAAGGCTTGAATTCCCTCGTAAGCTGGCTGAAAAATTGCAAGAGGGGATTTATCTTCGAAAAGACCCTTGAAGAAGGACCCATCGCGGTGACGATGCATAGGGAAGGTGTCGGGCGACCTCCGAAGCTGTGGCTCGTGTTGATAGACGAAATTCCCTTGAACGCCGAAGCTCGTGCCCGAGATCTGACGGACTATTTGAAAAATCTGGGATTTCCCGCATTCATCGTGAAGCAGGAGTGGGCCTATTTGGTCACCGTCGGGCCCTTCATGGACTACGTCAAAGCCCATGACGTGAAGGCACGCCTCCCCAAAAGTATGACGGCCTCCATAGTTCCCTACAACGGCTCCGAGGAAAGCCCAGCTCTTTATTGGGTTTGCCTTTCCTACGACGCCACTTCCGAGACGGGGAAGATAGCTTTGTCCAGCGCTCTATTCGGGACATTTAAACCTTTAAGCGAAATGGCCAAGGCGACGGGGGCGAAGGCTGCGGTAAACGGAGGATATTTCAGCGAAACGAGACCCATTGGGCTCGTGCTGACTGACGGAGCTATCTCTTACATGCCCTACAGAGGCAGGACCGCCATAGGCTGGGACGACAGCGGAAAGGTCTATATCGGACAAGTCGAAGCAGCAGCAAAGGTAGTGGTGGGATCGAAGGCGGAATTCGCTCTAGATGGCGTGAACGTGTCGCCGAGCTATCACGGCATAAGCGTATATAGGCCGGAATTCGGCATGGAGGTTTCCAAACTACCCTCCGATGCCCTGGAAGTAATGGTGAGGGAAGGGAAGGTCACTTGGAAGCAAAGCGCTGCTACGGCAAAAGGCCACTATATCCCGCCCGACGGTTTTTTGCTCGTCGCCAGGGGTAACAGCAGGCAGTACTTCGCAAACGTGGTATTGGGAACGGAAGTTGAAATAAAATCATCTCTTGTCCCCGAGGAGTTTAACGGCGCAAAGTGGGCTTTCCAGGCAGGGCCGCCTCTTTTGCGCAATGGAAGAGAGGTCTATGCAAACGAAGGTTTTAAGCCGAGTTTCACCGATAAAAGACACCCTAGGACGCTTTGGGGATACGACGGAAGGCGGATTTACTGGGTTGTGGTCGATGGCCGCGACCCGTGGCACTCCAGGGGCATGACCCTGTCGGAGCTAAAGTCCCTTGCCAAACAATTCGGCATGAAAGAAGCCGTCAATTTAGACGGGGGAGGCTCATCCGGGCTTTGGTGGAAGGGTGCTTTGATCAACCACTCGCCCGGCGGCAGGGAAAGGCCTCTTCCATATATAGTTTATCTTGAATAATTCTTTGCGGGAGGTGTAGGGTATGGAAAAATTGACGAATCAAAGATGCGTACCCTGCGAGGGAGGCATTCCTCCCATGACAAAGGAGGAGGCCGAAGAATATTTGAGCCAGGTGCCTTCATGGAGAATCGTGGATGATGAGGGCATTCTTAAACTTAATAAGACCTTTAAATTTAACAACTTCAGGGAATCCTGGCAGTTTTTCGATAGAATAGCTGAGCTGGCCGAGTCCGAAGGACATCATCCTGACATATCGGTCCACTATAACCGCGTGATCGTAACTTTATTCACCTATGCCATAAAGGGACTGTTCTTAAATGATTTTATAATGGCTGCCAAGATAGAGGAAATCCTAAAGGAACTCCAAAAAGGCCACCGGTAAGATGGTGGCCTTTTTCTTTTCGTAAACTATTCGGTTATTATGTCGTCGTCAGTATCCTTGCGCCAGAATATGAACTTGCCCATGGCCGTCAGAATTATGGCCACTATTGGGTTGATGTAGTTAAAGAAGGCGAAGGGCGCGAACTCAAGGGTAGGTATGCCAAAAAGGCTCGCATGATAGGCGCCGCAGGTGTTCCAGGGTATCAAATATGCATTCGAAAATCTTATCCGCCTAACTTGAGCAGCTTTATGGCAATGTTGAAATAAACCATCAGCGACGTGATATCCACCACGGTGGTTATAAGAGGGGCGGAAAAGACGGCCGGATCCAGCCTGAAGGCCCTCCCGACGATGGGAAGTATGGCACCGATGGTGGAGCTTACGATCAAAACCACTGTTACGGTTACGGCGACGACAGTTGCGACGCCAGTTGAACCGCTGACAGTCCAGGCGAAGAAATACCCGATCGTTCCCATCACAATTCCGATGAGGGCGCTTACGCGAAGCTCCTTGAAGAGTATGACGGCTATGTCATGGACCGTGATCTCGCCAAGGGCAAGACCCCTTATGATTAAAGAAGAAGCCTGGGTCCCGGAATTGCCTCCCACTCCCGCAAGCAGGGGCATGAAAAAAGTAAGGGCCACGACGCTGCTTAAAACTCCCTCGTAATGTTTCAGGATGTTGCTCGTCACTGCCTGTGTTGCGAAAAGAACCACGAGCCAGCCGATGCGCTTGCTGAAAAGCGTCGTCAGTGTCGATTCTAAGTAGGGCAGGTCCAAAGGTTGGCTTCCACCCAGCCTGTGGATGTCTTCAGTGTCCTCTTCCTCGATGACGTCCATGATGTCGTCGGCCGTGATGACGCCTACGAGGCGAGCCTGTTCGTTCACCACTGGTAGTATCATGAGGTCGTACTGGCTCATGAGCTTGGCAGCCTCTTCCTGGTCTGCCGTAGCCAAAACCGTTATGATGTTGGTGTGCATTACGTCTTCAACCTTTGTCTTAGGCTCGTTTAATAAAAGCTCCTTCAGTGAGAGGACGCCGACAAGCTTGCCCACGGCATCTACGATGTATATGTAGTTTGCAACGCTTTGTTTTCTGCCGACCTTTCTGAAGTGTTCTATCACCCGCTCTATAGTCCAGTATTGCCTGGCCTGGATGTAGTCCAAGGACATTATGCCCCCGGCGGAATCCTCGGGATAGGACATGAGAAACTTTATGCTTTCGAGGTACTCCCGGGGAATCATGGCCATGATCTCCTGGGCTTTGTTTGGGTGTATGGCCATAAGCAGGTCGGCTATAGCATCCCGTCCCATGGCGGCGATTATCTTGCTTGCTGACTCTTCGTCCAGATGATCGAGGAGCCTGTATTGGTCGTCGTAATCAAGGTGCTCCAAAGCCTCAGCTGCTGCTTCCGGCAGAGTGAGAGAGAGGATGACGAGCTGTTCGGACTCTTCGAGTTCGTCCAAGAGCGCGCCTATCTCGTAGGGGTGAAGCTCCTCCAAATAAAGGCGCAAAGCTTCCAGGTCCTGTTTTTCGAGCATTTCTTCGACCGTTTCCTTGAAGAAATCGATGTTTCTCTGTTCCATGCAAATCACCTCCCAGAGAGCTTTTTTGGTTAAAGGGCAAAGGAATATGGAGGCAACATTACGTTGCCCAAGCCGATTGCCCGGGGCCTTCAAAGGCTGCTCTCATCTTATCGGAAGGTTCTGCCGCTTATTTGGAAAACGTTTTAAACGGAGGCTATCGAGAGTATCGAGAGGCTGAAGCTGTCAAAGCGGCGGCAGTGTAGCTGCGACCTTCCGAAGGAAGAAGAGCGCGCTTGAGGCGATGTCCTTCATTTAAAAACGTAACTTCATCCTTCATTGCACTGTACCGACGACTACCGGGTCCAGCGTCCACGCACTGCCACCACCTTTCTTGTGAATGGAATTTTAAAAACCGTAGTTAGCCTAACACATATAATGAAATTTTGCATCCCCCTTACCGTAAATATTTTGATAGCTCTTCCTGACATGTATACATAGACAAAGAGACTTTGCGTATATAATATACATGTGATTATGGAATAAATACACATGCGGAGGTGATGCTCGAGGTTACAGCAGGTCGGATCGGTTGTGTAAGCATTATTTTACTCATTTAAGTTATCTTTATAACAAATGATAGGAGGTCTTTCGATGTTTAAGAGGATGGGCTTACTGCCAAGGCTGATCATTGCCATTATTTGCGGTATCTTGATCGGGAAATATTTTCCCCAGTGGTGTGTCGGGCTTCTTGCCACCTTCAACGGCATTTTCGGAAATTTCCTGGGGTTTGTCATTCCCCTCATTATCCTCGGTTTCGTCGCCCCCGGCATAGCAGATCTGGGCAAGGGAGCGGGAAAGCTCCTTGGGATGACGGTCGCGTTTGCCTACGGCTCTACTGTACTGGCCGGCCTTTTTGCCTTCTTTGTCGGGACTAATATTATGCCTAAGATAATCAACTTCGCCTCCAACATAATGGCTACCAACCCCGAAGAGCACCTGTTGCCCCCTTATTTTGTGATCGACATGCCGCCGCTCATGGGCGTGATGACGGCTATTCTGCTGGCTTTTATCCTCGGGATCGGTATATCCGCGCTGAAGGAAAAAACCCTCTACAACGTAACGGTCGAATTTCAAAAGATCGTGAACATGGTCATTGTTTACGTGGTAATTCCCCTGCTTCCCTTTCACGTGGCGGGCATATTTGCGAACATGACCCATGCGGGAGAAGTGGGCAGGATAATGTCCGTTTTTGGCAAAGTCTTTCTGCTCGTCATCGCTTCCCATCTCACATTGATAATTGTCTATTTTGCCATAGCCTGCACCTACGGAGGCAAAAACTTCTTTCAGTGCCTTAAAAACCAGATCCCCGGCTATGTTACTGCTTTAGGAACGCAGTCCTCGGCTGCTACGATTCCCGTAAATGTCCAGTGCGCCGAAAGAAACGGCGTTTCCAAGGCGGTAAGGGATTTCGTCATACCCCTTGGCGCCACCATACATCTAGCAGGTTCTACGATAACGATCACAATGTGCTCCCTGGCGGTCATGATGCTTCACGGAACGCAGTTTACCTTTGCCTCCATGGTCGGCTTTATTGCCATGCTTGGCATTACCATGGTCGCAGCTCCCGGCGTTCCCGGCGGAGCCGTTATGGCTGCCCTAGGCGTGCTGGAAAGCATTCTCGGCTTTAGCGAGGCCCAGCTCGGCCTGATGATAGCCCTTTACATCGCCCAAGACAGCTTCGGAACGGCCTGCAACGTTTCTGGAGACAACGCTATCGCCATAGTCGTCGACAAAATCGCCTCTAAGATGAAGATGGGCGTAAGGCGAGAGGAATCAAACGTTAGGGAACCGCAGTTTGTAGGAAAGTAACGACCTGATTACAGAATTATTAAAAGTTGCACACTACGGCCATGTAAGCCCACGAGGCTGCATGGCCGTAGTGTTTTTTGTCTAGAAATACGAATACCTTGACAGGTTTGTCGACTGTACTATAGTATAATTGATGTAGTGCTATATTATGCTTATATATTGTTATAACATTCTTAAATTTCGACAACAGGTTAGAAACTGCAACCTCATGAAACATATTTCTTGCTAAATCGTCGGTGTATTTGATTCTAAGCTGCAAAGGGGGAACGAATCGTGGCGGACTTAACAGTCATAGGAGGCGGACCTGGAGGATATGTAGCCGCAATAAGGGCAGCCCAGCTTGGATGCAATGTCAGGCTGATTGAAGGGGAAAAGGTAGGCGGGACTTGTCTTAATCGAGGCTGCATACCAACTAAGGTCTTGCTTCATGCCGCAGAGCTTAAAAGCAACTTCGATATGGCGCGGGATTACGGCTTTTCGGTCAAGGAAAGTACTTTTGATTGGAAGGTGCTCATGGATCGCAAGGATGCTACCGTAAAGCAGCTCACCGATGGCGTGGCTACGCTTTTGGAATCGTGGGGAGTAGATGTAGTTTACGGAGAGGCTTCGTTCGTCAATTCTAAGGAAATCGTCGTGAAAAACGGCAATGGCACTTCAACATTAAAGTCAGACAGCTTCATCATAGCGACGGGTTCAAAGCCCTCGATGCCTCCAATTGAGGGTCTGCAATGCCGAAACGTCTTAACCAGTGATGACGTATTGCAGATCCAAGAAATTCCTTCGTCGATGCTCATAGTTGGCGGCGGCGTGATAGGAATAGAGTTTGCAACCCTTTTTTCAGGCCTCGGCTGCCATGTAACGGTGGTAGAGTTTTTGCCGAGGATATTGTCAAACATCGACGAGGAGATGGCCTCTTACGTGCACGAGATTTTATCGTCAAAGGGGATAACCATTCACGTAGCTGCCAAGGTAACGAAGATCGAAGAAAGGGGAAGTTCCCTTGTCGTCTCGGTTCAAAAAATGAGCGGAGAAAATATAACCGTGGAGGCAGGACATTTGCTCCTGGCCGCAGGTCGCGTTACAAACACGCAAACTTTAAATTTAACGAACGCAGGAGTCGAGACGGAGCGTGGCCGAATTAAAACAGATAAATTCATGAGGACTAATGTGCCCAACATCTACGCGGTAGGTGATTGCACGTCTCCTTACATGCTTGCCCATGTTGCCATGGCCGAAGGCGAGATCGCGGCAGAAAACGTCGCCGGCGGTATGCGGGAGATGGATTACTCCGTCGTTCCTGCCTGCATATTTACCTCACCGGAGTTGGCCTCCGTGGGGATGAGCGAGCTTGATTGCCAAAAAGCGGGTATTCCCGTAAAGGTGGGACGGTTTCCCATGGTCGGCAACGGAAGGGCATTGACGCTGGGTGAAGCTGAAGGAATGGTAAAGGTCGTAGCGGACTCAAGGTACGAAAAGGTATTAGGCGTGCACATATTGGGTCCTAACGCTACGGAGTTGATATCTACGGCCTGTATGGCCATGAAGCTGGAGGCGACAGCCGAGGAGATAGCTCAACTTATAGTTGCCCATCCCACCGTAGGTGAGGCGTTGAAGGAAGCGGCTTTGTCCGTTCAAGGCAGAGCCATACATCTTCCAAAGGAAGGGTAAGGATAAATGAATCAGGAATTTCCGGAGTGGCTTAAGATACCGGCGCCTGACGAAGAAAGCTTAAGACAAATGCAGGACTTAATAAAGGGCATGACCCTTCATACTGTCTGCGAGGAAGCCTTATGTCCCAACGTCGGGGAGTGTTTCAAGTCTCGCACGGCCACTTTTCTGCTCATGGGAGACGTATGTACCAGAAATTGCAACTTCTGCGCCGTAAGACACGGAAACCCTTTGCCCTTAGACCCCGATGAACCTCGACATATCGCTGAGGCGTGCAAAGCCCTTGGCCTTAAATACGTGGTCTTAACCTGTGTCACCCGAGATGACCTAGCCGACGGCGGCGCATCGCACATGGCCTTGGTGGTGAAGGAAGTAAAGAAATTAAACCCCGGCGCTAGAGTAGAGCTTTTGACCTCCGACCTGGCGGGCAACAGGGACGCCTTAAAAACCTTACTTGAAGCTCCTTTAGAAGTCTTAGCCCATAACGTTGAAACTGTTCCTTCTCTTTATCCGGCCGTGAGGCCGCAGGCTGACTACGAACGGAGCTTGGCCGTGATTGAGATGGCAAAGACCATTGCCCCGAAGGTGCTGACAAAATCGGGGATCATGGTCGGCCTTGGCGAGACGTATGAAGAGGTAATAGAAGGACCGCGTCAAGTTTTTGTAGGATTTTTAGGAACCACTCCCCGATGTATCTTAAAGGGTAACGTCTGCGAGTCAGCTAAAAATCAAACCCGCTATGACATATGCCCTTTAAAGAAGTGTATAAAGGCGTTACTTTTCCCGTTTTAAGTACCGTTATGCATCCAAGCTCACTTGCAACGGAACCGAAGATATCCCCCAGGTTCAAGGTGAATTTGTGTCTTTTGTCCGCATTCTCACCTTCTTGGTCTTTTTTCTTTACCTGTTCTGACGTCACCATGCCACCGCTACAGATGTAGGCCCTTAAAGCAGACATGGCCTTTAAGCCCTTCCTGCTCCAGGCCATAGGCCTGGAGCTTAACCTAGAAGAAAGCACGTGACTTACGTGGGCCTCGGGGCTTGAACTGCCGCAATCCTCTTCGTTTCGAATGGTTATAGACTGCCAGTTGTTGGTTATATACCTCCTGAAATCTTTTATCCTCCTTCTTTCCTTTTCATCCAGGGCATCGTTTAACATCTCAAAGCTAATCTTTTTAAAAAAGTTCAAGTCATTTGTATTTATGGCCCTGTATATATCACGTCTTTTTTCAGGCTGCCTTGCCGTGGATTCAAGGATCGCTTTATTTAGGTGAAATTTATCGAGCACCAGCTTTGACTCGGGCAGCCAGTTTATCCCCTGTCTTATCCAATTTGCACCATCTCCATGGATGTATATGTCCTTTATGTCCTCCGGGTCGTAAAGCTCGTATATCCTATCTGTTACCTCAAGCCAAAACTCATCTGTGTCTTTTCCGTAACCGCTCATGTATATGGGGTTTATACATCTGTTTTTGGATCCCTCTTTAAAGGTGCCCTCGTATATACAGATCAAAGGAAGATTCGTATTTCTGCCCTCCTGTAAGGATACGTGGTCTTCATCTGCATCTATATGTAATACCTCTACGCCTCTTTTTTTAGGAACTTTTGTCTTTAAGGCCTCCAGGTTTAAGCTGTGGATCTTGTTTTTGACGGTCTGTCTGGATAGCTCACCCTCAGTTACGTTCATCGAACTTTTGGCGTAAGATACCTGGCCTGCCGTTTCTACCAGCTTTACCGTCACTGTTTTGCTCAACCTTTCGTATTTATCCAACCCCAGGGCTTCGTCTAAGGGGTATACGTATTTATCATGACTTTTATCAAAGTAGTAGGTCCTGTCAAAGGATATATCTCCAAATATGGTATAAACGCTTCTTTTGTCATCACGCCTTTCTACGACCAATCCTCTTTGCTTTCGAGACGTTTTGTCCTTTAATATGGCTTCGTCTGCAAGCTCAAGGTAAGCCTTTACGATCTCCCGGATGAAGGCCTTCGTCATGCGAAAAAGCTCATCTTCTATTTCAGCCAGCGTCCTGACATGGGAACTGCAAAAAAACTTCAATATCTCGGAGATGAAGTTTGAGACAATTTGTAGTAAAATAACCTTGTTCAAGTTGGGACCCTCCTTTATGAATTTTTGTGTGCTACAAAGATTCTACCAAAAGGAGCGGCCCCTTTATTTTTCCTCCCTAAAAAACTCCTACAAATATTTTACGCTATCAATAGAAGTAATGAGCGATTTGATATCAGTAGGATGTGATATACTTACAATAGGACAGTATTTACAACCTTCTTCATCTCATCTTCCCGTGAGGGAGTTTGTGCATCCAAAACAATATCAAATTTACGAACAAAAGGGTCTCGAGCTTGGGTTTAAATATGTAGTTGCCGGCCCACTGGTGAGGAGTTCCTATAAGGCTGGTGCCTATCAGCCTTAGGGGTGTCGTCACGATAAAATTTCACTTAGAGATAGGAGGTGACAGATCAAGGTCAGATTACCGTTAGCTTAATTAAACAACATTATGAGAGAAGGAGGTAGGATATCATGGCAATTGAAAGGGAAACATTGCAGTGGATGTACAGGAACATGCTCACTATAAGATATTTCGAGGAGCGAGTGGCTGAGCTTTTTGCAGCCGGAAAGTGCTTCGGTTTTGTGCACCTTTACGTAGGCGAGGAGGCTGTGGCTACGGGGGCGTGTGCAAACCTGCGCAAGGATGACTATATAACCAGTACGCACAGGGGACACGGACATCTGATTTCCAAGGGCGGAGATCTCAAGCTTATGATGGCCGAACTTTTTGGAAGGCGTACGGGATATTGTAAGGGCAAGGGCGGATCGATGCACATCGCCGATGTGGAACTTGGGATCCTGGGTGCCAACGGCATAGTGGGCGGCGGATTTCCCATTGCCGTGGGTGCAGGCTTTACGGCCAAGTACAAGGGTACCGATCATGTGGCGGCCTGCTTCTTTGGCGACGGATCATCTAACCAGGGGACGTTTCATGAGGCGTTGAACATGGCATCGATTTGGAAGCTGCCGGTCATATTCATCAACGAGAACAACTTCTACGGGATCTCACTATCGCAAAGGCGATCTATGAACGTGCCAGATGTGGCAGCCAGAGCGGCAGCCTATAACATTCCCGGAGTAGTGGTCGACGGCAACGACGTGCTCGCCGTTTATGAGGCAGTCCAAGAGGCAGTAAAAAGGGCTAGGGCCGGAGAAGGGCCGACATTAATTGAGTGCAAGACCTATCGTTACAGGGGACATTTCGAGGGAGATCCGACCGTCTACCGCCCGGAGGAAGAGGTCCAGGAGTGGAAGAAAAAAGACCCCATTCCGCGATTTGAGGAGAAGCTTGCACAGATGGGGATCATGACCGAAGAACAGATGAAACAGGTTCGTGAGGAGATTGCCAGCAAGATCGAAGAAGCCGTGAAGTTTGCCGAAGAGAGCCCCTGGCCTTCTCCGGAAGAAGTCTTGGAAGATGTGTACGCGTGAGCGAGAGAGGAGGCGAAGACGATGAGAAAGTTGACAATGCGTGCAGCGATAAATGAGGCCTTACTCCAGGAGATGAGGCGCGATCCCAACGTGTACGTCATTGGCGAGGACGTTGGAGTATTCGGCGGCTGTTTCGGCGTGACGGCAGGGCTGATAGACGAGTTCGGGCCTAAACGGGTAATAGATACGCCAATCACGGAAAGCGCCATAGTCGGCAATGCCCTGGGCGCTGCTGCAACGGGGTTGAGGCCCGTGGCAGAAATAATGTTCATGGACTTCGTGGGCGTTACCATGGACCAGATATACAATCAGGCGGCGAAGATGCGCTATATGTTCGGCGGAAAGGCGAAAATACCGATGGTCATAAGGACGGCATGCGGCGCCGGCGGATCTGCGGCGGCACAGCATTCCCAGTCCCTTGAGGCCTGGTTCATGCACGTTCCGGGATTGAAGGTCGTAGCTCCCTCCACCGCTTACGATGCCAAGGGGTTGCTCATAAGCTCGATAAGAGATGACAATCCCGTCATATTCGTAGAACATAAGTTCATATATGGCCTGGAAGGTGAAGTGCCCGAGGATACCTACACCGTTCCCCTGGGAAAAGCTGACGTCAAAAGGCAGGGAAGCGACGTAACGATTATTGCCACGATGGCGATGGTCCACAAAGCACTAGAGGCAGCCGAGGAGCTGTCCAAGGAAGGCATCAGCGTGGAGGTCGTCGATCCGCGGACGCTGCAACCCTTAGACGGCGAGACGATCATCGAATCGGTAAAGAAGACCCACAAGGTGGTCATCGTCCATGAGGCGGTCAAATTTGCCGGTCCCGGCGCTGAAATTGCGGCCATGATCGCCGAAGAGGCCTTCGATTATTTGGATGCTCCGATAAAGCGCGTAGCTGCTCCCTTTACTCCCGTACCCTTTAGCCCCGTGCTCGAACAGGAGTACATCCCAAGCAAGGAAAAGATCATCGCTGCCGTAAAGGAAGCCGTAGCGTGAGCTAGTTCAGGGAACGCTTGACATCCATTGTCAAAGCGTTCCCTGCATTGCTAACCGTTACAAAGAGGGGGAGAGAGAAATGACAAAGAAAGGTTTGTTTAACCAGGTTCTTCAGATAGCAGTGGTCGTTAAGGACCTGGAAGAAGCCATGAAAAATTACTGGGATAAATGGGGCATAGGTCCCTGGAGCGTTTATACCTTCGATCCAAACACCGTTAAAGACATGATATTGCATGGCAAAAGAGAAGATTACGCTATGAGGCTTGCGCTTGCTGAGATCGGGAACGTTCAATGGGAGCTCATTCAACCCCTTGATGATAAGAGTATATATGCTGATTTCCTTAAAGAACACGGAGAAGGGCTACATCATGTGGCTTTAGGGGTCGAAAGCTACGAAGAAGTGATGAAGCTGGCAGAGGAGAGGGGAATAGAAGTAATTCAGGGTGGAACATGGTTTGGATTTACTTACACCTATCTTGACACCAGGGAAGATTTGGCCACTATCGTGGAGCTTTACAACCAGCCAGAAGGTTGGGAATTTCCTGAACCCGAGGATACCTATCCCAAGAACTCTTAAAGGAGGGCTAGGGAAATGAGCCTGGAGGGAAAAGTAGCGATCGTTACAGGGGGAGGACGAGGAATCGGCCGAGGAATTGCACTTGCCCTTGCTAGAGAAGGGGCTAATGTTGCAATAGTTGAGGCAGAAGTTCTCGACAGCTCCTTTAACCACTATGGCACGAAGGAGATCAAAGGTTACAGCGCAGCCCAGGAAGTGGTAAAGGAGATAGAGTCCCTCGGAAAACGGGCTATAGCCATAAACGCGGACGTAAGTAAATCCGGACAAGTCGCTCAAGCAGTAAAACAGACCATCGATGAACTGGGGTCAATAGATATATTGGTCAATGCCGCTGGAGTTGTGTCGGTCTCGACCGTGGAGAACGTGGAGGAAGAGGCCTGGGACCTGACGATGAATGTCAACGCAAAAGGGGTCTTTCTATTTTCGAAGGCGGTCATTCCCTACATGAAGCAAAGAAAATGGGGGCGCATAATAAACGTCGCTTCAATTGCGGGGAAATCGGGATTTCCAGGACTTTCCCTTTATTGCGCGTCTAAATTTGCTGTGGTGGGATTTACCAATTCCTTGGCAAAGGAGCTTGCCAGGGACAACATCACTGTAAACGCCATCTGCCCCGGCATAGTTCGAACCCAGATGTGGACTCTGCTTGCTGACGTCTGGAAGATGCCAGGCGAAAGTTGGGATGAGTCCTTTGCCAGAAATGTATCGACCATGATACCTCAAGGGGTTGAGCAGACACCTGAGGATATGGCTAAACTTGCGTTGTTTTTTGTCTACTCCGATCACGTGACGGGTCAGTCGGTCAACGTCGATGGAGGTTCTATGACATTTTAATCTGATTGGAAAGGGGAATCGATATCCTTGACATTAGTAGGGATCATAGCTAACCCCGCTTCGGGCAAGGACATTAGGAGGCTCGTTGCTCACGGCTCGGTCTTCGATAATATCGAAAAGGTAAACATCGTTAGGCGCATCCTCTTGGGACTCGAGTCCGCGGGCGTGGACAAAGTGCTTTACATGCCCGATTACTTCGATATCGTACCCAGGGCTTTGGAAAACGTTCACCTCAAAATTAGCGTCGAACCATTGAACATGAGATGTGAGGGAACGCAGGAAGACTCCACTTTGGCCGCCAAGCTGTTGGAAGAGGAGGGGGCCAAGTGTTTCGTGATTCTCGGAGGAGACGGGACAAATCGCGCCGTTGCGAAGGGGAGCATTTCCGTTCCCTTCATGTCCGTGTCCACGGGGACGAACAACATCTTTCCCTGTATGGTTGAAGGGACAATAGCGGGGATGGCGGCGGGCTACGTAGCTACCGGTGCAGTCTCCGTCGAAGATGCTACCTTTCCAACGAAACGCATCGATATTATGATCGACGGAAAGGTCGTGGACATCGCCTTGGTGGACGTCGCCCTTTACGACGATATATTTTTGGGCTCAAAGGCCATATGGGATATGAATAGGGTTAAAGAACTTGTGCTGACCCAGGCCAAACCGAGCAATATAGGCCTTTCGTCCATCGGGGGCATGGTCATTCAATGGCCAATGCCACAGGATAAAGGATTGCACGTAATTTTAGGATCTTCCGATTCTGAGGAAGGTTTCATAGTAACCGCTCCTGTCGCCCCAGGGCTTATAAAGCCTGTAAGGGTCCTGGAATTTAACTCAATATCGATAGGAGATGAGATATGTTTCGATATGAGCCCGGCAGTGATCGCCCTTGACGGTGAGAGGGAAGTGGAATTGCTCCCGGGAAAGAAGGCTTCAGTTCGTTTAAGCGGAAGTGGCCCGCGAGTCGTAGACATCGAAAGGACTATGTGGCTTGCCGTTCAAAGAGGGCGCATGACCAATCACGGCAAATAGGGAGGTGTAGTTTTATGGCAACAGTCATTACAATGCCCAAGCTTGGCCTTACCATGACATCCGGCTCGGTGGCCAAATGGCATAAAAAGGAAGGAGACAGGGTCGAAAAGGGAGAGGTGGTCCTGGAGGTCTCCACGGAAAAGATCACCTATAAGGTCGAAGCCCCCGAAAGCGGGGTGCTGAGAAAGATCTTAACGCAACCGGGGACTAAGGTGCCCATCGGTACGCCGCTTTGCATAATAGCAGCCCCAGACGAAGATATAAGCGAGCTTTTAAAGGAAGCTCCTACGGCTCCTGCAGCTGAAAAGCCCGCTCAACCGGAAGCCAAGCCCGCCCCGGTGGCCGCGAAACCGGCAGGCGAAGAGGTTTTAATCAAAGCCACGCCCATCGCAAAAAAGATAGCCAAGGAACAGGGCATCGATTTAGCCTTGGTTACCGGCACGGGTCCGGGTGGGAGGATAGTAGAAAAAGACGTGCTTGACTTCATCGAAAGACAAAAAGCCGAAAGGGCAAAGCCAGCAGTTGAGGCAGCTCAGCTTAAAAGGATCGCCCTATCCGATGTCAGGCAGGTCATAGCCGAGAGGATGTCCACGAGCTGGCAGAACTCGCCAATGGTTACATTAAATGCCGACGTAGATTGCACTTTGTTAAAAAAACTGCGGGAAGACCTAAAATCCTCTTTTAAGGAAAAGGGGCTTAACCTCTCTTACAATTATATATTAATGAAAGCCTGTGCCGTCGCTTTGAAAGAACAGCCGATGCTCAATTCCTACTTGGAAGGCAACGAGGTAGTCCTCTACGACGAGATCAACATCGGCCTTGCTGTGGCGACGGAAGAGGCGTTGCTCGTTCCCGTGGTGAAGGACGTTGCCGGCAAGAACTTGTACGAAATTGCCTCTGACGGTGATGCCTTGATCGAAAAGGCCCGCAAAGGCGAACTTGCTATAGACGACGTGACCGGGGGCACTTTTACGATCACTAACCTCGGAATGTTTGGCGTTCGAGACTTTACTCCCATCATCAATCCTCCGCAGTGCGCTATTTTGGGGGTTGGAGAGATGAAAGACAGGCCCTGCATTTGCGATGGCCAAATGGTAGTAAAGCCCATGATGACGCTTTCTTTGACCTTCGACCACAGGATCGTCGACGGCGCCCAAGGGGCCATGTTTATCAGGCGAGTAAAAGAGCTGCTTGAAAATCCCTTGCTGCTTCTGGCTGTCTTGAAATAAGATATAACATAATAGTACAAGGTGTAGGGGAAAATGCCCCTACACCTTACTTTTGGGAGGTGTGGCCAGTTGAGCAGGAGATGCTCTGTCGTGGAATTTAAAGAGCCCCTGGGTTACGGCGACGGCCTTACCCTCCAGGAAAGAGCTTTTGAAAAAGTTTCCGCGGGCGAGGCCGATGGCATACTCCTTCTTTTGGAGCACAAGCCCGTTTTTACCGTAGGAAGATCGGGGGGAAGGGAAAACCTGCTCGCGGACAAAAGGACTCTTGAAGCTTACGGGATAGAGCTATACGAGACGAACAGGGGAGGAAACATAACCTACCATGGTCCTGGGCAGATCGTCGCCTACCCCATATTTAATTTGAGCAAATGGAAAAAGGACCTCCAATGGTACGTCTCATGCCTTGAAGAAGTGATTATACAAGTGCTGAAAGATTACAATGTAAAGGCCGGCAGAAAGCCTAAATACAGGGGCGTCTGGGTCGCCGACAAAAAAATCGCAGCCATAGGGATCGCCGCCGAAAGGTGGATCACCATGCACGGTTTTGCCTTTAATGTAAAGGTTGACAAGTCCCACTTCGAGCTCATCAACCCCTGCGGTATAAAGGAATTTTCCGTGGCCTCGCTCGATGACTACGTCGAGGATGTAGATTTTCGCGAGGTAGTAAAAAAAGTAAAAGAAAAATTCTCTTTAGTGTTTGAAACTAACTTTAAAAAGGAAATATCAGAGGGGATGTCGTAAATTTGCAAGTTATCCCGGTAATGGATCTTTTGGATGGTTTAACCGTGCGAGCATACAGGGGAGAGAGGAACAAATATCGCCCTATGGAAAGTCCTTTGGTAAATTCGCCCCATCCTGTGGAAGTGGCAAAGGCGTTGCTTTACGTAACAGGAGGAAGTGACCTGTACGTCGCCGATCTCAACGCCATTCAAGACATGGGAGATAATCTCGAGATCTTGAAAAAAGTGCGGGAGGAGACAATGGCAACCCTTTGGATAGATGCGGGAACAGGAAGCTTGGATGAAGTGCTTTACCTGATGTCCGAGATCCCATCCTGCAAGGTTGTCGTTGGCTCTGAGACGCTTCAAAGCAGCGACGAATTTGAAAGGATAAGCAAAGCATGTCAAGAGGATCGTATGATCTTCAGCCTGGACATGAAGAAAGGCAATATCCTGACTCGCAGCGAATCGCCCCTTGCAGGCAAGACTTTAGAGGAGGGAATTGATCTATTGAGGTTGGCGGGCTGGAGGAGGGTTATCCTGCTTACGTTGGATGGCGTTGGGACGGGGAGGGGATTGCCATTGAAGATGTATGAAACAGCGACGCAAATGGCGCCCGATATGAGCTTTTACGGCGGTGGAGGGTTTAAGTCCAAGGACGAGCTTTTTGACATAAAGAAGTCGAACATGGCGGGGGTGCTTGTGGCTACAGCACTTCATGAAGGATGGATCAATAAAAAGGACATAAAGGAGCTTGCGTAATGAACTCATTATTTCCTGATAGAACGGCATTTTTGGCAAGTGTCGTCTCAAAGGAAGAAGCTATTGTGGCACTGAAAGCCCATATTGACGTGGTAGACGTAAAAAACCCAGCGGAAGGGGCTTTGGGGGCAGCCTTGCCGGAGACGATAAGCGAGATAAGAGGCGTCGTCCCCAAGACAATCCCCGTGAGCGCCGCCATCGGAGACATGCCCTATCTTCCGGGTACGGCAGCGCTTGCAGCCATTGGAGCAGCCCAGGCGGGGGCTTCGATCATTAAAGTGGGCCTTTATGGAGCTAAAACTCCGGATGAAGTCCTGAAGCTGCTTTTTTCGGTATCGACTGCGTTAAAAAAGTATTGCCCAGAATCTTCATTGGTTGTCGGAGCTTACGCGGATGCTCAATTTTTTGGCGGCATAGACTTTCTCGCTGTCCCGTCCATGGCGGCAGAGGCAAAAGCTGCAGGTTGTCTTCTTGATACTTTTGATAAATCCTTCGGCCACAACTTGCTTGAGATTGCCTCTATGGAGCGGGTAAGGGATTTTGTCTCGGCCTGCAGGGAATGGGGCCTTTTTTCTGCCTTGGCTGGTTCTTTAAAACTCGAAGATATACCTTTATTATTGCCCCTTAGGCCTGATTACCTGGGCTTTAGAGGCGCGCTTTGCGAAGGGGGTCGGTCGGGCAAGCTTTCGTCAAGAAAGGTCCTGGAAATTTCGTCGCTCATTGCAGGCGAAAGCAGCACCTGTCGCCGCAGCTGACGGTGTCTTGTAGCGAAAGCTTCTTACTTCCGTCGCACAGCCAGACCTCTCCATTGTAGCGGGAAAGGAACCGGAAGAACATTGGATCGACCCAACTTGTGCCCCTAAGGTCCTTCACGTCATAGGGAGGAATGTTGTCTTTAAGCAAGACAAGTCTTGAGGCGTCGAAGGCTGCGGCGATAAAGCAGGCCAAGCTGTCAGAGGTTGTTTCCCAGCTTTCGGGTATTCCTCTTTGCTCCTTAAGCCAGCTAGATGGCAAAAATATAGGGATCTTTCCTGAAAGCCAGGCCTTTGATATATCTTCTTTGCCGTAGGCCGTTACGGAGTGTGGTACCTTTTCGGCAAGCACGTAACCAAATTGATCCATCGCCAGCACGGCCAACCAGTGAGAAGTGAAAGCCGCTAGCTTCCATTGTCTGTCGCATAGGCGCACCACATCGGCAAATTTACCGCCTCCCGGTACCACTATGGATTTGTGGCCTCGCAGTGACTCGCTTAAATTTCTGCATATCTCAAGAAATTGTGGCAGCCTTTCAAGGCTTCCGCCAAATTTTACTACGACTTCGACAGACATGACAGGTAAATGGCCAAATCCTTGGCAGCAGCATAGGCGGAAAATGTTTCTTAACCACATCAGGGATGATCGCCTCGGCATTTAAGATTGACAGATTTGTCCGGAGGGCTGCCTGAATTCCTAAGAATTGGCCTGCTCCCGTGACTGCGGCAGGCCCCTTTACGTGAGGCTCGGAGCAAACTTGATACAGCGCGTCAACTATCAGCCCGATTTGACGTTCCCTCAAATATCCGGCCAATGGCAACAGATCTTCTGGCTTTGCGAGAGAAGCGTCTGCACATATAAGTCGAGCCAGGCGACGGGCAGCGCCCTCGGTGTTAACGGATCCGCTGTCAGGCGGGGTACAGCTGTAGTCTTCCGGGTCGATTTCACCTAAAAGAAGGTAGCAATCTCCCATGAGGGCAAAATATTCGTTGGAAGTACGATACCAGTCTCCCTTAAAGGGAAGCCGTGAGGCTAGGGCGTTGGGATTTGAGCGGATTAAGCCCGTATAGACCAGCTCACCGAAGCGCAGCCTGTCTGTGTCGTTTCTTCCTCTAACGTACAGGGCATTTTCTTTGATGGGTATTATGTCCGTTGTGGTGCTTCCCACATCTATCCATATTCCGTCGCCGATGGACCTTGCCATTTCACGAGCGGCCGCTATCCAGTTCGTTGCCGCAAAGTTGATCGGATCGCCCATAGCTTTTTCTACCGGCACCCACCTTTCGTTCGTGCCAAGGCACATAAGTTGGATGCCAGGAAAGGTATCGATGAAAGCCTCCAGCACGAAGCGCACACCTTCAGCTTTGGTGGTAAAACAATCGGAAAGTTCAGCCGTCATGGTGATAGCCATGGCTGTGTCGGAGAGGGGGATGTCTGAGGCAAGGTACTCAAGCACCGTCGAAAGCTTGCCGGGGTCCTTCCATATCTCAAAGGTCATATCCTTAGAGCTTAAAAAGGCAAAGTCGCCTGAGATACAGGCGCACTTACTCTGTACTCCACCAATGTCCCAGCCTACGATCACGTCGTATGTTTTTAGCATGATAAACCCTCCAGGGTGAAATCAATTTTCGGCACAGCAGAATCTGAGGGAAGCTTGTCGAGGAGACAGGCTTCCATCAATGCCTCGGCTATGTTCCAAGTTGCAAACTTCCCCAGGAAGGCCAAAGGCGTAGTAATCCTTGGGTTTACCTCAAGCACCTGGGGGCCCTTCGTAGTCATGATCAGGTCAATTCCAATATATCCCATAAGACCCGGTATCGCGTCTACGACAGTCTGACTAAGCCCTTGAAGGTATTCCAGGCTTGTGCCTCCGTAGGCAGCATAGTCTTCTTCGGAAAGGCCAGTTTTTCCTCCTATGTACCTGAAGCTTGCGGATTTGCCATCATCGCTTTCGCTTAAGGCGATCTTTTGCTCGTTTACCGAGACGAGATATGCCTTTCCGCTGCCGGTTGCCAAAATGGATAAACTGGCTGGGAATCCTTCTATGAATGGCTGAATAATTAAACCTCTTGTATCGGCTTTCTTGGACGTTAAAAATTCATCAAGTTCGATTTTGTTATTAAGTAAGATACTTCCCTCTCCTCCGGTCCCGCAGGAGGGCTTGACGACAAGAGGAAAACCCCACGACAGAGCCGCCTCTTTTATCGTGGTTTGGTCGCAGACTACGGCAAAAGGCGAACACGGCACTCCTTTGTCGGCAAGCAGTTCAAGAAGGCGGGCCTTGTCCGATGCTATCTTTACGGCACCTGGGGCTGACCCTAAAATTATACCGCCGGCCTGAGTCACCTTTAAGGCAAGACGCGCGGATAGCCCCTGTGTTTCTGGGGCAATGAGCACAACGGGCCTGTTGCCGCAAAGCTCAAACAGTGCCATTTCTCCTTCGTCATTGTGCACGATGTATTGGTTTTGCCCTTCGGTAGGGTCAAAGGCGGAGGAGAACCTTTCGTTCAAGATCAAAAGGGGCTTTATGTAATCCAGACGAGAAAAACAGGAAAGCATCGTCTTGGCCATAAAGAGGCCTTCATTTGCAAAGGATATGTCGTTTTTTCCTTTAGTTTCGCCCGACGAAAAATGTTCGTATATTATTACCTGCCGATATGAGCCTGATACGTTTCTTAAAATTGACAATATATCACCTTAAGTAGCATTATCGACGTATTACAGCCCCGCCACATATCCGTATTTTTCCACGAACTGCTGCGGCGTCATGTTGGCGATGCGCGACATCTTGTTTAAAAGGAATTCCGATTCCAAGTCGCGCCGCTCCAGGCGTATCATGTATTTTCTTGCGATGCGATACTGTAAAGAGTCGGTATCGACGAGCCTTATCTTCATCTTGCCCGTCTCGGGATCCACGATGTCCTCGAATTTGATGGGGTTGAGCTCGTTGTTTTGGATGGCAATTACAGCGTTGGAGCCGCCCTCGACGAGGAATTTAAAGGCGCCATAGCCCAGGTTTCTGGTGTATTCTACGTCGAAGGGGTTTGGGGGAGCGCATCTTACCTCGTAGCCTATCTCCTTGTTTTGGACCGATATGGGAATGCCCATCTTTTTTAGCTCGGAGTTGAGCTGCTTTTTTAAGACGTCGGAGAAGTTGATCTCGGCGTATCGGACGTGGCCGAAGTCGTCTTTTTCGATGCAGTCGATGGCCGCAAGTTCCTGTGAGGACACCTTCGATATCAGGCCCTCGGCGGCTACAATGAGGCCGTGATCTTTCTCGAGGGCGAGCCTTTTTATGATGGCGCAGCTCATTATGTCGATGACGTGTTGGAGGCTTATGGTTTCGCTTTCAAATTCCTCTGGTATGATTGTGAGTGTGGCGCTTGCGCTTTTGCCTATACCTAAGGCCAAGTGCCCGCTGGAACGTCCCATGGTAACCACCAGAAACCAGCGTCCCATGGTCTTTGCGTCTTCCATGAGGTTCATCACCAGTTCCGCACCCAGTGCCCTGGCCGTCTCAAAGCCGAAGGTGGGCAGCCCTTCCGGCAAAGGCAGGTCGTTATCTATGGTTTTGGGGACGTGGACGAAGTGGATGTTTAACCCCAGCCTTTCTCTAGCGAACTCCGAGACCTTGTAGGCAGCGTAGGCCGTGTCGTCCCCGCCGATGGTGACGATGTGGGTAACGCCCAGGTCTACTAGGTTTTCCACGACGGTGCGCATGGTCGCCTCGCTTTTGGTGGGGTTAAATCTGGAGGTTCTTATGATACTTCCGCCTTCCTTGTGGATGCGGCTGACCTTGTCGATGGTAAGGGGGATGACCTTTTTGTTGGCCGTAGCAAGGCTTGAAAATCCGTCGCAGATGCCCAAGACGTCCCAACCGTTGTTGCGAGCCTCTATAGTGACTGAAGCTATTACGTTGTTGATGCCCGGTGCGGGTCCTCCTCCGCAGATTAGGGCCAATGTGTTCTCCTGAAAATTCATAAGTCCATACCTCCTTTATTTACCGTATTTTAACTACATTTGTTTATTCTGTCTATCAGCGGATAAGTTCGCGATCCCTTTATTTTTTCCCTTAAAAATATCCTACAAATATTTTACGTATCATAAGTTTGGCCTGCCGTTGGATTTGGTAGAATAATGCTATGGACAAGGGGATAATTGCGATTTACGAAGCTTTGCTTGATGCTTACGGCCCACAGGGGTGGTGGCCCGTTGCAGGAAGTTACCACGCCGGAGATTACGGAGTTCCCAAAAACGAAGAAGAGACCTTTGAGATCATCGCAGGGGCGGTGCTCACGCAAAACACTGCCTGGACGTCGGTTGAGAGGGCGCTTGAAAATTTGAGGCGCATCGAAGCGCTGAACCCTCATAAAATCCTTGCCTTAAGCTTGGGCGCGCTTAAATCGGCCATAAGGCCCGCAGGGTTTTTCAACCAGAAGGCGATTTATTTGAGGGAAATGGCCGACTTTTTCGTGGGATTGAAGGGGAGGACGCCATCCAGAAAGGAGCTTATGTCCGTCAAAGGCGTTGGAAACGAGACGGCCGATTCTATCTTGCTTTACGCCTACAAACGCCCTGAGTTCGTCGTAGATGCCTACACGAAGCGGATCGTTACTTCCTTGGGCCTTGCCGAAAGAAAAGCAGGCTACATGGAACTTAAAAATCTGTTTGAGTCAAACCTGCCCGGGGATGTCACTCTTTACCAGGAATATCACGCCCTGTTGGTCGAGCATGCAAAACGGTTTTATAGCGGCAAAGCTCGAGAGTCCTCAGGAGCATCTGTGGACTTTTTAAGGGAGATTTTGTAAACTATAGACATTGATTTTATATATAAAGCGGAATATTGAGGTGAAGGGAATGGATAATGAATTAAACGAGCATCATGAGCGCGAGCCCTACTATGAGGACGAAATTGACCTTTATCAACTTATACAGGTCCTTTTGAAGAGAAAAAAGCTTATCGTAGGCGTGTTTTTGGTGGTTGTAATTGTTACGATTGCGGCTTCATACATTATGAAACCGGTTTACAGGGTTTCGGCGGTAGTGGCTCCGGGACAGATCTACGAACAAGAACCTGTGCGCGATGCTTTAATTTGGCGTGAGAAGGCGATAGATACGCCAGAAAACATCGAAAGGCTCATTTCGCAAAACCCTTTTCATTATGAAATATTAACTCAGTTGACCTGGGATTACCAAGATCCGCAGAACCAATTTGATATCAAAACTAATGTTCAAGAAAGAACTAATTATATATTTGTTAATATCGATTCTTCAGAACCGGAGAGGGCAAAAGAATATTTTTCCATTTTTCTCGATAAAGTACAAAATTTTTATTTACATAAAGCAGCCGTAAATGCTACATTTTATTAAACAGCGAGATGCAGTGTTGGCTAAAGAACATAATCCAACCGATTCTATGTCACTATTACTGTATTCAAATACAATTCAGGAAAATTTAACCCAAATCGATCGACTTAATCTGACATTGGAAGACAACTACATTCTAAAACAACAATTACAGCAGGAAATAAAAGACTTAGAAATGCAATTGGCAAATTTAGATCTTCAATTAGCCGATATTGATGTTAGATTAGCAAATTTAGATATAAAGTCCAAAAATCTAGATCTTCAAGATAATAAATTGGCTATAAAGCAAAAGGATTTAGAGGCGCAAAAAGCAAATATATCTGGTCTAAGAATCGTCCAGGAACCGACCATCGACCCCCAGCGTGTTTCTCCAAAACGCACGCTCATGGTCGCCGTAGCGGGTGTTCTTGGGCTTTTCGTCGGAATATTCGCGGCCTTTGCTATAGAATTTTGGCAAAGTCATAAGGTTTCGGCCTGAATAAACAATGGCGGGGTCAGGTCTTTATTTTTGAATACTTCCTTTACTCAGCGCCAGAATAAATTCGTAACACACAATGATCAACTTTCGTAGTGTTCATGTATGTACAAAAGTAAAATATGTAGTATATTTGATACATGGCACGACCATTGAGGGTTCAATTCGAGGGGGCAATATATCACATTACCTGTCGCGGAAACGCGAGAAACGACGTTTTCCTCGACGCCAAGGATCGCACGATGTTTTTGGGTATGCTTGGCAAGACCATCGAGCGATACAATTGGCTATGTCATGCTTACTGTTTAATGGATAACCATTACCACCTTTTAATTGAAACACCGGACGCTAACATTTCAAAGGGGATGCATTACCTCAATTGTGTGTATACGATATATTTTAATCGCAATCACGATCGAGTTGGTCATGTACTGCAGGGCAGGTATAAGTCTATACTGGTCGAGCGTGAAAGTCATTTGCTTGAGTTGACTCGGTATATTGTGCTGAATCCCGTGAGGGCGGGATTCGTAAAGCGACCAGAGGAGTGGCCATGGAGTAGCTACAGGGCGACAGCGGGGATTGAAAGCGCTCCACCCTTTTTGTATACTAGCTGGTTGCTGGATCAATTTGACAAAAACAGCGAGCGGGCAAGACAGCTATATCGGGCTTTCGTGGCAAATGATGGCAAAACAGGCCCGTGGGAAGAACTCAAAGGCGGGGTAGTGCTTGGCAGCGAAAATTTTCTTGATGCTGTGAAGCCTTTGTTAGACAACTACCAACAGGATAACGAGTATCCGATCTATCAAAGAAAGGCAGCACGTCCAACTTTGAAGGAGCTGTTTGCCAATATTAAGATTGATGATAAGCGTGAGCGAAACGGCAAAATTTATGAGGCAGTCCGCGTACACGGTTACACGCAAACCGAAGTTGCAAGGTTTTTAGGCCTTCATTATTCCACCGTTAGTGTAATCTTAAAACAAGAGGACAGCAATTCCTAAACTTGAGCCTGCCCGTGGGGGTCAGGTCTTTATTTTTGATTTTCTTCATTGTTTGTTATTCCTTTGATTTAACAAATACTAATTTTAAGCACATAAAACTTGAATATGCAGCGGTCATATTTGATATAGTTTTCGTTAACGATATTGTATGCCCACCCCTGGGGCAAATGTATTTCCCAAGGTAAACCTACGAGATATGTTGTATGTTTGAAAAATTTCAGTCCATACATCAAAAATGACCACGCTGGTTACAATTACTCTTTTTGTAATTATCACCATGATGCCAACACATAGCTGCGATAGATATAAGTACGTTAAATTGTATTTTCAAGATTAAAGACCTGACCCCAAGGACACACTCCAGGCAGATATATCCGAACAGACAATATTTGAATCCTAGCCCTGTGGGGGCTACTTTAAAGGGGGGCTTTATGTAATTGAATCCAAAAAAGATTCAAATTTAGCTACCTGTTCTTCCAATTCGCAAATAATATCATCCAATCTTTCAACTAAAGGCTGGCATTTATCCCATTTTAGCTCAAAACCGTATATATTCCGAAAAAGATGGCGAAAACGAAGGTATTCTTCGAGATCATTTTCTAATTTTTCGTCAATTACTCGAGGTCGGATCCCTTCTATTGGAATTGTCATCCTTTTGAGCAGTTGAATATGCCAACCTTCGCCTGCAGGTAAGTCTTGGTCTATCTTTATTGCAATTTGGCTAAAGATTTTTTCGACTCCAGTATAGAAGTCATGAAGCAAGCTGCCGACCGCACGCGTTCTTGCGATTGACCCCTCTTTTGTTGCTGTAAGTATGTCGTCTAATTCTTTGGCTAATCTTTTGAGGTTGCGTAATTCATGGTCGATATCCGCTTTTAGCGCAGCAAATCTAGTCATCAATAATTACCCCTTCTTTTAATATTCGACTCAAAAAAACAGGGTCGACATCTTCTAGAGGAATCAAATCCAACTCCAAGCCGGCGGGCAGTTCACGCCAAAGTTCGGCAAGAGCCTTAAAATAGAGGTGCGACGGAAGCTCTTCGACTGCGAGGTCAATATCGGATCTTTCGTGAAAATCCTCAGGATTGGCAAGAGAGCCGATCAGATAGACTCTGCGGACCCTGTATTTGTCGTAAAGTATGTGCGCACATTTGCGCGCAACAATATAGGCTTCACGCATTCGTTTGCATCTGCTTTTTCTTTCGATCTCGAGCCTCTCAGTCCAACCTGCAGTAAATGCATCTGTATCCATTTTGATGTCTCCCTTAAGCTTCTTTCTTTAAAGACATTATAGCAATTATATTAACAATCATGACAATGCGATGTCATGCCAGGTCTGCTTAAGTCCTGTGGTGCAGGCGTGCCCGTGAGGGCCTACCGTTCATTTAGTGGTTTTATAATGGTAGACCCGAAGTTGCAAAGTGGTTATTAATTCTTTTGCTGTTACGATCTTAATATCTTTGTATTCCTTCAATTTCAACAGATGATGGTCTCCAGAAACGATGAACTTGCATTCGCCGGCTAAGGCACATTCTATGAAGATATTATCTTTAGGATCGTCTTCGATCAAGCAGATTTTTTCTTTCGGGTCTACCAATACTACATGCTCAAAGGATAGCATCATGTGAATTAGATTTAGCCTTTCTTCTGTAGTGCCCAGGGCCGAAAATTTATCTCTCACCATGACCTCGCAGTATTCTTGAATGATCTCACTGCTCACTGTAGGCTCAAAGTTCTTGGCAATCCAACTGTCGATTACATTGGCCGGATAACTTTCCCTGCTTATGAAACCTGAAAGTAGCACATTCGTATCTACTACAATGCGCATCACGAATTCCTTGTTTTTTCGATCTCTTCCTCTACATCTGCCTCGGTCAGTCCGGCCTTTGAGGCTCTGTCTCTGAATTTGTTGACCAATAGGGAAACTTCAAGCCGCCTTGCTTTTTCGGTCAGTTCTTTTAATTCCCTGTATTTTGAATAACTGAGCAAAACACCCTTTAACTTTGACCTTGATGAAATGACGAAGGTTTCGCCCTTTTCTGCCTCATCCAAATATTTGCCCAACTTTGGCCTTAATTCGTTTACGCCTATTACTTTTTCCATTATTAGCACCTCCGTCGACTGCCAAATAAGGTAATCTTCAGCCTATATTATAACATGCTTGTTAACATGGATGTTAACATTATTGTTTATTGTTTTCACAATATTTCCTTCAGGCATTCGATGCACTGCGGATAATTTCCCCCTATCGACGGCTTGTGACCTCTATGAAATTGGTCATTATTCCATGGTCTCGTTCTTAGATCAAACGCCTGTGTTTTATCACGTTGAAGGGGAAAATACAGTTTGTTATGTTCAACGGAACAATTTGAAAAGGATGGCCCCCTTAAACACATTAAACAAATGCTGTCCGCGTTCTGCTTTAACTAAACCTTTTTTAAATTGGCTGGCCATGGTATATTTGTAACGTCAAACGAAACAGACTCTTCGAGAATGGGGGAGGATACCTGTGAACCTGGCTCAGGCTTTTATCAACTTAAACCCTATTGTGCAGGCGTTATTGGCGACGCTTTTTACCTGGGGTGTTACGGCCCTTGGTGCTTCGGCGGTCTTTTTGACCAAAGAGGTGAGCAAAAAGCTGCTTGACAGCATGCTTGCCTTTGCCGGGGGCGTCATGATAGCGGCAAGCTACTGGTCTCTGCTTGCGCCCGCCATCGAGATGTCCGAAGGAAAGCCCATTCCCTCGTGGATTCCGCCTGCCGTGGGGTTTTTGGCCGGCGGAGTCTTCATGAGGGCCATCGACATGGTCCTTCCCCACCTTCACATAGGGTTGGAAAGGACCGATGCCGAGGGAATCCCAACATCGTGGCGGCGCAGCACCTTACTAGTGCTAGCCATAACGCTACATAACATCCCCGAAGGCCTCGCCGTTGGCGTCGCCTTTGGCGCGCTCGCGTACGGGCTGCCCACGGCATCGCTGGCCGGAGCCGTATCTTTGGCGTTGGGCATCGGCCTTCAGAATTTCCCTGAAGGATTTGCCGTATCCATGCCCTTGCGCCGCGAGGGCGTTTCCCCCAGAAAATGCTTTATGATGGGTCAAATGTCGGCGATGGTCGAACCCATCGCAGGCGTCATAGGCGCCTGGGCCGTCATGATCGCCCAGCCCATACTTCCCTACGCGCTTGCCTTTGCAGCAGGAGCGATGATATTCGTGGTGGTCGAAGAGGTCATCCCCGAAGCACAGCGTAGCGGTGAAACCAACATCACCACTATGGCCGCGATGCTCGGGTTTACCGTGATGATGATTTTGGATGTGGCGCTGGGATAGACGTTAAAATAAAGTTTTATTTACGGTAAATGCTATAGGTTAAGTGAAGAATTACGAAGTCCAAATTTTGCCAGATAAAAGCGAGGGGGAAACTATGCTTCGAGTAGGAGTATTGCAACTTGACGTTCAAGTGGGTAATAGAGAAGCAAACTTCATACGCGTAAAAGAATGGATAGAAAGGTCATGGGTTCCATCTGAATTGCCGACAGCGATCGTACTTCCAGAACTTTGGGATACCGGTTATGCCTTGGAAAAAGCTAACATGCTTGCCTCAGTTGAAGGAAACGAGACCGCCTCTTTTTTGGGAGAATTAGCAAGGAAATACGGCGTTTGGTTCATCGGTGGTTCCACCTTGGCCAAAACAGAAAGAGGCGTTACGAACAGAGCTCAGGTAATAGATCCGCAAGGCAAGTTGATTGCCTTTTATGATAAAGTGCATTTGTTCCCATTGATGGAAGAAGACAAATATCTTGCGGTGGGAGATAGGGATTGCATATTCGACTGGGAAGGCGTAAGTGCAGGATGTGTAATATGCTACGACCTGCGCTTCTGCGAATGGATGAGATGTTATGCCTTAAAGGGGGTGAAACTCCTTTTCATAAGTGCCGAATGGCCATCTGCACGGGCCAAGCATTGGGAAATACTGCTTAAAGCGAGGGCCATAGAAAATCAAGTATTCGTTATATCATGTAATAGGTGCGGAATCACGACGGAAAATACCTTTGATGGGAGGTCACTGGTCGTCGATCCGTGGGGTGAAGTTTTGTTAGATGCTGGGAGCAAAGAAGGTTTATATTTCGTCGACATTGATCCAGACAAAGTTCTTGAAGCAAGAACAAAAGTTCCAGTATTTAAAGATAGGGTACCAGCTCTTTACGATTATATCACTATGATTTGACTGTATTATTAAAGTCTTTCTTTTAATTATGCATATTTTAATTACTCATATGATTGAGGGCCTACCATTACAAAAACCACTAAATAAGCGGTAGACTCCAAGGGGTTTGCTAGTAATAGGCTATCTTTCTTCTGACCCGTTCCGTATCGAGAGTCATCATTATGCACCCACTATTTCCTTTAGATATTTGATGTAACGCGGATAATTTTCACTGTATCGACGGCTTATCATCTCCATGAAATCGGTCACCACCTCATGGTCCGGCTCGTGAATTAACCGCCCCTTTCTGATGACGTTAAAGGCGAAGATGCAGTCCGTTATGTTTAAGGGGACCACCTGGAAGGGGTGCCCATCGATGGGGTCAAGGCCTGTCTCTACGGCAAGGGCTATGTCTAAATAATATTTGTCCGGCTTGCCGTAAAGCGGTTTTATGACCAGGCCGATATCTATATCGCTGTCGGGTCGGCACAACCCAAGGGCAGAACCAAAGAGGTAAACTCCGGCAATTTCTTTCATATTTCCTAATGTCGTAAAAACGGCATTTTTTATGAGGTTCTCATCGATGCGAACCATGCTTCTCAATTTGCTTTTCTCCCCTTTTGATCTTTTAATTCCATGTTTTTATTATACATGCAAGTGGCAGTCGAGTAGGTCATCCCCGAAGCACGGCGCAGCGGTGAAACCAACGTCACCAGCAGGCTATTATGCTCGGGGTTGCCATAATGATGGTCTTGGATGTGGCGCTGGGGTAAAAAAAATCGGGGGAGATACATCCCGATCTCCCCTTATGTCAAGCCCTGCTTATTTAACGGCCTTTATCACGGCGCTGCCGAAGGCCCCGTCGAGCAGGTCGAAATCGGCAGAATCGATCTTTGCCTCGTCTCCGAGCATGGATTTTATCACGTCTTTGGTATACACGTGTTCCAGGGAAATCGTGATGTCCTTAAAGCCGACGTGGGCGAGCGTTTTGTTCAATTCGTCGACGGGCATGGAGCCGGCTATGCATGACACCCAAAGATCCGTAATTTGTCTGACGCGGTCGGGCACCTCCTTTAAAGTAACTATGTCTGCTATGGACAGGTGGCCGCCCTTCTTTATGACCCTGTAAATTTCCCTGAAGACCTTCTCCTTGTCCTCCGACAGGTTCACGACGCAGTTTGAAATGACCACGTCGACGGATTCATCGGGCAGGGGGATATCTTCGATGTAGCCTTTAATAAACTCCACGTTCGTAAGGCCCGCCTTTTTCCTGTTTTCCTCGGCTAGGGCAAGCATGTCGTCCGTCATGTCAAGGCCGTAAACCTTTCCGCTGTCTCCGACGATCTTTGCTGCCAAAAATGCGTCGATACCGCCGCCGCTTCCCAAATCGAGCACCACGTCGCCTTCCTTTAGATCGGCAAATACCAGCGGATTGGCACACCCCTGAGAGGCCATCAAGGCTTCCTCGGGCAGACCCTCAAGAAACTCTTCGCCGTAAATGAGCGGTGCGTTTGCGATGGGCCCGCAGCATGAGCCGCTGCAACAGCAGGAATTTCCCTCTTTTGCGTTTTTGGCTATCTCTCCGTAAAAATGTCTTATCTGCTTTTTTATGTCTTCACTCACAGTAACAACCTCCCGATCTTTGGGTTACTGTTTTATTATACAGGGTTTAAATAAAGGTGTGTCGCTCAAATTTTCTATAGGCGCTATGGACTTTTCTTTTGTGATATGTGATAAAATATTTTGGCCCTTTATGCCCTGTTTCTTTATGTGCTTAAGTGATACTAATTATCTGACATAATGGAGGATGAAACGATGAATGAATCCCTTGCTAAAACCGCCTCGTGGCCAATGTCTTTAATTGCTTTTGGGTTTTACTTTTCCCTCTTTTTCGATCCTTGGGGTCCCATTCCCAGGTATTTTGGTTGGCTTTTATGCATCATCGGGATAGTCGGTCTGTTTATCCTTCAAAGCTCGGAGCTACGAAGGCCTGTTTTGGACCCTGCGGTTAAAATCATTATATATATAATGATAATATGGTCTGTTTTTACCACGCTGCTTAACTTTTACGGATGGTACCATTTTGGCAAGGGGGTATCAAACCCTTTGGAGGCCGTCTTTGGCTTATGGTTGACGGCGTCCGTCGTGGCTAAAGAAGGTACAGGGCGTTTTCAAAAGGTGTGGTGGGCTTCAAGCGTCCTGATATTTGCAGCATATATTTTGCAGGCTGGCAAGGTGTTTGATATCACCGTTATTTCAAATATAAATACCGTTGGTTTGTATGCCATAGTGGCTCTTCCTATGTCACTTAACTTTGCAGTTCGAAGATACGACAGCAGGCTGCTAAACGTCATTTCTTTTTTGACGGTTGTCCTTAATTTAACAGTGCTCTTTCTAAGTTTCAGCTCCGGTCCCTGGCTGGTAGGCGGGATAGAGATCTTGCTTTTCTTGATAATAGCCCGCCCAGGGAAATACGGTTTATTTAAGGGGTTATTGATTCCCCTTTTAATTACGGTTCTCCTGGCGGGGCTGTTTGCCTTCAATCAGCCGGATTATTTAGGCCGCTTTAAACGAGAGATATCTCAATTACTTTCTTTCTCGGGGGATTTATCTGAATTTACAAATAGACGCTGGGACATATGGGAGCAAACTGTGCATCTGATCTCTGAAAAACCCTTCACGGGGTGGGGGTGGATCAGATACCAGACATTATATTTGATGAATGAATTAAAACCGATATCGGGATCAGCCATTCCCCTTGAGCCCCATAACATGTACCTTCAGCTGCTGACTTATGGAGGTTTTCCGCTTCTTATCGTCGTCATGGGCTTGATGCTTCGCTGTGCATGGCTTGCCTGGAGAAAACTTAAAGGCTGCAAAGGCGAAAATAAGTATCTTTACGCGGCAGTCCTTACCACAATCATAGCTATCATGATTTATAGCATGGCAGGGAGTATATTTGCCGCCAGACAAAAGATCGGCTTTCTTTTCTGGGCCTTGTGTGGCATCGCTGCAGCACTGCCGGAAAGGGGCAAAGGTAGCGTTCAAGATGATGCGTGATGAGGTGGTCTATAGCAGCATCAGATAATATGTAAGAAAAGGGATTGTGCCAAAAAGACAACTGAAAAGCAAGGTAGCATCACTGTAGGCAGTAGGTAGATTTGTCACGAGATTTATGGGCAATAGTTTGCAGAGACAAGTTAAACGAGTCATGCAAAGGTTGAAACAAGACTTTCTGTGTGATATATAATCTCGATTATATATGGTATATATGGGTAAATGCTATAATTGCAATTGTAAATTGTGTTCCTTGTTGGTGCATTCTGTGGGGTTAAGAATGGCACCTTCGCTTTTTAAGCGGGAGGAAGTCAAATGCGTATTTCGAGGCCGAAAAGTGATGGGAGTTTTCTCAAGATATTTGAATTCATCCTCTACGTTCTCATAGCAGTAGGAGGGTTATATTTATCTTATTTTATTAGGTTCGGAAGCCATCCGCCTTTAATTAACTTAATCCCCTTTTACCAAAACATTCCTTACATAGTGCTGACGTCGGCAGTCATATTTTACATTTTTAACATTACATCAACTGCTAAAAAATCATTGTATGAGAACGTAATCATAATCGTGGCTTCATTATTTTTGATAGATACTCTTACCTTGGCAATCATGTTTTTAAGCAGAGGCTTCAGCTTTCCCAGGAGCATTTTCATAATCGGTTTTATAACACAATGTGTGTTCATTTTAATTACAAAGATTTTAATCCTGAGCATTATAAAACGCACTAAAAAACAACAAAAAATATTGATTATTGCCCCCGGTGAAAACTCTAACTTACTTGCTGATAGTTTCACTAGAGACACTGGAGAAAATCACATAGAATATGCCCTCGGCTCAGTGAATAATAACACATATTATTTAATAGATTATGTTGATAAAGTTTATGTAGATTCCAATATCCCTTACAACGACAAGCTCGACTTGATTAAATATTGTTCCGTGAAGGATAAGGTAATATATATAGTGCCTGGACTTTTAGAGATAGCAATGATGAACTCGAAAACGAAAAACCATGGCGACGTTTTGCTTCTCAAGGTAGAACCGCTGGGTCTTTCATTTGAGCAAAGAGTGATGAAAAGGGTTATGGACGTGGTTTTGTCTGCCATAGGATTGATTTTAACCTCTCCGCTTTTTTTAATCATTGCCTTGATGATAAAGCTTGAAGACAGAGGCCCCGTATTCTACAGGCAGAAAAGGATCACTGAAAACAACAGGATATTTGAGATTTATAAGTTCCGGACCATGGTAGTTGATGCGGAAAAATACACCGGCCCCGTGCTTGCCATGGAGAACGATCCTAGGATATTAAAAGTTGGCAGGTTTTTGAGGGCCACAAGGCTTGACGAGCTTCCACAGCTTATAAACGTATTGAAGGGAGAAATGAGCATAGTGGGACCCAGGCCCGAAAGGCCTCATTTTGTCGAGCAATTCAACGAGGAGATTGAGGAGTTCAAGTACAGAGTCCTCGTGAAGGCAGGAATAACCGGCCTTGCCCAGATCCTTGGCAGGTACACAACTAAACCGGATAATAAAGCAAAGTATGACCTCCTTTACATTAGAAACTACTCCTTGCTTTTAGATATCCGCATAATGATTAACACACTAAAGATCCTCTTCTGTAAGGATAAATCGGCTGGCGTAAGAGATGAAGATAAGGGAATCAAACTACCTGGGGTCAGATCTTGAATCTTGAATTTTAAGCTAATTTTTTGAAATGCAAAAAATAAGTTCTTTAGAGTACCGATATTCAAGTTTGAAGGTGCTGATACAATAAGGCTCCGTCGGATCTCATGCCTGTTTTACACTATCGACGTAGACCAAGACACCAGCACGAAGGTTGCTCGGCGATCATAATTTAAAAAGGAGTTAAACAAATGCGCTTGAGCGAGAGACCGCTTGATTTTGATTTCATATTAAAACAGCTTCAAAGGGCCCCGGAGGCGCTAATGCCCTACAGGAAAGAGGTTGCAGCCCTGCTTTTGTTCGGTTCTGCGAGTCGAGATGAGGTCACGCCTTTGAGCGATATCGACCTGGCAGTTTTGTACCGTGAAGGTTTAAGCGAATGGGAAATGTTTAAGATTCATTCAAATCTTTACCTCGATCTCTCTCGGCTGATGCACACTGATGACTTCGACTTAGTAAATCTAAATGTTGCACCGTTAACCCTACAATTTAGCGCAATAGAAGATAAGGTCATCCTGGTCCTTTACGATCCCCAAACCTTGATCGATTTTCAGGCTAAGGTTTTGGGCGCTTACCTAGACTTTTATCCGATTCTGCGGGAGTATTACAAGAGACTCATAGGTGCTTCGGAGGAGCCTTCAATGGATATTAAATTAATGAACCAAATTGAATTGTTACAGGAATACATAAGTCGCCTTGAAAAGATTCGACAAAAGCCTATAGAAGAATATCTAAAAGATAAAACTTTGCAGGCAGCGACGGAACGTTACTTACAAATCGCAATCGAGACGTGTATAAACATAGGCAATCGTTTGCTTTCGTTGCATCAGTTTAAGGGCAATTTTAAGGCACCAAAGACCTATGCAGATATCTTCAAAACACTTGCCTCGCTAAACGTCATCCCTAAAGATTTTGCCGACAAACTGGCTCGTATGTGCGCAATGCGCAACATCCTCGTCCATGTATATTGGGAAGTTGATAGCAAGCTAGTTTACCGCACAATCCATTATGAATTGGACGATTTCGGCAAATTTCTTTCGTATGTAATGGCCTTTCTCAATAAGTTGGAGGAACAGAAAGGCTGATCCTTTCGATTGCGGGGCCTACCGTTCATTTAGTGGTTTTATAATGGTAGACCCCCAAAATATTTTTACTAACTTATGATCTGCAAATATATTCTCCATCATTTCATTCATTTGCGGATTAGGAAACAAAAGCAACGATACGAGCACGTTTGTATCCAACATAATTCTCATGCTATTTTTCCTTTCTTTCGCGGCGAAGTTCTTTTATCATGGAGACTACGTCGTTCTCGTCTTTTAATCCAACGCGTTGTGCCTCACCGGCAAAAGCGGCCTGTGCCTTCCTTAGGGCCTCCATCGATGCATTAAGAATGTATACCTTTCCTGCTTCCTCGACAAATAAGATCTTGTCACCCTCCTTGACCCCCAATTTGCGGCGTATATCGATAGGAATGGTAACCTGTCCCTTTGAGGTGATCTTTGCGATCTTCATATCTCATCCCCCGATTAAAAAGTGGTCGATAAAATAGATCTGATAAAATTATAATAACAAAATCATGAATCACATAAAATAGAGAAGGTGGAGATAGATGGATAGGAGAGAAAAGCTTATCCGTGAAATGGAGGGTTTAACGGCATCGGACCTTCAGGAGGTTTTAGATTTTGTCCGTTTCTTAAAGACTAAGTCATTAAAGAAACGATCGGAAACGCTCACGTTTAGCGAATCCAGTTTGCGGAAAGATTGGCTCAGGCCTGAGGAAGATGAAGCTTGGCAAGATTTGTAAAAGGTGATGTCGTAGTAGTCCTGTTTCCCTTTTCCGATCTTTCAGATGTTTCTAATTTCAGCTTCTTTCGAAGTTTTCTGACAAGGTCAGTTATGCAATCGATGGATTGACATAAAGAACGCAGTAGAATGATACCAGATGAATCCTTAGGAGGGTATAGCAACACATTCAAAAAGTCCAAATCCAAAGTTATTAAAATTCTTACCTCAGTTTTACAAGGAAGGAAGAAGATAAACCTCAAATCTCTCCAAAATGTTATACTTTTTATAGTAAACTGGCATCATAAAAATGGAGGGATAAATTTGCCGAAAAAGATATGGCTTTCGTCGCCCCACATGAGCGGTGAAGGCTACGAATTGCAATACGTGAAAGAAGCCTTTGACACCAACTGGATCGCCCCCCTGGGGCCAAACGTGGACGCCTTCGAGAAAGAGCTTGCCGCCTGGGTCGGCGCAAAGCACGCAGCGGCGCTTTCTTCAGGGACTGCCGCCATTCACATGGCGTTGAAGGCCGCGGGAGTGGAAAAAGACGACCTAGTTTTTTGCCAGTCCCTCACCTTTTCGGCCACGGCCAACCCAATCGTGTATCAAAACGCGACCCCCGTGTTCATTGACAGCGACTTTAAGACCTGGAACATGGACCCCCAGGCCCTGGAGGACGCCTTCAAGAAGTACCCCAATCCAAAGGCGGTCATACTGACTCATCTTTACGGCTTATCTGCAGACTTAGACCCGATCATTAGGATATGCTGGGATCACAACGTCACATTAATAGAAGACGCCGCCGAAAGCCTGGGCACGAAGTACAAGGGCAAATACACGGGCACCTTTGGCAAATACGGCGTGTTTTCCTTCAACGGCAACAAGATCATCACGACGTCGGGCGGAGGGATGCTCGTCTCAAGTGACGAAGAAAGGATAGCCAAAGTCAGATTTTGGTCCACGCAAGCAAGGGACAAGGCACGACACTACGAACATAGCGAACTTGGCTACAACTACAGGATGAGTAACGTATTGGCAGGCATCGGCCGTGGTCAGCTAAAGGTTTTAGACCGAAGGTTAATCCAAAAAAAGCACATCTTTGAATTTTACAAAGAAAACTTGAGCCACCTTGAAGGACTAGGAATGATGCCCGTAAACGATTGGAACGAGCCCAACTTTTGGCTGAGCTGCATCACCTTGTCGGGCAAAGTCAAGCCTTTAGACATTATTGAGGCCTTGGAGCGGGAAAACATCGAATCGAGGCCCATATGGAAGCCCATGCATATGCAGCCCTTTTACCGGAATTATGACTTTTTGGGAAGCGGCGTATCTCAAAAGATCTTCGAACACGGCTTATGTTTGCCGAGCGACACGAAAATGACGGATGACGACCTAAACAGGGTATGTGAAATTATTAAAGGGGTTTGGAGATGAGATGCCGGGTGAGGCGGAATTAAAGCCACAAAAAGAAAAAAGAGGCCCCTACGGGCGGTATTTCAAACGACCCCTTGATTTTGTGCTCTCGCTAGGGGCCATTATCATATTAAGTCCGATTTTGTTACTCATCGCTTTGCTCGTTAGGATAAAGCTTGGAAGTCCTGTTATATTCAAACAGCAAAGGCCTGGCATGAACGAAAAGATATTTACCCTATATAAGTTTCGTACCATGACTGACGAAAGAGATGAAAAGGGAGAATTGCTGCCCGACGAAATGAGGCTGACAGATTTCGGCAAGTTCTTGCGGGCGTCGTCTTTGGATGAATTGCCTGAGCTTTTTAACATCCTAAAAGGAGATATGTCAATTGTGGGGCCCAGGCCGTTGCTGATAGAATATCTTCCCCTATATAATGCACATCAAAGGCGACGTCACGAAGTAAGGCCGGGGCTAACAGGTTGGGCGCAAGTAAACGGCCGTAACGCCATAAGTTGGGAAGAGAAATTTAACTACGATGTCGAATATGTCGATAACCTCAGCTTTTTTCTGGACGTGAAGATAATTTTTTTGACCATCATGAAGGTTTTACAAAGAGAGGGAATTAACCAAGAGGGCAGGGCGACGATGGAGCCGTTTAGAGGAAGCCAACAGGCAGGTCAATTACATGAAAATAAATTATAATACAAAAAAAAGGCTTTTGATTATTGGCGCAAGCGGTCATGGCAAGGTCGTTGCCGACGTTGCCTTAAAGATGAATAAATGGAAATATATTGCTTTTATGGATCAGGATGAAGCCATCAAGTCTTCGTTAGATATTGATGTAATAGATAGATCAGAAAATGCCTTTAAGTATATAAAAGACTACGATATATTCGTGGCAATTGGCAATAACGCTACGAGAGAAAAGGTATTAGAGGAATTGATGTCATTAGAAGCAAGCGTCCCTGTGTTGATTCATCCTAGTGCTGTTTTGGGCAAGCTGGTGGAGGTCGGGATTGGTACGGTCATCATGGCAGGGGCTGTAATTAACTGCTGTACCAAGATAGGTAAAGGTTGCATAATCAATACCGGAGCAACCATAGATCACGACAATATGATAGGCGATTACGTGCATATCTCACCAGGTGCGCATCTGGCCGGGACTGTAAGCGTTGGAAAGGGTACATGGATAGGTATCGGAAGCGCAGTAATAAACAATATAAGTATTACAGGCAATTGCATCATTGGAGCAGGCGCGGTAGTAACTAGGGACATAATGGAGCCTGGTACATATGTCGGGGTACCGGCAAGGAAAATCAAGGGAAGGAACCCTCGAGGGTCGGATCTTTAATCTTGAATTTTTCGTTGAATCCCTTGAAAAGCAACAAAAGGGTTCTTGAATATACTGAAAGTCAAAATATAATACCGATGTTTTGTAATTTACCAATAACGTAGCAAATCAATTTCTTATCGGTATAGAGAATTTTGGCCATATTCATCATATTTTACACTTCTTAAATTTTTCAATAGTTGCATAATCCTCATTTGCATATAATCATTACCCATACTGCGTAACGCACATAGCGTAACAAGGAAGTAGCGCGCCTTCACGGCAAACAATTTGACAGAGCGCTGAATTAGGATGGACCCGTTTTTTGGTGTATTTACAAAATTAGTGATATCATATACGATATCACTTGAGATGGAGGTATCTTTGTGGATGAAGCTGACAAACTTTTGAACAAGTGGCTATGTTCAACATCAGAAGAACGTTATGATGTCGTTGAAAATTTTCTTTTAAAGGCCGGATTCAAAAAGGTTCACGATAAAGGAAGTCATGCGGTCTTTCAACATCCTTTGATTAAAGAAGCCTTTAAGCAGTTCCCGGGCTACTTTTCAAGGGATTTTCATCCCAGTGGAGACTTGGTCATCGTACGGCATAAAATAAAGTTAAACATTGGTATTTAAGAAATATCTGTAAGGCGTTGAAATACATCCAGGAAATAGAAGGGATGAAGAAGGACAAATGAGACATATTGAGGTGATAGGTTTGAAAAAGGATTTAGAATATTACATGAAGTTAAATTACCCCCTTGAAGTCACGCAAGTTTCTCAAGAGGAAGGGGGAGGATTTATCATAACCATTCCTGCCTTGGGTCGGGCATCGATGAATGCGTATGGCGAAACTTTTGAGGAGGCCTTGGCGCTGCTGAACGAGATAAAACGGGAATCCTTTGCGCGCTGGCTAAATGAGGGGCTGCCTATACCTGAGACTGCAGAAGAAGCGGAAGAAGAGTACAGCGGCCGTTTTGTCCTTCGAATTCCAAAATTTCTGCACCGTATGCTGGCCGAAAGGGCCGAGCGTGAGAACGTAAGCCTTAATAGTTTAATTAATACATTGCTTACGCTTGCGCTGTCCGAGTCCAATGCAGTGGATAAAGTAAAAGACATAATTAAGGCTGCTTTCGAGGATTACTTTCGCGAGGCCATCTAAACTAGCAGCGAAAACCTCGAGGGTCGCGAAAACCTCGAGGGTCGGATCTTTAATCTTGAATTATAGTTTAATAGCTCCGTCGCCGACGAATCCAAGCTTGACGTAGGAGCCGAAGCCGTGCTTGACGCTATCTCCAAAGACGAGGTATTTAAAATATTAAGGTCTACTGATGTGTAACCGTGCCGTTGCCTTTAAATTTTAAAAGCGCCCCACTGAAGCTGCCTTCAATAGGCGCTGATTTTGGCAACAAACGTTATTTGGTTAGATTAAATATTTACATATAATAATCGAGTGACAATTCTAGGTAATTAGGTTAAAATAATAGCAGACGGAGGTGTGGCTCAAGGTCGGTCATTCTGTAACAGGAATTGACCCGACCTCAAAATGCCGCCTCCGTCTTTTTATATAAACCCATCGGTGTCAGTCAGCCAAAAATTTATCCTTGAGATCATCGGATCCTGAGATATCGCGTGTTTGATTACTAAAGTATATTTCAAGATTAAAGATATTTCAAGATTAAAGATATTTCAAGATTAAAGATCCGACCCCAAATATATTTATAAAATTGAGCGGACAAAAAATAACCCCCTTTGGATTTAGCGTTGAGGGCTTTCCTCAACATCCGCCGGGGGAGAAAACCTTATTCGCACAGGCCTCAGCCTGCAATGATTAGTTTAGCATTGTTTTCTCTCATGTCAAGCGCTGATTTTTTTATAATCGTTGAAGATGCCCTTGATATTAGATTGTACCAAATCATCATAATGCATTCCATATACTTTTACTTGAAAGATATTATACTATACGCATTAAAAATGTCCACTCAATTTGCTGCCATGTAATTTCAAGCCGTCATTTCAAGGGTCTATCATTATGAAGGAGTTGGCAAAACGGATACAAGCAAGGATATCCTCCTTGGTCAAACAGGGATAATAATTTTTTATAATTTCATCTGGTGTAACTCCATCGCCCAAAAGTTCCAAAACCAGATGAACCGGGATTCTAGTGTCCTCGATAACCGGTTTTCCAAAACATATTTCAGGATCGACGACGATCCGATCCGCTACTTTAACCAATCTCGATCACCTCAATCCAAGGTCTACCGCTTGCTTGGCGACCTCATGATACCCTTTACTTTTAGGTAACTTTATTATAACTTAAAGCGGGGCCTACCGCTTATATATTGTTCATATAAAACGGCAGGCCCCAAAGCCAACAAGTGCGGCTAAATAAATTTCTTCATAACATTTATCATCCCACAGCGCAGCTCCAAAGTTGGGCTAGGCGGTTGAGCCAGCCGTGCAGGAAGACCCGCCTGTCGGGGTTTCGGGCGACGATGTCGTTGTAGTATTTCGTGCGCCGCCAAAGCAGGGTGGATAAAATTTTGGTCTTGGGTAGCGCATGCTCCCAGGCAGCCTGCATGGTCTTTTGTCCAAAGATGCCGTCTACGGCCAGGTTTTCTCCAAGCATATTAAGCGCCTCCTGCAGGAACTTCACGCCCTGCCTTACTCCGCAGTTGACGCACCCGTCGAATAGGGCTAAATCGACGGGGCGGGGGATGTGGTCGCACCCTGCGGGCTTCCAGTAAAATTTTTCGTATATCGCCAGCGCCTGCTCTTTTGTAAGGTTTATTACGTCTTCGGGAAGCCCGGCGTCTTTTAGCCTCGCTCGTGCCGAGGCGAGGGTGGCGGCAGTGATGCCAAACTTTGTCCTGCCGCCGGGGTCTTTCGGGTTGTCTACGAACCCTCCTTCGACCTTCAAAATATAATCTGCAACGCTTCCTCTCATGAGATCTCCTTTCGTTATATTAATCTATATTTATGCGCCGTCATCGGCGCTTGCATTTTTCAATTACGGTCAAAAAACTTGCAAAAACGCCTCGAAAGTCTGCAAAATTTCAAATTAGACCTGCAATTACACCTTGCCGAAGTATTTTGCCACGCCCTTTTCGAGGTTGTTTATCGCTATTGCCAGCTCGTCGAGACGCTTTTCCATGCGGATCAGCAGATAAGCCGCCACCGCGATGGAAAAGGTCGTCTGAAGAGTGGACGTCATAAATTCCTCCAAAATTTTCCCTCCCTTCGCTTAAATTACAGGAGCTTAAAGCCCTTGCGGGCGCCTCCTCCCAGGAAGCCCCGGCTTTTCCCATGTCTGCCTCACATTATGTAAGGCCCGCAAAGACCCGCTCGTAAACTGCAAACACACTTCACTTTGCCGGTAAACCCCCCCGGCTTGAACTTTTACCTTAAAAGGGAGCCCTAAAAAACCCCTTATTTTTCCGTCAAAAGGCCACCTTTGAGGGCAGCCTTTAAACATCTATATTTACACCAGCTGAGTAGTGTCGGTCTCTATGAGCTCGGCCTTTACGATCCCCGTTGGGGGAATGCCGAATATGCTGTTGTCAACTATTGTCTGCATGACCGACTCAACATCCTCAGGAAGCAGCCCTTCCTTTACGTCCGACAAAGACAAAGTCCACGGCCCGTCTTCCGTCTCAAAGGTCATCCTAAGCCTTCTGGTCATTTTCGGCTCCAACATGTATCACCTCCTTTTCGTCATAATTTGTTAAATCGCCTAACCGACCCTATCGGTATCGACCTTCTGCGCTTCCACCAGATTGTAGGGCAAAAGCCCGGCGATCGCCTGCGCCACCGTCAACACGTCGGTAGCGTCGGCGGAGTAATCAACGCCTGCGATGGATTTGCTCTTTAGCTTTGGCTTTCCCCATTCGTCTGCTCCTACCTGAAGCCTCAGGGTCAGACGGCTTGCTATCGGTTGATAAGCTGCCATATCTTTGCCTCCTTTCTTTTCGTGATGTATCTACTATAAAGGAGGCCCTGCAATTTCACAATACGCATAGCTAAAGGAATATTATAAATTTTTTAGGCCATCTAAGTCGCCAAAGAGCCGAACGCCTGAAACACCAAAGTCCTCCAGCAAGATCAAACACATCGCTCCAACGGAGCAGTCAAAAGCTTCATGCAACATATTCGACCCGCCGACGCACAGGCGAAACCTAAAGGACCCTGCGAAGCCCCCGCGCCTGTCCTGCCGGCACCTCGAGCGTCATCCTTGCGATGTCCTCGGGCCCGGCCTTGTAGGGCAGCCCTCTGTTTCCCATTAAATAGGGCTTTACGTCGTCGGGGTCGATGTTTATCTTGAGGGCAAAGACATACCAGTAGATAAAATCCTTCATCGGCCATCTTTTCTTTTCCCCGACGGCCCAGGCGACGTGCGCCCAGCCGCCCATCCGCTCGATGGCGTAGTGGATGCGGTAGTCGGCGAATTTAACGGGTCCCTCGGCACCCGTCTTTCGGATAGCCTCCAAAACGTCGCACCAGGCCATCGTCGCCTGATCTTCATGCGTGCCGTAGAGGGCCTTGAACACCTCGGCAGGAGCCGGGAAAAAGCTCCCCCAGCGAATGTGCCTTCTGACGCCCTCGGCAAAGCTTTCAAGGGATAATCCCCTGCAGGCCTCGAAGAAAAGCTCCGCCCGCTTTTTTGACAACCTGGTCCCGTAAAGCTCGGCAACCTCCTTAAGTAAGCCGAAAAAGCCCTCGAAATCCCTGCTTTCCATGGCTAGGCCGCCTCCCTCGATTTTATATTGGATTTTATATTGAAAATCAGATCACGAACGTATTTTTGATCTTCCTCCGTCAAGTCTGCGACCTTCATTCTTTGTTCCACGATCTGCTCCCAAGTTCCGCCCCTTTCAAAGAAGCCTTCCTTTACCTTTCGGATGTTTTGTGCAAGCAATATCCAGAAGACGCCCGGCCTCCAGTTGGCGTCGTTATCCCCCAACAAAAAGGGGCTTTCAGCGATGCCGTCGAAGTAGTCGTCCCACCCCTGGGCGGTATAAAGCTCGTTATGCACTAAGGCGGCAACCCTCATCCACATACAGTTTGCTTCGTCTAGTGTGGGAGGATTTTGGTCGGGAAAGTGCCGCTTAAAGGACTCGACCACTTCTTCATAGGGAGGATGCTTCATCTCCCGCTCTAGGGGGGCCGTATTTTGATTTTTATAAAAAAGAGGTGAAGGGGGTTCGCTGGCTCTTCCCGGATAGAGGGCAGGCTTCCGGGAGTCCTGGGGTTTTTCTGCGACTGCATGGCACTGCGGAAGTTCCCCTGAATCTTGTTCTTTAGATCTAGTTATATTAGATATAGTTATGTGGCCGTTCTGCGACCCGGGGTGGGTTTTTTGGAGACCCCCCTCTGCGCCTGTGGAGACCCGGGTGCGGTTTTCTCGCGGCAGGAGGGTGTATAGATTGCTTCGCTGTTTGCCGTCGAGCACCCTGCAGTCCACCCTTAGGTAATTTAAACTTTTTAGGTTGTCCAGCGATTTGCGAAGGCGGGAGCGGGCGCATCCCACCAGGGCGGCGAGAGTGTTTAAGCTGGGGAAGCACTTTCCCTCTCTGTCGGCAAATTTGCAAAGCGCCACGTAGGTCATCTTGTCAAAGACGTCTAGATTTTTATCGGTGATTACACAGAAGTCTACCATCACAAAAGCGCCATTTTTAGATGAGCTCATTAGAAATACCTCCATATTTGTGATTTAACGTTTAATTTTCAAAAAAAGTAGCGTGAGATGTTCCTCACGCTACCTAAAACCGCCGGGCCACGCCCGGACCATTCTTTAGGACTTTTCGCCCTCCTTGCCTTTCTTCTTTTCGTCACCCTCCTTTTTGTCTTTTTTCGATTTCATATCTTTGGATGAAAACTTATCGAATATGTCGCTGATGCTTATGTCATACTTCAACACGCGGCACAACCTGAGCATAAGAGCAAGAGAAGGAATCCGAAGCCCGTTTTCGATACGGGAAAGCTGGCCTTGAGAAATATGAGCATAGCGACATACATCGGCCTGGGCAAGGTTAAGCTCCTTTCGCCTTCGCCTCACCAAATCACCGATGACCTCGCTCAGAATTTCGAACTCCATGAGCCCACCTCCTTTCCGATTATTTTGTCCTCCCGATTGGACTTTTAATTGTGCTAATGCGCACAAGAAAAATATTTAACACAGGTTGGACAAAAATGCAACCCCAAATTGAAATATAAATTACATAATTCCTTCCAGGAATATTTAGTTATTACATAAATAATAAGTCTTATTAATATTCAACCATTAGCGTAAAAAACAAAAAAAGAAAAAAAGTACCAAGGGAGGGAATTTAAAGATCACCACTTGACAGGCGAATTTCCGAGTAGTATTTTTACTCATAAATAACTATGTGTGCAGGTGAATTCATTGGCCATAAAGCTAGATTCTTTGATAACCTCCCAGACGAGGGTAAAGCTTCTTTTAAAGTTTTTCTTAAACCCCGAAAGCAGGTCGTACCTTCGAGAGCTTGCAGAGGAGTTCGGCGAATCGACCAATTCCGTGCGGGTAGAGTTAAATAGGCTCACTGAAGCAGGGCTTTTAAATTCCTTCGACGAGGGCAGGACAAAAGTTTATCGGGCAAACACCAACCACCCCTTATTTCCTGAAATACACAGCATGGTTCGTAAATTCACAGGGATTGACCAGCTGATCCCTCAAGTATTGTCGAAGCTTGGCGACATACATTCGGCCTACATCGTGGGCGACTACGCAAGGGGGATGGATTCGGGTATAATTGACCTCGTCTTAGTAGGCAAAGTTGACAAAGCTTACCTGCAAAATTTAATAGACAAGGTCGAGCCCATGCTTCACCGAAAAATACGCTACCTGTCTTTAGGCGAAGACGAGCTTGAAAGGTACAAAGCTGCCCTTAAACTGGAAGAGGCAATAGAGCTGTGGAGCGGTAGGGGTGAGTGAGGGCAGGGTGAGAAATTTAAGATTAAAGATGTGACCCTAAATTGGAAATTGGAAGGAGAAGCAAAACTTATGTCAACATTGTACGAAAAGATCACTACGAAATCTGCGAAAGTCGGCGTAATCGGGCTTGGATATGTGGGCCTTCCTCTGGCGGTGGAAAAGGCAAAGGCGGGCTTTCGCGTATTGGGCTTTGACATCCAGCGCGAAAAGGTGGACAAAATAAACCGCGGCGAAAACTACATAGGTGACGTTGTCCCCGAAGACCTGGCGACTTTGACCAAAAACGGGCACCTTTCGGCCACGGACGACTTTTCCCGCATCGGCGAATGCGACGTCGTGGCGATATGCGTTCCTACACCTCTGGACAACTTCAAACAGCCCGACTTAAGCTACGTAGTAAATACGGCTGATACTCTGTCTTCATTCATGCACGAAGACATGCTCGTCGTCCTAGAATCTACGACCTATCCCGGCACCACAGAAGAGGTGCTTCTTCCCATCCTTTCAAAAGGCGGCTTAAAGGTAGGCCAAGACTTTTACCTTGCCTATTCGCCCGAGCGCGTGGACCCCGGCAACTTGCTTTATAAGACCAAAAACACGCCAAAGGTGGTAGGTGGATGCACGCCCCAGTGTCTTAAACATGCCAAGGCCTTATACGAGGCAGTCTTACAAGCTCCCGTATTTGCCGTATCTTCTCCAAAGGAAGCCGAGATGGCAAAGATACTTGAAAACACCTTTCGCATTGTAAACTGTGCACTGGCAAACGAGATGGCCGTCGTGTGCAGGAAGCTTGGCATAAATATCTGGGAAGTCATAGAGGCTGCTTCGACCAAGCCCTTTGGCTTCATGCCCTTTTATCCAGGCCCGGGCGTGGGTGGCCACTGCATCCCCATAGATCCCTTTTACCTGACCTACAAGGCAAGGTCTGTCGACTATCACACGAGGCTCATAGAACTGGCAGGCGAGATAAACGACTACATGCCCGAATACGTGACCGCGAGGCTGCAGGACCTGCTTAACGACGAAAGAAAACCCCTAAGGGGAAGCAAGGTCATACTTTTAGGCATCGCCTACAAGGGCGACATGGACGACGTGCGCGAATCGCCCGCGCTGAAGGTGTGGGACCAGCTCGAAGCCAAAGGAGCAGACGTCACTTACTTTGATCCCTACTGCAGGTCGGTAAAACGCAAAGGCAAAGCTTACGAGTCGTGCTCCTTAGACGAAGATATGCTAAAAAAAGCCGACGCCGTCGTCGTAACTTGCGCTCACACCAAGGGCGTGGATTACAATTTGGTATTAGAAGCTTCACCGCTGATACTTGACACGAAAAACATAATTTCAAAAGTCACCGGCGTTGACATTAAAAGCTGCCCGAAGCTTCATCTGCTTTAAACTTTTACGCTAAAGGAGATACCGAAATTGCAGGACATGGTTAAAGTTGCAGTCATTGGCGCAGGAAACTGGGGCAAAAATTTAGTTAAAAACTTTTACGAACTCGGCTCGCTTTCTGCCGTCGTAGACGAGGACGAAGGCCGCCTAAACAAAGTAGGCAAAGACTATAAAGGTGTGCATTTGCTTACCAGTTTAAACGACCTATGGAAGATGGCCATACCCGCGGTCGCAATAGCTACGCCAGCGCCTACCCACTACGAAATAACAAAAACAGCCCTTACAAAGGGCAGGGACGTATTCGTCGAAAAGCCCTTTACATTAAACGCAAGTCAGGCAGAAGAGCTTGTAACGCTGGCCAAATCTTCAGGCCGCATAATCATGGTGGGCCATCTCCTTCTTTACCAGCCCGCCATAAGGTGGATCAAAGACTGCATCCTAAAAAATACCTTGGGAAAGTTGTATTTCCTTCATCAGGAGAGGTTAAACCTGGGGCGTGCAAGGAGGGGCGAAAACGCCCTCTGGAGCCTTGGCGTCCACGACGTGGCCGTATTTTTAGACCTTGTCGGAAGAAACCCCCAAAGAGTCGAAGTAGTGGGCCAGCCCGTTTTGCAGAAAGACGTCGAAGACGACGTATACCTTCACCTTGCCTTTTCCGGCGGCGTAGCGGCACACCTTCACGCCTCGTGGCTTTGGCCGGGAAAATACCGCAGATTAACTGCCGTATTTGAACGGGGCATGCTCGTCTACGATGAAATTGCCCAGACGGTGACGCTTCATAAAAAATACATAAATTCAAAATTAGAAAACATGGACGAAGGCCAGCAAGTCGTATTTAAAGGAAACAGCGAACCTTTGAAGCTTGAGCTCAAACATTTCATAGAGTGCTGTCAAAGCAGGCAAAGGCCCTACTCTGATGGTGAAAGCGCCGTTGGGGTAGTCAAAATTTTAGAAGAAGCAAGCAATAAGCTGGGGGTGAAGATGTGAGCGATTACTTTGTGCACGAATCTTCTTACGTAGACGACGGAGCGCGCATCGGAGAGGGCACCAAGATATGGCATTTCTGCCACATAAGCGGCGACTGCGAGATAGGCTCTCACTGCTCGATCGGGCAAAATGTCTACGTGGCAAAAAACGTGAAGATAGGAAGTCACGTGAAGATACAAAACAACGTCTCGGTATACGAGGGCGTCATCCTTGAAGATTACGTCTTTTGCGGCCCGAGCATGGTCTTTACCAATGTAAGGACTCCTCGCTGTGCCTACCCACGAAACACAAGCGAAGATTACGTAAAGACATTGGTAAAAAGAAACGCCTCCATAGGCGCAAACGCCACGATAGTCTGCGGTGTAACGATAGGCGAATGGGCCTTTGTTGCCGCCGGTGCCGTCGTCACCAAAGACGTGCCGCCTTACGCGCTGGTAGCGGGCGTGCCCGCAAGGATAATTGGCTGGGCCTGCGAGTGCGGAGTTCCGCTGCGCTTTGCCGACGCACATGCCTTATGCCCTGAATGCCTGAAGGAATACCGCAAGGAAAACGAAGCGTGCATAGTTCGAATTAAATGAGGTGAAGACATGAGCGAGCTTAAGATTCCCATTTTGGACCTAAAGAGTGAGATAAACGAGCACTTAGACGAATACATGAAGGCTATAGAGGAAGTCCTGAGATCCGCCCAGTTCATCATGGGACCAAACGTAAAGGCCTTCGAGGAAGAAGTCGCCCGTTACCTTGGCGTCAAACACACCATCGGCGTAAACTCGGGCACCGACGCATTGGTTATTGCCCTTAGGGCTGCAGGGATAGGTGAGAATGACGAAGTCATAACGACGCCCTTTACCTTTTTTGCCACGGCCGAGTCCATCACGGCTTTGGGTGCGACGCCCGTGTTCGTGGACATAGACGAACGCACCTTTAACATCAATCCCGACCTCATAAAGCAGGCCATAACGAAGCGCACCAAAGCGATACTTCCCGTACACCTTTATGGTCAGGCTGCAGACATGGACCCCATCATGGAGTTGGCTGACGCCTACGGCCTAAAGGTCATAGAAGACACCGCCCAGGCCTTTGGCGGCGACTACAAAAGCCGAAAGCTTGGAACCATAGGCCACGTGGGCTGTTTTTCCTTCTTTCCCTCAAAGACCCTCGGAGGCTTTGGCGACGGTGGCCTTATAGCAACAAACGACGACGAAGTGGCAGAGACGGCCAAGATGCTTCGAGTCCACGGCTCGAAGAAAAAGTACTACAACGAAACGGTCGGCTACAACTCTCGCTTGGACGAAATACAAGCCGCGATACTACGGGTGAAGATGTCCCGCATAGACGAAGCAAACGAGGCCAGGAGAAAGGCCGCGCACAGGTATAACGATTTACTAAAGGATATCCCTGGAATAATAACTCCCTTCGAAGACGCACGATCAAAACACGTCTACCATCAATACACGATTCGCGTCTTGGACGGCAAAAGAGACGAGCTTCAACAAAGCTTGGCTGACCGAGGCATTGGCACGATGGTCTACTACCCGGTACCCGTACACAGGCTCCCTATCTACAAGGAGGGCGCACCCGTGCTACCCGTCGCAGAAAAGTTGAGCGGCGAAGTCTTAAGCCTTCCCATCTGGCCGAATATAGGAGAGGATGTGCAGGGGGAAGTGACGGAGGCTATAAGGGAATTTATGAGGTGAATGATATTAAGACTTGTAAGACAGTTTACCTAAAAGCGGTTTCAGGGAGAAATTAGTTTTACGATAGCCCGTTATGGCTAAACCAGAGGCCGTAACGATGAATATGTAACCGTGCCCGAATTTGTAGCAGTTCTGGGAATTGACTGAAAAGGCAACTGACGTCTAGAATCAAAGCGAAGGCACAATTCTACGGCACGCTGAAGGCACACGAAGGAGGCAACCAATGCGCGTCTGCATGATCGGAACAGGATATGTGGGGCTCGTCACCGGGGCATGCCTTGCCGAACAGGGTAACCACGTCTGGTGCGTCGTCATTGACGAAGACAAGATCTCAAGGCTCAATGCCGGAATCGTCCCCATCTACGAACCCGGCCTGGAGGACATCATCAAAAGAAACGTCTCCCAGGGACGGCTCAAGTTCACCACCGACACAAAAGAAGCCGTCAAAAACAGCTTCTTCGTCTTCATCGCAGTGGGGACCCCGCCCGACGGAAACGGCAACGCCGACCTCAAATACGTCCTACAGGCGGCACAAAACATCGGCGCCTGCATGGAAGGCTACAAGATCATCGCCATCAAGTCCACCGTCCCTGTGGGGACCAGCTACAAGATCAAGACCATCATCACAGAAGAACTTACAAAGCGCGGACGCACCGACATCGACTTCGACGTGGCCTTCTGCCCCGAATTCCTCAAGGAAGGCTCCGCCGTCGACGACTTTTTGAGCCCCGACCGCATCGTCATCGGGACGGAAAACGACAGGACATCGGCGTTTCTCAGGGAGCTTTTCTCCCCCTACGTGCAGAGGGAACCCAGAATCCTCACCGTGAGCATCTCTTCCGCCGAACTGATTAAATACGCCGCTAACGCCATGCAGCCCACCCGTATCAGCTTCATGAACGAGCTCGCCAACTTTTGCGAGACCGTAGGCGCCGACATAGAGGAAGTCCGCCGCGGCATCGGCACCGACAAGCGAATCGGCCCCGCCTTCCTCTACGCCGGCGTCGGCTACGGAGGTTCATGCTTTCCCAAGGACGTGAAGGCTCTCATCCGTTCAGCCAAAGAAAAAGGCAAAGACCTTTCGATACTCCAGGCCGTGGAATCCGTCCAGGCCTTCAGCGCCACCTTGGCCAGGCGCATCGAGGCCGAGGACACCATCGTGGTCAATCTCCGCTACCGAAGCGGAGCCCTGGGGAGCATCAACGTCACCACCCTGACATATCCCAAAAATCTTGAAGGAAGCATCACAATTCTGGGAGAAAAAGGCACTGTCAAGATAGGCGGCATTGCCCTCAATAGAATAGATACCTGGGAGTTCGATCAGCCCCACCCCATGGACAAAGAAGTGGAACAGGCCAATACCAATCCGACTTCAGTCTACGGCTTCGGACACCTTGACTTCTACAGCCATGTCATTGAGGCGCTTAAAGGCAATATCAACGGAGTTGTAGAAGGGCGCGAGGGACGAAAGACCGTGGAGATCATCCAGGCGGCATACCAATCCGCTCTTTCCGGAGGACAGGTGAAGCCCTGTGCGATGCCGAGGTAAGTATATGAATCCCTTGGAGCTTATTGAGTGATACATGACCATTCCTGGAATTGATAAGGCCAGAGAAAAATTTGCGAAATTTGTTCCGAAAAGCAAAACCGTTCGGGCCATATCGGTTCTTGCCGGAGGGACAGCTATGGCTCAATTTATTAATATCCTCTTCGCCCCCCTTTTAACTCGAGTGTATTCTCCCGCTGATTTTGGAGTTCTCTCGGTTTATACCGCGATACTTGCATTGCTTCTAGCCTTCTCTGGATTTGGTTACCATCTTGCCATACCTTTACCAAAGGCAAACAATCGTGCTTTCAATCTATTCGTCTTAAGCATGATACTGCACCTGCTTCTTTGTCTTTTCGTTGCGACGACAATATTCTTCGTACCCGACAAATGGGTGCGTATTCTCAAATGGGAATCTTTGCAACCCTATTTTTGGTTGATTCCATTGGGTTTTGCCGGCGGGGGCTTCTACACCATCCTGAATTACTGGGCAGTGAGAGAAAAAGCTTTTGGGGTCATATCCAGGACACGAATGGCTCAAAGCATTTTCGGAGGCATCACTCAGATTTTCCTCGGATTCATTGGGCTGCGCCCCATAGGGTTGCTGATCGGGCAATTCATAAACCAGACTGCAGGTATCCTTTCCTTGGCGAGCAGTTTCAAGGGCAAGACCTTCCGGTTCCCCCGATCACATCGCTTGAAGCACGTGGCGAAACGGTACCGCCGGTTCCCCTTATACAGTTCTTGGGGCACCTTGCTGAATACCGCCAGTGCACAGGTCACTCCGATTCTTCTGGTGAGCTGGTATTCCGAATCTGTAGCTGGATGGTTTTCCCTGGGAAATCGGCTCATACATCTTCCTCTTTTGATCATCGGTGCGTCCGTTTCCCAGGTTTATTTTCAAAAGGCAAGTGCTTCTAGATTTTCAGGGAATACCGCAAATGTAACAGAGAAGTTCTTTAAGGCTTTGGCCATTGTTGGGATCTTCCCCCTCATTGTCATAGCAATTATCGCTCCAAATCTTTTTTCAACAGTATTTGGAAAGGATTGGGCTATATCCGGACTCTATGTCAGATTTCTAGCTCCATATCTCATTTTTCAGGTATTGGCATCCCCTCTCTCCACTGTTTTTTTCGCTATGGAAAGACAACGCACCCTTCTTGTTTTCCAGTCAATTCTGCTTCTAACCAGGGTCACTTCACTTTACAGCGGTAGGCTTTTTGAAAGCGCCGACCATTCCATACTTTTTTATGGAGTCGCTAGCGCTGCAGCATATTGCGTATATCTTCTTTTGATATTGAATATCTCTGGGAACAAGTTGACAACTCCTATGCGTTTCATAGGGAAAATCTTTGTTCATTCGGTTTTACTTTTGCTGCCTTGTTTATATTTTCAGATTATCGGGAAACAAATTTTCATGTATTCTTCGGCTTTCTTAGGAAGCTGCGCTTTCCTGTTAGTTTGGAGGAGTTATTTGAAGGCACTATTCAATTGAGATATTCAAGACTTTCCTCTTCAACTGCCCTACTCTTTTGCCCGAGTTATCATATTTCTTACTAGAGTATCTGTATAGTGCTCCCCATATTAGATTCCTTGCAACATTTCTCTATTGAGACATGTATGTCTCAGTAAATCTCAAAGCTTTTATGTGGAGAAATGTTTTGATGACCTCAAAAACCAGTTGGATATGAAACGACTCCGCATTCACACCTCCTCGACTATGGATGGCCGACTCTTCGTCCAGTTCATAGCTTCCATCTATATGAGCGCCCTGCGCAAAAAAGATGCGCGACGCTAGGCTTATTGAAAAGAACACTGTCCGGGAACTGCTCTTGGAAATGGAGACGTTGACTCAAGTTCGCTATTCGGGCAAGTACAGGCATATCCTCACGGAAGTTACTAAGCCACAGCGTCAAATTATGGAGAGGCTGGAGGTTGACCCGGAGCATAGTTAAAATTTTTCGGGAATTTAGGTTGCAGAGGAACGACAAGACGTCCTGATAACCATGAATGACACAAAGAATCGCGAATTGCTTGTCTCAGACGTCTTATTTCAAACTCCAACGGACAAATGGATTAAGGACGATTCTTTGCCGAACCAACCGCTGGAGACATTTGATTTATCTCAGGTTCTTGTCGATATTGCATGTGTAAATCATATTATCCCGATTATCTACGGAAGCAGATTGGATAGCGGCGATTATATAGATGTTCAAGATTCTAAAGTTAAATTGGGCCTCGATATTTTTGGGAGCGCCTTTTTCATGCTCACGCGATACGAAGAGGTCGTTAAATCGGTCAAAGACGAGCACGAGCGCTTTCCGGCCCGGGCATCGCTTGCTTACCATGAGGGCTTTTTAATGCGCCCGATAGTAAATGAATACCTGGAGATTCTGTGGTGGTCCATTAAGAAGCTTTGGCCTGGACTTGAGCGTAAAAAAAGAAGCTACAGAGCATGTCTCAGCCATGACGTAGATTGGCCTTTGAGCGTCGCCGGCAACAATCCTCTAAGGGTGTTAAAGACCGCAGCGGGAGATGTCTTAAAAAGAAAAGATGTGCAACTTTCGACGCGCAGGCTTATGTCGTTGGCAAAGGTATGCACGGGAAACGTCGATGCGGATATCAGCAATACCTTTGACTTCATCATGGATGCGAGCGAACGAAATGGCTTAAGGAGAGCTTTTTACTTCATCGCCGACCATACGGCGGGTAGAATCGACGGAATTTACCGCCTTGATGATCCATGGATTAGAAAGCTAATGAAAAAGATCTGCGGGCGGGGACATGAAATAGGGCTGCACACAAGCTATAATAGTTTTCGAAGCACGGATCAGGTGAAGAAGGAGTTTAAAAGGCTTATTTCGGTTGCAGAAGAAGAGGGGATTTGCCAGGACGTTTGGGGCGGAAGGTAGCATTACCTGCGCTGGGAGGCTCCCACGACGTGGCGGGCGTGGGAGGAAGCAGGGCTAGATTACGACAGCACATTGACCTTTGCGGATCACGTCGGATTTCGCTGCGGAGTGTGTTTTGAGTATCCTGTTTACGACATCCTCCAGCGGAAACCTTTAGCCTTGTGCGAAAGGCCCTTGATAGTGATGGAAGGAAGCATGCTGGGAGGCCAATATATGGGATTTTCGCATGAAAAGTCCCTGCCTTTGATCCAAAAGCTGGCAGAAACGTGTAAAATGTTTAATGGCGACTTTACGTTATTATGGCACAACAGCAGCTTGATCTCAAGGAAGGACAGGGAGCTTTACGGTAAGGTGTTGGTGGGGGTTTGAATTTGAGGCGTAGTCGTGAAGGCGACATAAAAAACGGAGTGGTCGTATTATGCTAAAGATAGTGTCTGTGGTCGGTGCCCGTCCACAATTCATCAAAGCTGCCGCTGTATCGCGGGTGCTTAGGTCAACAGAAGGCGTCAAAGAAATTTTGGTGCATACAGGTCAGCATTACGACGCAAATATGTCTGACGTATTCTTTGAGGAGCTTGAAATTCCAAGGCCCGATTACAACCTGGGTATCGGTTCCGGCACGCACGGCGCGCAGACCGGGAAAATGCTAGAAGCCATCGAAAAAGTTTTATTGGAAGAAAAACCTGACTGGGTGTTGGTTTATGGCGACACAAACTCCACGCTGGCAGGTGCGTTGGCAGCCGTCAAGCTTCATATTCCGGTGGCACACGTGGAGGCGGGACTGCGCTCATTCAATCGCCATATGCCTGAGGAGATCAACAGAGTACTTACGGATCATGCCTCGGATTTGCTCTTTGCTCCCACGAAGACTGCCGTTATGAACTTGCGACACGAGGGAATCCCCGAAGAAAGGATTAAATTAGTTGGAGACGTGATGTATGATGCAGCCCTTTTCTACGGTAAAATGGCCGAGGGGCAAAGCCAAATATTAAATAAATTGGGCCTAAAACCTAAGGAATACATCCTTGCTACCGTGCACCGCGCCGAAAACACGGATGATCCTGTAAGGCTTAAGGTCATATTTGACGCATTGTGTGAAATAGCCGGTGAGATAAAGGTGGTTTTGCCTTTACATCCGCGAACCCGTGAGGCGTTGATAAAAAGCGGTATGTACGATAAGGTGGCTTCGGCCATTTGCCTGACTGAGCCGGTTGGCTATCTTGATATGGTGATGCTTGAAAAAAACGCCCGTCTCATCGCCACAGATTCCGGCGGCGTGCAAAAGGAGGCGTTTTTCTACCGCGTGCCCTGCGTTACCTTGCGCGAGGAGACGGAATGGGTGGAATTGGTCGAGCTGGGGTGGAATATATTACTAAATCCTGTTTTCTGTGATATTGTTACCGTAATAGAAAATATTCTAGAACAATTCAATAAAATGGATCTAAATGCATACAAACAGAGTTCAGCGGCCAAGAAGATAATAGCCTACTTAATTGATGATGTTATTTAATATATTTATCTAAGGGGCAGGTTAGTAAAATGGTGATGTTGAGTATAGCACACTTATTATTCATTTTAATAGCTCTTCTTTTATCATATATTATAATGATAAGAAAAAAATCGTTTTTAGCATTCATATTAGTAGGATTTATTGTGTTTGATTCATTGGGAATTAGCATAGCTCCATATTTACCACTAGAAAATATTTCATATTTACCTAATCCTATTTTTTTAATTAATGATGGTAATTTAGAGCTTTATGCAAGGCAATTATTCTCACATTGGATATTTTTTAGTATTGCTATTGTCGCAATTATGATAGAACTTAATTGGAAGACTTCCATTAGATCATATAATTCAGTAAAATTGAAGAAATACACTTTAAACATATGGGGATTTATTTTTTTTGTAATAGGTATATTATTTTACATTAAATACTTTTTTTTAGGTCCCGGTTTAGGTTTCCTAATGGATACACGCTTATTTTATTCTAGTACAATGGAAGCAATAGGAGCAAGATCAATAATACGTGATACTCTTCAAAAAGGACAAGGGGCGTGGTCTGCAAGCTTAGCTGCTCAAATTTTATTTCCTTTAACCGCGTTTTGTTATTTGGCGGGTAAGCAAAAGAAAAGTATAATTACAAGAATAATTTATATGATATTATTTTTCCTTTCGTTAGCCTATGCTTATCAAACAAGACAAAAAGCACCCATATTAGGTGTGATATTAATTTATATATTGCTTTGGAAAAGTTTTAGTATATCATATGGAACATCTATTAAAGATATGCTAGGCAAAATAACAAAACTTGCTTTTATGACAGGCATAATAGGGGGAATCCTTCTTTATGCTGTCAACTTTGGCTTATCATTTAAGGAAGCAACATTGAGTCTAATAGCAAGGATTTTTATAATACCAGGCGCTACCGAAACAAACTTTTTTGCAGTTTTTCCTGAATATTTTGATTATCGAGGCATCTTAAAAATATTTGCCATACCACTACGATACTCTAATAATGATATTAGTATATATCAAGTTGCATATGCAGCTGTTGGAGATCGATTTTCATCGAATGCCTCATTTCTTGCTGTAGCGTGGAGCGGATATGGATATATTGGGATATTTATAATATCTATTATATTTATATCTATAATTATTTTAATTGATTATTGTATAAGAAATGTAGATATATGTATTTTTTATGCTACATTAGCAATTTCTTCATACTCTATTTTAGGATTAATATCAGGTAGCTTCTCCGATTTTATAAATAAAGGTGGCTTAGTAGCTTTTATTATTATAATAGTTATGTCAAGTATGAAAGTAAAGCTTAATATCAACATACCATATTCTAAATATTATAGTATGTTAAATAATGACGATTATCATTTAAATATATAAAAAGGAGACTTCATAGATTGCATAATATGCGCATAGCGTACATGGTTCATCTAAACATGGGACCTGACAGTGGTGTGTTCAAAAAAATAATATCTCAGATAAATGTATGGTTACAATATTCTGACGTTAAGATTTTTATAATAACACGATGCCTCGATGAATCCATAAAGAAATATTATAACTTTGATTCAGCTATATACACATATCAGAATCGATCAATTGCTTATCGTTCAAGAATTACAGCTTTTGAAAGGGCAGTAAATGATATAATTGCTTGGAATCCTGATGTTATCTATACAAGACAAGATCATTACTATCCACCTGTTAAACAATTAGCAATTAATAATGCTTTAGTAATTGAAGTTAACACAAATTTTATGAAGGAAGTACGAATGTATTCAAGATTAAAATGGCTTTACAGTTTAGCATCGAGTCGCATTATCCTTAGTAAAGCTGCTGGTTTAGTGTTTGTATGTTCGGAATTAGCACAGGAGTACCAATATAGAAAATACAATAAACCGTATACCTTAATTGGAAATGGCTTTCCAATAGAAGAGGTAAAAACATTACCTCCAAATAATACTGATACTGTCAGACTGGTTTTCATTGGGCAAGCAGGTTGTTCCTGGCACGGCGTTGATAAAATTATTCGCCTTGCAAATTTATGTCCTGGCTGGGAATTCGAACTTATCGGTATTAGTCAATCTGAAATTGATGGTAGCGCACCAACAAATTTACATTTGCATGGGAAGCTCAATAGATCACAATATGAGCAGATATTACAAATCTCTGACTGTGCAATAGGTACCCTGGCATTACATCGTAATGGGATGAAAGAAGCTTCTCCTTTGAAAGTTAGAGAATATCTTGCATACGGTTTACCTGTTATTATTGCTTATGAAGATACTGATTTCCCCAATGGCGCTTCTTTTTTGCTTAAACTTCCTAACTGTGAGGATAATATTGATAATAATATTCAATTGATACAAAACTTTGTAAACCAATGGAAGGGAAAACGTGTTCCGCGTAATGAAGTGATGCATCTTAGCACCTGGCAAAAAGAGAGTAAACGTTTAGATTTCTTTCGTCAAGTTATAAACAGAAGGAACTGCTCTGAAACTAATAGAGATTGATCTCTTAAGATGGTGATGCCTAAATATCAGTTCTACCAACATTTTAATAAGCCTGTGAAATAGGAGGTTGGGATATGTGAGAGTTTCCGTTGGAATTCCCTTTTTTAACAATGAAAAAACTTTGTTGAATGCAATTAAATCCGTATTTTGCCAGACATTTCAAGATTGGGAACTGATATTGATTGATGATGGATCATCCGATAATTCATTAAATATAGCAAGAAGGATAAAAGATCCGCGGGTTAGACTAATAAGTGATGGAGTTAATAAAGGTTTGATTGTAAGATTAAACCAAATGGTTAATATGGCTAGAGGTGAGTATTTTGCCAGAATGGATGCCGATGATCTTATGCATCCCGATAGATTACATAAACAAGTTGAATTTCTGGATGCTCATCCAGATGTGGATTTTGTCGCTACAGCAATATATATTATTGACGACCAAAATCAAATAACTGGAAAAAGGGGCGATATTATGTCGAATATCTCTGGCAAGGACGTTCTTCGTCGTGCGCCTTATGTTCATCCCACTATAACAGGTCGAACTGTTTGGTTTAGAAATAATCCGTATGACCCATTATTTGTACGAGCCGAAGACCGGGAGTTATGGTGTAGAACTTTCGGCAGAGCGCAAGCTGCGATATTACCAGAGCCACTATTTTTTTATCGAGAATTAGGATCTTTTAATATATCAAAATATATCGCATCAAAAAAAACGGATATGAAGATAATAACTAAATATGGCCCATCGATTGTCGGATATTTAGGGACCTTCTCTCTTTTGTGTAAAGAATGGATGAAATATATAATTTATAAAATTTTTACGTTAATAGGGCTTGAGCAGATTTTGATTCGTAGGCGCAGCAAGGTGATTTCTGATAAAGAAAAAGAAATAGCAGAAAAAGTAATATCTTATATATTGTCTACTTCGATTTCTGGAATAGATCAGGCTTAAAGATTAATTTATATTAAATCATCTTATTAATTTTATGATTTGTATTCTAGTATATGAGATGTTTCGAAATCAAAGGAGTTCTCTGTTAATGGATTGTATTGTAAATAAAAAAGAAAATGTAGAACAAAGTTGTGGTACATACGTCCAAAATAACGGCAAAATCCTTTTCATCGCCACCGTCTACAACCACTTGGCAGCTTTTCACATCCCATTCATGAAGATGCTGCAGGAAAAAGGCTACGAGGTTCATGCCGCGGCTTCTTCTGTGACAGGACGCAGGGATGACGTTGAAAATGCCGGTGTGATATGTTGGGAAATTCCTTTCAAACGTTCTCCCTATAACCCGGCTAATTTTAAGGCTTTCCTTGAGTTGAGGTCTTTATTAAAGAACCATCATTTTGATCTTATCCATGTTCATACGCCGGTGGCTGCCTTTTTGGGGAGGTTTTTAGCCAAATCAACACATCAGGGGCCGGTTTTATACACTGCACACGGTTTTCACTTCTACAAGGAAGCTCCGAGGCGAAACTGGCTTATATATTATACTGCAGAGCGAATTGCCTCACGTTGGACGGACGGGCTAATTGTTATGAACAGTGAGGATTTTGAAAATGCCCAAAAGCTTAGCTTCAAAGCCGGAGAAAATTTGTTTTACGTGCATGGAGTGGGTGTCGATTTATCCGAATATGCTGACCCACTTGTATGCGAAAATAACATTCGCGCTTCCTTAGGAATTGGCCAAGAAGATATCATTGTTACATGTGTGGCTGAATTAATTGAAAGAAAAAATCATGATTTTTTGTTAGATGCCTGGGGTGAGCTGACAAGACGGCATAATTACATTCATTTGTTATTTGTAGGCACTGGAGAAAAAATGGCAACCTTGCAGAAAAAAGTTTTACAAGAACATATCCAGCGAGTTTATTTCTTGGGTTACCGTCGCGATGTTCCGCAAATTCTTAGGGAAACTGATATCGTTACCCTTGTTTCTAAACACGAAGGTTTGCCGAGATGCATCATGGAAGCCATGGCTGCAGGCAAGCCTGTCGTAGCAAGCAATGTTCGCGGTAACCGAGATCTGGTAGAACATGGGCGTACAGGGTTTTTGGTAGAACTTGAAGACATTTCTGGATTAATCCAGGCATTTGAAAAACTTATTTTGGATCGCCAACTGCGAATTTCCATGGGCATTGCGGGGCAAAAAAAGATATGCGATTATTCTTTGGAAAATGTCCTGGTCGAGATGTCCGATATATATGACCTTTATTTATCAAAAAAAGCACTGGGGGTCGCATCTTGAATCTTGAATTTTAATTTAAAAAGTTAACGAAGCTGGCAAAGATGGCTAATTTCCCTTCGCAGCCGTATTTTGTCTTAAACATTACAGCAATACCCATTTTGTAATCTTTGCGCCCCGTAAAGGCCCAATTTAGATTTAACCAAAGGAGACCACCAAATGACCGACACCTTACCTATACAGTCAAAAATCCTGATCACCGGCGTTGCCGGGTTTATCGGCTTTCATCTCGCAAAATTTATGCTTGAGCGAAGGTATTTCGTCGTTGGGTTAGACAACCTAAACAACTACTACGACCCCAAGCTTAAGGAAGACCGCCTGGATATACTGCGCGCCTATGGCAACTTCGTCTTTTACCGCGCGGATTTAAAGAAAAAACCTGTCGTGGACGAAATTTTTGCCGCTTGTAGGCCCGAATACGTGGTGAACTTGGCGGCCCAGGCGGGGGTGCGCTATTCCATCGAAAACCCCTACGCCTACGTGGATTCAAACCTGGTGGGGTTCGTAAACGTCCTTGAAGCCTGCCGAAATTATCCCGTTAAACACCTGCTTTTTGCCTCGTCAAGCTCCGTTTACGGCGGCAATAAGACCGTCCCCTTTTCGACGGAGCACAACACGGACCACCCTGTGAGCTTGTATGCCGCCACGAAAAAGGCAAACGAATTGATGGCCCACACTTACGCCCACCTTTACGGCATCCCCTCGACGGGGGTGCGCCTTTTTACCGTCTACGGCCCCTGGGGAAGGCCTGACATGGCTTACTTTTCCTTCACCCGCGACATCTTGGCAGGGGTGCCTATAAAAGTCTTCAACCACGGCAGGATGAGCCGCGACTTTACCTACATTGACGACGTGGTAAAAGCCCTTTACCGCCTTATTGACCTCACGCCAAAACCAAACCCCGACTGGAACGAAAAGGCAGGCCCGATAAGCGAAAGCTTTGCGCCCTACAAGATCTATAACCTGGGCAACAACAGCCCCGTGAAGCTTTCAAGGTTCATTGCAGTACTTGAAAATTGTCTTGGCAAAAAGGCCCAAAAAGTATACTTGGACATGCAGCCTGGCGACGTTATAATGACTTACGCCGACGTGGCGGACCTTGAAAAAGCCATCGGTTTCAAGCCCGAGACGCAAATAGAGGAGGGCTTGGCAAAGTTCGTGGAGTGGTACAGGAAATATTATAAAGTTTAAAGGGCAAGGAGTGGACGTTCATGAACAAGATAGCCGTCGTTGGGACGGGTTACGTTGGGCTTGTTTCGGGAAGCTGTTTGTCTGATTTCGGATTAAACGTGATATGCGTGGACAAAGACAAAGAAAAGATAGAAAGCCTGAAGCGCGGCGTGATCCCCATCTTTGAGCCAGGCTTACAGCCGATAGTCGAAAGAAACGTCTACTACAAGAGGCTTGAGTTTACCACCGACTTAAGGCAGGCCGTCGAAAGCTGCGACGTGATATTTATCGCCGTGGGAACGCCTCCCGCAGACGACGGAAGCGCAGACCTTACGTATGTCGAGCAGGTCGCCCGCGACATCGCCCGCTACATGAACGGCTACACGGTCATCGTGAACAAAAGCACCGTGCCCATCGGGACGGGCAAAAAGGTCAAAGAATGGATAAACGAGGAGATGGCAAAAAGAGGGGCAAGCTTTGAGTTTGACGTCGTCTCAAACCCCGAATTCCTGCGGGAAGGCTCGGCCGTGCACGACTTCACCCACCCCGACAGGGTGGTGATCGGCACGGACTCAAATCGGGCGCTTGAGGTGATGAAGCAGGTTTACAGGGTATTGTACTTAAACGAGACGCCCTTCGTCGAGACGAACATAGAGACGGCCGAGATGATAAAGTACGCCTCAAACGCCTTTTTGGCGATGAAGGTGACCTTCATAAACGAGGTGGCAAACCTTTGCGAGCACGTGGGGGCAAACGTGCAGGACGTCGCCAGGGCCATGGGCATGGACGGCCGCATCGGGCCCAAGTTCCTGCACCCCGGACCGGGCTACGGCGGAAGCTGCTTTCCCAAAGACACCAGGGCCTTTGCCGAGATGGCGCGCAAATTCGGCGTGACTTTAAGCTTGGTCGAGCAGACCGTCGAGGCAAACGAACGCCAAAAGCTTTTGGCCGCACAAAAGATAGAGCGCGTCTTGGGAGACTTATCGGGAAAGCAATTGGCAGTGCTTGGGCTTGCCTTTAAGCCGAACACCGACGACATGCGCGAGGCACCCTCCATAACCATACTAAACGAGCTCGCAAGTAAGGGTGCCACCTTTAAGGTCTACGACCCGGCAGCCCATAGGGAAGCCAAATGGAGGCTCAAAAACATCGAAGACAGGATCATTTACTGTCAAAACGAATATGAGACCATGGAAGGCAGCGACGCCCTGGTAATCATCACGGAATGGAACCAGTTCAGAAGCCTTGATTTAAACAGGGTAAAGGAACTGCTGCGCCAGCCCTACTTTTTCGACCTGCGCAACATCTACAAGAAAAAGGACATGGAATCCCGCGGCTTCAAGTACTTCGGCATGGGCCAGTAGTACTGGGGTCGGGTCTTTAATCTTGAATTTTGACATACTCAAACCATCATGCAGCGGATAGTAAAAAACTTTGAGGTGAAGAAATCATGCCATCTTTTGCTGAAAAGCTGATACAGCAAGGGGAAGAAAGATGCAAAATAGAAGGCAAAATCAAGGGCAAACAAGATGTGCTTATAAAACTGTTGCGCCGAAAATTCGGCCTGTCGTCTTCTGACGAAAAGATAATCCGCTCCGTCACCGACGAAGTTAAACTCGACGTCGCAGCGGAAGTCATCCTTGACGCCAAATCCAAAGACGAAGTTTTAAAGTTGCTTGGGCAGTAAATAGACGAAACGAACTTGGCATAAATGCAAGCTTAACCGGTGATGACTGGTTTGGTCGATTTTTGTTCGGGTTATGTGTAAGTAGCCGGCCTAGGGGATCTCTCCGAATGGTAATTATTTTCAATTTATAATATTTAGCAGCAACACATTGATAAGCATCGTCAAAGATCCTATCTCCAATCTAAAGCTTTATGCTGAAGGTCAACAGAACTTATTTTTATGTTTGCATCAGATAATCCGCCTTCCCAGTCAAATTTGAAACTATCTGTTTTTTTGATATCCTTACTTTTATATTTATTGAGTAAAAAGTCTACATAATCCAGGACTTCTTTTTTTAAATCATTGGGAAGCTCCTGTATTCTTTCTTCAATATTATTTTCATTCGTGAACACTATATCACTTCCCTTTCGAAATGGGGTCGGGTCTTTAATCTTGAATTTTTGGTGTAAAATGTTCGGTCGGCACTGGGATCGGATCTTTAATCTTTAAATTTAATCTGGCAGGTTGATCTTATTCTGGTATTATTCCACTCATCTTCAGAAATGCCCGCCTGTCTTAAAATTTCTTTAAGCATTAGAATACCGATATCCCCTACATGAGGACTTGGTGCTTTTAACTTCAACGTATCGCGCCTTAAACGAATGACGTCCACCGGAATATGGACCGGTAAAACCTAATGTTTTCAAACGTTTGATCAGTTCACGCTGGTTTTTAGGGTTCATGCTTCAGTCGCTATTGTGTTAAGGTTGATTTCGCCTATTTTAGGAAGAAGATCTCCGTCTCGAAGTTTTAAAATTAGCCATTCCTCAAGGACCTCCCTCAGCACGTCACGGCACACTTCCAAGGTCTTTTCGTTTGCCCACACGCCGGGGCAAGAAGGAATTTCCCCAAAAAACGTGCCATCCTCGAGCATTTTATACCTTGCCTCATGCATGGCTGTTTCCACGAATGCAGTCAATATGGACATTTATGTTCACCTCATTGATAATTATAGAATAAAATTGCATTCCTGGTAATGAATGGGTCTCACGTCATTAATCATGAATTTTCCGGTTGAATACCTTTAAAGGTTAATGGAGGTGTCCGAGAATGCCAAAATTCAACACTAAAGATGTGACCCCAGTTAGGCTAAGTTGACTTAGTCCATGACTTAGTCTATACTTTTAAAAAAGGAGTGAGTCTTAATGTTGCTCAAGGTAAATGTTCATGAAGCCAAAACCAACCTTTCCAAGCTCTTAGCCCAAGTGGAAGAAGGCAAAGAAGTCATCATTGCAAGAGCAGGCAAACCTGTCGCCCGACTGGTGTCGATAGAAAGACAGACAGCACAGCGCATTCCAGGAAGCGCAAAGGGGAAGCTAGTCATCGCTGACGACTTTGATGCGCCACTTCCCGAAGATATCCTTAATGAATTTGAAAAATGCGACTCCTGTTAGATACCCACGCGTTTTTGTGGTGGATCACAGATGACCCAAGGTTGTCCGAAAAGGCTCGCGAAATTATGGGTGATGGCAAAAACCAATTATTCTTGAGCGCTGCCAGCGGTTGGGAAATTGCAATAAAAGCTAAACTTGGCAAGCTAAAGGTTTCTGATAATCTTGAGCATTTTATTCCTGAACAAGTGGCCCTTAACGCCATTGAAAACCTGCCCATTGTTTTAAGCCATGTCTTACATGTCTATACCCTTCCGGACTATCATCGGGACCCTTTTGATCGCTTGCTAATTTCACAAGCTCAATTAGAAGGGCTGTCCATTCTGACGGTTGACTCTCAAATCTCTCAATATCCGGTAAAAGTTCTTTGGTGAGCAAAAAGCGTGGAATTTAGGTTCATTTCAGCAGTTTGTTCAGTACTTTTTCGCATTAGTCGATCAGCATCCTTCCGCTGCTTTTGGTCCGCATAGCCGAAGGGGATGTTTTTCCTCTGATCTTAAAACGCCTGACGCCAAAGTTAATTTTGGATGAACTTAGACTATCTTTAAAATGAGAGGAGTATTGCAATGAGTACATTAAAATCATCATCAATTGATCTGAAAAATATTTCTCCCATGGTTAAAAAAACTGTAAAGGAATGGGTAAAGGAAGTTCTGGCCGCAAATGGGTCCGAATTTCGTCGTGATTCAGTAAAAAGCTTATATAATCGCTTTACCGAAGCCTTAGCAGAGGAGTATAGCGACAAAGGACTTAAGTATGTGAAGGAAAAGTTTGACGTGTTAAAACCACAAATCGACTTTTTGGCCTCTCTCTTTTATTGCATAAACGATGACCTGCGAAACAGACAGAGGGAAATGCAGTTAGAAGTTGACTTGCTTACCGAACGACTAAAAAGACTTTTGATGTCCCTGCAGGTTTCAAGCTTTGCCCAGGCTGTCGATACGACCTTTGCTCGTGAAGCTTATCCGCTTTCGGAAGAAATGGCAGACTTACTTTGGAGTTTAAACGAAAGGACTGTTAGGACATGGGATGAGATGCTTGAATCAGAACTGCCCGCCATGGTAAGGGAATATTTTTTGTTGCAGGGAAACAGGGCGATCCCTTGGGGTTGGGATTTAATGCGTCAAATTCTCGTAAATTCAGGAGAGGAAAGTAAGATCGCGGCGATATGCTCAAAGTTTGAATCTCCCGAAGACGGAGACGATTTTTTGCATGGCAGAGACTTCAATTACGGCCTGCTTGATGTTCGAGACGAGGACTTTGAAACTGCTCTAGAATCCTTGCTAGAGGAAGTGCGCTCCCTAGTAAACAGCGGCGCCGTCGAAGCAGGATGGGTGCTTTGTCCGAAAGATCCGCCCAATCTTTTCATGTCATCCATACCTTTGATCGAGGGGAATTGGATAGACAAAAAGGCCCTTGCTGTGCTTGAGTGGTATCAAACCATCTTGAAGATGGGTTACGAGATGATTCGGTCCGAGGAAGAAAATCCTGTTGCCTGGCCAATCGTATTGGATAAAAAGACGCAAGACGAAGAGGCTGTGCAAGGTGTCATTCTCAAAGTCGAAGATTTTGGAATTTTAAATAAAGATGAGCAGTATGCGATCTTTATTGAAGCAGAAGAGCGCATAAATTCGCTTGGGCTACAGGAGCGCATCATCGATGGCCGAGTATATGTATGCTTAGCAGATTACTTCGACAGCACAGGGCATTTGCTCAGCAATGAAGATTTCGAGATGAAAGATGGAATAATGCTTAACTCATGGAATATGTGGATCAAAGAGCGTCAGTCGAGAGAGTGCGAATCAGGAGATAGGGTATACATCGGAAAATTTCCCGCTTCCGAGATGAGTTGTGCCAACAACCTCCGAGACATACAGCGCATACCTTCGCTTAAAGAAGCCTTTGAGCTTCAAGAAATGCGCGAAAAGTGCATCGTTTTAGCTTCTAAGTTAAAGATTTCTTCATCATCCGTCCCCTTTGACTTAAGAAAAAAAGGTATTGAAGATGGCATTTACATATACCCTTGCTTTGGCGATGATGAGCCGATCAGGGCGTCATTGGCCCAATGGCGCGACGATGCCTTCGACCGGCTTGTGCGTTATTTTGCCCTATATATGGCAATCTTAACGCTGTCTGGCGAGCTTTTCGGAGCGGGCGATATCCTTTTCAAAGACCTGGAAAACAAGGTCCCGCTAACTATTTCAAAGATACTTACCTTATCGTCCTATTACGACGATACATTTGCTGACCTCCTTGATAAACTAAAAACGGTCAAGAAATTGACCTGGTCGGATGCATCGCCCTACGGATGGGCTGCGCTTTTCCCGAAAGGCTTTTCGGTTGACCTGGGTGCTTTGCAGAAAGCATCAGAAGCAAGTTACATGACCTATTATGATATGTACATCAATATGGCCTATGACTCTTTGTGGGCCACAGGTTCAGATCTTTAATAGCCACAGGGTCACGTCTTTAATCTTGAATTTTCCGGCTGAATACCTTTAAAGGTGTAACGGAGGTTTCCGAAAATGCCAAGATTCAAAACTAAAGATGTGACCCCAGTTACATGTGACCCCAGTTACAAAGGTTTGCCGAGATGTATCATGGAAGCCATGGCGATTGGGCTACCAGTGGTGGCCAGTAATGTGCGGGATAATCGTGATTTATTAGTAGAAGATGGGCAAACAGATTTTTTGGTAGAACTTGGCGATGTTGTCGGTTTAGCCCGGGCGTTGGAAAAGCTTATTTTGGACCGTGAGTTAAGAAATACTATGGGGGGAGCAGGGCAAAAGAAAATTCAAGATTATTCTTTAGAAAAATATTGGTTGAAATGGAAAGAATTTATGAGCGTTACTTAAGATGAAAAATGGGAGTATGGAATAGCATCACATACATAAAAAGGAGGTGGCAGGGGAGCATATTTATCTTATAGAAGATATGTTCCTGCAGCATGAAAATCAGTACTATTCTAGATAATATCGATTTGGGCAGTATTGCACTGCCGGAATTTCAAAGGGGTTACGTTTGGAACCGCAATCAGGTGCGCAAATTTATGCAGTCTCTTTATCGCCGGTATCCGGTGGGCAGTTTATTGGTCTGGCTTACCCCAGCTGATACTGCCGCCTATAGGGGCAGCGATGGTTTATCGCCTGGTATTGTTAAGCTTTTGCTGGATGGGCAGCAGCGAGTCACTACTTTGTATGGAATTATTCGGGGTAAACCACCGGCATTTTTCGAAGGGAATGCTCAAGTCTTTTTAGATTTATATTTTAATCTGGAAGAAGAAATTTTTGAGTTTTATATGCCTATAAAGATGCAGGGTAATCCTTTATGGGTAAATGTTACAGAAATTATGCAAAAAGGTATTATTAGTTTTTTGGAACGCATAAGTGGTGCTTCAGACTTATTAGACGACAAAATGAAGACTTACATTGGGCGACTGAATGCTGTTGAAAATATCAAAGAAATCGATTTGCATGTGGAAGAGGTTACCGGTGAAGATAAAACCATTGAGATAGTGGTTGATATTTTTAATATGGTAAATAGCGGCGGGACTAAATTATCCAAAGGCGACCTGGCCCTGGCAAAAATTTGTACTCTTTGGCCCGAAGCCAGAAAAACGATGCGCGATTATTTAGCGCAATGGAATAAAGCGGGTTTTAATTTTAGCTTAGAGTGGCTGCTGCGTAATGCCAATGCTATACTTACCGGCGAAGCTTTCTTTGATGCTCTGGAAAATGTAAGTGCTGCTGATTTTCAAAAAGGTTTGGCTGAGGCCAGAAATAACAGTAACTATTTATTGAATATGATTTCTGGCAGGCTTGGTTTAGACCACGACCGTGTTTTAGGCGGGCGCTATGCTTTTCCAGTAATGGCCAGGTATTTGTCCCTGCACGGCGGCAAAATAAGTGATGCTCGCGAACGCGACCGTCTTTTGTATTGGTATGTACATAGTTTTTTATGGGGGCGTTTTGCCGGTGCGACCGAAAGTACGCTAAGCAAAGATTTAAAAGTTTTAGAGCCAATTGACGGAGCCCTTGATCGCTTAATTGAACAGTTGCGGCTTTCTCGCGGTGATCTTACTGTTCGTCCGGAGAATTTTGCCGGTTGGAGTTTAGGCGCAAGGTTTTATCCTATGGTTTATTTACTTACCAGAGTTTATAATGCTCTGGATTGGGGCAGCGGTGTGCCTCTTTCGGCCAATTTACTGGGTAAACTTAATGCGCTGCAGATTCATCATATTTTCCCTAAATCTTTACTTTACGATTACGGTTACTCAAAAGCAGAAGTAAACGCTATAGCCAATTACTGTTTCTTGACGCAGGACACAAATCTTAAAATAAGTAATACCAAACCTGAAATATATTTGCCAGAGGTAGAAAAAAGATTCCCCGGAGCTTTAGCTTCACAGTGGGTGCCTGCAGACCCCCAGCTTTGGAAAATGGAAAATTATACTGCCTTTTTGGCTGAAAGGCGAAAATTACTTGCCGAAGCGGCCAACCGCTTTTTGGATGAGCTTTTAACTGGTTCTGCCGCTATACCGGCGATGATTGATTATTCGCAAGCTTTGGCTGTTTCCGAAAGGACTCAGCTAATAAGCGGGGATACTCAGGAGTTGATAGACTGGATTAAAGAAAATCATTTGCCTGACCCGGAGATATATTATGAGATTGCTGATGCCCATGGTGAGGTGCTTACCATAGCAGACCTTGCCTGGCCAGATGGGGTGCAAAAGGGGTACAGCGAGCCGGTTGCACTTTTGTTAGAAGAAGATAAGAAGCAGGCAGATATCTTAAGCCAAGCAGGTTATCATGTTTATTTAAGTATCAAAAGCCTTAAAAAGTACCTCAACCAAATCATCGGCACCTAAGCCTTGAGCGTGTAGTAGGGGTAATAAAGGAAGCAGGCTAAGTAACGTAAGGATGGAAAGGCCAGGTGCAGCTAAATGAACGGTAGGCCCTGATAGTGATTTTATTCTTGTGAATGATATAATGTTAAACTAACATCAGGCCTCTTGCTGTTGAAGCAGCAAGCTTGAGGAGGTGTCACAATGTCTGGATTTGAATTAGAGTTACCCGATGATTTGGTCATGTCCATAAAACTTCCTAGAGAAGAGATACCCGCACGGCTAAAAAGAGAGCTTGCCTTAAGGTTATATGATAAAGGTCTTTTAAGTTTTGGAAAGGCTCGCGAGCTTGCAGGGATGACAAAGTGGGAGTTCTCCAAACTTTTAGGGGAAGAAGATATCTTGCGTCATTACGATCTTGAAGAGTTAAGCGAAGATCTAAAGGTTTTGGAGGAATTAGATTGACAGTATATGACCCCGGGGTCGGATCTTTAATCTTGAATTTTAGTTTAATAGTTTAACGATGCTGCCAAAAATGCTTAATTGTCTCTTTCGTATGTAAATGCCCAAGACATAATTTAGAGTAAAGATCAAGTTACCTTAGGTGTTCTTTTGTGATATCATTAGCAAGTAATGCAATATAGGCTTGCTTTTTTAGCAGGCATATTAATGTTATTTTAAGCTACTAAATTATATTGCCCAATTTCTTTTAAAGGAGGTTTCACCTTTGCTAAAAGACGACCTAACTCCTAAAGACCCCCACGACAGGCTTTTTAAAAGGGTAATGTCAGATGAAGCAAACGTAAGACAATTTATAAAGGAGTTCCTACCAAAAGACATTTCAAGCCAGATAGATTTAAAGGAAATGAAACTAATCCCCACCGAGAAAGTTAAAGGCTATAACAAGTACTACATGGACATAGCTGTAGAATGCTATATATCAGACACAAAAGGGCAGCTTTACTTCGTATTTGAACACAAGTCATACCCTGATCCCGGAGTTTTACTTCAAATACTAAGCTATATGACCGTAACGTGGGATGAACAGAGAAAGAAAAACGTACCACTTACACCTATAATTCCCGTAGTCATCTATCACGGCTCTTCAAGCTGGAACGTTACGACTCATTTTCAAGGACAGTTTCAAAATATTGGTGAATCCATAAAACCTTACATTCCTGAATTCAATTATGTACTAGTAGACCTAACCCAAATTCCTAACGACGAGATAGAACAAAAAGCAAAGTCCACACCCTTTTTGATGGCAAGTCTCCTTTTGATGAAGCTTGTAGCCTTACATGATATAGAAGGAATCATAAGGATAGCTGTTATAATAAAACTGTCCGAAGAAGAAAGGATAATACTGATCCTTTATTTATTCTACACTCTCGACGTAGACCAAGACACCATGCAACGGATAGTAAAAGAACTTGGAGGTGAAGAGCTTATGCCATCTTTTGCAGAAAAGCTGATAAAGCAAGGGGAAGAAAGAGGCAAAATAGAGGGCGAAAAAAGAGGCGAGATTAAAGGTACAATCATAGGTACAATCAAAGGAAAACAAGATCTGCTTATAAAGCTGTTGCGCAGAAAATTTGGCCTTTCGTCTTCTGACGAAAAGATAATCCGCTCCGTCACCGACGAAGCTAAACTCGACGCCGCGGCCGAAGCCATATTTGACGCCAAATCGAAGGAGGAAGTTTTAAAGCTGCTTGGGCAGTAAATAGACGAAACGAACTTGGCATAGATGCATGGTTAACCAGTGATGACTGGTTTCGCTTATTATTGTTTGGATTATAATTATATATGTTGGCAGAGGATATACTATGAGGGTATTGAAGCTTCCGGAGATAAACCTCGGTAATGATGAATTAAGTTAACACTGGCTATCCAACTTTCTATTGATTTACCTCTTAAATATAATCGTAATTGTATATGGGGGAGGGGGGATATAATAAAATGATCCCTTTTAGGAAGCAGAAGTTTGAGAATGCTGTAGCTTATTTTGCTTTTGAATTTAATAGGCGAAAGGGATATTATCCACGCCAAACTTGGATATATAAGTTTCTTGCACTTCTCGATTTTCGTTCGCTTAAAAAGACAGGTGTTCCATGTATTGGCTTGGAATATGATGCTATGAAATTTGGGCCCGTTCCAAATATTTTATACAATTCTCGCTCCTGTTTAAGATTTAAAAAGTTTAAATTTATCGAGACGGCTGACGGAGGATTTAGAGTTGAACCGGTAAGTAAGCCAAACCTTGATTATTTTGCTGACGATGAAATAGATTTAATGGAAGAGATTTTGGACGACTATACAAGGGATGGCGTCAATCTTGATAACCTAATAGCAAATGCTCACAAGGAGATCAAAGCTTGGAATAAAGCCTGGGATATTGCCATAGAATATGAAAGGGGCAGAATGCCAATGAGATATGAAGACGAATTTGATGATCTTTCTAAAAAGAGCGAGAATGAATTAACGCCCGAAGAGGAGTATTTTTTGGTTTACAAGGGCATGAAAGATATTGAAGAAGCAAAAAAAGCTATTTCTTAGTTTCCTGCCAGTGATTTGTCATGGATGTGGGCGATGTCTTTATCTGGGAACAATATCCTTATTCAATAGAAGAGACAAAGCGACGCTGGTTTATCTATCTGGGAGAGTATAAAGACAACCCGGATCCATTTGATGACACGTCTTCTGTTATGATAATTGCTCCAACCACAACTACTCAGACGCAATATTACGAGCCAGGCGAAAGGCGGGCGGAAAATCCATTCATTCGGTTTAGTCCGAATGAGGGGTTTGGTTTTACCGAAGAATGTATTTTAGATTTAGCTCATGGAGACTTAGTGATTCCCCAAGATATCTTTTTAGAGAACCTGGAGTCTCAAAAAATCCAAATTAAAGGTAAAATATCTGATCAAAAGCTTAGAGAAATCTATGATAAGATATATCATTCCAGAGGTTATTCGTTGATGTTAAAGCTCCAAATTCATGATAACCTAAACAAAGCCGGTATTTCCAACCTCCCCAAGCCAAAAAGGAGAAAAAGCTAGAATAATTACTTGCATTGGGATCGGATCTTTAATCTTGAATTTTCCGGCCGAATACCTTTAAAGGTGTAACGGTAAAGGTATAACGGGGGTTCCTGAAAATGCCAAGATTCAAAACTAAAGATGTGACCCCAGTTAGGTATTATTGAAGAGGTGTATTGAGATGATGAGTAAAACTCGAGCTTATAAAGTTATCTTCGAGCCTGCGGAAGAGGGCGGTTATACTGTGTATGTCCCTTCGCTTCCTGGGTGTATTAGCGAAGGTGATACCTACGAAGAAGCGCTTGCGAATGTGAAGGAAGCCATAAAAGGGTGGATAGAAGTTTCCGAGCAATTTGGCGATGAAATCCCGCAAAGCGATGTTATTGTCGATGTCGTAGAGATATCTCTTTCTGATGAGCAAACTGCCTAACCTTTCCGGAAAAGATGTAGCGAAAAAGTTGGAGGGATTTAGGGGTCGGATCATTAATCTTGAATTTTAGTTTAACAGGGTAGTACTGTTTGTTCCGATACGCCTGAATGAGGATAAAAGATCTTATTCCTATCGATCAAAAAGTTCAGAATGTGAACCTGTTGAAACTAAAAGCAGCTCTTTTGCTGTTTTTCTGTATATAAGAAGCCAATCGTTATCAATATGAATTTCTCGATACTTATTCCACTGCCCACGTAAAGAGTGATCTAAATAATGTGCTGGCAAAGCTTCTCCTTGGGCAAGGAGCGAAATCGCCTCTCGCAACTTCTCCAAATCTTTGCCCTGCCGTTTTATACGACGAATGTCCTTTTTGAACTGCGAAGAGTATCGAATATCTAACATTTAGAGCCCTAAATCTGCAAACGCATCTTCGATGGAACCTTTGGATATTCCGCCTCCTTGTTCAAGCTCGACCATTGCCTTTCTCGTTCTGGCGTTTGGCACCTCTAGATCGAAGGGAAATCGACCGTCTTCGGCTATTCGAACCAATAGCAAGCGAACGGCATCAGAGACCGAAAGGCCCATTCTGTCCAGCGCTTTTGATGCTCGCTCTTTTGTGTCGCTGTCTATTCTTACCCGAATTGACGAATCGCAAACGCGCCTCAATTCAAACACCTCCTGTTTGTGATAACATTGTAGCCATATTACTTTTGATCGTCAAGGGGAAACAGTATATGTTGCAAAAACTTAGCGATTCCGTTAAAAGAGAATTCCCGCTTTCATCTGCGAACTTCTAATAGGAGGAAATCATGAAGATCACAATAGCTCCGGAGATATTGAAAAATTATCCCGGCACCCATATTGGTTGGCTTTATGCTCACGTGGTAGTAGAGACAAGAAATGACTACGTAGAAGCCTTCAAGCCAAAGCTGCCACGGATCGTGCAGGAATACGGCTTATTTAAAACAGAGGAGCTGTCAAAACATCCGAGGATCGCAAACTGGAGGAAGATCTACAGCGACATGGGCGTTAAACCCAACAGCTGCCGTTGCTCTTTGGAGGCGCTTTTGAGGCGCGTCATCAAGGGCGAAAGTCTTTGGAACGTTTCAAGCGTGGTCGATTGCTACAACTGTGTCTCCGTCATGACGCTGCTTCCCATGGGAGCTTATGATGTACATAAGCTTAGAGGCGACCTCACGCTGAGGTATGGCAAAACAGGTGAGATATTTCTTCCCCTCGGTTCAAATGATGAAATTACCGTCAAAGACACCCACATCGTCTATGCCGACGAGGAAAAGATTTGCTGTTGGCTGTGGAATCACCGCGACAGCAGGTTATGCGCCGTGACTCAAGAAACAAAAAGTGCGCTCTTTTTCGTCGATGCAGCCCAGGAATCCGACGCACCGGAAGTAGAAAAAGCTTTAGACCTGCTTTCATGCCATCTTGAGGCAATTGGATGCAAGGTTAGGGCGAAGGGAATCCTAAACAAAGCTACGCCACAGGCGCTGGACGTATAAAAGCACCGGGGTCATATCCGACCCCGGGACCTTAAAATTCAAGATTAAAGATCCGACCTCGGGAATTTAGTCTTTTTTCTCGCGGATGTGTTCGAGGCCCTTCTCGAATATTTGTTTGACGTGGTCGTCGGCGAGGGAGTAGAACACGTTTTTCCCCTCGCGCCTGTTTTTTACGAGGTTTGCCTCCCGAAGCGAGCGCAGCTGGTGGGAGACGGCAGACTTCGTCATGCCCAAAAGCACGGCCAGGTCGCAGACGCACATCTCGCTTTCATCGAGGGCCCACATAATTTTTGCCCTCGTGCTGTCGCCCAGGACCTTGAAGAAATCCGATAAATCGTAAAGCTCCCTTTCGTCGGGCAGTTTTTTTCTGACTGCGTCGACCACCTCCTCGTGGATGACGTCGCAGTCGCAGACCATTTCGTCCTTTTTCATGCCCTTGCCTCCGATTGACTAAAATTTAGCTAGTAACGTCAATCAAAAAGATGTAATGCCCCTGCAAGTATCGGTCGATTGTATTCTATCATTAACCCGAGCGTTGAAAAAGCGGATATTTTCGCCATGTTTCGACGTTTCTTGCACGTTTCCGCCGATATTTTCTTAAAAAAGACCTTACGACCTTGACGGTTGAACGATCACTCAACTATAATTGCCTTGACAGTTGAAGAGACGTTCAATTGTAAAGCCAAAAAACGTTTAGCCTAAAAAGGAGGCGTCGGCATGAAAAGGGCATTTAAGCTCGAGGGACTAAACTGCGTAAACTGCGCGGAAAAGATAGAAAGGGAGATCAAAGCTTTGGAGGGCGTCAACTTTGCATCCGTAAATTTCATGACCACTAAGATGGTCATCGAAGGTGACGATTCAAGATTTGACGAAATCGTCAAAGCAGCACAGGGGATTGTTGCAAGATACGAGCCGGACGTGGTGGTAAAGAAGGCCTAACGATGCCTATTTCGCCGCACCAAAAGAGGATCGCTGAGATAGTCATAGGGTTGGGGCTTTTCCTTTTTGCCCTATTACTGGAAGCTGAAAACACAGCCCGGCTGTTGCTTTTTTTAGCTGCCTACGCGGTAGCCGGCGGCGACGTGATTTTACGGGCGGCAAGAAACATCTCGCGCAGGCAGATCTTCGACGAAAACTTCCTGATGAGCGTTGCCACGATCGGGGCCTTCTGCATCGGACAGTACAGCGAAGCTGTCGCCGTGATGCTTTTTTACAAGATCGGCATGCTATTTCAAGACAGAGCAGTGGACAAGTCGCGAAGATCCATCGCCGAGCTCATGAACATACGCCCCGATTATGCAAACATTAAAATAGGCAACGTTATAGATCGCGTCGATCCCGACGAAGTAAACATTGGCGACGTCATTGTCATAAAACCGGGAGAGAAGGTGCCCTTAGACTGCGTGGTCATGGAGGGTAGCTCAAGCCTTGATACCTCGCCTCTGACCGGTGAATCGATGCCCAAAGCTGTACGCGAAGGCGACGAACTGCTAAGCGGGTCCGTCAATTTAAACGGCCTGCTCGTCGCACGGGTCAAAAAGGTATTCAGCGAATCGACGGCATCAAAAATCCTGGATTTAGTCGAAAACGCCTCCGCCAAAAAGTCAAAACATGAGAACTTCATCACCAAGTTTGCCCGCTTTTATACGCCTGCCGTGGTGGGCGGAGCGGCGTTCATAGCCGTCGTCCCGCCTCTAGCGCTTGGAGGCGCGGCATTTGGCGACTGGATCTATAGGGCACTGGTCTTTCTCGTAATTTCATGCCCTTGCGCGCTGGTGATCTCCATACCCTTGAGCTTCTTTGGCGGGCTTGGCGCTGCGGCAAGAAAGGGCATCCTCGTGAAGGGAAGCAACTACTTGGAAGCGCTGGCCGATGCGGAAGTTGCCGTCTTCGACAAAACCGGCACGCTCACCAAAGGGACTTTCAAGGTACAAGAAGTCGTCTCACAAGACATGTATAATAATGAAGAAATTTTAAAGTTCGCCGCCTGCGCCGAAAGCTTTTCAAATCATCCCATTTCCCTTTCGATCAGGCGGGCATATGGCAAAGAAGTCGATGCCGCACTCATTTCAAACGTCAAAGAAATCCCTGGGCAGGGCGTCACCGCCACCGTCGACGGCCGCTTCGTTGCGGCGGGAAACGCCAAGATGATGCAGATGCTTGACATATCCATATCAGCCGAAGACCTTGTCGACGCTGCAACGGTGGTGCACGTCGCGGTCGACGGCGAATACAAAGGCTATATCGTAATAGGAGACGCTATCAAGGAAGACGCAACCAAAGCCGTCAGCGAGCTGAAGGCCCAAAAGGTAAAAAAGGTCGTAATGCTCACGGGTGATGCAAAGTCCGTAGCTGAAAGCGTGGCCTCTCATCTTGGCATCGACGAGGCCTACGGCGGGCTGCTTCCCGCGGATAAGGTGCAAAAGGTGGAGGATCTCATGGCGGGCAAATCCGCGAAGGGAAAGCTCATCTTCGTCGGAGACGGCATAAATGACGCTCCCGTGCTGGCGCGGGCGGATGTGGGCATCGCCATGGGAGGACTGGGGTCGGACGCCGCCATCGAGGCAGCCGACGTGGTCATAATGACGGACGAACCGTCAAAAGTCCCAGTCGCCATTAAAATAGCCAAGCGAACGCTTGGCATAGCCAGGCAAAACATCGCCATCGCCCTGGGCGTCAAAGGTGCCGTCTTAGCCCTTGGCGCCTTAGGGATAGCCACCATGTGGGCAGCAGTCTTTGCAGACGTGGGCGTCACACTGATAGCTGTCTTTAACGCAATAAGGGTATTGGGGTCACGTCTTTAATCTTGAATTTTAATTTAGCAGTTTAATTTTGTTTCAAAGGGGAAGCCTTGAGGGTGCTTGGGCAGTATGTTTTAAACAAAATCCTGTTTTGATTTGCAAACTCAAGGCCTTGTTTTCGCCGTTTCACTTAATACATCATCCCAAGCAGCCACATGGGAATCACGCCAGGCAGGGGCACGTCAAGGCCGTCTCTTACGACGAAATCTGCGGCTTTGCCCAATTTGCTCTTGCCGCCGACTTCCAAAGTTACGCCGTCGACGACAAAGTCGCAAATCCTTTCATCATCTGCTGCAAAGACGCTTCTACCTGCTTCTTCGAGCGAGCAGGCGACGAATGCCTCCCGCACGTTTGCCGTGTTTCCATTTAAGACATAGTAAGTCGACGGGTCGTAGAAAAAGAGCTTCGCTCCTCGAAGGTGAAGCTTGGAAGCCGCGCCTTTTCTTTCGATGACGCGAATAAGACATATACGCATCATTACTTCAATGAGATCGTATAGCTTTACCTTACCGACACCCCACTCGCGCGTTAGCGACTCCACGCTAATTACAGGAATTGGCGACATGGCAAGATGGCCAACTATTGCTTGCATGAGCCGAAGGTGGTTTTCCGAGATTTGTGGCGTCCAAAAGGGCACATCCGAGAACACCATTTTGTCCAGCACGTTTTTCAACCTCTCCGCGTAATGTCCCTCGAGGAAAAAAGGTCGAAGTCCTTGGCGCAAATATTCCCCGAAGGCCGCCAGTGGGTTTATGGCATTTATTACGCCCTGGACCGAGGGTATGTCTGGGTTGAATGGGTCGATCACGGGAAAGAGGCGATCGTGTTTTAGGGCGATGAATTCCCTGAACGAAAGAAGGGGAACCCTGATTTGAACGAACCTGCGCGATAGGTCGGAAACGCCACTTTCAAGCGATGCACTGCTGCTGTCAGTGGCCCAGATCCTTTTGCCGGGGAAGGCGTCGTAAAGCGCCTTTAGGTGCACGGCCCATTCGCGAGCGTAATGCACTTCGTCTACGATAACACCGTCGTAGCCGGCTCCGAAGGCCGCCTCGCATATATCCCACAGCTTAAAGGGCGCCACCAAGGGATTGTCCGCTGGGATGTAAAGCATTCCCTTCGACCTTGACAGCGCTAACGTCGTCTTTCCCACGCCCCTGGGGCCCAGCACAAGCAACCCCCTGGCCGACAGGTCAAGGGCGTCGAAATACGGTCGCAAACGCTTCGGCAAGTTTAAAACGAGGCGGGCCTGTATTTCTTGCAGTTTTGATAGCAAATCTTGCAAGGTCATGATATTCTCCTTTTCGTTCTGTCGTAGAACGATTTTATCATATATTTGTTCTTTTGCAAAACGAAAAATGCCATATATCTTAAAATACGTTTTTCAAAAGAACTAAATCAGTGGGGTTTAATGACCCTGCGGCTTACGTCTTCAGTACGCGTTCAATAAACTTTCTATGCACATTTCGTTTGTGGTATTTAAATAGAATAACGCCTATTGATAGAGTGTAAGGTGATCGTTCTATTTAATTAAATTACTATATTGAAATTCAAAACTAACGACCTGACCCTCGGGTATTTGCACTACTCAGACGGAGGAGCTGTCAAAACATCCGAGGATCGTAACTGGCGGAAGATTTACAGTGACATGAGCATAAAGCCTAGCAGTTATCGCTGTTCTTTGGAATCGTTTTAAGGCGCCTCATCAACGGCGAAAGTCTTTGAAACGTCTCAAGTGTTGTTGATTGCTATAGAAGTTTATGATGCGAATTATTAATAAAAACTGGGACTCAGCTTCACATGAATGTTGCGCGAAATGAAGTCATATCAGTATCTCCGGTTCCTACACATCTTTGAGCGGTCTAAGACCTTTGCTTTCTTTTAAGGCTTCTTTTAAAATGTCTTTTACGTCGTGTTCCTTAGCTGCCTTTTTTAAATAGTCGAAATCCATGTCTTCTGCATGCAGCGCTATGATTTTGACGGCCCATTCAAAGTCGCTTGAACTTTGCCAAAACTTGGCTGCAGACAGGCGGTCGATTATTAGGTCTTCTATGCCTATGATGTAGACATTTTTGCCGTCAATCTCTAGGACGGTCAATTTTTCCGGCGAACCGGCCAAGACCTCGTCAGGGATCTCGATAGCGACATCAAGTTCTGTGGAATACCAATGCCTTTCGCCCATCCTATGCATAAATCCCAAGTTTCCAAGCACCATCTTTACCTTTTCTCTGTCGCTTACCACTAAGTCGATATCCTTTGTAGCATAACCGCCTAAGGTGTAAAATTCCAGGGCGACTCCGCCGACCAAAATTGGCCTTATGCCTTCGGGCTCAAGAGCTTCCGTTAGCAAGGCAACCACTCCTAGAGCTTTGCGAAGTGGGTCGTTTTCTTTCTTTAAAGCATTAAGGATATTTTTTATTCCTTCGTCCATTTCATGCGATACCTCCGCGGGCCAAGCTTTTCGATCTCCCCGCTGGCCAAAGCCTTCTGCCAACGGTTATAGTCCAGCAAAAATAAAACGACGTTTTCTTCGGGATCACGTGCTTTTCTTAAGCGTAACGGCTTGCCTCTGTGGGCATCGCTTGCTACATGCAAGTGCAGGGACTGCTTTCGCATTTTTTCTATATACTCATCATAGTTTAATTTCCTCATTATTTTTAACGCCCTCCCAAAAAGTTAAGGCTTCCTTATTTGATTTTAACGGATATCCAGCCTTAATTCTTCTACGAAGTATAATCCCTCTGTTTGTTTTAGTTGCACGTGCCAAATCCCATATGAGATCTAAACTGGTTGCTTTTTTTATTTTATTATAACTCGAAACCAAGGAAACACATTCTCCATAATAATATAGCAGTAAAGTATAATAATGTATTACACCATAGCATATCGTTAAAATGGCATGCTGTAAACATAAAATTCAAAACTAAAGACTTGACCCCAAAGTTTTTTACTTGACAGGCAGAGTCCGTTGTATATAATTAAACCATCAATTAGTGGGATTTTCCCACTAAGGGGGGTAGAAGATGGCTGACACAAAAGAAGTGGCTGTAAGAATAGACGACAAAGGTCGCATTACTTTGCCCAGGAGCATGAGAAAGGCCTTGGGAGTAAAAGCGGGCGACACGTTGTTCTTCAAGTATGATCCGCAAAGTAACCGATTGCAGATAGCCCCTGCGGTGAGTCCTTTTGACGCCTTAGCTGAAGAAGCTGTCAAGGAGTATAAGGAAGGTCGTACTAGAACTATAGAAGAGTACGCCAAAGAAAAAGACATCCCTTTGGACGTCGAATGAACTTTGAACTGCATCCCGGAATCGATGCTTGATGGAGAAGTACCAGACTACGAAAGTTTTCTTGAAGAGCGTAGGCATTTGATGGCCATGCGCATCAAAAAGTGGTTTGAAACCTTGTGAATTAGAATCTTTAAACAAGATATATTGGACTGTTTTCTCATTCAATTCGAGTCAATTTGCTTCATTTTTCATGGGTGGCGAACAAACCTTGGTTTATGTCTGAATGCTAGGTTTTATTTTGAGCAGGAGTGATTTCTGAAAGATCAAGAGGTTTTTGATTTAGCACGTTGCTCTATAGAGTTCAGGATATCAAGCACCGATACAATGTTGAGCTCTTTCTGGAATGAAGGAACGAGCGGCATATTATGGTTTTGAAATCCACAACAAAAGCACAAGGAAATTGAGTTTGAAGTGGTCTGATATAAAGAGAAAGTGGGATAGTTGACCAAAAGATGCTCAATAATTTGCTCACTACTGGGAGCTGATCCACTTGGACGAACAGCGAACAGAAGGCAGAAAAATTATAGAATCGATTCCGCGATTTCCCCTAACTACAGGTCCTATGAATAGGAGTGGTTTGATTTGAGTGTCAAAAAACTTTTAGGTAATTTAAAGAAGATAGGCGGAAAAGGCAATGAAGGCTCAACTTCGCCGGACGATAGTTTTTCGACCTCTCAAGATTTGGGTGCCAAAGGAATACTTATCCGCGATCGTCTTTTGGGTCTGGGACAGGAAATGTTCCATGCTCAAAAAGAGTTTAACGCTTTTACAAAAGTTCCTGAAGCGGATGAACTGCTTAACGATATTGATGAACATCCTCATTTTTTCGTTCTTGCCTGCATCATGGACAGGCAGATTAAGTCGGAGCGGGCATGGTTGATTCCCTATCTTATCCATAAGAAAATCGGAGACTATTCATTTCAAGCACTTTCAGGTCTTTCTCTTTTGGAAATCCATAGGTTAATGTCAGAACCGGAGGCTCTCCATCGTTTCGTGGACATAATGAGCAGACTGTTTTATTTAGGAATCACCCGCATCAGAGATGTTTATGGCGGCGATGCTTCCCTGATATGGAAGGGGAAACCGTCAAGTGCGGAAGTAATTTATCGGTTTCTTGAGTTCGATGGAATCGGGCCCAAAATAGCAAGTATGGCGGCAAACATTCTGGCCCGAGAGTTCAAGGTTCCATTTGCTGATTATTATTCCATAGACATTTCCGCAGATGTTCATGTCAAGAGGGTCTTCGCACGACTGGGTTTTTGTAATCCAGACCCGACCGTAGAGCAGGTCGTTTATAAAGCAAGGGCTCTCTACCCACAGTTCCCAGGTATTTTTGATTTCTCCTGCTGGGAAATCGGGCGAAAGTGGTGTAAGCCGAAGAAGCCACTTTGTAACGAATGCAACATGAGGGATATTTGCCCATCGGCAAGCAATGCTCAATCTATACATTAACTAATTACAGGAGAGAGAAGAAAGATGACATATCCTTTCGAAAAGATCCATCACATCCGCATAGCCGTCGATGATATCGATGAGAAGGTAAAGAATTTTGAATCGATCGGCATAGGGATCAAGCTGTTTTTTGCAAGCCCTTTTTCTCCAGTTTTGCATCAGCTCGTCCCCAGTCGGCACCTTGAAACAGGAAACGTTTCATAAAACCACCGGACCGACCACCTTATTTTCGCCACCCAGTGGTCCAGTGAGTAGTGAGTACCTCAAATTGATAATAGTACGGGTTCTGGGGTCGGATCTTTAATCTTGAATTGATGGAGTAGGCGTACCAGATTCGCGTGAGAAAGTCTTCGGCATTGGCCCCGGTATCATGTATGGAGACAGGTCGAGCACCTACATTGTGAATTACTATTTCGAAGACGATGCGGAAAACAGGCCGGAGGGGGATAGGCTCGTTTTTAGATATATGAGCAGCTTTTAACAATCGCTTTAAGCTAGCCCCCAAGGCATTTACGAGGTTTTAAAGCTGCTTGAGCTGTTATAATATTTTTGCAAACACGAGCAAGACTTTAATTTATAATGTCCTTTTCGTGTCGAAAAAGGAAGGCGGTCATTATGAAAAAAGAAAACAAAAAGGAAATTGAAGCGAAACTACGCGACTTTTTTGCCATGCAAGACATAAAACTGGCCTTTCTGATTGGCTCTTACGCTATGGGGACAGCTAGGCCAGATAGCGATGTGGATATTGCCGTGCTTTTTGGAAGGCGCTTTAATGTCAAGCAAGTCTTAGACTTGAAAGAACAGCTCACTGAGTTAGTTGGAGTAGACGTAGACCTTGTAGTCCTTGATAGCGTCGGTCCGGTGATGAAGATGCAGGCGTTAAAAACGGGCATCTTATTGCATGCTGAAAAAGGAGCTTACGAGCAGTTTTTTGTTTCTACGGTAAATGAGTATGACGACTTAAAGTATTGCCGCAGGGAAATTGAAGAAAACATCCTAAGGAGGCGGCTTTATGCCTGACAAGGACATAGTTTTGGCGAAGGTTGCTACTATACAAAGGTGTCTTGACAGAATCCGTGACGTTACGGGGCTTGATCCCGAAAGCCTTGATGATATTGATAAGCAGGATATATTCGTCCTTAACCTGCAGCGTGCAATTCAAGCCTGCATAGACCTGGCGGCCCACGCTGTGGCATCGGAGTATTTAGGCCTTCCCGAAAGCGTCAGAGATAACTTCGTCATCTTAAAGGAAAGGGGAGTAATAGGCGCAGAGCTTGCCTCAAGAATGCTCAAAATGACAGGGTTTCGAAATATAGCGGTCTATAATTACCAAGCGCTCGACTTAAATATCTTAAAATCCATACTCGGAAATAATCTAAAAGACATTGAAGAATTTTATTCCACTCTTTTACAATATTGGCATTTCTAGTTCTAGGGACGGATCTTGAATGACGAATAAAGGGCAAGCAAGATGTGCTTATAAGACTATTGCGCCGCAAATTCGGCTTGTCATTTTCTGACGAAAAGTTGACCTGCTCCGTCACCGACAAATCTAAACTTTATGCCGCAGCCGAAGTTGTCCTTAGAGCCAAATCCTAGAATGATTAATTTAAAATATTAAACCCTACTGTTATTGATTAACCCCTATTGTACGCATCGTATATTTGATAAACATACAAATACCATTGAGCCCGCCCTCAACAGGCGCTGATCTCGGTGGCATTTGTGAAACCTAAAATCCTTTTTATGTTAACCTGTTAAATTAAAATTCAAGATTCAAGATCCGACCCCGGAACTTTTGAACCTGCCGTAACCGTAATTGGTCTTAGCGCCAATGCCTGATTCGCTGAGCATCTGCTTTAGGTGTTTTGATACATCGGCAAAAATTTCGTTGGGAAGCGTATTTTGCGTATTGTCTTTTAATAGCGTAAATCTGAATGTTCCTTCCGAGATCGTTATGTACGTAACGGGGACGGGGTTGTACCAATCGTTCGGAGGGTAGTCGGAGTTCATGTAATATGGCTTAAAGTGGTTGTTTACTATGTCAACGCCGAACTTTAAGTCGCTTTTTGGTATGGCCTCCAGGAATATCAGGCATCCTCGCACGTTTTCGGAATCTTCGCTTTCTTTTGTGTCTTCGCCAAAAAGGTCTTTAAAATGCTCGCCCAATAAGCCGTTATTTTTAAGATAATGTGCCAGGGAGCCCTTGATCGCACTGCTTGGGATTACGGGTATGCCGTAGTTTCTCGAAAACGTCATTCCGACTTCAATAATGGGTTTATGGCTAGCCTCCAAGGTCTATCACTATTATGTGGTTTTATGAGAGTAAACCCTGATAAATTGCTAGAACAATTTAAAACAGTTGAAGTACCTAAATGATTGTTGTTTGTAAGAACCAACCACCCTAAAAGATCACTTTACTATGAAACCAGAAAGATATATTTTTACATCTTGCTGTTGACAAAATAAATATTTTCATGCTATGCTATAGACGTAGCATATAGAGAAACATTGTAGCGTATATCGGCACAATCATTTTATTTGACATCAATTTTTTGGAGTGCATTCATTAAATTTTCAATTAAAAACCATGAAGCACGTAAATAAAACCACAAACGCACGAAAGGCGGGATCTACATGTCAAAGAAATCACGTCTCGACTTCATGAAGATGAAGGAAAAGGGAGAGCCCGTAGCATGGATAACTGCTTATGACTTTCCCACGGCATCCTTTGCCGAACAGGCAGGGATGGACATGATACTCGTAGGAGACAGCTTAGGGATGGTATTGCTTGGCTACAAGGGAACCGTACCTGTGACGATGGAAGAATGCATCACCTGCTGTAAGGCAGTACGAAGAGGTGCTCCTAATACTTTTTGCATAGGCGATATGCCCTTCATGTCATACCAGATATCCGACGAAGACGCCGTGTATAACGCAGGAAGGTTTTTAAAGGAAGCCGACATGGACGCCGTGAAACTTGAAGGCGGAAGAAGGGTCATAACGAGGATAAAGGCCA